>NZ_JAAKVF010000001.1:0-608858 GCF_049175515.1 Aeromonas sp. 600479
GTAGGTGAGCTCGCCTTTTTCAATCTGCTCGACCAGCGCCAGTTTAAAAGTCAGCGAGTAATCGCGCTGTGTCCGTTTCACACCTTGTCCCATCCGGTTCTCCATTTATTGGGAGGAAAGGTGTAAACCATATTCAGGACGGGACATGATTGATATAAAAAGCCCGGTCTATTGATCGGGCTTTTTATATCCTCGATCTAGCTTATCTATTCGTCCGCAATCAGGGCAGGGCAATACCGTGGCGCTCCAGCAGTTCGATCAGGCCGATCAGTGGCAGACCGATCAAGGCGTTAGGATCGCGCCCCTCCAGCCCCTTGAACAGCACGATGCCCATACCTTCACATTTGAAGCTGCCAGCACAATCTAGTGGCAATTCTGCCTCTACATAGCGGCGAATGGCGGCTTCATCGAGGTTGCGAAAATGGACAGTGAAGGGTTCCACCAGTTGATGAGCCTCATTGGTTGCGGCATTCACTACGCACAGGCCTGTGTAGAAGGTGACACTGCGCCCCTGGGCCGCCATCAGCTGGGCGATGGCATTGTCGATGGTGCCCGGTTTGCCGAGGATGTACCCATCGCAGACACACACCTGATCAGAGCCGATGATCAAGCCGTGATCACGATGTTGGGCGATGGCATCTGCCTTGGCACGAGCCAGTCTGGCCACCAGCGCCTCGGCGGATTCGCCAGCCAGTGGTCGCTCATCCACATCGGGGGCGGCACATTCAAAGGGGAAACCGAGCTTCTCCAGCAGGGCTTTGCGATAGCGAGAAGTTGAGGCGAGGATCAGATTCTGTGGCATAATCAGGTACCGATGAAAGCGAGTACCGGCATTCTAGGGACTTGTGACGTTAAAATCATCGGCGGTAAGGACTTTTTCCTTTGACTATCAGTTGTTGGACCTATATTATTCGCGCCCTATGCAAAAGGTGAAGTTGCCCGTTAAGGTTGATCCAGTCCGTAGTGCCTTGAAGCTGCTCGATTACATCGGGATAGTGGAAAAGTCGCAGATGCCCAGGCTGGAGGAATCAACCGCTGGCTTGCAGAGTGATATCGATGTATCACTGCACTTTGGCAAAGATGTCCAGAAGTTGACCGTTATGAAAGGCACTGCCCATGCCAAGGTTGACCTGGTTTGCCAACGTTGCGGAGAGACATTCGAACACCTCTGTGAAGCTGAATTTATCTACACTCCGCTGTTCGAAAGGACAAACGAGGAAGAACTGCCGGAAGCTTATGAGCCCATTGAGTTGGACGAAAACGGCGAGATAGATCTTCATCAAATCCTGGAGGATGAACTCATCCTCTCGTTGCCTCAAGTCGCAATGCATTCTCTGGATGCCTGCCCGAGAGGAAACATGGAGATGACCTGGGGTGAAATCGAACCTGCTGATGAGCGGCCGAATCCCTTTGCAGTTCTTGAAGAGCTTAAACGTAAGTGAATTTAGGAGTTAGCCTACAATGGCCGTACAACAGAACCGTAAAACCCGTGCCAAGCGTGGCATGCGTCGTTCCCACGATGCGCTGACCACCGCTGCCCTGACTGTTGATCAGACCAGTGGCGAAATTCATCGTCGTCACCACGTGACTGCCGATGGTTTCTACCGCGGTAAAAAGGTAATCGCTTAAGGATTGCCTTTGTCTACGCAAACTGTCGCGCTAGACATCATGGGGGGAGATATTGGCCCCTCGGAAACAGTGCCTGCCGCCGTGCAGGCACTGTCTCTTTTACCCCAGCTAAAACTGATCCTGGTCGGTGACCACCACCAGACCTCCTCTCTGCTGCAGCAACATGGCTTGCTGAATCATCCCCGCGTTCGTTTCGTACATGCATCCCAGGTGGTTGGCATGGGTGATAAACCGATCGTGGCGCTGCGAACTCTGAAAGACTCCTCCATGCGGGTGGTACTCAATCTGGTGAAAGCCGGTGAGGCCGATGCCTGCGTCAGTGCTGGCAATACCGGTGCGTTGATGGCGATGGCCAAGTGCGTGCTCAAATCCCTGCCCGGGGTAGACAGACCCGCCCTTATCAAGGCGCTGCCGACATTGAGCGGCAAACGTACCGTGATGCTGGATCTAGGCGCCAACGTCAGTTGCGATGCGGATACCTTGCTGCAGTTTGCGGTGATGGGCTCCGTCGTGGCCGAAAAGGTAGAAGGCATTGCATCACCCCGTGTTGCCTTGCTCAACATCGGCGAGGAGGAGATCAAGGGCAACGATCTGGTGCGCCACAGCGCCGAATTGTTGCGTCAGTGTCCCGCACTCAATTATGTCGGGTTCATCGAAGGGGATCGCATCTTCAGCGGCGACAGCGACGTGATCGTCTGCGACGGTTTTGTCGGCAATGTCTCCCTCAAGACGGCAGAAGGGGTGGTGCGGATGATGGCTCAGCTGGCCGGATATCCCCGCAAGAAACGCACTTTTCTTGGCCGGATCGCCGGATTTATGTTCAAACGGCGTTTTTCTTACCTGAACCCCGACCAGTATAACGGAGCAAGTCTGTTAGGATTGCGCGGCATTGTGGTAAAAAGTCATGGGCGGGCCGAACGGCGCGCTCTGTGTAATGCGATCCTGCTGGCCGCACAAGAGGCCAAACATCAACTTCCACTGCAAATAGCAGATCGCCTTGAAGCTGTCTTCTCTGACAGGGATCTATAAGAACTCTATGCATAGCAAAATTCTGGGTACTGGCAGCTACCTGCCGAGTTCAGTGCGGACTAACGCCGATCTCGAGCAGATGGTTGAGACCAGTGATGAGTGGATCGTGGAACGCACCGGTATCCGTGAGCGCCGTATTGCCGGGGCTGACGAAACCGTTGCCACCCTCTCTTACCAGGCCGCCCTGCGCGCCCTGGATGCAGCCGGCCTGACCGCTGCCGATCTCGATATGATAGTGCTGGCCACCACCAGTGCTGAAAATGCCTTCCCGGCTGCCGCCTGCGAGCTGCAGGGGCTGCTCGGCGTTCCGGGCATTCCTGCCTTTGACGTGGCTGCTGCTTGCGCAGGCTTCACCTACGCACTCTCCATTGCCGATCAATTCGTCAAATCCGGCGCCGCCCGCCATGTGCTGGTCGTCGGGGCCGATGTGCTCTCCCGCATGTGCGATCCGCAAGATCGCGGCACCATCATCCTGTTTGGTGACGGGGCCGGGGCTGTGATTGTCGGTGCCAGCGAGACGCCGGGCATCCTCTCTACCCATCTTCATGCCGATGGCCGTTATGGCGAGCTGCTCAAGCTGCCTCATCCCCG
Organism: Aeromonas sp. 600479; assembly: GCF_049175515.1. Lineage (NCBI taxonomy): Bacteria > Pseudomonadati > Pseudomonadota > Gammaproteobacteria > Aeromonadales > Aeromonadaceae > Aeromonas > Aeromonas sp. 600479. The sequence continues at coordinate 3,250 of NZ_JAAKVF010000001.1, forward strand.
TCGTGGCATGCCGGGTGCCGAGCTCGAAGCCTACATGTATATGAAGGGCAACGATGTCTTCAAGGTAGCAGTCACCCGTCTGAGCGAGATCGTAACCGAAACGTTGGCCGCTGCCGGTATCGAGCCGAGCGAGCTGGATTGGCTGGTGCCGCATCAAGCCAACTTCCGCATCATCAGTGCCACCGCCAAGAAGCTGGGTATGAGCCTCGATAAAGTGGTACTGACCCTCGACAAGCACGGCAATACCTCTGCCGCTTCTGTTCCGGTTGCCTTCGACGAAGGGGTGCGGGATGGCCGGATCAAACCGGGTCAGCTGGTTCTGCTGGAGGCCTTTGGCGGCGGTTTCGCCTGGGGCTCGGCGCTGGTTCGCCTTTGATCTTCGGCGGGATGGTGTCTCCATCATTCCGTCACCGATTTCATTTTTGTCTTATCTAAAAGGAATCAATGATGACCCAATTTGCCATTGCCTTCCCGGGACAAGGTTCCCAGTCCGTAGGCATGCTAGCCGAGCTGGCCGAACAACATGCCGTGATCAAGGAGACCTTCGCCGAGGCGAGCCAGGTGCTGGGTTATGACCTGTTTGCCCTGGTGATGGATGGTCCGGTTGAAGATCTGAACAAAACCTGGCGCACTCAGCCTGCGCTGCTGACAGCCTCTGTCGCTCTGTGGCGCCTGTGGCAACAGCAGGGTGGGGCAACGCCTGCCATGATGGCGGGTCACAGCCTGGGTGAGTACTCCGCGCTGGTTTGCAGCGGCGCACTCGATTTTGCCGATGCGGTCAAACTGGTCGAGCTGCGTGGTCTGGCCATGCAGGAAGCGGTACCGGAAGGCACCGGCGCCATGGCGGCCATCATCGGCCTGGATAACGAATCCATCGCCGCCAACTGCGAAAAAGCGGCAGAAGGGCAGGTGGTCTCTCCGGTCAACTTCAACTCTCCGGGCCAGGTGGTTATCGCCGGTCACAAAGAGGCCGTTGAGCGCGCCAACGTGCTGATGAAAGAGTCGGGTGCCAAGCGTGCGTTGCCGCTGCCAGTCTCCGTACCGTCTCACTGCGCGTTGATGAAACCTGCCGCAGAAAAACTGGCAGCTGCGCTGGACGGGATCGAGATCAAGGTTCCAACCATCGCTGTCATCAATAATGTCGACGTATCCTGTGAACAGGATCCGGCCGCCATCAAGCAAGCGCTGGTACGTCAGCTGTTCAGCCCGGTTCGTTGGACCGAGACTGTCGAACGGATGGCCAACGAGGGGGTTACCCTCGAGATCGAGATGGGACCGGGCAAAGTGTTGACCGGGCTCGCCAAGCGTATCGACAAGCGCGTGGAAGGTATTCACGCCAACGATGCCGTCTCTTTCGAGCAGGCGCTGGCCCAGATCAAGTAAACAGGAGCAAGTAATGAGCTTTACCGATAAGGTTGTGTTGGTGACCGGTGCCAGTCGTGGCATCGGTCGTGCGATTGCCGAAACATTCGTGGCCCGTGGCGCGAAAGTGGTCGGTACGGCGACCAGTGAGAACGGTGCCGAGGCGATCAGCGCCTATCTGGGCGACAATGGTTGCGGCATGGCACTGAACGTGACCAGCCAGGAATCCATCGAAGCCGTCTTCGCCGCCATCAAGGCGCGCTTTGGCGACATCGACATCCTGATCAACAACGCGGGGATCACCCGTGACAACCTGTTGATGCGGATGAAAGATGACGAGTGGAACGAGATCATCGATACCAATCTGACCTCGCTTTATCGTCTGAGCAAACCTGTGTTGCGTGCCATGATGAAGAAACGTCACGGTCGCATCATCAGCATTGGCTCCGTGGTGGGAACCATGGGCAATGCCGGTCAGGTCAACTATGCTGCCGCCAAGGCCGGTCTGGTTGGTTTTACCAAATCGTTGGCGCGGGAAGTGGCATCCCGTGGTATCACAGTGAACGCGGTTGCTCCCGGTTTCATCGAAACCGACATGACCCGTGCCCTGAATGACGATCAACGTGCCGGCATCATGAGTCAGGTGCCTGCCGCCCGTTTGGGTGATCCAAAAGAAATTGCCGCAGCTGTGGTATTCTTGGCTTCTGATGAAGCAGCCTATATCACCGGCGAAACCCTGCATGTTAATGGCGGGATGTACATGGTGTAATCAATTTGTCGTGAGATCTGTTCAAATTTGCGATAGTACGCCGAAGTTTGGCACATTTCGTGGTTTGACCAGCGGCAAGCTACTTGCAAACTCACGTCAATTGAATAAACTACCCCAACCAGACGCAAATAGCGTATTTTTAAAGGAAAATTCAGGTCATGAGCAACATCGAAGAACGCGTAAAGAAAATCATCATCGAACAACTGGGTGTTAAAGAGGAAGACGTTAAGAACGCTGCCTCCTTCGTCGACGACCTGGGCGCTGACTCTTTGGATACCGTTGAACTGGTAATGGCGCTGGAAGAAGAATTCGATACCGAAATTCCTGATGAAGAAGCCGAGAAGATCACCACTGTTCAAGCGGCTATCGACTACATCACCGCTAATCAGGAATAAGTTCCTGTTCTGAAAGAAGCGGCCCAAGGGCCGCTTCTTTTGTATTTGTTCCTTTTCAAAACACCTCTCGGAGACTACCTCAGTGTCAAAACGCAGAGTCGTGGTGACCGGCTTGGGGATGCTTTCCCCGGTGGGTAACACTGCCGAATCCAGCTGGCAAGCACTGCTCAACGGGCAGAGCGGCATTTCCCTTATCGAACACTTTGATGCCAGCGAGTTTGCAACCCGCTTCGCAGGTCTGGTCAAGGATTTCGATCCCGAGCAGTACGGTATCAACCGTAAAGACGCTCGCAAGATGGATCTCTTCATTCAATACGGCATCGCGGCCGGTATGCAGGCGCTGGATGATTCCGGGCTGACCATCAATGAAGAGAATGCCGAACGTGTCGGCGTGGCGATTGGCTCCGGTATCGGCGGTCTGGGTCTGATTGAACAGAACCACGAAAGCTTGGTCAACGGCGGCCCGCGCAAGATCAGTCCCTTCTTCGTTCCGTCCACCATCATCAATATGGTGTCCGGTCATCTTTCCATCATGAAAGGTCTGCAAGGGCCGAACATCGCTGTGACCACCGCCTGTACCACTGGTACCCATGCCATCGGTATGGCGGGTCGGATGATCGCTTACGGTGATGCCGATGTGATGGTCGCCGGTGGCGCCGAGAAAGCCTCCACCGCGATGGGGATGGGTGGCTTCGCTGCCGCCAAGGCACTCTCCAACCGCAACGACGAGCCGCAAAAAGCGAGCCGTCCGTGGGATAAAGATCGCGATGGTTTCGTGCTGGGTGACGGTGCCGGTGTACTGGTACTGGAAGAGTACGAACACGCCAAGGCCCGTGGCGCCAAGATCTACGCCGAGCTGGTCGGTTTTGGCATGAGCGGTGACGCGTACCACATGACTGCGCCTCCTGCAGATGGCAACGGTGGCGCCCGCGCCATGAAAAATGCCATCAAGGATGCGGGCATTGCCCCCGAGCAGATTGGTTACATCAACGCGCATGGTACCTCCACCCCGCTGGGTGATGTGGCCGAGCTGCGTGGCATGAAGTCGGTGTTTGGTGAGCACGCCAAATCCCTGATGGTCAGCTCCACCAAGTCCATGACCGGCCACCTGCTGGGTGCAGCCGGTGCCATCGAGGCGATCATCACTGTGTTGGCTCTGCGTGATCAGGTGGCTCCACCCACCATCAACCTGGACAACCCGGATGATGAGTGCGATCTGGATCTGGTGCCCCATGTGGCCAAGCCAGGCAGCTTCGAGTACGCCCTTTCCAACTCGTTTGGTTTTGGCGGCACCAATGGCTCACTGATCTTCAAACGCGTATAATTTGCCGCAGGGCAAAGACACAGGCCCGATACTGCCGGTATCGGGCCTTTTTTATCGGAGGGATCCCTTTGCTTATCAATGGCGTGAAGCTTGATACCATCTCGGCCCATGATCGGGGGCTGGCTTATAGTGACGGTCATTTCACCACCATGGCGGTGAGAGAAGGACAGGTATTGCTGTGGCCAGCGCATCTGGCTCGACTGCAACAGACCAATAGCCGGCTGGGATTGGTTGAACCGGACTGGGATCTCTTGACCCGGGAGGTTGAAGAGATGGTGGCCGAGCAGCCACAATGCGTGGCCAAGGTGATCCTGACCCGCGGCGAGGGGGGGCGGGGCTATGACGGCAGCGGATGTCAGCACACAACCCGGATTGTCACTCTGGCGCCATTTCCCACTCACTATGGCCAGTGGCAACAGGAGGGGATCGAGATGGTGGTGTGCCGCCAGCGGATCGGTGATGCCCCCATGCTGGCCGGGCTTAAAACCTTGAATCGTCTGGAGCAGGTATTGCTGAAAAGCGAACTTGTCAGCCGAAATGCAGTCGAAGGGATAGTGCTTAACAGTCGCGGTTTTCTGATTGAAGGGGTCAGTGCCAATCTGTTTTGGCGTCGGGGCAAGACGGTGTTTACGCCCGATCTCGCCCGCGGTGGTGTCGATGGCATCATGCGTCGCCAGGTGATGGCGATGTTGAAACAGATGAGTATTGAGTTGCGTGTGGTAGAGGCTCCGCTGGAGTCACTATGGCAGGCGGAAGAGGTGTGGCTCACCAATACCCTGATGGGGATCGTGCCGGTCAATGGCATCGAGGATATTCACTATCCCCCAGCGGTATTGAGTCGCCGTTTACAGGAGCGTTTGGTCATTGAAGTTTAATCGGCTTTACACCCTGCTCGCGGGGGCGGCACTGACGGTAGCCGCTGCCGGGGGCTATGTACATTACAAATGGCAACAGGTAGAGACGCTCACCAACAAGGGGCCGACCCGGCTCTTTACGGTGGAGAAGGGCGCCCATGCGGCGCGCCTGATCGCCGAACTGGGTGAGGGGGAAACCAGCCCCTGGGCGGTGCGGCTCTGGCTGCGCAGCCATCCCGAACTGGTGGCCATCAAATCGGGCACCTATGAAATCAAGGAAGGGGCCCCTCTCAAGGAGACCCTTTCCCTGTTCGCATCGGGCAAGGAGTTTCACTTCAGCCTCACCTTCGTCGAAGGTTCCCGTTTCGAGGATTGGCAAAAGCAACTCTCCAGCGCCCCATACCTTGAGCGGTTGACCGTCGAGCAATCCGAAGCCGACCTGGCGCAGGAACTCGGCATCGAGAATGGCAAGCTGGAGGGTTGGTTCCTGCCGGAAACCTATGCCTATACCACCCATGCCAGCGATCTCTCGATCCTGCGTCGCGCCCATCAGGATATGGAGACTTTCCTGCAGCAGAGCTGGGAGAAACGTCAGGCCAACCTGCCTTACAAGACCCCTTATGAGGCGCTGATCATGGCCTCCATCATCGAGAAAGAGACCGGCCAGCCGGACGAGCGGGCGCAGATCGCCTCCGTATTCGTCAACCGTCTGCGTCTGGGCATGAAGTTGCAAACAGATCCCACCGTCATTTACGGGGTGAAGGATCGCTTCGATGGCAACATTCGCCGCAGCGATCTGACCGACAAGAATCCCTACAACACCTATGTGATCGACGGTCTGCCGCCCACGCCTATTGCCATGCCAGGAAAGGCCTCCATCGAAGCTGCGCTTAACCCCAAGTCGACTGATTATCTCTATTTTGTCGCCAAGGGGGGCGGTGCCCACTATTTCTCCAAGACTCTCGATGAACACAATCGGGCGGTTCGTGAATACATATTGAAGAAACCCTAATGTCTAAATTTATTGTGATCGAAGGATTGGAAGGGGCAGGGAAGAGCTCGGCCGTTCGTTATGTGACCGACTATCTGCAGCGCCACGGCATCAACCGGATCGAGTGCACCCGCGAGCCGGGTGGTACGCCACTGGCCGAGCGGATGCGGGCTATCGTCAAAGAGGTGCACGACGAGCGCCTCACCATCGAGGCGGAATTGCTGCTGATGTATGCCTCCCGGGTACAACTGGTGGAGACCCGCATCAAGCCGGCACTGGCCGATGGTATCTGGGTGGTGGGGGATCGCCACGATCTCTCCTCCCAGGCCTATCAGGGGGGCGGCCGTGGTATCGATGCCCAGCTTATCGGAGCCATCAAGCAGGCGGTGCTCGGCAACTTCAAGCCGGATCTCACCCTCTATCTCGATATCGATCCTGCCCTTGGCTTGCAGCGCGCACGCCATCGCGGCGAGCTGGATCGCATCGAACTGGAGCAACTGAGCTTCTTCGAGCGTACCCGAACTCGTTATCTCGAACTGGCCGCCCAGGATGATTCCATTGTGGTGATCGATGCGGCGCAAACGCCGGAACAGGTCAAAGCGGCCATCGAGTGTGCATTGGATCACTATCTGTCGAACGAGCCGCTATGTATCCCTGGCTGATCCCTGACTGGCATGCCCTGAGCCAGACGGCCCAGTCCGGTCGTCTCGGCCACGCCTGGTTGTTGCTGGGCGATCCCGGTCTTGGCAAGGAGCAACTGGCTGAGCGGCTGGCGCGTTTGCACCTTTGCCAACAACCGGATCGTGGAGAACCGTGTGGTCAGTGCCACTCCTGCCAGCTGTTTGACAAGGGCAACCACCCGGATCTCGGCACCATAACGCGCGACAGCAAGACCATCGGGGTCGAGGCCATTCGCGAGATCTGCACCCGGCTGCAGGGCTCTGCCCAGCTCGGCCGTGGCAAGGTGGTGATCATTCCTGATGCGGAGCGGATGACCGAATCGGCAGCCAATGCCCTGTTGAAAACCTTGGAAGAGCCGGCCGGCGACAGCTTGCTGTTGCTGATTGCCTCCCAGGTTTCCCGGTTGCTTCCTACCATTCTTAGTCGCTGTCACAAACATGTCTGTCAGTTGCCTGCAGAAGGGGAGACGGTACGCTGGTTGGCCGAACAGGGTCATCAGGCCACGTTGGCTCAGGTGCGGATCTGTCAAGGGGCCCCGCTGCGGGTACTCGACTATATCGAGCAGCAACAGGACGGTACTCGTCGCGAACTGCTGGAACAGTTTGTCGCCCTGAGTCAAAGTCCGGTCAAGGCGACGGCACTGTGCAGCCAGCTTGGTCAGGAGACGCAGGTCAGGTTGCACTGGTTGCAGCTCTTCTTGTGCGATGCCCTGAAAACCCAGGCCGGATGTGGTCATCATCAGCTGGCAATGCCTGATCTGGCCATCTTGAGTCAACGGTTGGCGGAGCAGCACTCCAGCGAAAAACTGCTGGATGCAGTACAAGATCTGGTTGCCCTGAAAGCGGCATGTCAGCCGGGTCAGCTCTCCAATCCCACCATCCATCTGATGAACTGGCTCAGTCGCTGGTTATAATTACCGACAAGCAGAAAGGTTTTATATGTTACTCGTTGATTCCCACTGTCATCTAGATCGCCTCAGCTATGGCAGCAAGCAGACCAGCTTGGCTGATGTACTGGCAAAGGCCACGAAACTGGACGTGGGATATTTTCTCTGTGTCAGTGTGACTCAGGCACAGTTCCCGACCATGCTCGAGGCGATCGCTCCCTATCCCCAGGTATTTGCCTCTTGCGGGGTACACCCGCTCAATCAGGAACCCGGTGTCGATGCCGAGTTGCTGCTCAAGCAAGCTGCCGATCCACGTGTGGTGGCCATCGGTGAGACCGGCCTCGATTACTTTTACTCGCCCGAGAACAAGGACGTTCAGCAAGCCTCTTTCCGCGAACATATCCGGGTTGCTCGCGCGCTGAACAAGCCGCTGATCATCCATACCCGCGATGCCCAGCAAGATACCTTGCAGATCATGCGTGAAGAGGGCGCTGATCAGGTTGGCGGTGTGCTGCACTGCTTCACCGAATCCCTCGAAATGGCAGAAGCAGCAATGGCGATGGGGTTCTATATATCCATCTCCGGGATCGCCACCTTCAAAAATGCGTCTGCACTGCAAGAGGTGGTCAAGGCTCTGCCCCTGGACAGATTGCTGGTCGAGACCGACTCGCCCTATCTTGCCCCCGTGCCGCATCGGGGGAGGGAGAACGAACCCGCCTTTGTGCGAGACGTTGCGCAGTTTATTGCCGATCTGCGTCATATTCCGCTTAATGAATTGGCAGAAGCCACCAGCCGGAATTTCTTTGAACTGTTCAAACTGGCGAAAAAATAATCCCCAAGCCCCGTTGCTCGGGGCTTTTATATTTCAAATACCAAGCTGATTACCCACCTGAATATCAATATCGCGCTACGTTATCTCTCACTCGCCCAACCAATTCAACTCGTTCATCCATACAAAACCGGGTCGAATAATACTTCTATGTTTCTCGTCCGTTCACCGTGGCCAATGGGTATTAAAACAGCATGCTATTAGTATCGATAATATTCATTATCGATACTTGATGTATGGGAAGGATCCTGTAAGATCCTCTCAAACATCATATGAATCATAGGGTTCCGTGGCATATCCATCCTTGTCCAATCCGACTCATCAGTCACTGCAGACTGTTTTCGATGCACAGCTAAATAGTCGGGCACGCCGCTTTTTGCGCAGTGCAAAAGCGGATTCCACCCTCAATGCCTATCAGGCAGATACCCGTATTTTTGTCTTCTGGTGCCAATTGCACGGACTGGATCCGCTACAAACAACCCATCACGACATCATGAACTTTCTTGCTGATCAGGCTGACGGCGTATTGGCAGACTGGGTATGGCTGGATAAAGAAGAGGGAAAAGGGGAGCTACGCAACGGTGAACCTCGTAAACCGGCAACCCTGGTGAGACGGCTTGCCGGGATCCGTTATGCCTTCAAGCAGAAAGGCATTCATCCCATGCCCACCGAACATCCCGAAATCAAGGAGATGATGCGCGGTATTGTCAGATTGGGGGATAATCGCAAACGCAAAACCGGCGCCCTGACGCTGCAGCCATTGACCCAGGTGCTCGATGGCATCGACACCGGTGATCTGGCTGGCTTGCGTGATCACACCCTGTTGCTGTTGATGTTCAGTGGCGCTTTGCGCCGCTCGGAAGCGGCCCGAATTGAGGTGAGCGATCTCGATTTTGTGGGGCAGGGGATCCGCCTTCGTCTCAAACCGAGCAAGCATCAGCTTCATGAAACCGAGATAGCCCTGATCCCGGGCAAGCACTATTGCCCCGTATCGGCACTGCAAAAGTGGCTACACAAAAGCCGGATCAGCGAGGGGCCGCTATTTCGGCGCATGAACCGCTGGGGTCAACTGATGGCCGAACCACTCGGCCCACAAGGCATCAATCTGATGATCAAGCGGCGAACCGGTCAAGCCATTGACGATCTTTACGTCAGTGGCCACAGCCTGCGGCGCGGATTTATCACCTCTGCCGTGACTGCCGGCAAACCGATGAACAAGATCATCGAGGTGACGCGCCACAAGGATATGCGAACCCTGCAGGAGTACTTCGATGACGCCCACAAATTCTCCGATCATGCCCTTGATGGCTTGCTTTGACACAACTGCGTCACCTCGTTTTTTATGTTAAATGATATCTTGTTGATCTGATGATATATTTGCCGTGCAGCCAACAGCCCAAAGGGGAAGGGCATCTTCCAATGGATAATGGCATGTGATGAGAGATAACAAACTCAGAAACGTAATATCGCAAGGACATATGAGCCAAGAAATGACAGGGCGTGAAGAGCAAGAAGCGGCCCCCCAAAACAATGCCGAGCGGCAGCGCCAACATGTAAAACGCAAGCAGGAGACCCATACCCGATTGCAATGCTGGATCAGCAATCGCCACGCCGAGCGATTGGCCGCTCTGGGTATCCATCTCGAAGACAGTCAGGCATCACTCATCGAGCAGGCGATCGATCTGCTCTACCAACATGAGCTGGGTAGAGAACCTCCGTTTGAAAACAGAGTCGCCACACAGCTCGAAGAGACCGTCGAATAGAGCCAAGAGTGAAGTAACAGCGATACGTGAAGAGATAAAAAAAGCCAGGTACGAATTCCTTGTACCTGGCATAGGGGAATTGGCTCCTTGCAGAGCCGTGCGCTAACTGGTGTTCGGATTGCCTTAAGCTTAGACAAGGCTCAAGGCTTTTCAAGAACCGAAGAAAAGTTCAACCAGAGTGTGGGTATTTCAGACTCGTTCAAGTGCTGATGCACCGAACGATCCACTACGCATTGAACAGATTGTTGTCACGCACCAGCTCGCGGGGGAGGGCATTCTTGACCCGACTCCCCACCCATTTCCCCATGCCCAAGGTATACCCCTGATAGCGGACGATCACCTCGCCAGTGCCCGCATCCTGCTCTGGCCAGACATCTCGCCCCATCATGAATTCCCGCGCATTGGTGCAATCCAGCTCGACCACGCCCTTGCTCGCTTTATCTCCATAGGCCAATGCCCACTCATGAGTGAGGCGATAACCTTTCTTGAAGGTCTCGGCCAACTTGATGCCGATGCGATCGAAGCGCAGCTTGCCCTGCACCTGATCAAACTGCTGGGGAAAGAGCCAGATCTCGTCATTGCGGCCAAACAGTTGACCCTGCGGTGCCACTCCGAAGTTGGCTTCAATCTCGCGCAATATGGGTTCCGCCTCTTTGGCAGGAAGGGGCGTAAAAGGGAATTTACCCAGCTTGCCCGGCTTGAACATGGTGTTGGGTACCGAGTGATGCTTGCGCAATCTGGCGACGAAAAAGCCTTCACTATCGAAGATCTGGGGCCAAACGTGCAGATATCCTTCAGGTGTGCAGGCTTGCTCTGCATGGGGAAACAGGTCGGCCAGTGAGTCAAAACTCAAGGCATCGCCAAACTTGTCCAGCAGGGATTGGCAGACCGCCTGATTCTCCTGCTCACTCAAGGTGCAGGTGGAGTAGACCAGCACACCACCCGGTTTCAGGGCATGGAAGGCGCTCTCCAGCAACCCTTGTTGCACCGCCGCAATCTCGTCGATGCTCTCGATACTCCAGTTGCGCAACGCATCTTCATCCTTGCGCACAGTCCCTTCACCGGAGCAGGGGGCATCGAGCAGGATAGCGTCGAAGATCTCCGGCAGCCACTGGCCAAATACCTTGGCATCAAAGTGGGTCATCCCGACATTGGTCACACCGCAGCGCTGGATATTGGCATTCAGCACTTTCAACCGGCTGCTGGAAAACTCGTTGGCAACCAGCATCCCCTGATTGTTCATCAGGGCCGCGATCTGGGTGGTCTTGGAGCCGGGGGCCGCCGCCGCATCCAGCAACATGCCCTCCGTTTTGATCTTGTCGCTGGCAAAGAGCGCCGTTACCGGCAGCATGGAGCTCGCTTCCTGAATGTAGAAGAGCCCGCTCAAATGCTCGGCGGTGTTGCCAAGGGGGACGGTTTCATCGCAGCGGGTCAGCCAGAAGCCGGTATCACACCAGGGGACAGGGTCGAGTTGCCAACCCAGTGGCTCCATCAGGGCGACGAAATCCGAGACGGCGATCTTCAAGGTGTTGACCCGAATGCTGCGGCGCAGCGGACGTCGACAACTGGCCACAAACTCATCCATCGAGAGATGGGCCGGCATGATGGCCGCAATGTGGCGTAAAAAGTAATCGGGAAGGAAGGTGTTGTCGTGCACTGTGCCGTCTCGTTGACCGAAAAAGAGGGGCGATATTCTACCACAAGGCTAAGAATATTCTGAATCTGAACCCTATCAACAGGCTCCGGAATATAAAAAAGCCCGGCAGGGTGCCGGGCTTGGATGAGATACAAAGGGAAGGGATCAGGGCTGGATGCGCGGGCTCCACTCCAGCCACTCTTTCTCGGCCTTGCCATAGAGCGGATAGCTATGGCCCGCCTTGACGGTTGGCCCCATCTCTCTCTCCGGCGTATTGAAAGCAATGCCGCCAGCCAGCAGGCTCTGCACCGTCTCCACTTCGATGGTGCCGCCAGTCAGGCCGATATCCGCCTTGACCCCGGAGACATTCCAGAAACGGGAGTTGGCCCGCACCAAATGGGCATACTCCTGATCGACGTTAACGTCGATCACCACCTCGCTACCATCCCGAGCAAGCGCCACCTTGGTGACACTGCCCACCACCATCTTGCGAAACAGTAGCGGACTGCCGACGCTCAGGCCATTGACGGAGGGGCTCTTGAGGGTAAGGGCCAGACCCACCGGGCCGACCTGACTCAAGGGGAAGCGATCTTTGCCAGCGCCTTTACCGGGTTGTGCTTCTACAAACGCCCCCTTGATCAGGGTATCGAGGTGAGCGACACCGCCCAGCCCCAGCTTGGCCTGCACCAGAGTGAAGCGGGCGCCGGACTGCAGGAAACGCTCGGCATAGTGGCCATCGAGTTCCGCCTTGAAGATCACCTGACCCAGAGACGGCTCCAGCTCGATCTCTTCAATTTTGCCGATATCGACCCCACGATAGCGGATCGGGCTGCCAATCCCGAGCCCCGGATTGCTATCTGCTACCAGTGACAGCTGGCGCACCTTGGCCTTGGCTTGCTCCCTGGAATCGAACAGTTGATGACTGCTGCGGCCATTGGCCAACCGGTCGAACTCGATAGCGCCGCGCAGCAGTGTACCGAGGTTGCCCACCTTGACCTGCACCCCATCGACCCGCACCTTGGTGTCGATGGCCGGTTTTTTCCAAAACTGGGGTTGCTGGGCGAGGAGGGGAGCATAGACGCCATCAATTTCTAGCTCGATCTCGACCCCCTCTTTGGCGGCGCGCAGCTGTTTGACTTTGCCCGCTTCCAGCCCCAGATAGAGCACAGGTGAGCCAATGCCAATGCCATCGGCCTGATCTGCCTTGAGCAACCAGCGCTGCGGCTTGGCATCACGGGTACCGAGCAGTGCCAACTCCTGACTCGGGTAGAGACGGTTAATCCGCTCGCCACTGCTGGCTTGTACCAGCTTGATCCCGCCCCCCAACCAGGCACTGGCCGGACTGGTTTCTACTTTGATGCCGCTCAGATCGGCATCGATCTGCAACGGGACGGCGCGATAGAAGCGGGCACGATTGAGCAGATGGCCATAGTTCGGCGCCATCACCAGCTCAACGCTGGCATTGCCGCGCGCATCCAAGGTGAGCTGGCTGATACGGCCCACCTGCAATCCCTTGTACCAGACAGGTGCATCCTGATTGAGCCCCGCCAGATCGTCAGCCTGCAGCGTCACCTTGGTACCGCTCTGGGGCGCGCGATCGGTCAGGGTCATCTTCTGTACCGGTTTGCCCGCTACATAGTCGAGGCGAATGGCCGGGCCGGAGAGCAGGCGATCTGCATGCTGCACGCCGGTCGCGGAGAGGGAGACGCTCTCCCACACCAGTTGACTCTTGTCAGTAATGCGGTAAGCCTGCTCCGGGTTGATCAGCGCTGTGACCACACGGCCTTTGTCGGTGAGGCGAATGGGGTCGATACGACCAATCTCGATCCCCTCATAGAGGATGGGCATCCCCTCCTTGACCGGAAGATCGCCAGCCGCAATGTCGATACGCTCGCCACGCGCCGCTTCCGCCAGCCCTTTATAGAGGACGAAAGTCTGTCCCTTCTCCGGTTCCGGTGAATCTTTGGGCGAGTCAAAGGCAATGCCGCCGCTCAGGATGGAGGTAAGGCTGCCAGCCTCCACGTTTACCCCGGCCAGACTGAAGGAGCCCTTGATGCCGCTGATGTTCCAGAAGCGGGTATCGGCTTTGACCAGATGTTCGAAACGCGGCTCGATCACCAGATCCAGAATGACATTCTGGTTGTCCTGACCCAGGCGGGTATTGATAACGCTGCCCACCTCGATGCCGCGGAAATAGAGCTTGGCGCCAATCCCCACAGAACCCAGCGAATCGGCGGTCAGGTGCAGCATGCGTCCCTGAGCCTGATAGCCGGGGGGAGGGCCCTCAAGGGCATCGAAGGTCTCCTCCAGCGGATTGCTTTCACGCCCCGGTTGCAGGTTGATGTAATTGCCGGAGACCAGAGTATCGAGGCCGGAGATCTCGGTCAGCGATGCCTTGGGGCTCACCAGCCAGAAGTCGGAGCCTTTGCGGATCAACGGCCGGGCACGGCTGTCAATCTTGGCCATCACCGCAATCTTGCGGCCATCTTCAGCCAGCTCCAGCTCTTGCACCACGCCGATGGCCACCCCCTGATAACGTACCTGGGTTTTGCCCGGCAAAATGCCGTTGCCCTGGGCGAAGTTGATCTGGATAAGCTGGCCACGGCTCAATACCTGCTGATAGAGAAAGCCACCTGCCAGCAGCAGGGCTATCAGGGGTAACAGCCAGACCGGTGATAACCAGCGACGCTTTTCAATGACGGGTTCAGCCCCGATCATAGTGACTCCTTATTGGCTGGATTAAACAGCACATCAGACAAAAACAGAGAAATCATTAACGAGCCGCCTTGTCCCACAGTAAGCGGGTATCGAGCATGCGGGCCGACATCATGGTCAGCACCACCACACCGGCAAAGGCGGTGGCCCCCGGGCCTGCGCGAACACTCAGCAGCACACCACGATCGACCAGTGCCACCATCAGCGAAATCACGAACAAGTCCAGCATTGACCAGCGACCGATAAAATCGATCACCCGATACATCACCAGCTGGCGCTTGCGCCGTACCGGTTTGGCCCGCTGCAACTGCCAGCAGATCCAGCCCAGCCCCAATATTTTGCCCACCGGCACCAGTATGCTGGCGGTAAGGACGATAGTGGCAATCCCGCCCATTTTGCTGCGATAGAGCATCATGATACCGCTGAAGATGGTATCTGACTGCAGTAAACCCTTGTTGTAGAAATGGGTAATAGGCAACAGATTGGCAGGCAACAACATGAAGGTGGCAAGTGCCAGCAAGCCCCACGACCAGGCAAGGGAGCGGGGGATGCGCACCTGCAACTTGCTGCTGCAACGGGGGCAGGCTGCCCCGGCTTGATAACGCACCAGCAGACCGCAGGTATGGCAGCGGCAGAGCCCCATCTCACGGGCGCTGGTCATGTTCCGGCTCCTTTAACGGGATCCGCGCCCAGTAGGGGGCGGGGTCAAACAGGATCAGCAGGGTCATATTGAGCAGCATCAGAATGCCGAGACTGAGCAACCCGCCACCGAGGCGCACATCGGCGATGTCGATCAGTTTGAACAGGGCAACAAGCAGACTGACGATATAGACCTCCAGCATGGCCCAATGGCGAAACACCTCGACCAGCTTCAAGGTGGGCGCCAAGATATGCCAGCGTTTAGCCAGACCCGAGGCAAGCGCAAAGATCCCCGCCAATAACCCTACCGGTGCCAGTACGGCGCACCAGAGCACCAAAGAGGCCACCCAAAACTCACCTTCGCCAAATAGCACCAGGATACCGCGCAGCAGGTCGGCATCGGAGTTGACCCCCGCCAGCCGCAGATAGATCAGCGGTTCAAAAAACGCGGAGGGGAGCAGCAGAAATCCGGTGATGGTCAGGGCCATCAACTGGGAGGGACGAAAGGCATAACGGCCATAGAGATGTTGGTGACAACGCGGGCAGTGGGCATGACGACGCAGCGGCAGTGCTTTGCGCTGGATCAGCAAGTCGCACGCCGGACAGACAATTACGGAACCGGGCTCCATCATACAATTCAACCTGTTGAAGGAATTGGTGAAATTTACCCTAAAACCGGTTTCCTGTCTTGCCTGCGGCCGGAATGTCACGAAAGTATAATTGACGTTAACGTAAACGTGATATTAGATAGCCAGACTAGACAGGTGAAAGGAGTCATGATGTCCAGTTTGTCCCCCTCGGCAGGCCTGCGCTTTCGCACCGCCCTTGCCAATGAACATCCCCTGCAGATCGTCGGCACCATCAATGCCTATATGGCGCTGATGGCCGAGCGCAGCGGTTTTCAAGCTCTTTATCTCTCCGGCGCCGGAGTAGCCAATGCCTCCTATGGCTTGCCGGATCTCGGCATGACCTCCCTCAACGACGTGCTGATCGATGCCGAGCGGATCACAGCGGCGACCCGAGTGCCGCTACTGGTCGATATCGATACCGGCTGGGGCGGGGCATTCAATATCGCCCGCACCATTCGCGCGTTCGAGCGAGCCGGAGTTGCCGCTGTCCATATGGAAGATCAGGTTGCCCAGAAGCGCTGCGGTCATCGCCCCAACAAAGCGGTGGTGTCGCTGGAGGAGATGTGTGATCGGATAAAAGCAGCAGTGGATGCCCGCGAGAATAGCGAGTTCGTCATCATGGCCCGCACCGATGCGTTGGCGGTGGAGGGGATGGAGTCGGCTCTTGAACGCACTGCCGCCTATGTGGCCGCCGGGGCCGACATGATCTTCGCCGAGGCGGTGACCGAGCTTGCTCAGTACGACCAGTTCAAGCAGGCGGCCAAAGTGCCGATCCTCGCCAACATGACCGAGTTCGGCAAAACCGAACTGTTTGACAAAGAGCAACTGGCCGCCCACGGGGTCGACATGGTGCTCTACCCCTTGAGTGCCAACCGGGCCGCCAATCAGGCCGCCCTCAACGTCTATCAACATATTCGCCAGGATGGCCATCAGCGCGCTGTCGTGGAGACCATGCAGACCCGGGAGTCACTCTACGACTTCCTCGGATATCACCACTACGAGCAGACACTGGATCGTCTGTTTACAGCCAAGGAATAGGAGGCAGCTTATGGGACAGCAAAAACCGTTGGGCGGGGCCGGTCTGCGCGGTCAAAGCGCAGGGGAGACCAGTATCTGCACAGTAGGCAAGAGTGGCACCGGTCTTACCTATCGCGGCTATGACATCAAGGAGCTGGCCGACAGCGCCCAGTTCGAGGAGGTCGCCTATCTGCTGCTCAAGGGGGAGTTGCCCGGTGAGCAGCAGCTTGACGCCTACAAGCGCGAGCTGCGTCGCCTGCGCACCTTGCCCCAGCCGCTGCTGGAAGTGCTGGAACGCATTCCCGCCGATGCCCATCCCATGGATGTGCTGCGCACCGGCTGCTCCATGCTCGGCGATCTGGAGCCGGAAGATGGTTTCGAGCATGAGCATGAAGTGGCGGATCGGCTGCTGGCTGCCTTCCCGGGCATTCTGATCTACTGGTACAAGTTCAGCCATGAAGGTATTCGTATCGCCCTCGACAGCGACGAGGAGTGTATCGGTGGCCACTTTCTGGCGCTGCTGCACCAGAAGGCACCGAGCGAGCTGGAGCGGCGGGTGATGCATGTCTCCCTTATCCTCTACGCCGAGCATGAGTTCAACGCCTCCACCTTTGCGGCGCGGGTTTGCGCCTCGACGCTCTCTGACATGTTCTCCTGCATCACCGCGGCCATCGGCACCCTGCGCGGCCCGCTCCATGGCGGTGCCAACGAGGCGGCCATGGCGATGATCGAACACTGGCAGGATGAAGAGCAGGCAAGGCGCGAATTGCTGGCCAAGCTGGCGGCCAAGGAGAAGATCATGGGCTTTGGCCACGCCATCTACCGCACCTCGGATCCACGCAACGTCATCATCAAGGAGTGGTCGGCCAAGCTCGCCGAGGCGGTAGGGGATGATCGCCTCTATCGCGTCTCCTGCGAGGCGGAGAAGGTGATGTGGGAGGAGAAAGAGCTCTTTCCCAACGCCGACTTTTTCCACGCCAGCGCCTATCACTACATGGGGATCCCGACCAAGCTGTTCACCCCCATCTTCGTCTGCTCGCGGGTCAGCGGCTGGTGCGCCCACGTGATGGAGCAGCGCGAGCACAACCGGATCATCCGCCCGAGCGCCGATTATGTCGGCCCGGCCCCCCGTCACTTTGTCTCTCTACAACAACGATAAGGAAGTCACGATGTCCGCCAACGTCGACGTCAACCACAGACCCGAGCCCGATCAGGTGCTGGTCGATATTGCCGATTATGTCTGCAACCACCCCATTACCAGCGAGGCGGCCCTCGACACCGCCCGCTACTGCCTGATGGATACGCTCGGCTGTGGCCTCTTGGCCCTGCGCTTTCCCGAGTGCACCAAGCACCTTGGCCCTATAGTCCCCGGGACACTGGTACCCCATGGTGCCCGGGTGCCCGGTACCCAGCTCTGCCTCGACCCCGTCAAGGCGGCCTGGGATATCGGCGCCATCATCCGCTGGCTCGATTACAACGACACCTGGCTGGCCGCCGAGTGGGGTCACCCCTCCGACAATCTGGGGGGCATTCTGGCCACCGCCGACTGGCTCTCCCGTACTCGCGTGGCCGAGGGCAAGGCGCCGCTCACCATGAGCGATGTGCTGGTGGCCATGGTCAAAGCCCACGAAATTCAGGGGGTGCTGGCGCTGGAGAACTCCTTCAACCGGGTCGGTCTCGATCACGTGGTGCTGGTCAAGGTCGCCAGCACCGCCGTGGTGACTCATATGCTGGGTGGCACCCGCGATCAGGTAATCGATGCGGTCTCCCAGGCCTGGGTCGATGGCCAGAGCCTGCGTACCTACCGCCATGCCCCCAATGCGGGATCGCGCAAGAGCTGGGCGGCAGGAGATGCCACCTCTCGCGCGGTGCGCCTCGCCCTTATCACCATGAGCGGCGAGATGGGCTATCCCGGTGTGCTGAGCGCCCCCAAGTGGGGCTTCTACGATGTGCTGTTCAAGGGCAACCAGTTCGCCCTGCATCAGGGGTACGGCAGCTATGTGATGGAGAACGTGCTGTTCAAGATCTCTTATCCCGCCGAGTTCCATGCCCAGACCGCGGTTGAGTGCGCCATGAAACTGCACGGTCAGGTGAAGGGGCGGCTGGATGAGATCGACCGCATCGAACTCACCACCCATGAGTCGGCCATTCGCATCATCAGCAAGGTCGGCGCCCTCAACAACCCGGCCGATCGGGATCACTGCCTGCAGTACATGGTGGCGGTGCCGCTTATCTTCGGTCGCCTCATTGCCGAGGATTACGAGGACGATGTTGCCGCCGATCCCCGCATCGACGCGCTGCGCAGCAAGATGGTGGTGCAGGAGGACAAACGCTACAGCCGTGAATATCTGGAATCGGACAAGCGCTCCATTGCCAACGCCATCCAGATCTTCTTCAAGGACGGCACTCACACCGCCAAGGTGGAGGTGGAGTATCCGGTCGGCCATCGTCGCCGTCGGGAGGAGGGGATCCCGCTGCTGGTGGAGAAATTCCAGCACAATCTGGCCACCCGCTTCCCGGCCAAACGGGTCAGCGACATTCTGGCCCTCTGTCAGGATGGGCCGCGCCTTGCCGCCACCCCGGTGCACGCCTTTATGGATCTGCTGGTGATCTGATCGCTCCGCTCTTGCATTGGCCAACATATCGGCAAACAGTGATAAACGAAAAGCGGGCTCATCGGCCCGCTTTGTTATTCTGGCGGCTTATCCCTCGATAAGCCTTACCCCAGCGCACTGCTGTCGCCGTTAAAGAGCGCCGTCATGATGGCCGTTTCGCGACTGGCGATGGTCTCGAGAAACTCGTTGGCACGCCCCATCTGATGACACACCTGATAGCCGCGCTCGACAAAGGAGAAGAGCTCGCCAAGCCCCGCCAGATGGGCTGGCCCTGACACCAGCTTGAGGGTTGCCCCCAGCAGCGGCTTTCTCGCCAGTCTGTCCAGCGTCATGCCAAGCTCGCTCACCAACGCAATCTGATGTTCCCGGCGCGCCTGTTCACCCACGGCACGATAGGCGATGGTGTAATGATCCGGTGTGATGGGATCAATGCCATCAATGCGCCGCAGCGCCACCACCATCAGGTAGTCCAGCTCTTCGGAGAGAGCGTCGAGCTCGATCGCTTGCGCCAGCACCTTGAGGCCGGACTCCGGCAACAGCCGCTCGGCGGTTGGCATCACCCGCATCACGTCCGCATCGCGGCGGGCGCAATCCCCGGGGCCATAGAGATCGGTCAGGAAAAACTCGGCCGCCGGGCCGTAGCGGTCACTCTCCAGCAGATCACGATGGGTTCGCCCCAACCGGTCGGCCTGCCACTGGCGTAGCCGATCCCGATCCTGCAGATCCTCCGGGTGAGCACGCATCTGCTCGCGCAAGGCTGCAACCCGCTTGAGCTGGCGGTAGAGCCGACCCAGGGTGCTATCGTCGTCGTGGGCATGTTCTTGATGCGTCATCTACAGCTCTCTGGCCTTGGGCCCATTGATGGGGATTCGGTGATACGAAGATACAAGTGAATGAAAAACAAGCAGCTTTTGCTGATCGTTCCGTGACAAGTGTAGCGCGCACGGGGGAGGGAATAAATGCCATGCCCCGCTGATGGCCTGCATCCCTCTCGACTCTGTTAAGTGAGTCCCATTTATGTGAACCATCCTTTCATTTGTTGTGAACATGTGTTTAATATCAATAACTAACTTATGACCCAGAGTAACGACCATGTTCTTCAACTCGCTCGCTGGCAGCAGCGCACTCTCTACCATCCAGATCAGCCGTCAGCATCCGCTGGGATTGGCCGCCGCCCGGATCGCGGCCGAAGCCATCGCTGCGGACATGAGCGAGAGCTATCAACTCGATTGCGAATGGGCAGATGAAGAGGAGACCGAGCTTCGTTTTCGCGGCTCAGGGGTACATGGCACTCTCACCCTGGACGAAGATACCCTGGAACTGGAAGTGCATCTTGGTTTGATGATGTTGCCTGTACGCAGCGTACTGGAGCAGGAGATCCTCGATTATGTCGACAATCGCTTACCTTGCCCCAAACGTGTTTGAAACTCTTCGTTGCACTGGTTTTAAATAAACCAGCTGTAAACGATGGCTGTTTGAAATAAGTTGGCAAGCCATATAGTTTGTCAGATTTATTATTCGGCGAGGTCTCAATTCTATTTTTTAAGTAATCTTTCATCTTTATTTCATATTTCGAGTCGGCACTCATTAATGTCATTCTGATTGCATCAAGTCTTCATCCGGATATGAGGGCAGGAGCAATTTGCCGCCTCGGTAAATTCATTTTGTAGGGAAACAACCATGCCACTGAGTGAATTTATCTCCTGCGTCGATACCGCCTGGTTACGCATGGACAGACCCAACAACCTGATGCAGATCATCGGTGTCCTGATGTTTGAAGGAGAGCTTGATGAAGCGCGTCTGCGGGCCGGATTGCGCCACACCATTTCGGTGCAACCCCGCTTCCACCAGCGGGCCGTGCTGGAGGGGGGCTCCTACTACTGGCGCCATGATCCCGATTTCGATCTCGATCAGCACCTCAAGCGTGTGATCCTGCCGGGTGAAGCGGGCAAGCTGGAGCTGGAGAAGCTGGTGGCCGATCTCGCCTCGACGCCGCTCAACCACCAGCGCCCCCTGTGGGATATGCACCTGACCGACACGTCGCTGGGTGGGCAAGCGCTGGTGGTGCGCATTCACCACGCCATGGGCGACGGCTTCTCGCTGGTGCGGGCCATGCTGACCATGATGGATAACACCCCGGAAGGGGCGCCGCGACCACCGTCACCGGAGCCACTGGATGACAGCGATGACGAGGATGATGAGGATTGCCACCAGGGCAGCCGTCTGGTGCGGGCCGGTCTCAAGCTGACCGGTAGCCTCTGGTCCAAATATGTCGAAGTGGTCACCCATCCCACCAAGGCGGTGGATTACCTCAAGACCGGGCGGGATGTGGCGAGCGAGCTGTGCAATATCGCCACCCTCGGTGATGATTCACCCTGCCGCCTGCGTGGCAAGACCACCAGCACCAAGCGGGTGGCCTGGTCGGAACAAATTGATCTGCCGGATATCAAGGCCGTGGGCAAGGTGCTGGGCTGCTCGGTCAACGATCTGCTGATCGCCGCCACCGCAGGGGCGTTTCGCCACTACCTGCAGGAGAAGGGGGATGATGCCAACAAGGTCAAGATCCGCGCCCTGGTGCCAGTCAATATGCGTGCACCGGACGATGAGGGGGCGCTGGGCAACCGCTTCGGGCTGGTGGCCCTGGACTTGCCACTGGATGTTGAACACCCGTTACAGCGGCTCTATACCGTGCGTGACCGGATGCAGGCGCTACGCACCTCGCTACAACCCGTAGTAGTGCTCAACCTGTTACATGCCCTTGGCATGGCCCCCAATGCGGTGCAACAGCAGGCCGTCGAGCTGCTCACGGCCAAGGCCAGTGCGGTGATCACCAATGTGCCTGGCCCGCAGCAGACCCTCTATCTGGCTGGAGCAAAATTGCGTCAGCCGCTGTTCTGGGTGCCGCAATCGGGGGATATCGGCGTCGGCGTCTCCATCCTCTCTTACGATCACAAGGTGCAGCTGGGCCTTATCACCGACAAGAAGCTGGTACCGGATCCGGATCGGGTGGTCGAGCGGTTTGCGGTGGAGTTCGAGCAACTGCTGTTGCTGGTGCTGATGGAGCCGGAGCTATTGTTTGACCCCAACGGACTGGATGCGCTGCTCGGTTGAGCGAGCATTTGAGCGACCAGTGACGGCGTAGCCAACCGGACTGCACCCATCATAAAAGAGGCCAACCCGCGGGTTGGCCTCTTGTTTTGTTGTCTATCCGTGGCAAGAGTGGCGGTTAATCCTCCAGCTCTTCCCGCGCCGCCTCCACATCGAGGCGCTCCATGGCATCCATGGGTTCGCATTCGGCCGCTTCGGCATAGAGGGCTTCGGCCGCTTTCAGGCGGCTCTTGCCGTGCAGCATCACCTGAGCGTTGGCGTACTCCATGCGGGCGATAGCCGATTCGGGGATCAGCGCCAGCGCCTCCTTGAAGTGACGCTCGGACTCCTCCTTCTTGGCACCATAGGTGAGGCCGCCGATCATGGCACCCAGCTTGTCGACGATCTCGGCGTGCCAGGCGCCAAAGGCGATATGGGCTTCCGCGTGGTCGGGTTCGATCTCCAGCGCCTTTTCCAGGCTTGCCTTGATCTTGTCGCCAATCCCTTGCGAGAGGGCCTTGGAGATGGAGATCACCTGACTGTATCGCCCGAGTGCCAGCGCGTGGAAATACCAGGCGTTGGCGTTCTTGGGCTGGCGCTTTTGCAGCTGCTCGGCATGGCTGGCCGCCCGTTCGAAGGCGGCGCGCTTGGCATACTTGTCCTCCAGCAGGTAGCTGGCGTGGATCACCAGCGCCTTGTTTGCCACATTGAGGCCCGCCTCACCGGCCGCTTCGCCAAGGGCGACAGCTCGGGCAAAATCCCCGGCATGATAGGCCCGCCAGGCATCCTGTACCTGCTCATCCTCGGGCCAAGGTTCGGCATCCCCCTGATGGAGACGATCCCAGTTGTCCGCCAGCTTCTGGCCAGCATAGTCATAGGCCGCATCCGCGTAGGGGAAGGGGACAAATTCGAGTTGTGAAGTGGTCATGCTTGTTCTCCCTGTAGCATGTGAATCAAACCTTGTCGGTGTAGTGATGGGCGAGGGCGCCCAGATGAGCGCGGGCATCGGCCCGCAAATAGGGTGCGACCAGCTGCATCACCTGAAAGACGCCGAGGGCGATATCGGCGTCCGCCTTGGGGTGCAGTGCCCGCTGGTAAGAGATCCAGAATGTGCCCACCAGCGCCACATTGGCCGCCAGCGTGCGCATCTGTTGCGTCGTGCCCTCCATCAGCCCGACCGTTTGCAGATGGTTGCAAATGGCGATGGCGGTCTGCTCCTTGCGGCGCAGCAGGGCGGAAAAGCGCTGTTCCACCTGATGATAACCACTCATCAGGGTCGCGATATCGTAGTAGAGGAAACGGTACTGCCAGACGGCTTCAAACATCAGGTGGAGAAAGAGCCAGATATCTTCGGGCTCATCGGACGGGGTGCTGACCGCCTCCAGCAGGCGATCCATCTGCTGTTCAAATTCGCAGAACAGGGCGTTGACGATCTCCTCCTTGTTGTGGAAGTGGTAGTAGAGATTGCCCTGGCTGATCTCCATCTCGGCCGCAATGGCCGAGGTGGTGACGCTGGGTTCCCCTTGTCGATTGAAGCAGGCGAGGGCAGTGGTCAGGATCCGCTCCCGGGTACGACGTTTGGGTTTGCGATCCATGCTACTCCTTTGGTGATGAACGGCGCACGCCGTGGCGATAGCGTTTGGCAAGCCAGTGCTGCAACTGCTCCAGCGACTTGTCGAGGGCGGCGACCGAGCCAATGCCGGGGGCCAGCAGGGTGCGATCTTCATCGGCCAGCGCGGCCAGATTGAGCTCGAGGCCATGCTTGGCCAGCACCGGCGCCAGCTCGTCACGGCGCTGCCAGAGATCGCGGCGGGTATGCTGGTAAGCGTGCTCGCAGAGGCGGCGGCGATCCCGATAACTGAACACATTGGTGAAGAACATCTCGCCATCGGCAGAAGAGGGCTCAAACAGCAGGGCGTCGGCGTCCGGATATTGGTGTTTGTAGCGATCCATCCCCACATGCATGCGGGAGTGGATGATGGCGCGAAAGGTCTGGGCCAGCACCACCGGCAGACCGCTGTCCACCAGATTGGTGGGCGCGCCGGCGGCCATGTCCGCATCATAGGGCACCAGCGGATTGATGCAGAACACCAGATCCGCCCCCTCTTCCAGCGCTACCGAAGCGTGCAGAGTCTTGATCAGCGCCCCGTCCACATAGTAACGCCCGTTAATCAATGAAGGGGGAAAGAGGCCGGGCAGGGCGGCCGACGCCTGTACCGCCGCCGAGATGGGCACGTCATCGAGCCCCGGGCTGCCGAAGGCGACCGGATGGCCGGTATCGAGTTCGGTAGCGACCACAAACAGTCGGCTGCGCAGCTGGCGGAAATCGTTGCTGCGGCCGGGGCGAGAAAAAAACTGGGTCAGGGTGCGATCCACCCCGCGATTGTCGAACAGTCCGGTCGGAATGGCCTTGGAGAGTCCCTGCAGCGATTCAAACAGGCTTCGCTTCCAGGGCGCCGCCAGATAGTAGGTCAGGCTCTGCCACGCCAGTGGCGGGATCGAGGTCAGGCGGTCGGCATATTCACGAAAAGCGGGTCGCAGCAAGGTGGCCGGGTCAAACATCTCCCCCGAATCATCGCTGAGCAGGATCCGCACCAGCTTTGCCGGCGAGATGCCGTTGGCCAGCGCTGACGCCACCACGGCCCCCGAACTGACGCCAACATAAATATCGGCATGGTCAAGGCGCAAGCCGTTGATGCTGTCAGAGAGGGCTGCGCAGGCACCGATCTCGTAGATGCCGCCGAGCGGCCCGCCGCCAGCAAGGGCAATTGCGATGGTACTCATAGCGTCGCCTCTCTATCCATGACATTCACCATGACAAGACCGGCCCAGCGCAGGGCATGGGCCGGTATCAATCACCTTCCGTCACCGCGAGGGATCAGGGCAGGACGCTCTCTGCTTTGGCCTTCACCTCTTTCACCGCATCTTCAGCGGCGGAAAGGAGATCAGCGGCCTGCTCAACCACGGCCTCTTTGGCCTTGGCTACCGGAGCCTTCTTTACCGGAGGCTTGCGGGCAACGGGCTTTTTGGCGGCAGCCGGTTTGGCTTCAGCGGCAGGGGCCTCCTCTTCCTGCGCATCCAGCAGTTGCTGGACCACGTCGGTCAGCTCGGCCATGCGCTTGGAGAGCTTGTCGATATCCTTGCGGGTCGGAATGCCGAGGCTGGCCACAGCGCGGGCCACGCGATCTTCAAAAACCTGCTCCAGACGGCCCCAGGTATTGGCGGTCTTGTCGGTCACAGCTGCAATCTTCTCATCTGCGCTCTGACGGGTTTTTGCTTGCAGCGCTTCACCTTCCTGCACCAGGGCTTCAAAGATCTTGCCACCCTCTTCCTGCGCCTTGGCATAGGCGCCCAGACCGGCCAACCAGATCTGCTGGGTAGACTCCTTGATGGTGGAGGTGAGTTGGTTGTCGGTCACTGACCCTGCCAGCGCTTTCAATTTCTTAGCCATGATCTTCTCCTTGAATAACGACTGTTAAATGTAATGGCGACAACGAAACTGCAATCGGGTTGTGGCATTACTGATTTTTCAACTCCAGTCTAGGGACAAAAAATAGAGGGTTCTACCTAATAACGGAACAGGCACACCACCGAAATTAGGGTTTGCTCACGAACCGACAATCAAATTGCGGATTCCCATATGAATCGTGATATATCTAACAACCTAGTAACACCCTAATCAGTAGCAGGATTCTCTTTATGAACTATTTCATTACTGGCGGTAGTGGTTTTATCGGGCGTCGATTGATCAAAAAGTTATTCCAACAGCATCCCGACTGTACCGTCTATTTTCTGATGCGCGCCTCTCATCAGGAGAAATTGTCAGAGTTGTTCTCATTCTGGAATATGGATGAATCGCGCGCAGTCCCTGTTTTTGGCGACATGACGCAACCGCTGCTGGGGGTATCGGCCGAGATGCAGGAGCAGTTGATCGGCAAGATCGACCACTTCTTCCATCTGGCGGCCATCTATGACCTCAACGCCAAGGCAGGGATCCAGCAGCAGGTCAACACCGAAGGGACCCGTCAGGCTGTTCAACTTGCCGAGCGGCTGGGGGCGGGGCAGTTCCACCACTGCAGCTCCATCGCTGCTGCGGGCCTGTTTGACGGTCTGTTTCGCGAGGACATGTTCGATGAGGCCGAGCACCTCGACATGCCTTACTTTCAGACCAAGCACGAAGCGGAAGGGATTGTGCGAAACGAGTGCACAGTTCCGTGGCGAGTCTATCGACCGGGGATCGTCGTCGGTGACTCCAATACCGGCGAGATGGACAAGATCGACGGCCCTTACTACTTCTTCAAGACCATCCAGAAGCTGCGCCGTCTGCTGCCGCCCTGGATGCCGGCCATTGGGGTGGAAGGGGGCCGTATCAATATCGTGCCGGTCAACTTCGTGGTCGATGCCATGGTGCATATCGCCCATCAGGAGGGAGAGGAGAACAAAACCTTCCACCTGACCGACCCCAACCCGATGCGGGTCGGCGACATGCTGAGCACCTTCTCCCGCGCCGCCCATGCGCCAGAGCCTGCGATCCGCATCAACGCCTCTCTCTTTAACTTCATTCCCCGCCACCTGACCGCCATGCTGATGACCATGGCGCCGGTGCGCCGCATCCGCGATGCTGCCATCGCCGATCTGGGTCTGCCCAAGGATGTGTTCCGTCTTATCAGCTATCCCACCCGTTTCGACAGTCGCGAAACCCAGCGGGTACTGAAAGGCACCGGCATCGAAGTACCGCCGCTGCACAGCTACGCCTGGCGGCTGTGGGATTACTGGGAGCGCCACCTTGACCCCGAGCTCTTTATCGATCGCTCCCTGCGTGGTCGGGTAGAGGGCAAGGTAGTGCTGGTGACCGGAGCCACCTCCGGCATTGGTCGTGCCACCGCACGCAAGCTGGCGGGGGCGGGGGCCAACGTCGTTACCATCGCCCGCGACGAGCAGAAGATTGCCGAGACTAAAGCCGAGTTTGCCGAGCTGGGGCTGACCATCGAGATCTATCAGGGGGATCTCTCCAATCTGGCGCAGGCCGAGGAGATCACCGCTCGCATCGTGGCCGATCACGGCGGCGTCGATATTCTGGTCAACAATGCCGGCCGCTCCATCCGCCGCTCCATCGAGGATTCCTTCGATCGCTTCCACGATCTGGAGCGCACCATGCAGCTCAACTACTTTGGCGCGCTCAAGGTGATCATGGGGGTACTGCCCACCATGATCGAGAAGAAAAAAGGGCACATCATCAACATCTCCTCCATCGGGGTGTTGACCAATGCGCCGCGCTTCTCCGCCTATGTTGCCTCCAAGTCGGCCCTTGATGCCTGGGTGCGGACTGCCGCCTCCGAGTTTGCCGACAAGGGGGTGAGCTTCTCCATCATCAATATGCCGCTGGTGAAAACGCCGATGGTCGCACCGACCAAGGTCTATGAGCAGGTACCTATGATGACGCCGGAAGAGGCGGCCGATCTGGTGTGCGATACCATCATCAACAAGCATGTGCGACTGGCCACTCGCCTCGGGGTGTTCGGTCAGGTGGTTCACGCTCTGGCGCCGCGCGTCGCCCAGGTGATCATGAACACCAGCTTCCGCACCTTTGCCGACCCCAAGGATGGCGACAAATCCAAGGCCACCGCCGATCAGGTTGCCGTCTCGACCCTGATCAAGGGTATCCACTTCTAACCGGGTGATGCGATAAAGAGATCAACAGGGGCCTGAGCAATCAGGCCCCTGTTTTATTTGGAATAGCAGTTGAAGAACGATTAAGGAGGGTCAGACTCGGGACAACAACTCAAGCAGCAGATCCGTCGTACGGCGGGAATAGAGCAGAGAAAGATGCCCGATGGCGGGCAACTCGATATCTTCCATTCCCGCCAATCGTTGCCGTTCCTGCGGCATCACTACGTTGTCGTGACTGGTACGCACCGAGATGCCGGGTACGCAAAGCGGCACCGAAGCGAAACGCTGCAACCAGCCGGAGCCTGGCTCCATCTCGCGGGCATTGGCCCCAAGCCCAAGGGCGGCCAGCTGACTGCCCTGATGGGGCGTTGCCAGCGTGATCAGGCGCTCTACTTTGTCACCACCATGGATAGCCAGATAGTCGCGGCAGACCAGTCCGCCCATGCTGTGACCGACCAGCACCAGCTTGTCAGCCCCAGTCTGCGCCAGCACGTCGTCAATCCGGGTGGCCAGCAGCGGCACCATCTCATCGATATGACCAAATGGTGGCATCAGGGTAATGGTGGCGACCACATGACCTGCAGCCTCTAGTCGGGCGCGCTGGGTGCGCCAGATCCCGCGACTGCAACCGTAACCATGCACCAGCAATACGGGGCGCTGGCATGGACGCAGCCGATCGGGTGCCATCAGCAAAGGCTCAAACGGTAGCAACAAGGTGAAGGTGTAGAGGTAGGCCAGCATCTCCTGCGCCATCATCTTCACCCTGCGCCAAAGGCCGATAGCCGGGGAGGGGTAGAAGCGGGTAAACAGCCAGCTACCGAGCACCACCAGGCAGCGCAACCCAAGCAGGGAAAACACCACAAACAGCAGGGTCAGCAACCAAGGGAGTCCCACGACCAAGTGGGCGATACTCCCAAGGAGCAGCACCTCTACCATCAGCAGGATAAACAGGTGTCGTACGATCGTCATAAGGCCATGATCCGACCAGTCTGACGTGGAAGTCAAATGACACTTTGAGACAGCTTGATCCAGCGCGGCTTTTGTCGCTAAACCCCGGCGAACTCTTTTCCGGTGAGGCTATTTGCAATACTGTATATCCATACATATACTCTATCCATTATCACCAAGAGGAGGCCATCATGGCTGTCGAGATCAAATATGTGGTTGTTCGTGGGGGAGTGGAAAAAATGACCTTTGCCAGCAAAAAAGAGGCCGATGCCTATGACAAGCTGCTGGATACGGCCGACGAGTTGATGACTCTGTTGGCTGGCGCCCCGATCGAGCTGGCACCAGAGCAGCAAGAGAGTCTGGCATTCTACCTGGCAGAGCAGCGTGATGTGCTGCAAACCCTGCTGCGTGGCGGCAAGGTTCAGGCAGGCACGAAGGAAGAAGAGGCTCCAGCGGCCAAGCGCAAGGAGAAGCCACTCAAACAGGTTGCCTGATTGCACAGACCTGCTATTTCTCGGGATAAATAGCTCACACCATTCACTTTAATTGCATTTAAATCCATTTTTACGGCTATTTATCCCGAGAATTTTTTAACAAAGATGCATATCCCATGCATAACTGAATAGCGTACACAACTGAGCGAAACCAGCCAGATCTATGAGGAAATAATGAGCAAACAGTGGAGAGATCGTTATCCAGATCGCTCCCGGTGACCTCAATCAGCAATAACAAGAGACAGAACAAAAACTAGCAGAAGCCGCATTCATCTATCACGAGCCCTTTTTTATCATCTCGGCTCACAGGCACATATCGATTCATCATCAACAAGCAACACCATGACTCAACACCCATTATCCTTGCCGCCGGCCATGCCGCTGTTTGACAGTCTTATCTATCTGGAAGTTGGCAACCCGCAGGTCAATCAGTACCTTGCCAACCTCAGCCTCAACGATGTGCCCGATGCCGGGCTGGTTTACGAGCTGGCGGTCGATTGGTTGCTGGAGCAGCGCAACAGCGAAAACAACTACAAAACCTATCGCAGCGAACTGACCACCTTTTTGCACTGGTGCTTTTGCGAGGCGGCCATCAGCCCGAAAGATCTCACTCGCCGCATCATGATCCGCTATCTCGACTACTGTCAGTCGCCACCTGAAGAGTTAATCGCCTATCGCAACGTGGCGCAATTTGTCCTAGACAAGGAGTGGGGGGAGCGGTTGCCCAATCCGCAATGGCGACCGTTTTTGGGCAAGCGGGAACTGGGCCGCACCTTGCCCTACCGTCTTAGCGAGCAGGCGATGAAGACCAAGCTCGCCATCCTGTCGGCCTTCTTCCAGTTCCTGATCCAGGAGGAGTACATGGACAGGAATCCCGCTCTGCTACTGCAGCGGGTCAAACGGCCGCAACAGCAGGAGGCCGATGATCAGGTGCAGGCCTTCAGCGAGTTGCAGTGGTCATACGTGATGCAGGCCGCCGATACCCTTGCCAACGACCATCCGGAGCAGCACGAGCGCAGCCGTTTTCTCACCATTCTGATGTACGCTTGCTATCTGCGGATCTCTGAGGTTGCAGCCCGGCCGGGCTTTACCCCTGTGATGGGGCAGTTCAGGCGGGATCGCAAAACCGGCGTCTGGGGTTACTACATACCCAGTAGCAAGGGGGGCAAGCGCCGCACTGTTGCCGTTTCACAGGCGCTGCTTCAAGCACTCGAACGTTATCGCACGTTTCTGGGACTCTCGCCCTTGCCGGCACCCAACGAGCAGACTCCGCTTTTTATCCGTCATAAAGCGGCAGCCCACGGCCGGGAGCAGGGAGAACTTAATGCCAATTTAGGGATACGTCAGCTGCGTGAGCTGATACAAGCGGTGATAACCAAAGGTGCCGAGCTTGCCGAGCTGGATGGCTTTTATCAGGATGGTGCCGAAATGCGGCAACTCTCTCCCCACGCTATTCGCCACACCGGGATCACTCATGACATCAACCTCAACGGCCGACCACTTTCCCACGTACAAGCTGATGCGGGCCACGACAGTATCGACACTACCTCCAAATACCTGCACACAAGCCAAAGCGAGCGCCATGAGAGTGCACAGCAAAAACCGCTCGACAGATTGCGATAAAAGCACACTAGTGAGAGATAACGAAGAGTGAAGAAATCGAATGGCATCACCTTGAACCACGTCATTTTACAACATATCCCTGTCAATCGGAGTGAGTGCAATGGCTGCCCACTGTGAAAAGGGGAGCCCAATACACATATTGTTCAAGCATTTTAATAGTGAACGCTTGTCTCAAAATACGACATTTGTGGTTTCAGAATATCGACCAATGGGAGGGGGCGATTGCTATATCTTGTTATCTCTACAGCTCACCCCCACCATGCTCACGCAAACCAAAGGGGAGGGGCATTATCTCTCACAAGGCAAGGTTGTTATCATTGAGTTCTTTTTTCGCCAGAACCGCATCAATATCCGTATGAAGCATGGTGCTCAAACAGGGGATGCACGTGGCAAAGAATATTCGTGGTAACAAGATGGGAAGAACGGCGAAAACCAAACCTACACCATTCCTGGGCGGGGGACAGGCCCTCGTAAAGGCTTATTGAAGATATACACGAAGGAAAACATCCTGACTTTCATATTTATAAGCGTAATGGGGTCAGGTTCGTGAGAGCCGCTCCAGATAGCTCAGAGCAAAACAACGTTGATAAGGACTAGGATGGTGATGCCGATAAATGGGGTTATCGGCATAATTTGTGAAACCAAGGTTAAAATTGACCTTCAACATGTCTCACAGAGTAGGCCCACACCAGAAGAGAGAAAAAAATATATGGGAGAACGTTCACCATTTCGGGTCGCAACCCTCGAGGAGCTTATGGCCAAGGGGACGTGCTGAGTCTGGCCGATCTGGTGCGACGGGTCAGCCCTGGAAAAATGTCTGAAGCCTTATGGCATTCTGTGAAGGTTCATTGCTTGCTGTATTGTCATTTTGATACTGATTAAGCTAGAGCTATTAGCGTAACAAGGCGTAGTAATGCAAAGATTCCAATACTTCTCAAGTTGTGACACTTTCAGGCGGTGGCTATAGGATAACCGTCAAGCCGCTGAATGATGAGGAGAGCAATGATACCTGCTGCGTATGGTTCAATCCCGAACTGGGCGGAAAGCCCGTAGAGTGGACCTTCCCAAGTATCCTGCTGAAACTGAAAGAAAATCAGGAACTATATGGCTATGGCCGAACATTGTTTAAACTTGGTGATAATGCTCGTGGCGCTATAGACTGCCGTGATTTTGAATTGGGGGCCTTCCGGCCCCTCTGTTTTACTCTTAACCAACACTGCGCATAATTAATGGTTACGTTAAAAAGCCCCCCATTTCCGCGACTGGCAATATTGCCAGATTCAAGCGGTACAAATGGAATGGAACGTAACATTACAAAAAACTTTGTCTTTAGGTGGTTTGAGTGCGGTTTGAGTCCAGAAGAAACGGCAAAATTATGTTTTGTTTCTGTGACAGAGGTCACGCTATGGGACGAAGGAAAAAAGATCCCTGACGTGTGCAAAAGGGTTATGCGAATGGCAACAGGACGGGAGTTGCCTACCGTCTTCACCCGATATTGGGACGGGTGGAGGATGTCCGGTCATCATTTAATCACGCCTGCTGGCACCTATTTGTCCAGGCAACGGCTAGAAATCATCGAATCATTCGGGGCAGAAGACCTAAAGGCGCTGAAAGATCATGCAGCGCTGAGGCGTTTACCTACCTCAGAACGCTGAAAGCCTTAAAAGCCGGTTTAGCAGGGAAGGGGGTGATCCAGTCTCGGGGCTAGATGGGCGTGTTCCGCCGCCCGCCGATTAGTGGAAATATCGACATCAGTGGGCGGCTTGTAGGGGCTAAAGCCCCTGAAAATGCGGTTCCGCTTACTGCCATTTAACATAAAAAAGCCATTACGCAGTGTTAGAAAACCCCGCCTGTTTGGAAATTGAAGAACTGGCCGAGGTATGTGCAGGAACGCACACGGTACGATGTCCGGTTATCACAATGCAAGCTTTGGGCGGGGGCTCGGCAGTGTCTCGCAAGCGCCCGCAGTTACCCACCGCTCGGCCCCCCTTCTCCACAGGCGAGCCCCCCTTGCCCCCGCAGTCAGGGCCACAGTCCGCAGGTTAAATCAGCTCTCTTTGTTTTTGTTTTTCAGGGCGTAGGGCCTCCCCATGCCCACTCGGGGTGGTTGTTTCTTGCCTTCGCTTCGCTCAGGGCGGCCTACGGCCGCAGGGCGGAAACTTGAACTCCGGTGGTTATCGGGAGGCTATACGCGCCTTGTTCCAAGGCGAAGGCCCCCAACAGCGGGGACATCTCCCCGTTGGGGAGAACGGGGGACTGCCTGATGGATAAGGGGTTCCGAGCCGTGGATAACTGCAAAAGAAAAAGGCGCTTACTCGACCCAACCGCGCCCCCTACAGCTTGCACCTGGAGGGGGAGGGGGTGAGGCGCGCGCGCCCTTCACATACTTTATCAGGGGTCAAACAGAGGGGGTCAGAGTGTAGCCCTGATGATATTGGAGTGTGCGAGCAAGGGTGAGCTGACCGTAGTAGTTGAGGCGGGCCTTAAGGCCATACTTGCGCAGCCAGTAATTACGGCGGACGACCTTGCCGAACTCGGGGTGACGCATAGCGGTAGCATGGCTGATGATCCCCCAGCGGAGCAATACCAGCACCATGGGGATGTTCTGACGGCGGGCAACGCGGTCGGCAAAACGCATGATGGCCCAGCGGGGGATCTGCAGGGGATTGGTGATCGGGAATCGGAATTGATAGACGGGCGGGGTTGAGGAGGTTGAAGAAACATGGGCTGCAGCCTCATTTTTTTTCACTGGTTTATCTCCATACCACTGATGGATGTATTTGGCTGGCAGGATGCTGTAGCAGGCCCGCATATCGACAAAGCGGGGTTCGGTATAACGCTCACAGTCGGGCGTTGCGTCTATGGCGTCAGGGTGGAGATAGGCGTCTTTGTAGTCGCCATTACCGAGCTTGATCCGGCACTTGATAAGGCCCTTTGAATCCCGTATCGGAAAATCAAACAGTTCTTTGCCGTCGTCGAACTCTTGAGCAGTGTCATAGGCCTTGTAGAGCCATTTGCCCCAAGTGTATTTGGTGCCACAGGGCATCCCGGTAGTCTTGCTTTTGCCCTTGAAATAGGAGGCGACATGGATACGTGGAACCCGAAGGACGTATTTGATAACCAATTTGGCTATCCAGATGAGGGGATAAACGAGTATGCCCTTGGCACCCAAGGACGAACTCAACATAGTGTCGGAGCTGTAGCACCAGCAGATGGTACGGCATAGGGCATTGACGATCTGCTTGTCGATTGACTCGATGTCCTGCACACCGAGGAAGGCATTCCAGCCCCGTTTACGGACGAGACGGAGCCACTTAATCAACTGGGCGCGGTCTGGGTTGTTCCAGTCCCGAGTGTTCATGAAGAACGCGGTTTCATCGAGGGCCAAGCAGCCGTTTTTCGATTCATCATAGATCTGCTCTTGGTCTGACCGGAGAGCTGTTTTCTTGGGGCGCTCATACGCATAACCGAGGTTCTCAAGATCTGACGAACGCGGCTCTTCCGGCAATCTGATGATCGGGGTTGCTTTACCCTTCTCATTGAGCGGCATGTGCTCGGGATAGACATCAATGTTTGTCGCCACAGGGCGGCCCTCATTGAGGTAGCCGACCATGATAGAAACCATCGTTACGGACTTACCAGCCCCAACGGGGCCAGTGACGAAATAAGGCGCTTTCATGAAACCTCCGTGTTACTTGGCATCAAAGGCAGAACGGGCAACCGTCATTTGCCAGATAAAGAGCCATTGAGCAGAACGAGCGACACCAATCATGGCAATCACATCCGGAGTATTACGTGGCAGCAAAGAAAGGCCGAATACAACAAGCGGCTGATTTATGCCTGTAGTCATATTTTGCAATAGGCCAGAAAGAGCAGAGGTGAAGGTGACAACCATAAGTCCCATGGCTGCAAGCAAAGCAACAACAGCAGCACGTTTTGACATCAAGCCAACAATCTTGGCAAAGAAAGAGCCAAGACGTTCAATTAATAAACCGATTAAAACTTTCATAATTAACGAGCCCCCACAACTTGAACCATTGTTTTATGCCAAAGGACAAATAGATAAAGAGCCAATAGCATATACATAAACCAGTAAATCAAAGGATGATAAACCTCATTGTAATTTCGACAAAAGGCACCACCATCATTCGCAGTAGCTGACATATTAGATATTTCAAAAGTAACGGGGAATGGCTTGCAATTACCGACAGGCCAAACCCATTTAGGCAAATTAAGACCTTGAGAGGGTGGAGCTTGCAAAGGAGCATCAGTGATTTGCTGCTCAAGCCAAGTCTTATCCTCTGCCAACTTATCAAGGGCGCCCTCAGCAGGGGCTAATGCCTCTTGGGCCTTGGTGGCTGCCTCTTGGTCTGCTTTGGTCTCTGCCTCTTTCTCTTTCTGGAGAGTCTCTTCTAACTGAGCTTGAGTAAGAGGGCTCTTGAGGTTGTCGTTAAGCGTCCCAGCCTCACCCTCTGGGGTAATGCCCTGTTGTAACTGTGCCAAGAGCTGTTGAAGCTGTTGGAGCTTCTCAGGGGTAACATAGTTGGCAGCGTTCGGGTTAGTGGTCTGCAACTGGCCCTTGATAAGGGCATCGAGCAATGCCTCATCAGCCTCTGAAACGCCTGGGATGTATTTAACAGGGTCAGGAAAGATATGGGGGTAGGGATAAGGCCAAGCATCAGGAACCATAAAAGCATCAGCAGCAGCTTTAGGGTCTTGCATCATATAAGCAGCAAGAGAATCATATAAAGCTTGGTCACTAATAGGCAAATTTTCAGATGCTGAAGTTTTCTTAGACCACTTTAAACCGGGAGACGCACAATCAAGACCTGTAGAGGCATTACAAGTAACCCAAGTTTTATATGTTTCAGTATCCTGAAAAACCTTAGTAACTTTCCTAGAAGGAACAATAGAGTGATACAAATCAACACATTGAGAAGGTGTGAGATTCAAACCATAAGGGGGTTGGTTATAAAAACAATCACCACGATTAACGATAGTGGTTTGAGAAACTTGACCCGTCAATTCATCAATAGCCCAGCCAGCAGCAGCCATAGTAGCAAACCAAGCAGCATACCATGCATTCTTCTTAACAAGCCCTTTCATGTTGGTTTTAACATGAGACATAAAAGTAGGCTTAGGAACATCTATATTTTTTATAGCGTATGGGGCATTAGCGGCATAGCCCTTAATAGTGGTGTTTACTTTTATCAAAGCATCATTAACGACTTTGACAGAGTTCGCCTTGATAACTTCAGCGTTCTGGAAGAAGTCACCTATCTGGAGAGCGGAGGCCGAGAACGTGACCGCGGCGGCTAGTAATATGATGTACGGGCGCATATATCCCCCATGAAAAAGGGGGGCAGAGCCCCCCGATAGTACAGGGGCAGAGCCCCGCCAGTGATTAACCTTGAGCACCTTTGCGGACGAAAGTCTGCAAGAGGCCGAAGCCGATGGACAAGGAAAGCACCACGGCCATGACGGCGAAGCCCGCACCAGAGGCGGTGCCAGCGTCAGCGAGCACGCTTTCTTTGACGGTGGTAACGGTAGCAGCATCCAGAGCGCCAACAGCAGAGGCAGCGGAGGAAGCAACAACAGAGCCAGCAACCAGAACCGGAGCGGCGTACTTACGAACCATATTGCGAATTTTCATGATCATTTCCTTTTGATTGATGTTTACGCTTTTCAATACAGCTCAACCTTGAATTGCGTTTACGGTTTTCAATTGCCCCGAGAGGCCTTCTCAAATATCTGGCGGGTGTGTCGGAACACCGTGCCAGAGCCATAGCCAACGAGCCAAACAAGGAACCCGCCAGCAATAAACATTTCAATACCTGGCTCAATCACCGTTGATTCCCTCCCATGAACCCAATGGCGTAGAGCAGCATGTAGGCGGCAGCCACAATCAGTTGGGAGTAGTCGGGTAGGGCGTCCATGGCTTACGCCTTAGCGTTCTGGACGCTTGCGGGGAGGTCTACAAGACGGAACCCGTTGAACTGGCGGTGGCGGCCGTTGTCGTCACCGAACGAGCCGTTCCGGTACTCGACCATGAACTCGGTCGGGCCTTTGCCAGCGATAGTTTTCAGCATGGCGTGATAGCCGGCTGTCACCTGCTCTTCAGTGATGGACACATCAATGATCTGACTCGGGTCAGTGGTGAGCAGCTTCACAGTGCCAGTAGTGACCTTGCGCCCGTCACGGTCTTTTGTGGTGGTGGTGATGTCGGTGCCTGAGAGTATGTGAGCGATGATTTTCATTTTTTAAGCCTTCTGTGAGTTGGTGGTTGCTTGGTGCTTAGGGCAGTTATTGACACGGGTCCAAGGGAACTGACGGCCAGACTGGACAGGAGTCGCCAGCGCTGCGCGCTGCCCACTCCTGCCAGTCGGCCCAGTCCAGAGCGATGAGGTAGTTGTTGTCGAGGTCTTCGAGAAGCTTCTCGCGTCCCTGCTCATACAGTTCGTCAGCCATGTGCAGGTACTCACCTGTTTCGGTGGCGGTGATGAAGTAATCACGCACCTGCTCAATGAGTTTTTTCTTCTGGGTTTCCCACGCTTCAAGCGACTTGATTTGGTAACGCTTGAGGCGGGTAGCAATGTGAATCTGGTTGAAGATCAAGCCGTCAACGGTGGTCTTTGCAGGGTCGCCGTATTGGGTCAGGCGGCCTTCCGGACTAACACGCAACTCGAAATCGGCGGCGTTCTCATGGTACGGGCGGCCGACGTTGCCAGCGTTCAAGCGAGTGAAGGCACGAGGAGTGGAGTAAGAGGGGCGCAGGGTTTGAGCGTCACGGGGGCAGAAAATGCCGCCCATTGCGACACAGAAAGCGTCCCAGTTGCCTTCGTCAGCAGCACGGCGGCAAGCGTCCAGCAGAAGCCAATCGCCTTGGGTGAGGGTCTCGAATCCGGGCATATCGTAATCCTGATTAGCCATACGGCGCAGTTCACGCCAAGCGGTTACTGTTGGGCCGCCGACCTGTTGGAACTGGCGGATATTGTTGGCGCTCTTCCATGCAAGGACGCGCTGAACAGTGGTAAGGGCAGAGGTTCCGGTCTCGAAGTCTTCGCCAACGGCGAACCCATCCACGTTTTTAGCAATGTATTTGGAGCAGTAACCCACAGCAGAGCCGCGCTTGAGAGATAACGGCTTGCAGGTAAAGCGGTGTTTGCTGGCGCCAGGCTCATTAGGGGAGTCTTTGAAACACTCTTTCCGGCAGATAGAGCGGTACTCATTGGCGCGTTTGTATGGCACGAAGATGATGCAATGCCAGTGCGGCGTACCGTCTGCATGGGGCTCGGCAAATCGAAATCCGTATACAGAAATCGGCTCACGGGGTGCCTTTTCGGTGCCCTTGTCGGCACAGCGGCGACCAATGTTGCGCCATACGCCGTTCAAGTAATCCTGACCGTCTTTGACAGTTGGGCGGCCCGCGGCAATCCAGTTTGGGTTAGTTTTGCCGCCGCTGGTCGGATGGAAGCGGGAAGGGCAAGTGATAGTGAGGAACAAGGCGGCGTGGCGTTCCTGCTTGGCAATGGTCTCGAACCCTTTGAGGCGAGTCATCAGCTCGGCCCGCTGAACCTCTGGATTAGAGACAGAGGCGTCTATGGCATCGACGAGAGAACATCCCACAAGAGGGTCAGATACGCTAACAGCAGCAAGACCTGAAAGAGTGGCTCTATTCTTGCGAACACGATGGATGCGACGACTGACAAGATAGCTAGGTGCGTAAGGATCGGCGAACTTACCAACCACTCCAGCAAGACGAGAGGCGTCGAATAATCGGCGAGAAGAAGTACGACGAATAGCGCGAACCAGATAAGCAGGGTCAACCCAACGATTGAGCCAATGGCATGGGCGAGGAGCTTCGGGATTTTCGAATCCATAATCGAAATCGGGGTCGCGAAGATCGTATCCAGAGAGCAAGGCGTGAGCAGCGCGAAACGCTTTATATTCATATTCATCGCCATCGAAATAATCCTTACGCAGGGTCAGCACATGTTTAGCCAGGCGCTCGGCGAATGCCTCGAATCCCTCATCGTCAGAGGTGAGGTTAAGGGTTCCGCAGTCGCCAGAAATGTTCATAAGGTCGAAAAGCTCTTTGATACGCTGATTCGCTTCAAGCAAACCAGCGTACTCAAGGGCTTGGGAGTAGGCAGAACGGAACCACGGCAACAGGTAGTGATTGCGCACGGTCATGTCATGACGGTGCTGGCAATGCTCGGGGGCGTTGATGTCGCCATACTTGAGCAGAGCCTTATCGTCCAGATAGGCAAAGGAGCCGACCCGAATATGGTCGGAATCCTTGTCGGCATAGACGGCTTTGAGGTCTACGGGTTTGAGGGCGGCCTGCTCTTGTGCCCAATCCTCGCGAAGCATCGCCATATAAGGCTCGGAACCGCGGAGGCGAAAGAGATAAAAATCGCGATCAGAGTACCCAGCGCGAGAGCGAAAATCGGAATTGCGAGAATGAAGGTCAGAGCGTCCAAAAGAGAAATGTCCGGAATCTGCATGGCGGCCATAGTTCAAACCCTTTTGGTTGGCGTAGGAGGTGAAGCGGATCATTTGAGTTGCTCCATAACAAGAACGGCAACAACAAAGAAAACAATGGCGAGCAGCAGAGTAGGGGAATCAATGTTCTGCATGACTTAGACCTCCCACTCACCAGCAAGGCGAAGGTCATCTTCGCGGCGCTGATACATATTCCGGTCATCAAAACTGATGTCGTATTTGGGGGCAGGCTTGGGGGAGGGGGCAGCGGTCTTTTTGCCGCATACCCAATCACCAGCCGCAGGGGAATAGACCTGTGGAGCAAGGCAGCCATAGGCAGAATCGAAACGGGATTTGCCACACTTGGGGCAAACAGGGTCAGCCTTGGGAGCAGAATCGGCACCGTCACAGAGAACGTCACGATTCAATCCGGCATTAGTGACGCGGTACGGCATACGGCAAGCGAGCTTGTTCACATGGGCAAGACGGGCCTCAAGCGAGTAATCTGGAGTGGTGCCGATAACCCCATTTATCGGCGCCATCTTGGTGAGAAGCTGGACGCGCTCGGAGAAAGCGTCGAGCCAGTCAAGTTGCTCTTGTACGGTGTGCTCGTCAGGCCATTCGGGGTCAAGTTGAATGTCACCATCCAGAATCAGCAAGTCAGAACAAGCAGCGCAACCTTCGCCGCCGCAATGCTGGCAAACGTGGTAAATCGGGGTTTGTTGCTGTAGGGTCTGCGCTTCCATGTCGATACACCTAACTAACCTGTTGGATAGCTGGAGTGTTAACCAGCCAGATGGTTAGGTGCAAGTGCTGAAAAATAGTGCAAAATGGTTGTAGCAAACCAACGAGATAGCTAACAGGAGAAAGTTTTATGGACTCTAAAACGCTGATGGAGGCCTACATGAGGGCCAAAAACTACAGCAAGTACAGCGAAGTCTGCCAAGACCTTGGTTTTAGCAGTGCATACATTGCCGATATCAACAACGGAAGAAAGCAATTCACTGATGAGACTGCAAAATTTCTAGCTGTTGGCGCTGGACTAGATCCTCTCGAAGTGATCATTTCCTTAAATGCCGTCAGAGCCAAGACGCCGGACATGAAAGCGACTTGGTATGACATCTTAAAAAAGTACTGCGCAAGCACGGGAACCGCTCTAGCCGTGGCTTGCGTGATGATGGGAAGTCTTAATTCAGAGCCTTCTGTGACTGCGCATAATGTATATTATGTTAAATCAAGTATCTTGTTTCCTGTCACCACTTATTGAACTGTGTATAATGGCAACAATTGATCCTATCTTCGACCGGATGTCTTAAGTGGCTGAATTAACATCAGAACAATTAAAACCCGCTTTTGCGATTGAACAGTTCCCCAAGCTTAGCGAGCTTGAACCTATCCCCTTTGCTGCACTGCAACCCAGAGCCATTTCCGGCATCAAACGTCTTGCCAGTTTTGATGGTGACTGTCCGGTCATGCTGCTCAACGGGTTCCCCGGCGCAGATTACGAAGGCGTTTGCCAAACGTTGATTGCCGACTCCAATGGCAAGGACGGTGACCTGTTTGATCTCTGCTACACCGAAAATCTGAACAACCCCTACAAACCTATCTGGCTGCGCCTGCAACCGGGCACCGGCGTCGAGTTTTGCGAAATGGTTGGCGAGCTGCTCAAGCTGTTGAGCCACCATCTCGATGCCGAACGTATCGTGACCCGCATCATGCGCAAGCAGAACAATGATCCGAAAATCGATGATTTCCTCTCCGATCTGGCGGCTCACGTGGCATTGGGTCTGGAGTTCCAGCACCCCATTCTGATCAACCTGCTGATCCACCACGAAGCGCAGGAAGCGCCGGTGATTTATGGCCGCGATCTCAACTGGGATACCCTGTTTGGCTCCATCAATTACCAGACAGAACAAGGCTCTGTCTATGCCAATCAGCACCTGTTGGAGCCTGGCTTGCTGCGCGAAGCCAATGGCGGTTACCTCATCTTGCAACTGGATGAGCTGCTCGACCAGCCTCACCTCTGGTTCAAACTGAAAAATGCCATGCAAAAAGGCGAGCTGGACTGGAACGCCTATCAGGAAGGGAAAACTCTGACCCCCTTCTTCGCGCCTGAAGCGACCCCCATCAAGCTCAAGCTGATCCTGGTTGGTGACCGACTGGACGTGGCCGAGTTCCAGATGCTGGATCGGGATATGTCCGAACGCATCTTCCTGCGCGCGGATCTGGTGTCAGAGGTCAATATTGAAGAGGATCTGCAGGAATTTCTGCAGTACCTGGCCTGGCTGCGCCAGCGCTGGAGCCTGCTGGACTTCACGCCAGCCGCCCTCGCCGCCCTTTGTCGTCATGCCAGCCGCCTCTGTGACCATCAGGAGTGGCTGTCGCTCTCCGAAGTGCAACTCTCCGCCATCATGCGGATGGCTGACAGTCTGGCCCGGGAGCTGGAATCTGATGTGGTCACCGACGAGCATATCCGCGGCGCACTGGAGGAGCAGGATTACCGCCTCAACTATCTGGTTGAGCAGTCCGATCAGGGGGTTATCGACGGCCAGATCCTGCTGCAAACCGACGGCGAAGAGATTGGCCAGATCAACGGCCTGTCTGTCATTCAGGTCTCCGGTCACCCTTATGACTTCGGCGAGCCGGTGCGCCTCACCGCGACCGTACACCTTGGTGATGGCGATGTGGCGGATATCGAGCGCAAAGCGGAGCTGGCCGGTCATATCCACGCCAAGGCGATGATGATTATCCACGGCTATCTCTCCAACAAATTTGGTGCAGAGAACCCCTCCCCCCTGTCGGCCAATCTGGTGTTCGAGCAGTCTTACCACGAAATTGATGGCGACAGCGCCTCCCTGACCGGCTTGTGTGCCCTGCTCTCTGCCCTCGCCCGCCAGCCTATCTATCAGCACTTCGCCGTGACCGGTGCGGTCGATCAGTTTGGCAATGTGCAGGCCGTTGGTGGCGTGAACGAGAAGATTGAAGGCTTCTTCCGGGTGTGCAAAATCCACGGCATCACCGGCAAGCAAGGGATCATTTTGCCGGGCACCAACATCCAGCAGCTGAACCTCTCTGACGAGGTGATTGCAGCGGTTGAAGCAGGCCAGTTCCACATCCACCCGGTGGATCATGTGGAAGAGGCCATCGAGTTGCTGACTGGCTGTGTCGCCGGTGAGCCTGATATGCCCGATACCCTGTTTGGCCGTATTCAGGAGCGGTTGGACGAGTTGAACGGCTCCACTGCCAAAGTCGGACTGCTGCAATCCCTGCTGGGGCGCCTGTTTGGCCGCTGATGAAGTGATCGGAGTTGTTTAGCGAACAACTGTAAGCTAAATTGGCCCAGCTTTGACCCATTTGAAGGAAATACCGCGTGACCGTAGACAATACCACCATGGAAGCCCGCCTTTCCCTGTGCGAGCAGGGCAAGAACTCTTTTACCCGTGAAGAGCTGCTGGCTTGCAGCCGTGGCGAACTGTTTGGTGAGGGTAACA
Source organism: Aeromonas sp. 600479 (assembly GCF_049175515.1). Lineage (NCBI taxonomy): Bacteria > Pseudomonadati > Pseudomonadota > Gammaproteobacteria > Aeromonadales > Aeromonadaceae > Aeromonas > Aeromonas sp. 600479. The sequence continues at coordinate 46,152 of NZ_JAAKVF010000001.1, forward strand.
GTCAGCTGCCTGCCCCCAACATGTTGATGATGGACCGCATCGTCAAGATCAATGACAACGGCGGCGAACACGGCAAGGGCGAGATCCTGGCTGAGCTCGACATTACTCCGGATCTCTGGTTCTTCGATTGCCACTTCCCGGGTGACCCTGTGATGCCTGGCTGTCTCGGTCTGGACGCCATGTGGCAGCTGGTTGGCTTCTTCCTTGGCTGGAAAGGTGGCCCCGGCAAGGGTCGTGCTCTGGGCGTGGGCGAAGTGAAATTCACCGGCCAGATCCTGCCGACTGCCAAGAAAGTGACCTACAAGATCACCTTCAAGCGCGTCATCAACCGCAAGCTGGTGATGGGGATTGCTGATGGTGTGGTCGAAGTCGACGGCCGTCCGATCTACAGCGCCACCGACCTGAAAGTGGGCCTGTTCAAAGATACCACCGCATTCTGATCTCTCTGATTGGTAGTAAAACAGCATTAACGCAAAGGGGCCACAACGGCCCCTTTCCTTTTGTAATGAGTGATGAAGTAGCTGCTACTTCATGAAGAGGCCTGAGCCCCGCCCTTCCATGGCGTCACGCCAACCACCAAGCCAATGCCCTCGGGCATCCAGGCATTGATACGGACACGCTTCTTTCTGTTTGCCGACCACGCCAGCCTGATAACCACGAGCACGAGCTCTTTCCAGACGGTCCCGCTTCTGTCTCTTCATCATCTACGACCCTCTTCGTGGAAAAAAAAAGCGACCAATTCTGCATCGGTCGCTTTCATCTTTACTCCTGCGAACGCACTCGGTCAAACAAAAACTTCCACCCTAACCGGGCTATGTGACACAAGGCACTGAACTGGATTAAGTTTTAATTACAGGGAACTTACTCCTGATTTTTGAGTCCTTCCAGCTCTTCCCAGCGAGCAAATGCCTGCTCCAGCGCGGCTTCAGCGGCATTGAGCGCATCCAGTTTCGGCTGGGTTTTATCTGCCGGCAGCGAGAAGAACCCGGGCTGGTTGATCTCGCTTTGCAGCGCATCCAGCTCGGCTTCCAGCTGCTCAAGACGAGCAGGCAACCCTTCCAGTTCAAGCTGCAGCTTGTAGGAGAGCTTCTTGCTCTTCTTCGGCGCTTCTGGCGCGGCGGCAACGACCGGCTCCGGGGCCTTGACCGGTGCACTCTTGGCCTGTTGTTGAGCGTTCTGCTGTTCGCGGGTCGCCATCATGTCGGCGTAACCACCCACGTAATCGCTGATGCGGCCATCCCCTTCAAACAGCCAGCAGCCGGTCACTGTGTTGTCGATGAAGCGACGATCGTGACTCACCAGCAGCAGGGTGCCGGGATAGTCGGAAAGCAGCTCTTCCAGCAGCTCCAGGGTTTCCACATCCAGATCGTTGGTCGGTTCATCTAGGATCAGTAGGTTGCTGGGTTTAAGGAACAGCTTTGCCAGCAGCAGCCGGTTCTTCTCGCCACCGGAGAGCGCCTTGACCGGGGTACGGGCCCGCTTGGGCTCGAACAGAAAGTCCTGCAGGTAACCAAGAATGTGACGGGAGCGGCCGCGCACCATCACCTCCTGCTTGCCCTCCCCGACGTTGTCCACCACCGTCTGCTCGGGATCGAGCTGCTCGCGGTACTGATCGAAGTAGGCAACCTCCAGATTGGTGCCCCCCTTGACGGTGCCACGGGTCGGCTCAAGCTGCCCCAGCAACAGCTTGATCAGGGTCGATTTGCCGCAGCCATTGGGGCCGACCAACGCAATCTTGTCGCCACGCAGCACTTGCAGATTGAGCTCCTTGAACAGGGTGCGATCGCCAAAGTCCAACCCCAGCCCTTCGGTCTCGAACACCAGCTTGCCGGAGCGATTGACCTCGTCCAGTTGCAGCTTGGCCTTGCCCTGCAGCTCGCGGCGCTGGGAGCGCTCCATCCGCATCGCTTCAAGGGCGCGCACCCGGCCTTCGTTACGGGTACGGCGAGCCTTGATACCCTGCCGAACCCAGACCTCTTCCTGGGCCAGCTTGCGGTCGAATTCGGCATTTTTCAGCTCTTCGACCCGCAGCCACTCCTCTTTCCCCTGCAGATACTCGTCGTAGTTGCCCGGCCAGGAGGTGATGGCGCCGCGATCGAGATCGATGATCCGGGTTGCCAGCTTGTGGATGAACTCCCGATCGTGAGAGATAAAGACGATGGCGCCGCGAAAATCCTTGAGGAAATCTTCCAGCCAGTTGATGGCTTCGATATCCAGGTGGTTGGTCGGCTCATCGAGCAGCAACAAGTCGGGATCGCAAGCCAGCGCACGGGCCAGCGCCACTTTGCGCAGCCAGCCACCGGAGAGGCTATCGAGGGTCACGTCAGGATCCAGCCCCAGCAGGGTCAACACCTGACTGATACGGGTCTCGAACTGCCAGCCGTTCTGATAATCGAGCTGCTCTTGCAATTCGCTCATCTTGCGAATATTGGCATCTGACGGATCGCTCGCCAGCTCCATGGAGATGTGGTGGTACTGCTTGAGCAGCTCCCCCACCCCCGCCAGCCCTTCGGCGGCATAGTCAAACACCGTCAGCTCGCTGGAAGCCGGCGGATCCTGCTCAAGGCGGGTCACTTTCAAATCTTGTTGCAGCACCAGACGCCCGTCGTCCAGCGGCAATTCGCTGGCAATGACCTTCATCAGAGTGGACTTGCCCGCCCCGTTGCGGCCAACCAGACAGAGGCGCTCGCCCCGCTCGATGGTCAATTCGGCATTGTCGAGCAGCGGGAAATCACTGAACGACAGACATGCGCCGTGCAATGTTAAAAGAGCCATGTGTGTTCCTTATTTCATATGAAAAAAACGGGCAGCAGACTGGGTCTGCCCCCGTTTTATCGTCAAATCACTCTCACCCCTGACGGGCGGCCCAGCCCTTGAGCTCCACCAGCGTGAAGGGCCAGCCGAGCTCGCGGCCCGCCTCGTCACGCAGCACCGGAATGCGCACCCGATAGGCGGCAAGCCACTGCTCATCATCCATGATGTCGCACTGGCGGGTGGTAGTGGCAAGGCCAGCCGCCTCCACCAGCGCCCACGCCTGTTCGCACAGGTGGCAACCGTCGGTATGAAACAGGGTCAGCATCACACCTCGCCTTGCTCCGGCGCATGGGTGATGATCCAGCAGTTGTGGATGTGCTGGTTACGTTCGAAATCCTTCGGTCGCGTCTTCTGGGTGATGTTCTGGGCCTTGAGACCAGTGGCCTCGACACCGGCCAGATCCATCTTGAAGTGACGCTTGTTGTTGGAGAAGACCAGAGTGCCGTCCGCCGCCAGCAGGTGCTTCAGGTGCTGCATCAGCAGCAGGTGATCGCGCTGTACGTCGAAGCTCTCGTCCATCCGCTTGGAGTTGGAGAAGGTGGGCGGATCGATGAAGATGAGGTCGTACTGCTCATCGGCTTCAGACAACCACTTCAGGCAATCTGCCTGGACAAACTTGTGCTGACGGCCCACCAGCGAGTTGAGACGCATGTTGTCCTGCGCCCAGTTCAGGTAGGTGCGCGACATATCCACCGTGGTGGTCTCGCTGGCACCGCCAAGACCTGCGTGCACGGTGGCACTGCCGGTGTAGGCAAACAGGTTCAGGAAGCGCTTGCCCTTGGCCATCTGACCCAGCATACGGCGAGTCTGACGGTGGTCGAGGAACAGACCGGTATCCAGATAGTCATAGAGGTTGACCCACAGACGGGCACCGTACTCCTGCACTTCCATCCGGTGCTGCTCTTCGGAGAGCTTCTGATATTGCTGTTTCCCTTCCTGACGCTCACGCACCTTCAGGATCACCTTCTCGCCATCCATCCCGGTCACCTTGATGGCGGCCTGCACCATGTCGAGCAGACGCTGACGGGTCTTCTGGGCGGGGATGTCCTTGGGCGCGGCATACTCCTGCACCACAAGATAGTCCTGATAACGGTCGATGGCGGCGTTGTATTCCGGCAAGTCGGCATCGTAGATGCGATAGCAATCGATGCCCTCTTTGTTGGCCCATTTCTCGAGGGTTTTCAGATTCTTGCGCAGACGGTTGGCAAAGTCCTGTGCCACCTCTTTTTGGGAGGCCACGGAGTCCAGTGCAATCTGGTAGTTGCGCAGCTGACACTCGAGGGCACCGTTGAACAGGCGATATTGCTTGTCGGCGCGCAGGCGCAGACAGCTAAGCAGCTCGGGGGATGCGGACAGAATGGAGACTCTCCACCCCTGGAAGCTGCGACGCAGAGCATCACCGAGGGCCTGATGCACTTCCAGCAGCGCCGGGAACTCGCCAAGACGCTCGCCATAAGGCGGGTTGGAGATGAGCATACCGACCTGACGGGCCTCCCCTTGACCTTCTTCCCCTTCAACAGCGGCAGACATCGGCAGCGGGTTTTCCAGCTTGGTGACGTCGGCCTGCCTGAAGGTGATGAGATGGGCCACACCGGCTGCTTTGGCGTTATCACGGGCTTTGAGCAGCACACGCTGGTCGGCATCACAACCAAACAGTTTGACTTCGCAACGCTGCATGCCACGTTTGGCGCGTACTTGCGCTTCCATCATCAGGCTTTGCCACAGCTCGCTATCGTGCTGCAGCCAGCGATCGAACCCGAAGCGCTCGCGGCGCAGCGCCGGTGCCATGTCGGCGGCGATAAAGGCCGCTTCAATCAGCAAGGTACCGGAACCACACATGGGGTCCATCATGGGCTCACCGGCCCAGCCGCTACGGGTAATCATGGCGCAGGCCAGGTTCTCTTTGAGCGGTGCTTCACCTGTGCCCTGACGATAGAAACGCTGGTGTAGCGCCGGGCCTGACAAGTCCAGCGTGATATTGGCCTTGCCCTTGCCCAGGTGCGCCATGATGCGAATATCCGGCGACTTCTTGTCCACGTCAGGACGCACGTGACCGCGCTTGGTGAAGCGGTCGACGATGGCATCCTTGATCTTCAGCGCGCCATATTGGGTATTGCGAATGGCAGGGTTGGTACCGGTAAAGTCCACCGCGATGGTAGAGGTGCCGGAAAAGTGCTCTTCCCAGGGTATGGTGTGGGCGCCCAGATAGAGATCCAGATCGTCGTTCATCTGGAATTCGGAGAGCACCAGCACGATGCGGGAGGCAAAACGGCTCCACAGACAGGCCTTGTAGCCAATCGCCAGTTCGCCTTTGAAATGGACGCCAGCCACGGTCTCACGAACCTGCTCTGCGCCAAGATTGGTCAGCTCATCGGCCAACAGGTTTTCCAGCCCCTTGGGGCAGGTTGCAAAAAATTCTTTCATCACGCTCACGGGGAACCCATAAAAATAGTGGCGCATTATACCTCATCAGGCGGGCTGGAGCATGCAAAAGTCGGCGCAAACAGCAGGATGGAAACAGATTGATAGGTGGCGAATAAAGGTAAAAGACCCCATGACTACCCGATGGGGAGATCATGGGGCCAGACATCATTTAGCGGATCACTTCATACGAGCCTTGAAACGGGGATTGCTTTTGCAAATGACGAACAATTTGCCCCGACGGCGCACCAACTGACAATCGGGATGACGTGCCCGTGCGGATTTGAGTGAACAGACGACCTGCATTCAGGACTCCTTCTTGCTTGAAAATGCGCCAAAGCGCTTGTTGAAACGGGCCACACTCCCCTCACTCGATACCTGCTTCTGCTTGCCGGTATAGAACGAGTGCGACTGGCTGGAAACATCGAGCGACACATAGGGATACTCCTTCCCGTCTTGCCACGTATAGCGGCGATCGCTCTTGATGGTTGACCCGACCAGGAAAAAGGCATCTGCTGCCGTGTCATGGAACAGCACCAAACGATAATCCGGGTGAATATGAGGCTTCATGGCAACTCCATTTTGTTATGTTATAACAAAATGTAAGTGAGAATAGCTCTCGTTTCAAGCATAAAATGTCGTATGAAGAAAATCGCTTCAGTGAGTGATGTGTTGATACTGAGGTGGAGGCACTACGCCAGCGGAAAGAAACAAGAGGGAGGCTCCATACTTGCAGCACGGAAGGCCAAGACACTGCGTGGGTCAAAACACAAGGTGCAAGTGAGTGTAACAAGCCTCAGGAGAGGCTGAATCATAACCATCAATGAGAATAGGCAAGATGTTCGCGGTTCAATGAGATATCAGAAACGAGATGCTACAGAGGTGAAAACAGTAAAAGAGACGCGGTGTAATAACAGAGATGAAACGATTGATGAAATTATATCAACTGACCTTACGGTATTGCTCGGTCACGGTAATACGCGGTTTCATCCGGTTATTCATCACCTTGATCACCCCGAAACGCGGCAAGGTTTTACTGGTGGTCAATACCAGCTCGGCAGTGAGGTTCAAACAGACGCTGGCCTGCTCCCCAGCCTCAATGACCATAAATTCACCGTTGCCATGGGGTGTATTCATCAAGACCAGATCACCATTTTGCGGGATCACTTGCGGATGCTGTTCACTAAAAAACCAGCTTTGCGGCATCAGGGGTTTATAAAAACGACTGACCGCGATGGCATTAAGCACCAGCTGTACCTGATGGGGAATACTCCACTCGAGTTCGGCTGCTTTATCCATCAATTGATAATAGAGGGCTGCATCATCGACACAAAAAGGTTGGGTCGCAAACGAGCTGGGCACCAATTGTCGCCCTTTATACTCGGTCGCAAATAACATGTTATCAGACAGGTCCAACATCAGACGGTCATTCTGGGCATCATAGTGCCATTGCCAGCTATCGGTCGGTTGAATAAACATGTTGGAGCCCTTACTTGATAATTACCAGTTGACTTTATTCCATATGCAGGAAATCAGCAACGTCAAATAAAGGGCTCCTCCATCTATTTCTTAAATATTGGTCACAATCTCTTTGACCAGCCTCGGCCCTTTATAAATAAAGCCGCTATAAATTTGTACCAGACTGGCACCGGCAGCCAGCTTTTCACGGGCAGCCATGGCACTATCAATACCACCCACCCCGATAATTGGCAGAGCACCATTGAGCGCCTTGGCCAGATGACGGATCACCTCGGTACTCTTGTGCTGTAGCGGACGACCACTCAGGCCACCCGCTTCACCGGCGTGGGGCATGTCATAAATCATTTCACGCTCGAGGGTGGTATTGGTGGCGATAACCCCATCAATACCATTCCGTACCAACGAAGCGGCCACCTGATCTATTTCTTCAAGGCTTAAATCCGGGGCAATTTTAACCGCCAGCGGCACGTACTTTTTATATTGGGCGGCCAGCTCTTGCTGACGCACCTTGAGGGCGGCCAGCAACTCATCCAGCGCCTCGCCATATTGCAGCGAACGCAACCCCGGGGTGTTGGGGGAAGAGATATTGACGGCAATATAACCGGCATGATCATAAACCTTGTCCATGCAGATCAGGTAATCATCCTTGCCCTGCTCGATGGGAGTGTCTTTGTTCTTGCCGATATTAATGCCGATGACCCCCTGATATTTGGCCTCTTTTACCTTGGTCACCAGATGATCCACCCCCTTGTTGTTGAATCCCATCCGGTTGATGATCCCCTCTGCCGGAATAACCCGGAACAAGCGGGGCTTGTCATTGCCACTCTGGGGTCTGGGGGTGACGGTACCGACCTCGATAAAGCCAAATCCCATGGCGCCCAGCGCGTCAATACACTCACCATCTTTATCCAGACCGGCCGCCAATCCCACCGGATTGGCAAAAGAAAGCCCCATGACAGTGACGGGGCGTTTCGGCAAATTCTGGCGGAAGAAACAATCGAGTGGCGTACCGAGAAGGCGGGGCAAATATTTCATGGAGAGATCGTGAGCCTGTTCCGGATTGAGCTTGAACAGGAAATGCCTGGCGATGGGGTACAACATCTTTGCTCCTTAAAGAAAGCCCCGGCAACTGGCCGGGGCTTTGGGTGTAATGTCGGTGCCATGCCTTAATCTGGTAATTAAAGTGCCCGACAATTCAACTGGAGCAGGTTCAACTCTCGCAAGGCCACCGAGAACTTGGCGAACTCGTGAGTGCTGGTGGTCTTGAAGTCGGCCAACATATGGGTCCAACGGGACAAGAGTTGCTCATGCTCCGAAATCCAGTTGGCCAGTATGGTAGCGCATTCTCCCTCTCCTTTGCACCCTTCCAGTACCACAGAAGTGAGACTGCGTTGCTGCCAGTCCAGATCTTCGCGGAAGGAGGCTCGCGCCATCGCCTGCCAGTGGTTGCCGACCGGCTGATGGTTGATCTGGTCGAGGAACCAGTGCAGATCCAGTTTGGCACCGAGGCGATAGTAGACATTGGCGGCGCGCAGGATATCGGTCTTGTGCTCCGCGGCAATCTGCGCCAGATCCAGGCTGGAGAAGAGGCTGCTCATATGGGCGACCTGACGGGCAATGGCCTCCGGCACCTGTTTCTCCATCCACTTGGCAACAGCCTGACGATGCTCGGCCACTTCGCTCTCATCCATTACCTCGTAGAGGTGTTGAGCGAGGGTCTCGAACGCCGGGCGGAAGAAGGCGATGTTCTCGCTGATGCTCCAGCTGCGATTGCGGGCACGCAGGAACCAGCGGGTGGCACGGCGCACGATGCGGCGGCTGTAGAACATCAGCTCGAGCTGAGTCTGGGCATCCACCAGGTTGTCGCACCCTTCGATATCGCGCCACAACTGGTTCATGCCAAACACTTCGCGGGCCATGGCAAAGCAGCAGGCCACTTCGGCGACTGACGCACCGGTCTCGTCCTTCATCCGGCTGGCGAAGTTGAGCCCCATGTCGTTAACCAGCATGTTGGCAACCCGGGTAGCGATGATCTCGCCGCGTAGCGGGTGATCGGCCAGCTGGGCACCAAACTGCTGCTGTACCTTGGCCGGGAAGCTGGTGACCAGCATGTTGGCGAGGAAGGGCTCGTCGGTCACTTCCGGGCAGTTGAGCTGCTCTTTCAGTACCATCTTGCCGTACGCCACCAACACCGCTAGTTCGGGGCGGGTCAGCCCCTGCCCTGCCGCCATCCGCTCGGAGAGCTCCTCATCGGATGGCAGGAACTCCAGTGCACGATCGAGCTTGCCTTCCCGCTCCAGCCCCTGAATAAAGCGCTGCTGCTCTTTAAGTTGTTCAGAACCGCGGAAGCTGGTGACCGAGATGGACTGGGATTGACGATAGGCGTTGGTGATCACGATCTGCGCCACATCGTCGGTCATCTCATACAGCATCTGGTTGCGCTGCTTGAGGGTCAGATCCCCTGCCGCCACCAATTGGTTGAGCAGGATCTTGATGTTCACCTCGTTATCGGAGCAATCCACCCCGCCCACGTTGTCGGTAAAATCGGTGTTGATGCGACCGCCCTGACTGGCGTACTCCACCCGACCGAGCTGGGTGAAGCCGAGGTTGCCCCCCTCGCCCACGATGCGGGCCCGCAGATCGCGACCATTGACTCGCAGTGCGTCATTGCTGCGATCGCCCACTTCCCCATCGCTCTCGCGAGCGCTCTTCACGTAGGTGCCGATGCCGCCGTTCCACAGCAGATCGACATTGAGGCAGAGCAGCGCCTTGATCAGCTCGTTTGGGGCCATGCTGGCCTTGTCGGTGCCGAGCAGGGTCTGCATCTCGGGGCTCAGCTTGATGGACTTGGCAGAGCGCAGGAAGATGCCGCCCCCTTGTGATATCAGCTCGCGGTTGTAGTCATCCCAGCTGGAACCCGGCAGATCGAACAGGCGCTGGCGCTCGACAAAGCTCTTGGCCGCATCCGGAGTGGGGTCGACGAAGATGTGCATGTGGTTGAACGCGCCCACCAGCCGGGTGTGCTCGGAGAGCAGCATGCCGTTGCCGAACACGTCTCCCGCCATGTCGCCGATCCCGACGCAGGTAAAATCGGTGGTCTGGCAGTTGACGCCAATTTCACGAAAATGCCGTTTGACCGACTCCCAGGCGCCACGGGCGGTGATGCCCATCTTCTTGTGGTCGTAACCGACCGAGCCACCGGAGGCAAACGCGTCGCCCAGCCAATGGCCATATTCGAGGCTTATTTCGTTGGCGATGTCGGAGAAGGTAGCCGTGCCCTTGTCGGCGGCCACCACCAGGTAGTAGTCATCCTCGTCGTGACGCACCACGGATTTGGGCGGGATCACCTCGCCGCCGATGATGTTGTCAGTCACATCGAGCAGACCGCGAATAAACAGGCGATAACAGGCCTTTCCCTCCTCCTGAATGACGGCGCGGGTTGCCCCCACCGGCATCTGTTTGCAGTAGAAACCGCCCTTGGCCCCCACTGGCACAATGACGGTGTTCTTGACCTGCTGGGCTTTCACCAGACCCAGTACTTCGGTGCGGAAGTCCTCTTTGCGATCTGACCAGCGCAGACCGCCACGAGCTACTTTGCCCCAGCGCAGATGTACCCCTTCCACTCGCGGCGAGTAGACGAAGATCTCGAATTTCGGCAGCGGCAGCGGCATGTCGGTGATAGTGGAGGGAGCCAGTTTGAAGGAGATGTAGGGCTTGATGTTGCCCGCCTTGTCCAGCTGGTAGTAGTTGGTACGCAGGGTAGCGTCGATCATCTCCACATAGCGGCGAATAATGCGATCGTCGTCCAGGTTGGCCACCTGATCCAGCTTGGTGGCAAGCTGCTCGTGCAACTTGGCCTGTACCTTGACGTCCTGCTTGCCGGCCGGATCCAGGCGCTGTTCAAACAAGGTGAACAGCAGCTGAGCAATCTCCGGATAACGGGTCAGGGTCTCTTCAATATAGGACTGGCTAAAAGAGACGCCGGTCTGACGCATGTATTTGGCATAGGCGCGCAGCACCGACACCTGGCGGCCGGTGAGACCCGCCCCCAATACCAGCCGGTTGAAGCCGTCATCTTCCAGCTGCTTGTTCCAGATGGCAGCAAAGGCCTGCTGGAAGCGTTGCTGACTCTGGGCCAGATCAAAGGGCTGCTCGCCGTGCAGTAGCATGGAGAAGTCGAGGATCCAGAACAGATCGCCGCCCGGAGTGCGAACCTGATACGGGGTTTCACCGATCACCCGCAGCCCCATGTTCTCCAGCATCGGCAGCACGTCTGAGAGGTGAATGGGTTCGGTGCGATGGAACAGCTTGAGCCGTACCCGACGATCGTTCTCCTCCTCCTGTGCGCGGTAGAACAGCATGCCGAGTGGCTCGGCTTCGCTCAGGTTATCGAGCGCCATGATGTCGGCCACGGCCGAGCCAGGCAACACATCCTCCTTGTAAGCACGGGGGAATGCGGTGCTGAAACGGCGGCGCAGCTCGTTGCCACGGGCCTCGCCATAGTGAGAGAGCAGCACGGAGTCGAGTCTGTCGTCCCAGCTGCGGGCCGCTTCAATCAGGTTGTTCTGTACTTCGTTCACATCCACATCCACGTTGTTGTTGTTGACCCGCACTATGTAGTGGGTCCGCGCCAGCACGCCTTCGGTGAAGTAGACGTTGAACTCCACCTCTTCATTGCTGCCAAAATATTTCTGCAAAATTTGCTGGGTCTTGATCCGCAGCGCCGTGTTGTAGCGCTCCTTGGTGACATAGACCATGCAGGAGAAGAAGCGACCATAGACATCGCGGCGCACGAACAGTCGCAGCATGTCCCGCTCCTGCATCTCCAGCACCCCAAGACCGGTGGCCAGCAGCTCCTCTTCACGAGCCTGGATCAACTCATCGCGGGGATAGGTTTCCAATACGTTCAGCAGCGCCTTGTAGGCGTGGGAGCCCTTCTCGTGACCGGAGGCGGCCATGATGCGTTCGAGACGATGGCTGATGAGCGGGATCTGGGTCGCGCTGGTGTTGTAGATGGAAGAGGCGTAGAGGCCGATGAAGCGATCTTCCCCGATCACCTTGCCATGCTCGTCAAAGCGCTTGATGCCGATGTAATCCACATAAGCCGGACGGTGCACCCGGGACTTGCTGTTGGATTTGGTGAGGATCAGCAGGTCAGAACTCAGAGCGGCGTGACGGGCGCTGGCCGGCATATTGCCAAGGCGCTGACCCACCTCCTTGATGGAGTTTTTCATCAGCCCAAGGCTGGAGCTCGCCTGCGGCAGGATCTCGTGATCCCCCTCCACTGCCTTGACGTCGTAACGGCGATACCCCATCAGGGTGAAGTTGTGGGCAGCCACCCATTTGAGGAAGGCAACGCAGGAGGCCACCTCCTCCTTGCTGACCGGGTGCTTGCGCTTGGGCAGTTCGTCAATGATCTCATTGAGCTTGGCCAGCATGGGCTGCCAGTCGCCCACTGCCAGCGCCACTTCACCAGCCACCGAGTTGAGCTCGGCAGCCAGCGCGGCCATCTGCTCCTCGCTGGTGAGGTGATCGATCTCGATAAGGAAGGCCGTTTCAACCGAGGTCTGCCCATCGGTGTTGTCGAGCGCCAGAATGGCGTCAATCTTGCCATCCGCTCCACGAATGAGGTGCAGCGGTTGGTGCAGCATCATGTGGGCGGTGATATTGAGTCGCTTGAGCGCCATCCGGATGGAGTCCACCAGGAAGGGGGAGTCCTGCAGGATCACCTCGACGATGGTATGGGGCGATTGCCAGCCGTGACGGATCAGTTCGGGATTGTAGACCCGGATGTAGGGATCGGTACCGCTGCGCTGATTGAGGGCATTCCACAGGCTCAGGGCCGCGCCGTAGAGATCGCTGTCATTGCGATCGTGCAGGTCGGAGCTCGCCATGTTGCCGTAGAACTTGGCAACGAAGCGTTCGACCAAAGAGGCACTGTTTTTGGGCAACTTCTGATGGATCAGGCTGAGAACGTTTTCGAGCAGAACTGAGGTAGGGGCGTCTTTCAATGCCATTTTTATATTCCTTATCGGACGACATTAACCACCGACGCAGAGGCAACCACCCTGGTTACCCGCTGGTGCAGAGTTGTTGCGAAGTGTAATGGCTTGGATAAGGGAAGGCGAGGAAAGGTGATAACGAGATGTTAAAAACAAGGTGCAGATCACGGCTTAAACTGTGAGAAATTTTGCAAATAACCAAAAATACAGAAATTCCCACTACCTTTATGCCAGTTTACCGGATAGATAGTGACGCAAAGCAGATAAACAGTCGGTAATCTGTTCGATTTTTGTTAATTTATGCGTTCGAGACTGATAAAGCGGTAATCGTCCTGGGTTTTCAGCCGAAAGTAGCCATGCACACCATTGATGGCGACAAAGGGCCGTATTTTTTCTATACCAAGTTCCAGGGTCAATCCCTGTTCGCTACGCACCACCAGCCGTCTGACGTGGCCCTGATACATCAGCATCACCTCATCGCTATTCAATGAGAGCCGAAAAGTAAACTGCTTCACGCTTGCTCCTGATCACACGACAAATCACACAATGGGGCAGGAGCGTAACGCTCCTGCCCCATCGACACTTACTGCTGCAGCGCCTTGCTGACCTTCTCGAACAGATCCCGTGCCAGCCCCTCAAGGTTGGCAAGACGGGTCAGCTCGGCGCGGATCAGCGCCTTGCGCGCCTCATCCAGTCGCTTGAACTGGATAAGCGGCGTGATGAGGCGGGAGGCCACCTGCGGATTGACTTCGTTGAGCTCGATCAGCAGATCAGTCAGGAAGCGGTAACCGCTGCCATCCACCGCATGGAACTGCACCTGATTGCTCATGGCGAAGCTGCCGATCAGCGCCCGCAGCCGGTTCGGGTTGCGAATGCTGAAGGTAGGATGATTCATTGCCTGCTTCACTTCGCCGAGCACATCGGCAGCCGGCTTGCTGCCAATCAGCCGCAGCCAGTTGTCCAGCACCAGTCCATCCTTGGCCCACTTGCCCTCGAAGTCGGCCAGCAGCGCAGCGCGGCATGGCAGCAGATAGCCGTTGGCCACCTGCAACGCCGCCAGGGTGTCGGTCATGTTGTCGGCGGTTGCGTACTGCTCGCGCACCAGCGCATCGGCATGCTCCGCATCCAGCGCAGCCAGATAGCCGAGCACCACCCCTTTGAGGGCCCGCTTGGCCATATCGGCGTGCACCACCTGATAGCAGCTCAGACGCAGGCTCTGATAGGTAGCCGCCAAGCGCGCGCCAAAGGCCTCGGCAAGACGGGTGTGGATCGCGTCGCGCACCTGATGGATGGCATCGATATCGGCCACCTCGAACAGCTCGGCTAGGGTCGCTTCACCTGGCAGCGCCAGGATCTCCGCCTTGAGGGCCAAATCCAGCTCGCTGTCGTCCAAAATGGCGACGAAAGCGGCCAGCAGGGTTTGGGAGAGCTCAACCCCCTGCCCGTGTTGCACCCGCGCCACCCCGTCGATGACCGCTTTGTTGATCAGCATCTGGGCGGCATCCCAGCGGGCAAACTCGTTGCGAGCAAAGCGCATCAGGAAGGCGAGCGCTTCATCGCTGTAGTCATAGTACAGCTTGACCGGCGCGGAGAAGTCCCGCAGCAGGGAGGGAACCGGCTTGACCGGCACCTGATCGAATTCGAAGGTCTGCTCCGCTTCGAGCACATCGAGCACGTTGCCGATGGCCTTGCCCTGATATTGCAGCGCGATGACGGCACCTTGCTCGTCATAGAGCTCGATATCGAAGGGGATATGCAGCGGCAGCTTCTGCGGCTGATCCTGAGTCGGCGGGGTGTGCTGGCTCACATGGAGGCGATAGATACCGCTGGCGGCATCGTACTCGTCGGTGACGGTCAACTCGGGGGTACCGGACTGGCTGTACCAGCGGCGGAAACGGCCGAGATCGACACCGGATGCATCCTCCATCGCCTGCACGAAATCATCGCAGGTGGCGGCCGAGCCGTCGTGACGCTCGAAGTAGAGGCGCATACCGGCCTGGAAGGCCTCTTCACCTAGCAGGGTGTGCATCATGCGGATCACTTCCGACCCCTTCTCATAGACGGTCAGGGTGTAGAAGTTGTTCATCTCGATCACCACATCCGGGCGGATCGGATGCGCCATGGGGCCGGCATCTTCGGCAAACTGCGGGCCGCGCACGGTACGCACGTTGTTAATGCGGTTGACGCCGCGGGAGCCCAGATCGGAGGAGAACTCCTGATCCCGGAATACCGTCAGCCCCTCTTTCAGGCTGAGCTGGAACCAGTCGCGGCAGGTGACGCGGTTGCCGGTCCAGTTGTGGAAATATTCGTGACCGATCACCCGTTCGATACCGTGGTAGTCGCTGTCGGTGGCGGTGGCCGGGTTGGCCAGTACGAACTTGGAGTTGAAGATGTTTAGCCCCTTGTTCTCCATGGCGCCCATGTTGAAGAAGTCCACCGCGACGATCATGTAGATGTCGAGATCGTACTCGAGGCCGAAACGCTGCTCGTCCCAGCGCATGGAATTGATGAGGCTCTCCATGGCAAAACCGGCGCGATCGAGGTTGCCCTTGTCGACGAAGATCTCGAGGGCCACTTTGCGGCCGCTCTTGGTGGTGTAGTGGCTGCGCTCCACATCGAAATCACCGGCCACCAGCGCAAACAGGTAGCTCGGTTTGGGGAAAGGATCCTGCCACTGCACGAAGTGACGGCTGCCATCCAGATCACCGCTGTCGACCTTGTTGCCATTGGATAGCAGGAAGGGATATTTGGCTTTGTCGGCGGTAATGCGGGTGCTGTAGCGCGCCAGAATGTCGGGGCGATCCAGATAATAGGTAATGCGACGAAAGCCCTCAGCTTCACACTGGGTGCAGTAGGCATCGCCAGACTTGTAAAGCCCTTCGAGTGCGGTGTTGGCGGCCGGATCCAGCAGGGTGACAATGGTCAGCACACATTCGGCCGGCAGGTTGAACAGGGTCAGACTGCTCTCGCCTTGCTCGTAGTGGTCACAGGGAATGCCATCGATGGCAATGCTCTTGAGGGTCAGCTGCTCGCCATCAAGGACCAGCGGCGCATTGTGCTCGCCGTTGCGGCGAATGCGGGTGATGGCAGTGACCTGGGTCAGTGGTTCCTGCAATTGGAAATCGAGGTCGATAGTGTCGATCCAGTAGAGCGGCGCCTGATAATCCTGGCGATATTTGGCCGTCATGGCCTGGGAGTGATCGGTCATTATTGTCTGCTTCCACGCTTGTTAAAGGCGAGAAAGAGGCTGTCACAACCAACTGGCGGGGTCAAACGATTTGCATGACGTCAGATGTGCCAGATAAAAAGAAAGGGCGACCGCAGTCGCCCTTGTGCATGATGGGTTGCCTGTCAGCTGCGTTTGCTGTCCATAGCCAGATCCGCCGTGATATTGGCCGCTTCGATGAGATACTCATCGGGCGCTTCAAAATCAGCGGGCAGTTCGTCCAGGCTCTTGACTGCCGGCTTGCCAAGACGTGCCAAGCGCTCATTGGTACGTTTAAGCGCTTTCTCATCCTGTTTCGCCTGCTCTGCAACACGCTCCGCCTCGTTGAGGGAGACCGACTTCTTGTCTTTCTCCTCCTTGTAGTCAGCGATGTCCTGCATCACATAGGCAAACTCGGGATCCTTGGCGATCCGGGCATCGTGGGCAGCCTGCAACTTGGGCAGCAGACTGGTGAAATTGCCGAGTTTCTCGTAGTTGGCTGAGGCTATCTTGTCCCAAGGCAACGCATTAAACTCGCGGCTTTCGCCCGTCTCTTCCGGCGCAACCGGTGTCGGGAAGCTGATATCCGGCGCAACGCCCTTGTTCTGGGTACTGCCACCATTGATCCGGTAGAACTTGGCGATGGTGTACTGCACGTGACCCAGCGGCTGCTCGTAGAAGTCATAGACCTTGGCGAGGCTGCGATGTTGTTGCACCGTCCCCTTGCCGAACGAGTTTTCCCCCAGGATCAGGGCGCGACCATAATCCTGCATGGCGGCGGCGAAGATCTCGGAGGCAGATGCACTGTATCTGTCGATCAGCACCGACATGGGACCGCCGTAATAGACGTTGCCATCATCGTCACCGTTGACCGTAATACGACCCATATGATCCCGGATCTGAACCACAGGACCGCTGCCAAAGAAGAGACCGCTCAGGGCAGAGGCTTCGGTCAGGGCTCCGCCGCCGTTTCCGCGCAGATCGATGATCAAACCATCGATCTTCTGCTTGTTGAGGCTGGAGAGCTCCTTGATCACATCATCGTGCAGATTGACGTAGAAACTTGGAATCTCGATGACACCGATCTTCTTGCCTTCGGCGGTGATCACCTTGGACTTGGCTGCCCGGTCTTCAAGGCGCACCTTGTCACGGGTCAGCTCGATCTGTTCGGTCTTGGCGGTAGCGCCCTTGCCGCGCTGAATTTCAAGCTTGACCTTGCTCCCCTTGGGTCCCTTGATGAGCTCGACAACGTCATCGAGACGCCAGCCGATCACATCAACAATCTTGCCATCTTCCTGTCCCACCCCGGTGATCTTGTCATCAGGCTTGAGGTGGTTGGATTTGGCAGCAGGACCACCGGGTACCAAGGAGCGGATGACTGTAAAGTCATCTTCCGCCTGCAACACGGCACCGATCCCTTCCAGCGAGAGGTTCATCTCGGTGTTGAAACGATCGGCACTGCGCGGTGAGAGGTAACTGGTGTGGGGTTCGATGGCGCGAGCGAAGGAGTTCATGAAGAGCTGGAAGACATCTTCGCTCTCGGTCTGGGACATTCGCTTGATGGCGTTGTTGTAACGCTTGCCAAGCAGCTCCTTGATCTCGGGCCACTCCTTGCCGCTGAGTTTGAGGCTCAGGGCATCGAACTTGACTCGCTGACGCCACAGCTCGTTGAGCTCTGCTTCATCTTTGGGCCAAGCCGCACCTTCTCTATCGAACACATAGTTGTCGGGCTGGGTGAAATCAAAGGGAGTGTCAAGCAGTTTGAGGGCGTATTCGAACCGCTCATAACGCCGTTGCTGACTCAGGTTGAACATCTCGTAGGCGGGTGCCAGACGGCCTCTTTCGAGGTCGGTGTCAAAACCGTTACGGTATTTTTCAAAACGGCTGATATCAGAGGCCAAAAACAGGTTGCGACTGTAGTCCAGATTCTCCAGATATTTATCGAAAATCACGGAGGAAAAGGCATCATCCAGCTTGAACTGTTTGTAGTGCGAGCGGGTAAACAGATTGGTAATTCGCTTGCTGGCCGTAGCATGTTGGCTCTCTTGAGCCAACACAGGCAAATCACTCTCCTTGAGCACCGGCTCGATGGCCTGTGCAAGCCCGGCAAGCGCCAGGCTACAGGCAACGAGGGAAAAACGAATTACGCCATGCTTCAACATTTGTCTCCTTAGAGAACCAAGTGCTCTGATTTGACCCGCACCATCATGCCGGTCTGCAGTTGGACCTGTACATCGTCCTTGGTCACTTCCTTGATGGTTGCCGGAACCGGGAATTTACCCATAACGACGCGCACATCCTGGCCCACTTTCAGCGTAGCGGCATCCACTTTAACAAGCGGAGCTTCAGCAGCGGGCACTTTGGCGGCAGCCTTCGGCTTGGCAGCGACATCAGCCTTCTCGGTTTTGTGCACAGCAGGGCGACGAGGCTTCTTGGCCTTCTCATCCTTCTCTTTGGTATTGGTACGACGGCTGGCGAATACGCGCTCTTTGCTCTCTTTCAGAGCTTGCTTGGCGTGCTCGATGTGCTCTTCGGTCAGCAGTTCACCCGGATTACCATCCAGATCAACGCGAGCCTGGCCAGCTTTGAGTCCGTGCAGGTAGCGCCAGCTGGAGGTGTATTGACGCAGTGCGGAGCGCAGCATGGTCTTGGAGACTCTGGCATCGTCAGCAAGACGCTCGGCCAAATCCTGGAAGATGCCAATCTTGAGCGGCTTGGCCTCTCCTTCAGCAACGAAGCAGGCCGGGAATTTCTCGACCAGGTAGGCAACGATCTCTTTACTGTTCTTCAGCTTCTCAGTGTTTTCCATGTATAACCTTGGCTTTCATATAAACGCACGGGCACGTCCCGAGCACAACAAAGGCCCCATTATAGAGAGCTTGGGGCCTTTTGCGAACCATCTAGCAATGACTTAGAGCATGCTTTCCAAAATTTGCACTGTTTCTTCAAGACCAATTCGATCTTGCTGGTCGAAACGGTTAAAAACTGGACTATCGATATCGAGTACCCCGATGATCTCGTCACCGCGGCGCACCGGGATCACGATTTCCGAGTTGCTCGCGCCATCGCAAGCGATGTGACCGTCGAACTGGTGGACATCATCAATGAGCTGGGTTTTCCCCTCTGCCACTGCTGTGCCACACACCCCGCGGCCGACCGGGATCCGCACACAGGCCGGTTTGCCCTGAAACGGCCCCAATACCAGAGTCTCGCCCTGCAACAGATAAAAACCGACCCAGTTGATCTCCGTCAGCTCCTGATTCAGCAGCGCAGACAAGTTGGCCATATTGGCAATCAGATCGGTTTCGCCCTCCAGTAGTGCCTTGGCCTGCTGGTTGAGGGTGCGATAAAATGGTTGTTTTTCAATCATGATTAAATGCACTTCACTCCCTGATGGTTTGGGGAAGGTAACGCCTGCCAGGGAAATTTCAAATATTTTTTCCACTCTGCCACCATTGAACGATTATTCACGGGCAACAGAGAGGGCCAATTGCTGGCGTTGGCCATTGCTCCATTCAATATTGAGCAACCAGACCATGACCGGAGAGGTACAGCTTCCTACCTGTGTTGTACCCTGCCATCCTCCCGCGACTTGTTCAAAGTTCACCGGAATGGTCCCCATAAACATATCTCGCCCTTCCAGCCAGGCTTTTAACGGCTTGATTTCCGGGTCGCCCCCTTGGATATCTATTGCAAAGTCATGTTCGGCACGTAGCGGTAACACCTTGATGGCCACCGTTAGTGGCTTGTTACCAATCAATGCGCTGCAAGGTGTGTGGGAAAGATCACAAATCTGATCTTTTGTCTGGCCAGCAGTCATGCTGTTATCGGCCGAAAACCAGGTGCGATAGGCCACCAGCGCCAATAGCAGCGCCAATACAAGTGCAAGGTGCAGTACTTTACGTGCGGTAAGTCTCTCTTTCATCAAAAAACGTCCGTTTAAGATGCAATTAAAATGTTTTTTGTGATCTCGAACAAGGTAAAAAACGGCCAGAACGATACCGGACGGAACCAAATATATCACTGTTTATACTGTTATTTTACCTGTCGCTTCAGTATCATTCCCATGCAGTTTTCATTTAGCCATCTTTTGCTTTTCCTTTCGTTAACAGGCGTTAACAACTGGTTGGCGGTGGCTTGATGGAGCCAGTCCGGTTTTCCGGATAAAACATCAAACAACAGCAGCATCGGAAGCGGAATATAACGATGAGCCATACAACTAACCATCCTGAGTACAACTACACCGTTGTTCGCCAGTTTACCGTCATGACGATTGTCTGGGGAATTGTCGGCATGTCGGTTGGCGTACTGATCGCAGCCCAGTTGATCTGGCCTGCCCTCAACTTCGAAACCCCCTGGCTGACTTACAGTCGTCTGCGGCCCCTCCACACCAACGCAGTGATCTTCGCCTTTGGCGTCAGTGCCCTGATGGCCACCTCGTTCTACGTGGTACAGCGCACCTGTCAAACCAGACTGTTTGGTGGCCCGTTGGCAACCTTCGTCTTCTGGGGCTGGCAAGCCATCATTCTCTCTGCCGCCATCTCTCTGCCGCTGGGTTACACCTCCGCCAAAGAGTATGCCGAGCTGGAGTGGCCGATTGATATCGCCATCACTGTGGTATGGGTCGCCTATGCCATCGTCTTCTTCGGCACACTGATGAAGCGCACCACCTCCCACATCTATGTGGCGAACTGGTTCTTCGGCGCCTTCATCATCACCGTTGCGGTGCTGCACATCGTCAACAACATGGAAGTGCCGCTCTCCGGCATGAAGTCCTACTCCATGTACTCCGGCGCCATGGATGCAATGGTGCAGTGGTGGTATGGCCACAACGCGGTAGGCTTCCTGCTGACCGCCGGCTTCCTCGGGATGATGTACTACTTCGTGCCCAAGCAGGCGGGTCGTCCGGTTTACTCCTATCGCCTCTCCATCGTGCACTTCTGGGCGCTGATCTCCCTCTATATCTGGGCCGGTCCGCACCACCTGCACTACACCGCACTGCCTGACTGGGCTCAGTCGCTGGGCATGGTGATGTCCCTGATCCTGTTCGTACCCTCCTGGGGCGGCATGATTAACGGCATCATGACCCTCTCCGGTGCCTGGCACAAACTGCGTTATGACCCTATCCTGCGCTTCCTGATCGTCTCCCTGTCGTTCTACGGCATGTCGACCTTCGAAGGCCCGATGATGGCGATCAAAACCGTTAACGCCCTCTCCCACTACACCGACTGGACCGTCGGTCACGTTCACTCCGGTGCGTTGGGCTGGGTTGCCATGGTCTCCATCGGTGCTGTCTATCACCTGATCCCGAACCTGTTCGGCCAGGGCCGGATGTACAGCGTCAAGCTGATCAACGTTCACTTCTGGCTGGCGACCGTTGGCACCGTGCTCTACATCGTTGCCATGTGGATTTCCGGCGTGATGCAGGGCCTGATGTGGCGTGCAGTCAACGAAGACGGCACCCTGACCTACAGCTTCGTTGAAGCGCTGCAGGCATCCTATCCCTTCTATTTCGTGCGCTTCCTGGGAGGTTGCTTCTTCGTCACCGGCATGTTGCTGATGGCTTACAACGCCTATCGCACCATCACTGCGCCCAAAGGTTCTCTGGAACCTGTCGCCCAGCCAGCATGATTGAAGAGGTCAACCCATGAGCAACAATAACCGTCACGAAATATTTGAAAAAAGCGTTCCCATGCTGGTGGTCGGCATCATCTTCGCCATCAGTCTGGGGGGCCTGGTTGAAATCACTCCGCTGTTCTTCCAGAAGCAGACCACAGAGCCGGTGGAGGGCCTCAAGCCTTATACCGCACTGCAGATGGAAGGGCGCGATATCTTCATTCGCGAAGGCTGCACCAACTGCCACAGCCAGATGATCCGTCCGTTCCGTGCCGAAACCGAGCGTTACGGTCATTACTCGGTTGCTGGCGAGAGCGTCTGGGAGCACCCCTTCCTGTGGGGCTCCAAGCGTACCGGTCCGGATCTGGCCCGTGTCGGTGGCCGCTACTCCGACGAGTGGCACAAGGTTCACCTGATCAACCCGCGCGATGTGGTACCGGAATCCAACATGCCCGCCTACCCCTGGCTTGATACCAACGTGCTGACTGGCGAGATGACCGGCAAAAAACTGGCGCTGTTCCGCGATCACTTCGGTGTGCCCTATACCGACGCCGATATTCAGGGTGCTGGCGAAGCCGTGAAGGGTAAAACCGAGCTGGATGCGCTGGTGGCCTATCTGCAATCACTGGGTCATGCCCTGAAATAAGGAGGCGAAAATGGACTACGGCACATTTCGCGGTCTGTATACCTTGCTGTTGATGGCCATCATGATTGGCATCATCGTCTGGGCCTACAGCAAACGCCGCAAGACCTCTTTCGACGAGGCTGCCAATCTGGTTTTTGCCGATGATGAGCAACCCGGTGCTGATAAAAAGAACGCAGGAGCGAAACAATAATGAGCACTCTGTTTAGCATTTTTGTGACTGTCATCAGTCTGGGAACCATCCTCGGCTGCTTCTTGCTGCTGATGTGGTGCCGCAAGGACAAGATGGGTGTTGAAGAAGGCAAATCGATGGGTCACTCCTTCGATGGCATCGAGGAGATCAACAACCCGCTGCCGAAGTGGTGGACTTACATGTTCCTCTTCTTCATCGTCACCGGTCTGGTCTATCTGATCGCCTTCCCGGGGCTTGGCAACTTCAAAGGCCTTCTGGGCTGGCAAAGTTCCAACCAGGACGTGCGCTCGCTGGCAGAGTCCAAGGCTGCAACCGAATCGGCTAAGGCCGAAGGTCGCGCAGTGGAGTATGACCGCGAGGTCGCCAAGGCTGACGAGATCTACGGCGCCAAGTTCCGTGAACTCACCTACGAAGCGGATGGCAAAACCTATCGAGCCATCACCGAGATCGCCAAGGATCCGGAAGCCCTGAAAGTGGGTCAGCGTCTGTTCCTGCAGAACTGCTCCCAGTGCCACGGCTCCGATGCCCGTGGTGGCCGCGGCTTCCCGAACCTGACCGACAGCGAATGGCAATGGGGCGGCCAGCCTGATCAAATCAAGACCACCATCATGGGCGGTCGTCAGGGGATCATGGCTGCCTGGGGTGAAATCCTCGGCAAAGATGGCGTTCAGGAAGTGGCCTCCTATGTGCTGAGCCTCTCCGGTCGCAAGGTTGACCTGGTGGAAGCGAAGAAAGGTGAAGCCCGCTTCGCCATCTGCGCAGCTTGCCACGGTGCCGATGCCAAGGGCGGTATTGCCGTCGGGGCGCCAGATCTGACCAACAACACCTGGCTCTACGGTGGCTCCCGCGAAGTGGTGGTACAAACCATCACCCACGGTCGTCACGGCGTGATGCCAGCCTGGAAAGATATTCTGGGTGAGGACAAGGTTCACCTGCTGGCCTCCTACGTTTACAGCCTGTCCCATCAGCCTGCTAAATAAAGGTCGCTCACATAAGTCGTAACATGTGATAAACACGTGATTACACAGCAAAAAGCCTCGACTCCTCGAGGCTTTTTGTTATCTTGTGTTACGTAAAAACCATCTTCCACGTTAATCATTCGTTTCATGGCAGTAGCAATCATGACCCAACCTCTATCCAAACCGTGGTATCGCCAATTCTGGCCCTGGTTTATCATCGCCCTCCCCACTGCCGCCGTTGTCGGCAGCATCGCCACCGCCATCATCGCCAGCAAGGATGGGGTCAATCTGGTAGCCGAGGACTATTACAAACAAGGGAAAGAGATCAATCAGGACTTGAGCAAGTTTGACCGCTCCGAAGCGCTCAATATCCGCTTTGGGCTGGAGGTTGACGGCAACGAGCTGACCCTCAAACCCATCAGCGGTGACATTCCTGCCGGGCAAGCTCTCTATCTCTCATTGTTCCACCCGACCTTGGCCGGTCAGGACAGTGAACACATGATCACCGCCGATGCGAGCGGTACCTATCGCCTCCATTTCGACAAGCCGCTGGTCGGCAAGTGGCACATTCGGGTCGATGCCTTTGATCACCAATGGCGATTGCAAGAGACCGTCCAGCTGCCCACCCTGGCCCCTGTCGAACTCGACCCGAAAGGACGCTAAGCCATGACCGGCTGTTCTCACTGTGGCGAGCCGGTGCTCGCCAGTGCCCCTGCTGCTTGCATTCTGCATTCAGGGAGGCATAACGCATGACCCCCTGCTTTCACTGTGGCGAGCCGGTACCCGCCAATAGTGGCTATTCCCTCGAGATAAAGGGGATTGTTCGCCCCATGTGCTGCCCCGGCTGTCAGGCTGTGGCAGAAACCATCATGGAGTGCGGCCTCGCCAGTTACTACGATCACCGCACCGCTCCCGGCACCAAGGGCGATCTGGTGCCCGAGGAGCTGGCCGCCCTCACCCACTACGATCTGGCAGAAGTACAACAGGATTTTGTCACCGACAACGGTACCCTTCGCGAAATCCAGCTGACAGTTGAAGGGCTCACCTGCGCCGCCTGTGCCTGGCTTATCGAACGTCACCTAATGACCCTTGGCGGCCTGCGCTACATCAACGTCAACACCACCACCCACCGGGCCCGCATCAAGTGGGATCCGGGCCAGCTCTCCCTGAGTGACATCCTCAAGGGATTTGCCCAGATCGGCTATCGCGCCTATCCGTTCCAGACCCATCAACAGGAGGCGCTCTACGCCAAAGAGGTGCGCAGCTATATGTTCCGGCTGGCACTGGCAGGGCTTGGCTCCATGCAGGTGATGATGTGCGCCGTGGCTCTCTATATGGACCTCTTCATCAGTGTTGAAGATGAGTTCATGGTCTACTTCAAGTGGATAAGCCTGTTGCTCTCCACCCCCATCATGATCTATTCAGCCCAACCCTTTTACGTGGGTGCCTGGCGCAGCCTGAAACAGGGCCATCTGTCGATGGATGTGTCGGTGTCGCTGGCGCTGATCGGGGCTTTTATCGCCTCCATGTGGGCCACCGTGTTCAATACCGGTGAAGTCTATTACGACTCCATCACCATGTTCGTCTTCTTCCTGCTGCTGGGGCGCTTTCTCGAGTTGCGGGCCCGGCGCAAGGCGTCGGAATCGAGCTCCAACCTGGCGCGACTGGTGCCCATCATGGCGACCCGCATCGATGAGGAAGGGGAACATGAGGTAGCGGCCAAGACCTTGCAGGTCGGCGATCGGGTACGTGTGCTGGCTGGCGCCACCTTGCCGGCGGATGGCATCATTGTCGAAGGGCAAGCCAGCCTCAACGAATCCATGCTGACCGGTGAACAGCTGCCCCTGCTCAAACAGCGCGGTGATCAGGTCTATGCCGGTACCATCAACACCGATGCCCCGCTGCAGATCCGGGTCAGCCACCGTATCGAAGAGTCGCGGATCGCCCAGATCATGCGGCTGCAGGATCACGCCCTCGATGATAAACCGGCCATCGCCCAGATGGCGGATCAGCTGTCGCGCCACTTTATTCTGGTGCTGCTGATCATTGCCGCCGCGGTCTGGACCTTCTGGCACTTCCATCAACCGGATCAGGCGTTCTGGGTCACCCTCGCCGTGCTGGTTGCCACTTGCCCCTGTGCCCTGTCGCTGGCCACTCCGACGGCGCTAACCTCGGCCACCGCCAATCTGACCCGCAACGGCATTCTGCTGCGCCGTGGTCATGTGCTGGACATACTGACCAAGGCAAACCGGATCGTGATGGACAAGACTGGCACCCTGACCACCGGTGAGATCAGTCTGACCGGCACCACCACCTTGGCAGAGATGGACGAGACGCACTGCCTCGCCATCGCCCGGGCCATGGAGGCGCAATCCGAGCACCCCATAGCTCGCGCCTTCCGGCTGCCCGCCGACAGTATCAGTGTGCTGCCATCCGCCCGCGAGATCACCCCGGTCATAGGTCACGGCATCACAGCGCTGGTTGATGGCGTACGCTACCGCATCGGCAGTGCCCGCTGGCTTGGGCTGGATCCGGCGCAAGAGCGCGGCCGCGGTCTGGCTATCTATCTGGCCGACGAGCAGCAGGTCTTGGCCCGCTTCAATCTGGAAGATACCCTGCGCCCCGATGCCAGGGCGCTGATCGCGGCATTCAAGGCGGCCGGTCTGCAAACTACCGTGCTGACTGGCGACAGCTCTTTGCAGGCAGACGAGATTGCCCGCGAGCTAGGAGTGGATGAGCTGGTCAAGGGGGTCTCGCCCGATGGCAAGCTGGCCTACCTCAAGGCCCGGGAAGCCCAAGGGGATATCAGCATCATGGTGGGCGATGGCATCAACGACGCCCCGGTACTGGCTGGCGCTCACGCCTCGTTTGCCATGGCTGGTGGCACCGATCTGGCGAAAAACAGCGCCGATGCCATCCTGCTGGCCGATGACCTGAGCCGACTGCTCGAGGCCAGAGTGCTGGCAATGCGTACCCGCAAGATCATCATCGAGAACTTCGCCTGGTCCATCGGTTACAACCTGCTGGTGCTGCCGCTGGCGGCCTGCGGCTGGCTGCCCCCCTATCTGGCGGCGGCGGGCATGTCGCTCAGTTCACTCATCGTGGTAACCAACTCGATGCGCCTCAACCGATGAGACCGGTGGCGGAAAATAGCTGAAAATGTGGCCTGCCTCCAATGCAGGCCACATTTCTCACTGATAGCGGCTGGCCCCCTGCCCAAACAGGGTTACCATAGGGGACACTTGCCAAGGATGAACGCCAAGGTACCTCTCATGAATATAATTTTTGTCCTGATCCCCATCGCCATCCTGTTTGTGATCATCGCCGGGGTCGTCTTCTTCTGGGCCATTCGCTCCGAACAGTTTGAAGATCTCGACCGGCAGGGTTCCAACATCCTGTTTGACGAAGAGCAACCTGCCCACAAACCCGTAAAGCCTGCTGACCATGACCCACAACCTTGATCTGGCCGGCGCCCTGCTGGTCGGACTGGCAGGCTCTGCCCACTGTATCGGCATGTGCGGTGGCGTCTCCGCCGCGCTCTCCATGGCGATCCCCGCCAACAAGCAGCACTTCTGGGGGCGGCTTGCCTATCTGCTCAACTACAACCTCGGCCGGATCCTGAGCTATGTGATTGCAGGTGCACTGGTGGGCGGCCTGCTCGCCACCACCAGCGAGCTGGGCGCAGGCAAACACGCCATCGCCGGCTTACGCCTGGTGGCGGCGTTATTGATGATTGCGCTTGGTCTCTATCTGGCGGGCTGGTGGCAAGGGATCTTGCTGCTGGAGCGGCTCGGCGCAAGACTTTGGCCCCGTATCAAACCGCTGGCGGGCAAGTTTCTCCCCTTCACCTCACCTGTGCAGGCACTGCCCTTTGGCATGGTGTGGGGTTGGCTGCCCTGCGGGCTGGTCTACTCCATGCTGACCTGGAGCGCAGCGGCCGGTTCGGCCAGTGGCGGGGCGCTGATCATGCTCTTTTTTGGTCTCGGCACCCTGCCCACCCTGTTCGCATTGGGCGGGCTTGCCGATCGCCTGAGATACTGGCTCACCCTGCGCAGTTTGCGCCTTGGCGGTGCCCTGCTGCTCATTTTGTTCGGGGTGCATACCTTCTGGATTGGCATTGCTTCCTTTTGAAACCCTATCCAAAACGGATGAGTTGATGGTAAACTTGTTTGATATAAATCAATTATTCGTATGAGCCTATGATCCCGGAAAAGAAACCTGGCAGACGTATCCAGAGCGGTGGCTGTGCAATTCATTGCCAGGATTGCAGCATCAGTCAGCTCTGTATTCCCTTCACTCTGAACGACAACGAGCTTGATCAGCTGGACAGCATCATCGAGCGCAAGAAGCCGATCCAGAAGGGTGAAGAGCTGTTCAAGGCTGGCGATGAGTTCAAATCGCTCTATGCCATCCGTTCCGGGACCATCAAGTCTTACACCATCACCGAGCAAGGGGATGAGCAGATCACCGCGTTCCACCTCGCTGGCGATCTGGTCGGTTTTGACGCCATCCACAAACAGGCCCACCCCTCCTTCGCCCAGGCGCTGGAAACGGCCATGGTGTGCGAGATCCCGTTTGAAGTGCTGGATGATCTCTCCGGCAAGATGCCCAAACTGCGTCAGCAGATCATGCGTCTGATGAGCAACGAAATCATGGGCGATCAGGAGATGATCCTGCTGCTCTCTAAAAAGAATGCCGAAGAGCGCCTCGCCGCCTTCCTGCACAATCTGTCGGTACGCTTCTCCGAGCGCGGCTTCTCCGCCAAGGAGTTCCGTCTCTCCATGACCCGTGGTGACATTGGTAACTATCTGGGACTGACCGTCGAGACCATCAGTCGTCTGCTCGGCCGTTTCCAGAAGTCCGGTCTCATCAGCGTCAAAGGCAAATACATTACCGTGCTGGATCAGGTCGCGCTGGGCATGATGGCCGGTGCCACTCGCCCGCCCTGCGGCTGATTTTTCCGCTTACCCTCTCGCTTTTCTCCTGCTTTCCCTGCCGGATCCTTTCCTCTGGAATGTGATCCGGTACGTTCCCCATACCCTCCTCCTGCGCTAAGCTGTAATGGCTAAGATTCTGCTGTCATTGGACTTTTCCAAGGAGGAGAAGATGGTCAAATATCAGAATATTCTGGTGGTTATCAATCCAGAAGAGGAGCGTCAAATCGCCCTCGAACGGGCAGTCAAAGTCGCCGAGCTGGACGAAAACGCCCATCTGACCCTGCTGCTCACCATCTATGACTTCTCGTATGAAATGACCTCCATGCTCTCGGTGGACGAGCGGCAAGAGATGCGTGATGGCGTCATTTCACAGCGACGTGAGTGGCTGGACGAAATCCTGACCCCCTATCGGGCACAGGGGATCGAATGCGAAGTGAAAGTGGTCTGGCACAATCGTCCTTTCGAGTGCGTCATTCAGGAAGTGCTGGAGCAGCGACACGATCTGGTGGTCAAAGCCACTCACCATCACAGCTTTCTGCAAACCTTCATCTTTACCCCCACCGACTGGCACCTGCTGCGCAAATGCCCCTGTCCGGTGCTGCTGGTCAAGGAGGGTCACTGGCAACGGGGCGGCAACATCATCGCCGCCATCAACTGCTCAAGCGACGATCCGGATCAGAAATTGCTCAACGAACGGATCACCCAGGAAGGAAGCGACATCGCCGAGCTGCTGGGCTCCAATCTCTATCTGGTCAACACCTACCCGGGCACCCCGGTCAACGTGGCCATCGAGCTGCCGGAGTTTGACCCCAACGCCTACAACGAAGCGATCCGCAAACACCACGAAAGCCTGCTGCTCAGCCATGCCGACAAGTTCGGGATCGGTCATCTCTGGACCCGGGTAGCAGAGGGGCTACCGGAAGAGGTGTTGCCGGATATGGCCGAAGAGCTCAAGGCGACCCTGATGATCATGGGCTGCGTCGGCCGTACCGGGCTTTCTGCTGCTCTGCTCGGCAATACCGCCGAACATGTGATTGACCGCCTCTCCTGCGACATCCTGATCCTCAAACCGGCGGACTACAGCTGCCCGGTCGACAGTCGTCGCAATCAATCATAAGGTACCTGGCACCTTGCCCTCCCCCGGGACATGGCTATAATAACGCGCTTATTTGTGTCCCGGGTTTTACGAGCATGCTAGAAGAGCTGAACGCCAAAGAAAAATACAGTTTTAACAAACTGCAAAAGCGCCTGCGGCGCAACGTGGGTCAGGCCATTGCCGACTTCAACATGATTGAAGAGGGCGACAAGGTCATGGTCTGCCTCTCCGGCGGCAAGGACAGCTTCGGTATGCTCGACATACTGATGAGCCTCAAAGCCAGCGCCCCCATCCATTTCGATCTGGTTGCCGTCAACCTGGATCAGAAGCAGCCCGGCTTCCCCGAGCATGTGCTGCCCGAGTATCTGGATTCCCTCGGTATCGAGTACAAGATCGTCGAGGAAGATACCTACTCCATCGTCAAAGAGAAGGTACCGGAAGGCAAAACCACCTGCTCACTCTGCTCACGGCTGCGCCGCGGTATTCTCTACCGCACCGCCCAGGAGCTGGGTTGTACCAAGATTGCCCTTGGCCACCACCGCGACGACATCCTCGAGACCCTGTTCCTCAACATGTTCTACGGTGGCAAGCTCAAGTCCATGCCGCCCAAGCTGGTGAGCGACGATGGCAAGAACGTGGTGATCCGCCCGCTGGCCTACTGCAAAGAGAAGGATCTGATCCGCTACGCAGACGTCAAAGCCTTCCCCATCATTCCGTGCAACCTGTGCGGCTCGCAGGAGAACCTGCAGCGTCAAGCCATCAAACAGATGATGCAGGATTGGGATCGCCGCTTCCCCGGTCGTATCGAGACCATGTTCACCGCCATTCAGGACGTGATCCCGAGCCACCTGCTCGACCACAAGCTGTTTGACTTCAAGAGCATCAACCGCGACTCCGGCATCATCGATGGCGGCGACAAGGCGTTTGATCCGCCCGAGATGCCAAAGGCGCCGCTGCTGGATATCGACGAGATGGACATGCTGGATGTGATTGAAGTGCGCTAAGCCGCCGTCACAGGGCAAACACCACGCAATAAAAAAGGAGCGATGATCGCTCCTTTTTTGCTTTCTTTATCTGCCTGTTACCAACCCATCGGCATCAGCCCTTGTGCAACCAGGGGGTCAGTCGCAGCACGTCCCCCTGCAGGCGCAGTTGCCCGGCAGCGAACGCGGCCAGTTGCTTATTGCTCAGCAGCAGGTGTCCTTCCTGCCAGGGCAGCGCCTCCTGACGGGCGCCATCAATCAGATAAGCAGTGCCGCTCTGCTGCACCAGGGTAATACGTACCCCTTCCATCTTCGGCAGGAAGTGCTTGCCGACCATGCCCGCCATCTTGTCGAGTAGCGACTGCATCTGCTGCTGACGGGCCGCCAGCTCGGCCAGCGGCAGCTCGGGACCGTTCGGCGCATCGGCCATCACCTGTACCGTCATATCGCAAGTGGCGTGCTCTTCTTTCAGGCCGACGGTCACGATCCCCTTGTCGAGGTTGAGATCCTCATCAAAAGGCAGACGCAGTTCGCTATCGACCGTTACCTCGCCCGCCACTTCCTTGCTGTCGGTTGCAACCCGGGCAAAGGTGAGGCCGCAGCGCTGACCATTTTGCGGATCGGTCAGATAAAACCCCAGTCTGGCATGGCCAAACTCACCCTTGGCGAAGGTCTTCATCTGGCTGTAGAAGGCGCCATATTGCAGCTCCAGCACAGGTTGCCCAGCCATCGCCAGTGTCGGCAGCAGCAGGCTGGCCAGCAGGGTACGACGTACGGTAGAGATCACTCCATATCGACAGATCATTCAGCGTCCTTTTGCATCATGCATTGAAATGGTTGGGTCCTTCAGCCACCTCGTTAACCTCTACCGCCACCCCGCAGAGATCCCGATAGAGGATCCCCTTGCAGTTGAAGTAGAGCGGTGCCACCCAGATAAGACCCAACCCCATCGGGATCAGGGCCACAAAGAAGAGCGCAGCCATCACGCCGTGAAACAGCACCAGGCTCGGCCAGCCGCGCAAGAAGATCTTGAGCGAGACCACAATGGCCTGCGGCGGCGTCATGCCGCGTTCCAGCACCAGCGGCACGGTAAAGAGCAGCCCCATGCCGATCAGTGCGGAAGGGATAAACGAGAACATCACTGGCAACCCAATCAGCTCGAACAGCGGGCCAAACAGACTGGTGAGCAGACTGCCGAGCAGACTCAGCATGCCAAGGCGCACAAAGTGGCGGAAGAAGTCGAACACCTGGCTCGCCCGGGCGCGCACGCCGACCGACTGCTGCAAACCGAGCATGTCGAGGGCACTGGTCATGGGAGCCATGATGACGGTGATCAGCAGGCTCAGAACCATCGCCACATTCATCTGGCTGTCATCGCCGATATAGGGCACCAGCACCATGTTGCTGAGCAGGATCCAGATCGCCGTGACGCCGACAATCGCCAGCAGCAGGCCAAATCCGGTACGGCGGGTCTGTTGCCACCCCTCTTGAATGACCCCTTTGAGGTCCAGGCGATAACCCTTGTTCAAAGATTGCTCGAGAGAGCCGCCAATACGCATTCTGTTACTCAATTGACTATCCAACATCGAAAACGACCAAATCAGGTGGCACATTATAGCGACTTGGCCTGCTATTCGTAGTCGTTTTTCCTGACCACTTGCGGCCAAAAAGCCTTTAATTTCATGGATTGGCTGCATAGAATGCGGCCCTCTTTCAACATGATGGCCACTGGCTGGGGTGAGACTGGCGGATGATGAACAATCCACAGGTAATTGTCGCGCTGAACAAGATCAGCAAACTTTATGACGGCAAGGCGATATTGAGCGACCTTGACCTTGAGATCTATGACGGTGAGTTTCTCACCCTGCTGGGCCCCTCCGGCTGTGGCAAGACCACCTTGCTGCGCCTGCTGGCCGGGCTCGAATCGGTCGACGGTGGCACCATCCATCTGGCCGGTGACGAGATCACCCATATCCCCGCCGAACACAGGCACATCAACACCGTGTTCCAGAGCTATGCGCTCTTCCCCCATATGACGGTGTTTGAAAACGTCGCCTTTGGCCTCGAGATGCAGAAAGTACCGGTCAGCGAGATCCGCCAGCGGGTCGAGGAGACCCTCGCCATGGTGCAGCTCACCGAGCTGGCCAACCGACGCCCGGATCAGCTCTCCGGCGGCCAGCAGCAACGGGTCGCCATCGCCCGCGCCGTGGTCAACAAGCCGCGCCTGCTGCTGCTCGATGAATCCCTCTCGGCGCTCGATTACAAGCTGCGCAAGCAGATGCAGAGCGAGCTCAAGGCGCTGCAGCGTCGCCTTGGCATCACCTTTGTCTTCGTCACCCATGATCAGGAAGAGGCGCTCACCATGTCTGATCGCATCCTGGTGATGGAGGGAGGCAAGATCATCCAGCGCGGCACCCCGCGCGATATCTACGAATCGCCAGCCAATCTGTTCGTGGCCCGCTTTATCGGAGAGATCAATGTGATGGATGGCAAGCTGATCAATCAGCGCGAGCCCGGTATCTGGCAGGCGGAGGTAGAGGGGCGCGAATGCCTGCTTCATACCACCTTGCCATTCCATCCAGACGACAAGGTACTGGTGCTGCTGCGCCCGGAAGATCTGCGCATTCTCGATCAGGATGACGATCAGCGTGGTGCGCTGCGCGGCAATATCCGCGAGCGCAACTACAAGGGGGCGACGCTGGATTCGGTGATCGAGCTCGAAAGTGGCAAACAGCTGCTTATCTCCGAGTTCTTCGACGAGGATGACCCCGACATTGACTACCGCCTGGGTCAGGAGGTGGCGATCCACTGGGTCGACAGCTGGGAGGTGGTGCTGCCCTATGAGCCTCACTAATCTGCGGGTAGCGCACAGCTTTGCCCACAACGGCTTTCGCAACACGGCCATCGCGCTGATCCTCGGCTGGCTGACGCTGTTTGTCTTCCTGCCCAACCTGATGATCATCGGCGTCAGCTTCCTGACCCGGGATGAGTCCGAGCTTATCGCGCCGCTCTTTACCCTGAGCAACTATGGCCGCCTGCTGGACCCGCTCTATTTCGAGGTGCTGCTCCACTCCCTCTGGCTGGCGCTGCTCGCCACAACCATCTGCTTGCTGGTGGGCTACCCCTTTGCCTGGCTGCTGGCCCATCAGCCAGCGCGCATCCGCCCGCTGCTGCTGTTTCTGGTGGTGGTGCCGTTCTGGACCAACTCCCTGATCCGTACCTATGCGCTGAAAGTGCTGCTCGGCACCCGGGGGCTGATCAATGGCTGGTTGCTGGATCTGGGGATCATCGAGCGGCCGCTGCAGATGATGTATACCGAGGTGGCCGTCATCATCGGGCTGGTCTATGTGCTGCTCCCGTTTATGGTGCTGCCGCTCTACTCCAGCATCGAGAAGCTGGATGGCCGTTTGCTGGAGGCGGCGCGAGACCTTGGCGCCAACGGCTGGCAGCGGCTGGTGCGGATCATCTTGCCCCTCACCCTGCCCGGCATCATCGCCGGTTGTCTGCTGGTGTTTCTGCCCGCCATGGGGATGTTCTATGTCTCCGACTTGCTGGGTGGCGCCAAGCACCTGCTGATCGGCAACCTGATCAAGACCCAGTTCCTCAACAGCCGTGACTGGCCCTTTGGCGCCGCCATCAGCGTGATGCTGACGGTGCTGATGGCGCTGTTGGTCTACTGCTACTGGCGGGCGGGCAAGCTACTCAGCAAGAAGGGGGAGCTGGCATGATGCGCGCACTGAAGGCTCTGTTCCTGCTGCTGGTGTTTGGCTATCTCTATGTGCCCATCGGGGTACTGATCGCCAACTCCTTCAACCTGTCGAAATATGGCATCGACTGGCGCGGCTTCACCCTGGGCTGGTATGAGAAGCTGTTTGCCAGCGCCAGCCTGATGCAGGCGGCCCAGCACTCCCTGACCATCGCCGCCCTCACCGCCACCGCAGCGACCCTGATCGGCACCCTCACCGCCGTGGCGCTGTTTCGCTACCGCTTTCGCGGCAAGCAGTATGTGAGCGGCATGCTGTTCGTGGTGATGATGTCCCCCGATATCGTGATGGCAATTTCGCTCCTGACCCTGTTTGTGGTGACCGGCATTGCGCTGGGCTTCTGGTCGCTGCTGATCGCCCACATCACCTTCTGCCTGCCGTTCGTGGTGATCACCGTCTACTCGCGGCTATGCGGTTTTGATGTGCGGATGCTGGAGGCTGCGCGGGATCTGGGGGCTGGCGAGTGGATCATCCTGCGCCGCATCATACTGCCGCTGGCGCTGCCGGCGGTGATGGCGGGCTGGCTGCTCTCCTTTACCCTGTCGCTGGACGACGTGGTGGTGAGCTCCTTTGTTACCGGCCCGGCCTACGAGATCCTGCCGCTCAAGATCTACTCCATGGTCAAGGTGGGGGTCTCCCCCGAGGTCAACGCCCTGGCCACCCTGATGCTGGTCGCCTCCCTCGGGATGGTGCTGCTGGCGCAACTGTTACTGCGTAAACGGCAGGGTTGACCCTGCCCGTTTCGTCCCCGCCATCTTTGGCGAACTCTGTCACGGTGGGCCGCAAGGCCCCATAACCCCAAGGAGTTGTTGATGACAATCCAACACAAGGCCGGCGCCCTGCTGGCAGCCGCCCTCACCCTCACCACCCCGCTGCTGAGCCAGAGCGCTCACGCGGCCGACGACAAGGTGGTCTACTTCTACAACTGGTCGGAATATGTGCCGGACGGCCTGCTGGAGCAGTTCCAGCAAGAGACCGGCATCAAGGTGATCTACTCCACCTACGAATCCAACGAGACCCTCTACGCCAAGCTGAAAACCCATGGCGACGGCTATGACGTGGTGGTGCCCAGCACCTATTTCATCTCGAAAATGGCCAAAGAGGGGATGCTGCAGCCGCTGGATCGCGCCCAGTTGCCCAACTTCAAGCACCTCGACCCTACCCTGCTCAACCACGAGTACGACCCGGACAACCGCTACTCCATCCCCTATATCTGGGGCGCAACCGGCATCGGCACCAACACCGATATCATCGAACAGCCGGTGACCAGCTGGAAGCAGCTCTGGGCACCGGAGTGGAAAGAGAGCCTGCTGCTGATGGACGATGCCCGCGAGGTGTTCCATATCGCGCTGGTGCAGCTGGGCTACAGCCCCAACACCCAGGACAAGGCGCAGATCGCCGAAGCGTTCGAATACCTGAAAAAGCTGATGCCCAACGTCAAGGCGTTCAACTCCGACAACCCGGCCGACCCCTTTATCGCCGGTGAGGTCAATATCGGCATGCTGTGGAACGGCTCGGCCTACGGCGCCCAGCGCGAATATCCCTCCATACAGATGACCTACCCCGAAGAAGGCGCCGTGCTCTGGATGGACAACCTCGCCATCCCGGCCAAGGCCAAGCATGTGAAAGAGGCCCACGCCCTGATCAACTTCCTGATGCGCCCCGATGTGGCCGCCAAGGTGGCCGAGGCGATTGGCTACCCCACGCCGGTCAAGGATGCCATTCCCCTGCTCACCCCGGCGTTTCGCAATAACCCCATGGTCTTCCCGAGCGACGAGATCAAGCGCAAGGGCGAGTTCCAGTCCGATGTAGGGGATGCCTCCCGCCTCTACGAGCAGTACTTCCTGCAGCTTAAAGCCATGGTGGCCAAGACCGGTTAAGTCGGCGGTTAATCGACCCTCTGACGGGCTTAATGGATAAAGGGGGCAATATTTGCCCCCTTCTCTTTTTAACCACCAGCGCAATTTTTAAGCACAACAGTCATAGACACTGAGAGGCACAGGCGCGCATCGATTAACAGCAAAATATATAGATAGTCATCTTTAAGCCAGACAGACCACAATTTTTGTAAGTGCTCCACTGCAGCCGGCTTCAGAGCAAATTTGTAGGGAAATATGAGGGGGGCGATGTATTTCTCCATTTAGAAGGGAGGAACTCATAGCGACCCCACTGTGGAGATATAGGCAAAACGGATGTGTTTATGGGGAATAACTGTGCAATTTTATCGAAACAGCTAACGTCCGATTACGATTCGCTAATCTAACTAACAGTCTTTATACCCCCTTTTCATAGGACAAATTATTATTTAGTGGATCGCCATATGCACTCTCTAAAACAGTATTTTGTTTAGCGCTTGACATTTTGTCCTCCATAACGAATTTAAAATTAACTATCGATGGTAGCGGTTTATTATGAACTTTATAATTACGTCTATATGTATTTACTTCTCTTTGATTCAGTCGCTTACAAACAACACCACCTTTTAATTTGTTAAGACCAACATCTGGTCGGCATGAAATATTTACACTCCCCAATTTTAACTCACTCCAATTGCTGTATGCTGAAGATAAAAAATACCCTTGACGATTATGTTGATCTGAAGGGTTAGCTTTCAAATTAGCCTCCAACTCGGAACCTGCCTTCACTATAAAATAGCCAACAGAATCTAACACCCAATTACATCGGTCAGGCAATAAATAGTCTTTTGACACTTTTACACTGAATCTGTTTGATTGATATTTCTTAATGGGGTTATCTATTTGCCATCCCCTGAGTCTAGTATTTGCAGGTATAACACCGAACGCATAAAAAGTTTTGCTGCAAGTAGAGTCAGTTTTATTAGATGCAATGAAAGTACTATGAACAGCTAATTGATAGCCCTTATCAAAAGGAAACTCACCCTGAATAGTAAACAATTCTGTTGGGGTGGGATTAATCTCTGGCTCAATATAGGGCTCTTTAAGCCACCAGTACCACCCTCCGCCTATCACGGCCAAAGCTACAAAACCCGATATCAGTTTGGTTTTATTTTTGATATTGCTTGAGTTTCCCTTTTCATCATCCATTGATCACCTCTTTATTTTCCTTAACCTACTTCCTACCTTTCCTTAAGACTCTCAATTTCGCTGAGTTTCACTCCCCTTCTCTTAGTAAACAACATGGCTACTGCATATATATTTCCAACTACCTACATGCTGTTTTATAACCGGATTAAAGCATGATAAAACATTACAGCCACCATGAAAGCCGTGGAAAGTTTGTAGAAGAACATGGTATCAAACACAAACGATTGCAGTCATCAAAAAGTTATCTAAAAAGGCCGTTTTCTGTTTGATGATCTAAATGAAGATCAGTCTTGTTAGATAGGATTCATTGTAACGACCCAAAAATTAGAATATCTGATGACGATCATATCGTGCAAGAGCGGGAGAACAACCAAGGACGCTATTGTGCCCCAGTCCTTTCAGTACCAACCGCCCATCCTCAGGTATCAACTATCCCATCAAGTTCAACACCATCTGATTTGCGCCCTTAGCCGAGGAATTTATGAAATGGTCAAACAAACCGATTAATTCTGCGCTTTTTCATTACCCCTTAGGGGTGTAGATTGGTTGTGGGGGCAAACGTTGCCCCCTCTCTTTTTTCATGACCCCTCGAGGTATCACGGAAAACACGTTTTTCGCCGATATCGCGGGTGGCCTGAGCCAATCAGGAGTATTCATGTCCGATCTGACCCTCTATTTCGCTCCCGGCACCTGTGCCATGGCCGTGCAGATTGCCCTGCTGGAAGCGAATGCCCCGTTCCAACCCCGTCTCGTCAACCTCGCCGCAGGAGAGCAGCGTGATCCTGCGTATCTTGCCATCAACCCCAAAGGGCGGGTACCTGCCCTTGTCACCGAGCAGGGCACCCTGACCGAGACCCCGGCCCTGCTGCTCTATGTGGCGCAGCGCTTCCCCGATGCCAAGCTGGCGCCGCTGGACAACCCGTTCCTGCTGGCTCGCATGCAGGAGGTCAACAGCTTCCTCGCCTCCACCGTGCATGTCTCCCACGCCCACGGTCGCCGTGGCAGCCGCTGGGCCGATGACGAGCAGGCCATTGCCGCCATGCAGCAGAAAGTCGCCAGCAATATGCGTGACGGCTTTACCCAGATTGAGCAGCACTATCTGGCAGGCCCCTGGGTGCTGGGCGAGCAGTTCAGCGTGGCGGACATTTATCTGTTCGTGGTCGCGGGCTGGCTGAAAAGCGATGGGGTCGAGATCAGTGAATTCCCCAAGGTTGCCGATCATTATCAGCGCATGCTGAGCCGTCCGGCGGTCGCCAAGGCACTGGCCAACTAACCATAAAATCAATAGCTCGATGAATAACAAGGGTGTCAGGGCTCTGCTGACACCCTTCCTGCCTCCTCCCCTGCACTTCTTCTCCCGCCTTTGAGATCGTTTTCACATTTCCGTGGTTTTGCCGTGGCCCTTCCTTAGTAAAAAGCCTATCTTTGCGCCATAACGCAACCGGTTGCGTAACCGGTTGCCTGATAAGAAACTGCGATGGCGAGAGCCTGATGAGGTGCTGTATGAAACGAGGCGTACTGCTCAATGCTCCCCTGAGTGCTCTGGTGGCACAGATGGGCCACACCGACGAGATCACCGTCTGCGATGCAGGCTTGCCCATTCCGGCAGGTCCGGAGCGGATCGATCTGGCGCTGATGGCGGGCACCCCCAGCCTCGAAACCGTACTGACTGCCCTGCTCACCGATCTGGTGGTGGAGAAAGCGATCATGGCAAGCGAGATCAAGCAGATCAGCCCCACCGCCCATCAGGCGCTGGTCGATCAGCTTGAGGCGCACGCAGCCGCCCAGGGCAAGCCCATAGCCATCGAATACTGCCTGCACGAGGAGTTCAAAACCCGCTCCCGCCAGAGCAAGGCGATCGTGCGCAGCGGCGAGGTGACCCCCTACGCCAACCTGATCCTCTGCGCCGGTGTGGCGTTCTGAATTCGTCAAAGAATGCCTCTTCAAGGAAGCTGCAAATGAGCACAACCTCCCCCCTCTCACCCATTCTGGAGCTGACCGGGATCGTCAAGACCTTCCCCGGTGTGCGCGCCCTCGACGAAGCGGGTCTGCGGGTCTATCCGGGCCAGGTGATGGCCCTGCTCGGTGAAAATGGCGCCGGTAAATCCACCCTGATGAAGGTGCTGACCGGCATCTATCAGGCCGATGCGGGCAGCGTCAGCTATCGCGGTCAACCGGTTCATTTCAAGGGGCCGCGCGACTCTCAGGATCAGGGGATCAGCATCATCCACCAGGAGCTGAACCTGCTGCCGGAGTTGTCGATTGCCGCCAACATCTTCCTCGGTCGCGAACCGCGCACCCGTTTTGGCAGCATCGACCACAAACAGCTGCGCGAGCGGGCAAGCACCCTGCTGGCACGACTTGGCGTCAAACACGGGCCGGATACCCGACTCGGGGATCTCTCCATCGGCGAACAGCAGATGGTGGAGATCGCCAAGGCGCTGTCGTTCGATGCCAGCGTCATCATCATGGATGAACCCACCGATGCACTGACCGATACCGAGACCGAGCAACTGTTCAAGGTTATCCGCGAGCTACGTGAGCAGGGTTGCGGCATCGTCTATATCTCCCACCGTCTCAAGGAGATCTTCGAGATCTGCGATCGGGTCACTGTGCTGCGGGACGGCAAGTGGATCGGCGAGAAGGCGGTGAGCGATCTGGATGAAGACAAGATCATCGAGATGATGGTGGGCCGCCGGCTGGAAGAGCAGTACCCGCGCCTTGAGCGCGAGCTCGGCCCCGTCAGCCTGCAGGTGAAAGATCTGGCCGGTCCCGGCGTGCGCGGGGTGAGCTTCTCCCTGCGTCAGGGAGAAATTCTGGGCTTTAGCGGCCTGATGGGCTCCGGCCGCACCGAGCTGATGAAACTGATCTACGGCGCCAGCCCCATCAGCGCCGGTGAAGTGGCAGTGGACGGTCATGCTCTGGTGCCCAAAAGCCCGGCCGATGGGCTGGCCGCAGGCATCGCCTATATCTCCGAAGATCGCAAGGGGGATGGGCTGGTGCTGGAGCTGTCGGTGCGCGAAAACATGAGTCTGTGCGCCCTCGACGAGTTCATCAGCAACTGCAAGATCGACGGCAAGGCCGAGCGGCAGGCGGTGAGCGACTATGTGCGTCTGTTCAACATCAAGACCCCGAGTCAGGATCAGCTGATCAAGCTGCTCTCCGGCGGCAACCAGCAGAAGGTGGCCATCGCCAAGGGGCTGTTGACCCGGCCCAAGGTGCTGATCCTCGACGAGCCGACCCGCGGCGTCGACGTGGGGGCGAAAAAGGAAATTTATCAGCTGATCAACCAGTTCAAGAAGGAGGGGATGAGCATCATTCTGGTCTCCTCCGAGATGCCGGAAGTGCTCGGCATGAGTGATCGCATCATGGTGATGCACGAAGGGCGCATCAGCGCAGAGTTCAACACCCGCGATGCCAATCAGGAGAAGCTGATGGCGGCGGCAGTCGGTAAACAGTGGCAAGCAGAGCAAGAGGCATCCCAATGACAACCCAAACCCTTTCCCGCCGTGGCGTCATGAGCAAGGCGTGGTGGATCGAGAACAAATCCCTGGTCGCGCTGCTGGTCCTGATTGGTGTGGTCTCCTTCCTGAGCCCCAACTTCTTCACCGCCGACAACCTGCTCAACATCCTGCGCCAAACCTCGGTCAACGCCATCATGGCGGTCGGCATGACGCTGGTTATCCTCACCGCCGGTATCGATCTGTCGGTCGGCTCGGTACTGGCCCTGTGCGGTGCGCTGGCGGCGACCATGGTCGCCATGGAGCTGCCTATCTGGCTGGTGGTGCCCCTCACTCTGGGTGCCGGTGCCCTGCTGGGCGGCGTCAGCGGTCTCATCATTGCCAAGGGCAAGGTACAGGCATTTATCGCCACCCTGGTCACCATGACCGCTCTGCGCGGTATCACCATGGTCTATACCGAGGGTCGTCCCATCTCCACCGGTTTCAGTGACGGCGCCGATCACTTCGCCTGGCTCGGTACCGGTTACCTGTTCGGTCTGCCGGTGCCCATCTGGCTGATGGCCATCGTCTTCCTGCTCGCCTGGTTCATGCTCAACCATACTCGTCTGGGTCGCTACATCTACGCGCTGGGCGGCAACGAGTCTGCTACCCGCCTCTCCGGTATCAATGTGGATCGGGTGAAGCTGGCGGTGTATGGTCTGTGCGGCGCGCTCTCGGCACTGGCAGGGCTTATCGTCACCTCTCGCCTCTCCTCTGCCCAGCCGACCGCCGGCATGGGTTACGAGCTGGATGCCATCGCCGCCGTGGTGCTGGGTGGTACCAGCCTGATGGGCGGCAAGGGCCGCATCATGGGTACCCTGATCGGTGCCTTGATCATCGGCTTCCTGAACAACGCCCTCAACCTGCTCGACGTATCCTCCTATTACCAGATGATCGCCAAGGCCAGCGTGATCTTGCTTGCCGTGATGGTCGACAACAAAAGTACCCGATAACAACGTAAAACACGCCACACACAAGGAATGAAATGATGAAAAAGCTCAATACCCTGCTCGCTGCCGCCATCATGTCCGTGCTGGGCACCGCCCAGGCTGCTGACCATACCCTGGCGATGGTGGTCTCCACCCTCAATAACCCCTTCTTCGTCACCATGAAAGAGGGCGCCGAAGCCAAGGCCAAGGAGCTTGGCTACGAGCTGGTGGTGCTGGACTCCCAGAATGACCCGGCCAAAGAGCTCTCCAACATGGAAGATCTCACCGTACGCAAGGTCGGCGCCATCCTGATCAACCCCACCGACTCCGAAGCAGTCGGCAACGCCATTCGTCTGGCCAACCGCGCCAATATCCCGGTACTGACTCTGGACCGCGGCGCCGCGCAGGGGGAGGTCAAGGCCCACATTGCCTCCGACAACGTGGCGGGCGGCAAGCTGGCCGGTGACTTTATCACCGAGAAACTGGGTACCGGTGCCAAGGTGATCCAGCTGGAAGGGATTGCCGGTACCTCCGCCGCCCGTGACCGTGGCGAAGGTTTTGCCCTGGCCGTGGCGGCCAACAAGCTGCAGGTGCTGGCTTCCCAGCCGGCCGACTTTGACCGCACCAAGGGTCTGAACGTCATGGAAAACCTGCTGGCGGCCCATCCGACCGTACAGGCTGTGTTCGCCCAGAACGACGAGATGGCGCTGGGTGCCATCCGTGCGGTGCAGGCAGCCGGTAAAGAGGTGATGATCGTCGGCTTCGACGGCACTGACGATGGCAAAGCCGCCGTTGCCAAGGGTAAACTGGCCGCCACCGTGGCCCAGCAGCCCGCGCTGATCGGTGCCATTGGCGTCGAGACTGCTGACAAGGTGCTGAAAGGCCAGCCGGTGGAGAAATCCATTCCGGTACCGCTGCAAGTGGTCAGCAAGTAAGTGCTCGAGGGGAGGTTCGCCTCCCCTTTTCCCTCTCGTTCAGGTGCCTCCCGGCTTGGGCTCACTCAATCACTGTGTTCAAGCCAAGATGCATCAGGAGTAGTCAACATGAATCGTCTCGTCGTTCTGGGCAGTGTCAATGCAGACCATGTGCTGCGCGTTCCCCACTTTCCTCGCCCGGGTGAAACCCTGACCGGCCACAGCTATCAGGTGGTGCCCGGTGGCAAGGGGGCCAATCAGGCGGTTGCGGCCGCCCGTCTCGGTGCCCCCGTATCCTTTATCGCCCGCATCGGTGATGACGCCATCGGCCACCAGATGAAGAGCGGTTTTGCCAAAGACGGTATTGACGTGAGCGCCGTCGAGCTCGATCCCAAGCTCCCGACCGGCATCGCCATCATCTATGTGAGCGATGAGGGGGAGAACAGCATAGGTATCTCCGCCGAGGCGAACGGGGCCATCACCCCTGCCGTGGTGAAAAACCACGAAGCGATGATCGCCGACGCCCACACCCTGCTTTTGCAGCTGGAAGTGCCGCTCGAGAGTGTCCATGAAGCTGCACGGCTGGCTCGCGCCCACGGCACCCGGGTGGTGCTCAACCCAGCCCCCGCCCGCCCGCTCTCGAGCGAACTGCTGGCACTGGTCGACCTTATCACCCCCAACCAGACCGAAGCGGAGCTGTTGACCGGCGTCAAAGTCACCGACGAAACGAGTGCCCGAGAGGCGGCCGCCCGCTTCCACCAGATGGGCATTGCGGATGTGATGATCACCCTGGGGTCGCAGGGGGTCTATTGCAGCAACGCACAGCAGCAACAGCTGATCCCGGGCTTTCGGGTCAAGGCGGTGGATACCACTGCCGCGGGCGATACCTTCAACGGCGCCCTGCTGGCGGCGGAACTGGCCGGTGCCGATTTCCACAGCGCGGTTCGCTTTGCCCACGGGGCTGCGGCGCTCTCCGTCACCCGATTCGGCGCCCAGAGTTCTATCCCGAGCAAGCAGGAGGTCGACACCTTCCTGCTTGAACAGACTGCGCAGGGGCACTGATGGCCAATATCAAGGAGGTGGCGGCGCTGGCGGGGGTATCAACCACCACCGTCTCCCACGTCATCAACGAGACGCGCTTCGTCGCCGAGGAGACCCGCGAGCGAGTCTTTGCGGCCATGCGCGAGCTCAACTATGCCCCGAGTCTGGTGGCCCGAAGCCTCAAGGTGAAGGAGACCAACAGTATCGGCATGCTGGTCACCACCTCCAGCAACCCCTTCTTTGCCGAGGTGGTGCGCGGGGTGGAGCGTTACTGCTTCGAGCAGGGCTACAACCTGATGCTGGGCAACACCGAGGGGCAAGCCGAGACGGCCCTCTCCTACCTCAAGATGATGCTGCGCAAGCGGGTCGATGGTCTGCTGATCATGTGTAGCGAAGGCCAACAAGAGGTGTTCAATCAGCTCGACTGGCTCAAGAGCTTGCCGGTGGTGGTGATGGATTGGGGGCTGGTCAGCGATGATGTGGATCTTATCGCCGACAACTCCTTCCACGGCGGTTATCTGGCGACCCGCCATCTGATTGAGCTGGGCCACACCGCCATCGGTTGCATCACCGGCCCCCACAGCCGCGCCCCTGCCAACCAGCGCCAAGCTGGCTTCGAGCAGGCGTTGCAGGAGGCGGGTCTCGCCGTCAATCAGGAGTGGATCCTGGAGGGGGACTTTGACTGCGCCAGCGGCCATGAGGCGATGACTCGTCTGCTGGCATTGCCCGAG
The DNA here is from genome assembly GCF_049175515.1 of Aeromonas sp. 600479. Taxonomy (NCBI): domain Bacteria; kingdom Pseudomonadati; phylum Pseudomonadota; class Gammaproteobacteria; order Aeromonadales; family Aeromonadaceae; genus Aeromonas; species Aeromonas sp. 600479. The sequence goes on from NZ_JAAKVF010000001.1 coordinate 90,444, forward strand.
CGGCCCACCGCCCTCTTTGTCTGCAACGACATGATGGCGATGGGGGCCATCAGTGCCGCCCATCAGGCGGGGCTAGTGATCCCGCGGGATATCTCCATCGTTGGCTATGACAATGTGGCGCTGGCAGAATTTATGTCGCCGCCGCTCACCACCGTCAACCAGCCCAAAGAGGAGCTGGGGCGCCTCGCCGTCACCCGGCTGCTGGCCCGCATCAACGGCGAAGCGGTGGAGAACCACTTGATCACCGTCGACCCGGACCTGGTGATCAGACAATCTTGCGCGCCCTGCCCCTGACGTTCAGGGGCAATAAACGAACAAGGCGACCCTGAGGTCGCCTTGTTTCGTTTTATCTCTGCCGTGCAATACCGCTTTTGCCCTCAGGCCAGCGACCTCGTTTCCCTAGTTGCCAGCACTTGCAGTGGCACCAGCCCCAATCGTCTGGCCAGAGGCTGCAACAACTCGCCATCATCATCATCATCATCATCACCCTGCGGCAACCAGTAGCGGACAGGCCAGCCAGCTGCCAGCTGCGCCGCGGTGGTGCAGCCAATCTCTCTGAGCGCCAGAGTACAACCCTGCTGCCGCAATCCTGCCAGCAAGGCACTATCCTGCTGCAGCGTCGGTATCAGCAACACCAGCGGCGTACGGGAAGCCTCCGGCAGATAGGCCAGTAGATGGGTCAGCTGGGCCTGGTTGTCGAGCGGGACCAGCAGTTCCCGACCATCGTCATACTGCGCCTCGTACGCTTGCAGCACACGGGCCAACACGGGCCCCAGCACACCGCACTCCTGCAGCCAGCGCATATAGCAGGGTACTCCCTGCTCACGCCACTCAAGCGCCAATTGCCACATGTCGTTGCCCTGTCCGTCCGTCAGCGCCTGCAATGCCACTCGCAGCGGTGCAGGCTCGCGCCCAACCAGCCACTCTCGCAACTGATGAAGCTGCTGCTGACTCAACTGCAACTGCTGCAGCATGGCAGGCTCAAACCAGCTGATCGCCCCCTCCTGGCTACGCTTGGCCTGGTTGAGGGCCAGGATGGCCTGATCCAGCAGCCGGGCGGCATCCTGTTGCTGCGCCTTGGCGACCCCGAGTCGACAGGCCAGATCGAAGCTGCACTCCCGGGTCACGAACTCGAAATGGAGCAGATCCACCAGCTCATGAATGGCGGTTTTCAGCGCATCATTCGCCTTGGTCAGCACCACGGCAAATTCATCTCCGCCGAGCCGGTAAGCGTGGCTGCCATGGGCCTGTTGCAGCTTGTCGGCCACCATCTGCAACAGCCGATCACCGACCTGATAACCCAGCAGATCATTGACCTGCTTGAAGCGCTTGAGATCGAGCACCACCAGGGCGCTCACATCATCGGCATGCAGAGCGCGAGAGAGCTGCTCCTGCAGGGCACGGCGGTTGCCAAGCTGGGTCAGGGGATCGAGCAGGGCAAGCCGACGGTTTGCCAGATTGGCGCGAATAAGGGCAGCGACCAGAGCGCCGCCAGTCAGCAACAGGATCAGTTGCCAGATCTGCAGCCAGAACAGGCTGTTGCGGATCTGGCTGACCGAATGCTCCCGCTCCTGGCCCGAGAGGATCTGATCCCCTATCTGTTCGATGAGACGGGTCTGGCTGGCGATCGCCTCCTGCAAGCGGGCAAGCTCAGCCCCCTCGCGCAGCGCACCGGCCTCCATCTGGGGTTCGAGCTGCTTGATCTGCTCGAACAGGGTGGTCAGCACTTTGCCGAGCCCGTGCCGCTGGCGCATCTCGGCGGTCTCGCTACTGATGAGGAAGATATCGAGCCGGTTCCACAGCAGATCGTAATCAAGGCTCAGGGTCTCCATCGACAGTCTGCCAGCCCGATAGAGCTGCAGGTCGTAGAGGAAACGCTGGGATTCGAGCATTACCTGGCTGATGTTCCAGTGGACATTGCGGTAGAAAGTATCGACCAGCTGCTCCTGCCGATACTGCAGATAGAGGCTGCTGCCCGACGAGAGCAGAAACAGCAGCGACACCGCAACCAACAGCAGATTTTGGCGGGATAGCCCCATCAATCGACGATCTCGATGCGGGTCACCTGCCACACCATGCAGTTGTGAATGGCAGGCACGTCCAGCTTGGGATAGGTGGTGAACGGGATGAGCAGCCAGAGCGGCCCCTTGTTACGCCGGGTCAGCGGTTTGCCGTCCTCCTGACGCACCAGGGTCAGCGGCACGCCGTCGAACAGGGCCAGATCCACCACCTGCTGATAGCCGTTGAGGGCCGAGACGGCGATCTTGCGGGCATCCGGGATCCCTTGCGCCGCCAGCACGGCTGACAGGGTCGGCCCGCGATAGTGGTGGGCGCCCTGAGTCCAGGGGGTAGTCGTAGTGAATTCGGTCTGTGGCAAGGCGGAGAGGGCCGACTCATCGAGGGTCACCTGCTGGCCATCTGGCAGTACCAGGGTCATCAGGGGGATGGAGGCCGATGCACTGGCACTGGCCAGCATCAGGAGAAAAAAAGCGATCCATTGCTTGACTGCGATCATGGTAATTTGCGCCAACTGCGTCCCATTTTTTAAATGGTTGCCAGTGTGGCGATTTCACCGAACCATTGCAACTGTCCCGTCGCACAGTAGCTCAGGGACCGCGCATCTCCATCCAGTTGTGCCCCTCGACTTGCCTCGGTTGATGAATGCCGCACACCTCCAGCAACTCATCGACATAGGCGGGCACCAGCAGGGAGGCCGGCCCATAGCGTTTTTCGTCAAACTGGCTACCCACCTCGCTCGGTTCGAGATTGAGCTCGATGGTGTGCGCCCCGTTCAATCCCGCTTCATGGACAAACCCGGCGGCCGGATAGACAGCGCCAGAGGTGCCGATGGAGATAAAGAGATCGCACTGGGCCAGCGCACTATAGATGCGATCCAGCCCGAGCGGCATTTCGCCAAACCAGACCACATGGGGACGCATCGGCTGAGGGAACTGGCAGCAAGAGCAGAGCTCGTCCTGATGGAGATCACCGCGCCACTCGATCACCTGACCGGACTCTGGGCAGCGGGCCTTGAGCAGCTCCCCGTGCATATGGATAAGGTTCTTGCTACCCGCGCTCTCGTGCAGATTGTCGATGTTCTGGGTGACCAGGGTGACCGTGCCGGGCAGCAGCCGCTCGAGACGGGCCAACGCATAGTGGGCCGGATTGGGATGAACCTGGGGCTGTTGCAGCTGTTTGCGGCGGGAGTTGTAAAAGCGCAGCACCAGTTCGGGATCCCGGGCATACCCCTCGGGGGTCGCCACGTCCTCGACCTTGTGCTCTTCCCACAAACCATCGCAGGCACGAAAGGTCTTGATGCCGGATTCGGCAGAGATCCCCGCTCCGGTCAGGATCACGATATGTTTATATGACTGCGCCATAAGCTGCTCCGTCTATCCCCGCACAATAAATGTGACCTTAGCACAGGGAAAAAAGTGTCACTATTCGCCCTTGGTCTTAAGCGGCGCCGCTGGCGGTGCGGGTAACCAGGCATCCAGTACCGACAGATCCAGTCTGACAAAGACCATCTCCCGCCCGGTTACCAGGGTCAGCGGCAAGCCAAGGCGCTTGAGCAGGGTCAGCATGGGCCGGTTCTGGGCCAGCACTTCCGCCGTCCACTCCCGGATCCCGTCCGCCCTGGCCAGCAGTGCCAGCGCCAGCAGAATGCGCCGCCCCGCCCCCTTGTGCTGGAAGTGATCCGCTACGATGCAGGAGAACTCCGCCCGATCGGGATGAAGGCGGCGGCGGATTGATTGCGCCTGAGCCAGCGGCTCACCGGCCAGATCGGTCAGCAACAGCGAGATCTGTTGTTCGGGACGGTAATTGAGAAATTGGGCCACCTGTTCCGGTGGCGGTGTCCGTTTCGGACGCATAAAGCGCAGATAGATGCTCTCTTCACTCAATGCATCGTAAGCGGCCAGCATGCGGGCAGGCGCCACCCCATGCAGCTCGCGCAGCAGGCAAGGCACCCCGGAGACCTCCATCGCCAGTGGCAGCGCGGCCAGGGAAACCGGATGGGGCCAGCCTTCCAGCCCTTTGCCAAGGCGCTCCCGGTGCATGGGCCAGCAGAGGTAGCGCGGCATGGCTTACCAGCGCCCCGTCATACCGCGCTCTCGCCACACCTCGACGTCGAGCAGGTTGTAAGGATCATCCAGATAGACGGCGATCCCCAGCTCCCGAACCCGGGCCATAAAGCGTCCCAGCAGGGAGTCACCGGTCAAGGACTCCATCTCCGGCAAGATCCCCTGCCCCAACAGCAAGGCTTGCAGCGGCAAACGCTCCAGCAGATCGAATGGCAGATGCTGGCTGTTATCGAGCAGCAGCGCCAGCTTGCTCCCCGCCAGACTGGCTTGCAGCACCAGTGCGAAGCGATCGGCATTGCCGAGCAGGTGGTCTCGACGGTGGATCAGCAGGGTTAGTTCGGCTGGGGTACGCGACTGCTCCGTCAGCCACTCCTTGAGCGCCTCCCAGCGGCTGGGCAAACCCGTCACCGCCAGCCAGACCGGATGAGGGGTCGCGGGACTGGAGAGCAGCCCAAGCTGACCCTGCACCTCCCCCTGCCACCGGCGGATGGAGCGGCGCTGGCCGCTCAAGCGCTGTTGACGCAGCGGGCCCAGATAGAGTCGGCGCAGCAACCTGAGCAGCTCATCGCAATCAAGCGGCTTGGCCAGCGCCGCCAGAATATTGAAACCGGCATCGTGCAGCAGGCGGCGGGCACCGTCGATCAGCGTCTGCTCATGGGCCGAAAGCAGCACAATGGGCAGCCCGGCCTCCTGCAACTGGGGCTGGTTCATCAGCAGACTGATGGCATCTTGCTCCACTAGGCTGAGATCGCACACCAGCAGGCTGATGTCGCCCGCCGACAATGCCGCAAGACAGGCCGATTCATCCTGTACCCACTGACAGGAGAGCCCCAACCCGGCGATGGTCTGTTGCAGTTGCATCCCCTGAAACGGGTGATCCTCGAGCAGCAGCACCTTGTTAGCGGCCAGCCAGTTGCACCAGTTACGGTAACTGGCGGCAAGCCCCCCCAGCCAATCCTCGCCAATAGCGTAAATTCCCTCATGCTGCTGCAACTGGGGGAAGTAATCCGCCTGCTGATGAGCGGCGGGGTCGTAAAGGGCAATGGCACCTGCCGCAAACAGCCCTTCCCACTGCCAGCAGGCATCCGGTCGGGTACGGTGCAGCGTGACATAGGAGGGCAATGTCATGGTGCTGGCCAACTCATGGGCGGTGCTGTCGAGGGCATAGAGCACAATGGGGCAAAATCCTGCCGCCTCATGCTCTTCCGAATCGAGCAACGCCAGTAATTCTTCATCAGTGATGATCATCTTGAGCCCTCTTTGAAAACTGCTGGCTGAACTCATCCAGTGCCCGGTTCAATCTGGCTTGCAGCATCGGATGGGGCGCCTGTTGCCACTCTTCAATGGCCGCCACCAACGCAGTCGCCCCTACCATTCTGGCGGCCCCCTTCAACTTGTGTAAAGCAGCATTCACGCCAACTTCATCTTCTTCTGTGCTGCAGCGCTCAAGTTCGGCCAAATCATCACGGGTAGCCTTCAGATAAAGGGCGGCCAGTTCATCGGTCAGCAGCGAGGCAACCGGTGTCGGGGCGACAACATTGCTCCCCTCTTTGGCAATATGGCGCAGCAAGGTCGCCAGCTCCTTGAGGGCGACCGGCTTGTCCAGATGGCCATCGCAACCGCAGGATTGCAGCTCCCTTGCCGCCTGATCACTGAGATCTGCGGTGATCACATAGACCGGCAGACGGGCCCAACGAGCGGATTGGCGCAATTGCCTGCACAGCTCGGCCCCGTTCATCACCGGCATCTGCAGATCGGTCAGCACAAAATCCACCTCCTGTTGCGCCAGCATCTCCAGCGCCAGCTGCCCGTTGGCGGCAGTGATAACGCTGGCACCAAGTTGCCCCAGTTGCAGGCTGATCAGCTCGCGATTGACATCGTGATCTTCAACCAGCAGTACCCGCATGCCGAGCCCGGGCTGGGTGCCGGCCACCGGTTGATCCGGGGTCAACCGTGGCTGCAGCAGAGTGATGATGGTCCCAGGCACCCAGGACTCCCCTTGCCAGGCCCAATAGTAGAGCCCCTTCTCGTCCACCTCCGCTTGCAGCGTATCAACGGCGTTGCTGACGGTGGCGATCCCCAATCGACTGAGCCAGGGCGAGAGAGCTTGCGCCTCATCGTGGGGTAAAGAGAGTGCCAGCTGCCGCACATTGGGCTGCCAGTCCGGCTCCTGCTGCACCCGCTTCAGGGGCAACTCGCAATAGAAGCGGCTACCGCCACCGACACGCCCCTCGACATCGATAAGCCCCCCCATCTGATCGACCAGCTGCTTGCAGATCGCCAGACCAAGACCGGTGCCCGGCGCCCGCAGCTGCCCTTCAACGGCAAACTGCTCGAACGGCATAAAGAGCGTGGTGCGCATCTTGGCGGTGATTCCCGGTCCCTGATCATCCACACCGAAGCGCAAGGTCGATGCGACCACCTCGGCCCACAGCACCACTTCCCCACGCAGGCTGAACTTGATGGCATTGGAGAGCAGGTTGTGGAGCACTTGCCGTACCCGGTGAGGGTCGAGGGTCTGCAGGGCTGGCAGAGCCGGGTCCAACTTAAGGCGCAGTTGCAATCCCTTGGCCCGCGCCTTGGTCCAGTGCACTGCCGCCACGTGCTCGCACAGTTCGGCAAAATCGGTGGGTTGCGGCGAGAGGGAGAGTTTGCTGTTTTCGTTGCGGCTAAAGTCGAGCACATCGTTGAGCAGGCCGAGCAGCTCATCCCCCGCCTGACGCACCCGCGCCAGCGCAGAGTCTTGCTCTCTCGACAAAGGAGTACTGGCCAGCCACTCCAGCAAGCCGAGCATGGCGTTCATCGGCGTGCGGATCTCGTGGCTGATGGCGGCCAAAAAGCGCCCCTTGGCCAGAACTGCCTGTTGCGCCTGCTCATGGGAGTGCTGCAATGCCTGATCCTGCTCGACCCTGGTAGTGGCATCCTGCATCACCGCATAAATTCGCCAACCCTGCGGTTGACTGCGGCCACGGCCATAGAGCTGCAACCAGCGCAGACCCTTGGTCGGATGGTGATAGCGCATGGTGAACGCGAAGGGTTTGCCAGCCTGCAACATGGCGAACATCTCACGGCTTACCCGACGACGATCCTCGCGCTCCAGCATAATGAGCACACGTTTGGGCTCACGACGGATCTGCTGACTCGCCAGCCCCAGCAGCTCGTAACAGCCCCGGCTGATAAACTCGATCCCCCCTACCCGTCCCTGCTCGAACATAAACTGCAGCACCACGCCGGGCACGGTATTGGTCAGGGCGCGCAGGCGGCGCTCTGCCTGACGCAGAAAACGGGCCTGCTCACGCAGCACACTGATATCCGACAGGGCGATAAGATCGGTGGCAGGTGCCTGCTTGTCCAGCCGAAGCGGATGCTGGGCATAGGCGAAGACCTGATCCCCCAGCACCAGCTCCCCTTCACTCTTCTGAGGCTGCACCGGCGGCAACATCAACTGCTGCGAATAGCGCAGGGCCAGACGTCGCCCCTGTTTATTGGATTTGATCACCTTGCCCTGACTATTACGTAGATAGACGGGCACCGGCAACGCCTGAAACATGGTTTCCCGCAGCTCGCTCTCGATGGCCAGCGCCTTCTCGGCGGCGTGACGCTGGGCCACTTCCCTCGCCAGTTGCTGGCGGGAGCGCCAGATCCCGCCGATGACGATACCGCTGATCAGCAGTGCCATGGCAATGGAGCCAAACCAGGCGGCGTAGCTCACGCCGGGCTGCTGCACAACGAGCAAGCGGCGCCAGCGCTGGTTAAGTTCGTCAATCTGGGTGCTGGTCAGCGCCATCAGGTTGCGATCCATCACCCCGGCCAGTTCGGTCTGACTCTTGTTGATGGCAAAGCCAAGGCTGAAGCGATCTTCCAGCTCCTCGATATCGAGCCCTTCCAGCAAGTTGGTACGCTGGGGATATTGCAGCTGATATAGCTCGCTCAGCATGGCGTCAGCCTTGCCCTGTTTGAGCGCGGCAAGCCCCTGCTCGAGGTCGTCGGTGCGAACCCACTCCTGATCACCGAGCAGGGCGAGCAAGGAGGGATCGTAGAGGGATTCCGGCACCAGAATACGCTGCCGCTTGAGTTGGGTAATGCGATCGGCAGCCAGCTTGCGCTTGCTGATCAAGGCAAAACGGTTGGTGGAGATCGTCCGGCTGAAAATGAACTGATCCGTCAATGCCGGGGATTCCGGCAAACCGGCCATCATATCCGCCTCACCACGGCGCAGCTTTTCTACGGCCTCCGCCTTGCTGGCGGCAAGCACCAGCTTGTATTTCAGGCCGGTCTCCTGGGTGACCCAGCGCAGTACATCCGCGCTCCACCCCTTCGCCTCCCCCAGATCATTTATGCCGCTATAGGGCATCAACTCGGGATTGACCACCAGGCGAATGGTGCGACCGCGGCCGGATAACCAGGCCTGCTCGGTATCGCTGAAGTGGGGCTGGTTGACGTAGAGCGACCCCTGATCGAGATAACGGGCCAGATCGGTATAGATAGTGCCGGCCGGCATATGACGGATCAGGGTGTCCACCAGATTGGCCAACTCAGGCTGATCACGCATCATCAGGCGATAGCTGATGATCCTATCCTCACCAAACAGGCGGCGCAGACGCAAACCATCGGCCGGAAACTCGCGCATCAGATAGCGCAGTTGCAGATAGTCCCCCAGATAGGCGTCACCCTTGCCACTCTGCAGCGCGTCGTAGACCTTCTCTCCGCTCTTTAGGGAAATAATGCGCGCCTGAGGATAGAGCTCGTGCAGCAGGCGGGCAGAGTCTGCCACCGAGTAGACCAGAAAGCGGGCCTGTTTGAGATTTTCACCCTTGTAGAGGATGGCGGCATCGGTCTCCATCATCGGACGGCTTAACCGCATACCCTCCATGGCCTTCTTGCGGGTTCCGACATAGGGAATGATGTCGCATTCCCCCTCTGCGAGCCCGTTGCGCAATGTCTGCCAATCGGGCAACTCTTTGAGCACAAGCGGAATCGGGAACAGCTCCTGCAACCGGGCGAGGCGATCCTTGAGCAGTCCCCCCTCGGCCATCAGGTATGGTGGAGGAAGCGTCGCAGGATAGCAGAGCGAAAGCTGGCTCAGTGAATTCACATAAGCCTGGGTAGCCGGCGCCAGCGGCAGCACTGTGGTCTGCAAAGGCTTGGCGTGCAATGGCAGTGCCAGTACGGCACCCAGAAGAAAAACGGGGAATTTGGTCATCTGAAAACAAAAGCCAGGCATCTGCCTGGCTTTTTATCACTCGTTGGGTTCAACATTTTCTACCCTGGCCTTGAGCTTCTGGCCAGGCCGGAAGGTCACCACGCGGCGGGCGCTGATAGGAATATCCTCGCCCGTCTTGGGGTTGCGTCCGGGACGCTGATTCTTCTCACGAAGGTCAAAGTTACCGAAGCCTGAAATCTTGACTTGTTCACCACGCTCAAGCGCCTGTCGGATTTCCTCAAAGAAGGCTTCCACCATATCTTTGGCTTCACGCTTGCTCATCCCGAGCTGGGTGAACAGGTGCTCTGCAATGTCGGCTTTGGTAAGCGCCATAGATCAATCCCTCAAGGATGCATTCAACTCTTCACCAAGGGCCCGCACGACATTGTCTACGGTCTCGGCAATCTCTTTCTCCTCCAGGGTGCGCTGGGTGTCTTGCAATACAAGACTGATGGCCAGGCTCTTCTTGTCCTCTGCCATACCAGCACCCTGGTATACGTCAAACAAGTTTATTCCAACTACCTGATTTCCGCCAACTTTTTTAATTACCGCAAGCACATCCCCTGCCAGAACCTGACGATCGACCACGACGGCGATGTCGCGACGGTTCGCCGGGAACTTGGAAACTTCGGCTGCCACAGGCACCTTGGCCGGGGTCAGCTTGTCCAGCTCCAGCTCAAACATCACCGCGCGGCTCTTGAGGCCCAGCTTCTTCTCGAGGCTCGGGTGGATCACGCCGATGTGGCCGATGATCTCGCCATTGCGCAGGATGGCTGCGCTCTGGCCCGGGTGCAGGGCGCTGTGCTCGGTGCGCTCGAAGGTAAAGGTGGCCCCTTCGGCGGTCAAGTCCAGCACCGCTTCCAGATCCCCTTTCAAATCAAAGAAGTCGGCGGCGCGGGTTTTGATATCCCAGTGCTCGTCGCTCTGGTTGCCAGTGATGATACCGGCCAGCATCGGCTCCTGACGGATGCCGTTCTCGGCGCTTTCATCCTTGATGAAACGCAGACCCTGCTCGAACAGACGCACGCGCGGCTGCTGACGGTTCTGGTTGTAAACGACGGCCTGCACCAGACCCGGGAACAGAGAGACGCGCATGGCGGACATCTCGACCGAGATCGGGTTCGGCAGTACGATGGCATCGCTCTGCGGGAACAGGGTTTGCTGGGTCTTGGGATCGACGAAGCTGTAGGTGATCGCTTCCTGGAAACCGCGGTCAACCAGCAGATCGCGTACGCGCTTCAGGGTCACCTGCCCTTCTGCCTGCTCCACCATCGCCAGAGAGGCGGCGGGTTTCAGGTTCGGGATATTGTTGTAGCCGTAGATGCGGGCCACTTCCTCGATGAGATCTTCCTCGATGGCGATATCGAAACGCCAGGAGGGTGCCAGAGCCGTCCAACCGTCAGCATCCACAGTGACTTGCATGCCGAGGCGGGTCAGGATCTCGACCACCTGAGCATCCGCCACGCTGATACCGATCACCTTGTCTAGCTTGGCGCGACGCAGCTTGATGGGGGCAGCCTTGGGCAGATGGGCATCGGATTTGACCTCGATGACCGGACCCGCTTCGCCGCCGCAGATATCCAGCAGCAGGCGAGTTGCACGGTCCATCACCTTGGCTTGCAGCTCGGGATCAACACCGCGCTCGAAGCGATGGGAAGAGTCGGTGTGCAGACCGTAAGCACGGGCACGACCTGTGATGGAGAGCGGCGCGAAGAAGGCACACTCCAGCAGGATGTCGGTAGTGGTCTCGGATACACCGGTGCGGTTGCCGCCGAAGATACCGGCCATGCAGGCAGGACCTTTGGCATCGGCAATCACCAGGGTAGTCTCTTTGAGCTTTACTTCGTTGCCATCGAGCAGGGTCATCGGCTCATCGGCGTGGGCACGACGCACCACCAGTTCCCCTTCCAGGGTCGCCAGATCGAAGGCATGCATCGGCTGACCGAATTCCAGCAGCAGGTAGTTGGTGATATCGACGATGGCATCGATGGAGCGAATGCCGCCCCGACGCAGCTTCTCTTGCATCCAGAGCGGGCTCTGGGCCTGCAAGTTCAGCCCCTTGATGACGCGCCCCAGATAACGAGGGCAATCTGCCGGCGCTTCAACCCGGATCGGGAAGATAGCATCGATGGTGGCAACAGCTGGTGCCCAGGTCGGCTCGACCACGTCCACACTGTTGAGCACGCCGATTTCGCGGGCCAGACCGGCGATACCGAGGCAATCGGCACGGTTCGGAGTCAGATCCACGTCGATGGAGACGTCGTTCAGATTGAGGTAGTCACGAATATCGCTACCGATGGGGGCATCGGCCGGCAGCTCGATGATGCCATCGGCTTCAACGTCGATACCCAGCTCGCTGAAAGAGCAAAGCATGCCGTGAGACGGCTGGCCACGCAGCTTGGCTTTCTTGATGGTGAAATCACCCGGCAGGGTCGCCCCTACTTTGGCTACGCACACTTTCAGGCCCTGACGGCAGTTCGACGCACCGCAGACGATGTCCAGTAGCTCGGCTTCACCCACGTTGACCTTGGTCACCCGCAGCTTGTCGGCGTCCGGATGCTGGGCGCACTCGACCACTTCACCCACCACCACATTGTTGAACTGGCCGGCAACCGCTTCCACGGCGTCCACTTCCAGACCGGCCATGGTGATCTGCTCGGCCAGTGCGTTGTCACTCAACTCGGTGCGGACCCACTCCATCACCCAGGATTTACTGAATTTCATGTTCTCTCGCCCTTACTTGAACTGCTTGAGGAAGCGCAGGTCGTTTTCGAAGAAGGCACGCAGGTCGTTGACCCCGTAACGCAGCATGGTCAGGCGCTCAACGCCCATGCCGAAGGCAAAGCCGGAGTATTTTTCCGGATCGATGCCAACCGAACGCAGTACATTCGGGTGCACCATGCCGCAGCCCAGCACTTCCAGCCACTTGCCGTTCTTGCCCATCACGTCGACTTCGGCGCTAGGCTCGGTGAACGGGAAGTAGGAAGGACGGAAGCGAATGGTCAGATCTTCCTCGAAGTAGTTGCGCAGGAAGTCGTGCAGAATGCCCTTCAATTCGGTAAAGCTGGCATGCTCGTCGACCAGCAGGCCTTCGACTTGGTGGAACATCGGGGTATGGGTCATGTCGTAGTCGTTACGATAGACGCGGCCCGGCGCGATGATGCGGATCGGCGGCTGCTGATGCTCCATGGTGCGGATCTGCACACCGGAGGTGTGGGTACGCAACATCAGATCAGGATTGAAGTAGAAGGTATCGTGATCGGTACGCGCCGGGTGATGAGCCGGAATGTTCAGCGCATCGAAGTTGTGGAAGCCATCTTCAATCTCGGGACCACGGGCAACCTTGAAGCCCATCTCGCCAAACAGGCGCTCGATGCGCTCGATGGTGCGGGTTACAGGATGAAGACCGCCATTCTCGATGCGGCGACCCGGCAGGCTGACGTCGATGGTCTCGGCGGCCAGCTTCTGATTCAGCACGGCGATTTCGAGCGCTTCACGGCGCTCGTTCAGCGCATCCTGAACCTGCTGTTTGGCCTGGTTGATCACGGCGCCCGCGGCGGGACGCTCTTCGGCAGACAAGGCACCCAGGCCCTTCATCTGCTCGGTAAAAAAGCCCTTTTTACCCAGATATTTGACCCGGATCTCGTCGAGGGTAGCGATATCGCTCACGCCCTCAATTTCGGCTCTGGCTTGGCCGACTACTTCTTCAAGCTGTTGCATGTCTTCCTCGTCACCACTCCCGGTACAGGAGCCTTTAGGCTAAATAAGGTCAAGAGGGGAATAATACAAAAAAAGCCCCTTCGCTGACCATAGTTAAGGTGGGCTTTTCTCCCTACAAATCATTTTGTTATATCAAGTGAGTCTCACCAGCTCACCTACACTCTCAAATAATGGAATAAAAAATTAGTTTGTTGGCATATCTGATGTTTGTAGAACTAGAGATTGGCATCATCTCTCACATATCACCTTCTGTGGAGAATGTGTTAACCGGCTGACAGATGTAGCAAGAGAAAGGACTTTGTGATGTAGCGCTGCGGATTACAGATACAAAAAAGGAGGCCTGAGCCTCCTTTATTTTTTATAACAGAGCTGGATTAGACCAGAGCTGCTTTAGCTTTTTCAACCAGGGCGGTGAAAGCCAGCTTGTCGTGAACGGCGATATCGGACAGGATCTTGCGATCGATCTCGATAGAAGCCTTCTTCAGACCGTTGATCATACGGCTGTAGGACAGACCGTTCTGACGGGCTGCAGCGTTGATACGTGCAATCCACAGCTGACGGAACTGACGCTTTTTCTGGCGACGGTCACGGTAGGCATACTGACCAGCTTTGGTTACCGCTTGTACCGCTACGCGGTAGACACGGGAACGGGCGCCGTAGTAACCCTTGGCGGCTTTCATTACTTTCTTGTGACGAGCACGAGCAGTCACACCACGTTTAACTCTTGGCATTTTTCACATCCCCCCTTATGCGTACGGCAGACAAGCGACAACACGTTTGTGGTCGGCAGCGGAAACAAAGAACTTCGGTCCCAGCTGACGCTTACGCTTACTGCTCTTCTTGGTCAGGATGTGACGCAGGTGGTTGTGCTTGCACTTGAAGCGACCTGAGCCAGTCTTCTTGAAGCGCTTTGCGGCGCCCCGGTTGGTTTTCATCTTCGGCATTTCATACTCCGCATTGTGAGTGACAACAAAATCGCAAGGCGAACCGACTCATGGGGATAGCCCCATGAGTCAATTTCTTGTGGGCCTTAAGATTTCTTCTTAGGTGCGAGGACCATCACAGCTTGACGGCCTTCGACTTTCGGGAACGACTCGACTACGGCCAACTCTTCCAGATCGTTCTTGACACGCTCCAAAACCTTGATACCAAGATCCTGATGGGCCATTTCACGACCACGGAAGCGCAGAGTGACCTTAGCCTTGTCCCCGTCTTCCAGAAAGCGAACCAGGTTGCGTAGTTTTACCTGATAGTCGCCTTCGTCAGTGCCAGGACGGAATTTGATTTCCTTGACCTGGACGACTTTCTGCTTTTTCTTCTGTTCTTTGGTTGTTTTGCTCTTTTCGTAGAGGAATTTGCCGTAATCCATGATCCGGCAAACGGGCGGCTCAGCATTTGGACTGATCTCGACCAGATCAACTCCGGCCTCTGCGGCCAAGTTCAGAGCATCCTGAATGGAGGTGATGCCAATGGCTTCACCATCCAGACCAGTCAGACGAACTTCTTTCAGACGGATCTCTTCATTGATCCGGTGAGCGCGGGCTTGCGGTTGCTTACCCAGTTTTTTTCCGCCTTTTATAGCTTATTCCTCCACTTTCTTTTGTCCGCGGGTCTGAACTTCCTGGGTCAACAGAGAGATGAACTCTTCAACAGGATAAGTGCCCAGGTCAGCCCCTTTACGAGTACGTACTGCAATCTTACCGGCTTCAACTTCTTTATCGCCGCAGACCAGCATGAAAGGTACTCGCTTCAAAGTATGCTCGCGGATTTTAAAGCCAATCTTCTCATTTCTCAAGTCCGCTTTTGCGCGAAGACCCGCATCATTCAATGCTTTGGCTACTTTCACAGCATAATCGGCCTGATTATCCGTGATATTCATGACCACAGCCTGAGTCGGTGCCAACCAAGTCGGGAACAGACCGGCGTACTCTTCAGTCAGAATACCGATGAAACGCTCGATAGAACCCAGGATGGCCCGGTGGATCATCACAGGTACATGGCGATCGTTGTTTTCGCCCACATAAGTGGCACCCAGACGACCAGGCAGGGCAAAGTCGAGCTGCACGGTACCACATTGCCACGCACGATCAAGGCAATCGTGCAGGGTAAATTCAATTTTGGGACCGTAGAACGCCCCTTCACCCGGCTGCAGATCGTACTTCAGACCGTTGAGCTCCAGCGCTTCGGCCAGTGCTTTCTCGGCGCGATCCCACATCTCGTCGGAGCCGATACGCTGCTCGGGACGAGTGGAGAGCTTGACCACGATGTTCTCGAAGCCAAAAGTACCGTAGACGTCATAGACCATACGAATACAGCCGGAGACCTCTTCCATGATCTGCTCTTCAGTACAGAAGATGTGAGCATCATCCTGAGTGAAGCCGCGCACCCGCATCAGACCGTGCAGGGAGCCTGACGGTTCGTTACGATGGCAAGAGCCAAACTCGGCCATACGCAGCGGCAGATCGCGGTAGGATTTCAGACCCTGGTTGAAGATCTGGACGTGACCCGGGCAGTTCATCGGCTTGATGGCGTACTCGCGGTTCTCGGACTGGGTGGTGAACATGGCCTGGGCATATTTCTCCCAGTGACCTGAACGCTCCCACAGGACGCGGTCCATCATGAACGGACCTTTCACTTCCTGATAGTCGTACTCTTTGAGCTTGCCGCGGATGAAGGTTTCCAGCTCGCGGAAGATGGTCCAGCCATCGTTGTGCCAGAACACCATGCCCGGCGCCTCTTCCTGCATGTGATACAGGTCGAGCTGCTTGCCGATCTTGCGGTGGTCGCGCTTGGCGGCCTCTTCCAGACGCTGCAGATAGGCCTTGAGCTGCTTCTTGTCAGCCCAGGCAGTACCGTAGATACGCTGCAGCATCTTGTTGTTGGAGTCGCCACGCCAGTAGGCGCCGGACATCTTCAGCAACTTGAAGTGGTGGCAGTGACGCATGTTGGGTACGTGCGGGCCACGACACATGTCGATGTACTCTTCGTGATGATAAAGACCGGGCTTGTCATCACGGGCAATGTTCTGATCCAGGATTTCGACCTTGTAGGTCTCGCCACGGGCAGCGAACACGTCGCGCGCTTCCTGCCAGGAGACCTTTTTCTTGATAACGTCGTAATCCTTGGCTACCAGCGCCAGCATGCGCTCTTCCAGGGCAGCCAGATCTTCATCGGTCAGGGTACGGTCAAGATCAACGTCATAGTAGAAGCCGTTGTCGATGACGGGACCGATGGCCATCTTGGTCTGGGGCCAGAGTTGCTTGATGGCATGACCCAGCAAGTGGGCGCAGGAGTGGCGCAGAATGTCCAGACCTTCTTCGTCTTTGGCAGTGATGATGGCCAGCGAGGCATCGGCTTCGATCAGCTCGCACGCATCCACCAGTTCACCGTTTACCCGACCGGCAATGCACGCCTTGGCGAGACCGGGACCGATGTCCGCAGCCACATCCATGACGGAAACAGAGTGGGCAAATTGACGTTGGCTGCCGTCAGGCAGAGTAATGATTGGCATTATGTGTTTCCTTATACAGTGGTGACCCCTACCAAAGGTCACATGCGGGATGGAAAAGAGAGTCAAAAAGGTGATGTTCTGGTTCTCCACAGCACTTTGCGAAGACGGCCTGACACGTAAACCACATGTCTAACGTGACAAACCAAGCCAAAACGGCCCCATGCTACCAGAAGTCGGGCGTGCTGTATCGGATTTGCAGATATTTTCTACAGTCAAATGAGTCGCCTGCCGACTATTCGCCAAGCAGGGATTGCCAGTTGAAGTCAAAGTCACTGCTCCCCTCCTCTGCCAGCGCCAGCTCTTGCAGCACCTGAAGCGCCAGTTTGTTGCCCTTTTGAGCCGCCTGATAGAGCCACTGCTTCCCCTGCGAGAGATCGACACGCCCGCTCGCCCCCATCAGATGGAGCACCCCGACTTTCAGCATCGCCGGCACATCGCCATTGCGGGCGGCAAGATCCATCCAGTGAAAGGCTTCGCGCAGATCCCGCTTCACCCCGGCGCCACGCAAATAGGCATCCGCCAACCGGTATTGGCCAAAGGGATCGCCCGCCTGCGCCGACTGACGATAGAGCATGATGGCCCGATTGATATCCTGCTCGCTCCCCTGCCCCACTTCATGACTCCAGCCCATCAGAGCCTGCGCCCTTGGTTGCCCTTGCTCGGCCAGCGGCGACCAGATCCGGGTCGCCTCATCAAAGTGACCGGTACGCCAGGCACGGTTGGCGGCAGCCATCTCCTGCTCGGTGGAGAGCGGAAGCAGACGCCAGATAACCAGCGCAAGCAGACCGATAAACAGCCAACGGGAAGTGGTGGGGCTCATGATGATTTCCGTGATCCAGTTCTCATTTCGTCTATGTAAACGAAATGTAGCGCCGCAATCAAGCAAGAGATCCCTGCAACAGCCCTTTTTGCACCCGGTCGCTCAGCAGTTGTTGTCATTTATCCGGGGTACCGGCAAAATGACTGTATGTATGAACAGTGTCGGTGCACACCATGGCAGGACGAGGCAGCCCCTACAATATCGATCACCGTTTTAGCGGTCCCCTTGTCGAGGCGGTCGATGACGGCTGGCAATCGTCCGATTGGGATGCCGCCTTCACCCCCTCTGTGCCTGGCACCGAGGTGCGGGAGATCGGTGCACGCAGCATCATCAGCTACAACAGCTCACCGGATGTCCCCTTTGGTCGCTCCATCAACCCCTATCAGGGATGCGAACACGGCTGCATCTACTGCTATGCCAGACCCAGCCATGCCTATCTGGAGCTCTCCCCCGGCCTCGATTTCGAGAGCAAGCTGTTTGCCAAACGCAATGCAGCCGACCTGCTGCGCCGAGAGTTTGCCAAACCTGCCTATCAGCCACAGACCATCGTCATTGGCGCCAATACCGATCCCTATCAACCCATCGAACAGCGCTATCGCCTGACCCGGCAGTTGCTGGAAGTGATGCTGGCCCACCGCCATCCGGTCGGGCTCATTACCAAGAGCGCCATGATCTTGCGCGACCTCGATCTGTTGACCGAGCTGGCCAGAGAGGGACTGTGTCAGGTGATGGTGTCGGTGACGACCTTGAACGAAACCCTGCGCCGACAGCTGGAGCCCCGCGCCAGCACGGGTGCAGGCCGCTTGAAAGTGATCGAGAAGCTGGCCAACGCTGGCGTGCAGGTGGGGGTACTGGCCGCCCCCATGATCCCGCGGCTCAATGAACCGGAGCTGGAGCAGATCATCAAATCGGCGGCCGAGGCAGGCGCCAGTTGCGCCGATTACATTCTGCTGCGCCTGCCCCACGAGCTGGCGCCGCTATTTGGTGACTGGCTCGATACTCACTATCCGGGCCAGAAGGAGGCTATTTTGAATCAGTTGCGAGCCAGCCGCGGTGGCGGGCTCAACAGTACCGCCTTCGGTACCCGCATGCGCGGTGAGGGGCACTTTGCCGATCTGCTGGCCCAGCGCTTTCGCCTTATCAGCAAACGCCTCGATCTGGGCAAACGCCATATTCAGCTCAGGCTGGATGGGTTTATCCGCCCCGGGGAGCAGCTGTCGCTCTTCTAATCCCCCTGTTCACGCCCTTCACACATCAAGCACAAAGCCCTTGCTTGCCAAGAGGTTGAGAGGAAAGACTGCCGCGACACATCCTGTGGAAACCCCGCGTTTCAGAATTTTCCAACGAAGTAGCCATGTCGCGACAAGAAAGCGCTATTCGGTAAAGAGAGGGCTAATGCCTTAGCCTGCGCGCTGATCCCGCCCCTGCTGCACCATTTCAACCGGTAGTCGCGAGGGTTCATGAGCCACTTCGTGCTCATCCTCTTCATACTGCGCCACCTCTGACTCGCCCCATACCCGGCTCCACCAAATTTCCCACGTGATCCAACTGGTCATATGCAGCTCCTGACGGTGAAGGTGATGGCAACAACGCACCACTCGCCCGGCAGGATAGCGACTGGGAATGACAGGGAAATGACAAAAAAACCACTTGTAAAAAGGCAACTGGCCGTGACAAGGAAAAGCCGAAATAGCTCACATAATCGGCGAAATCATCCTGAAAGCGGTCACAAATCTGCAGGTTGTGGATTGCAGCACATCCTGTTCCCGCCAAAGCTGGGTTGCCCATTCAGGCATCTATAAAAACAGGGACACAATAATGAAACACACAGCGGGAATATGGGCGATCGCAGGCATGCTGATCGCCCCCTTGGCGCACGCCGACGTCATACTGCACGCCTTCAACTGGAAATACAGTGAAGTGACCGCCAAAGCCGACCTTATCAAGTCGGCCGGTTACAAACAGGTACTCATCTCACCGCCTCTCAAATCATCAGGCAACGAGTGGTGGGCCCGTTACCAGCCGCAAGATCTGCGTCTTGTCGACTCACCCCTTGGCAACAAACAGGATCTCGAGCAGCTGATCGCCGTCATGAAGGCGCGGGGTATCGCCGTCTATGCCGATGTGGTGCTCAACCACATGGCCAACGAAAGCTGGAAACGCCAGGACCTCAACTATCCCGGCAACGAGCTGCTGCAAAGCTACGCCAGCAACCCGGCCTATTTCGAGCGCCAGAAACTGTTTGGCGATCTGGGACAAAACTTCCTCTCCGGTCGGGATTTTCATCCCGAAGGGTGCATCAGCGACTGGAGCGATCCGGGTCATGTCCAGTATTGGCGTCTCTGTGGCGGTGCCGGTGACAAGGGGTTGCCGGATCTGGATCCCAACAACTGGGTGGTAAGCCAGCAACAGGCCTATCTCAAGGCGCTCAAGGGGATGGGGATCAAGGGTTTTCGGGTCGATGCGGTCAAACACATGAGCGATTACCAGATCAATGCCGTGTTCACCCCCGAGATCAAACAGGGGATGCACGTGTTTGGCGAGGTGATCACCACTGGGGGGGCTGGCAGCACCGATTACGAGCGCTTCCTCAAACCCTACCTCGACAGCAGCGGTCAGGGAGCCTATGACTTTCCGCTGTTTGCCTCCCTGCGCGGTGCCTTCAGTTACGGTGGCAGCATGAACCTGCTGGCGGATCCGGGCGCCTATGGTCAGGCGCTGCCGGGCAGTCGTGCCGTCACCTTTGCCGTGACCCACGACATCCCCACCAACGACGGCTTCCGCTATCAGATCTTAAGCCAGACTGACGAGAAGCTGGCCTATGCCTATTTGCTCGGCCGCGATGGTGGCTCGCCGCTGGTCTATTCGGATCACGGCGAGACCCAGGCCAAGGATGGACTGCGCTGGCAGGATTACTACCAGCGCGCCGATCTCAAGGGGATGATCCGCTTCCACAATGCGGTGCAGGGTCAACCCATGCAGTTGATCGGCAGCGGTGACTGCTTCGTGCTGTTCAAACGGGGCAAACAGGGGCTGGTCGGCATCAATAAGTGCGACTATGAGCAGGAGTATTGGCTTGATACCGCCAAATTCGAGATGAACTGGTATCGCAACTATCGTGACGTGCTCGACCAAGGGGCCGTAGTCAACGTGCAGAGCCAGTGGGTACGGGTCGCCATTCCCGCCCGCAGCGCCAGAATGTGGCTGCAGGAGTGATCCAGCCGTAAGATCAGCGGAGAGTCATAAAAAGCAGACAAATAAAAAGAGCGACCACCAGGGTCGCTCTTTTTGCTCAGAGACGTTGCTCGGGTAACTGATGACGATTACTCGTCGCCCGCTTCCCCTGCATCGACCGCATCAGTGCCGGTCGCGGTATCGGCACCTTCAGATACCTCACCGTCAACAGCCAGTGCGTCGTTCTCGTCTTCGTCGCTCTCGGCGATGCGCTGCAGGCCAACCACGGTCTCGTCTTCACCGGTACGGATCAGACGGACACCGCCGGTGTTACGGCCAATGACGCTCACCTCGGCAACACGGGTACGCACCAGGGTGCCGCCGTTGGTGATCAGCATGATCTGGTCGGTATCTTCGACCTGGATCGCATCGATCACCTTGCCATTGCGCTCATCCACCTTGATGGAGATAACGCCTTGGGTACCACGGCTCTTGGTCGGGTATTCGGCCAACGCAGTCCGCTTGCCGTAACCGTTCTCGGTGGCGGTGAGGATGGCACCTTCGCCGCGCGGAACGATGAGGGAAACCACCTTGTCACCGGCGCCCAGCTTGATGCCACGGACACCGGCTGCGGTACGACCCATGGGACGCACACCCTTGAAGGTACCCTTGCTTTCGGTGCCTTCGCCGTTGTCGCTGCCATCATCGTCATTGCCAGCATCGTCGTCGGTTTCAACGTCATCGCTGACATCGGCATCAGCGCGACCGCTGCCTTCGGCGAAGCGAACGACTTTGCCCGCGTCGGAGAAGAGCATGATCTCGTTGCTGCCATCGGTGATATCCACCCCGATCAGCTCATCACCCTCTTTGAGGTTGATGGCGCGGATACCGGAGGAGAGCGGACGGCTGAAGTCAGAGAGGCTGGTCTTCTTCACGGTACCGTTGGCGGTGGCGAAGAACACATACTTCTCGGCGTCATATTCCTTCACCGGCAGGATAGCGGTGATACGCTCACCCTCATCAAGCGGCAGCAGGTTGATGATCGGACGACCACGGGCGCCACGGGACGCCTCCGGCAGCTGATACACCTTGAGCCAGTAGACCTTGCCACGGGTGGAGAAGCACAGAATGGTGTCGTGGGTGTTGGCCACCAGCAGACGCTCAACAAAGTCCTCTTCCTTGATCCGGGTGGCTGACTTGCCACGACCACCGCGGCGCTGGGCCTCGTAGTCGGAGAGCGGCTGATACTTCACGTAACCCTGGTGAGACAGGGTCACCACCACGTCTTCCGGAGTGATCAGATCTTCGATGTTGATCTCGGCACTGGACATGCTGATCTCGGTGCGACGCTCGTCGCCGTACTGCTCGCGCACGGCCAGCAGTTCGTCGCGGATCACTTCCATCAAGCGAACCGGGCTCGCCAGGATGTGCAGCAACTCGGCGATGAGATCCAGCAGAGATTGGTACTCTTCCAGGATCTTCTCGTGCTCGAGGCCGGTCAGCTTGTGCAGACGCAGGTCAAGGATGGCCTGGGCTTGCTGTTCG
The DNA here is from genome assembly GCF_049175515.1 of Aeromonas sp. 600479. NCBI lineage: Bacteria > Pseudomonadati > Pseudomonadota > Gammaproteobacteria > Aeromonadales > Aeromonadaceae > Aeromonas > Aeromonas sp. 600479. The sequence continues at coordinate 112,499 of NZ_JAAKVF010000001.1, forward strand.
GTCAGGAAGTATTGACCTTCACGGATACCGAACTCTGGCTCCAGCCACTCTGGCCGTGCCGCGTCGTCGCCCGCTTTTTCCAGCATGGCGGCCACGTTGCCGAGTTCCCAGCCCTTGGCAACCAGGCCCGCTTTCGCGTCGGCCGGGGTCGCGCTGTGGCGGATCAGCTCGATGATGGGATCGATGTTGGCCAGCGCAACCGCCAGACCTTCCAAAATGTGTGCCCGATCCCGCGCCTTGCGCAGTTCGAACACGGTCCGGCGAGTCACCACTTCACGGCGGTGCAGCAGGAACGCATCCAGGATCTCTTTAAGGTTCATCACCTTGGGCTGGTTGTTATCGAGCGCCACCATGTTGATGCCGAACGTGGTCTGCATCTGGGTGTGCTTGTAGAGATTGTTCAGCACAATCTCGCCGGACTCGCCGCGCTTGATCTCGATAACGATGCGCATGCCGTCTTTGTCAGACTCATCGCGCAGGGCACTGATGCCCTCGATCTTCTTCTCTTTGACCAGCTCGGCAATCTTCTCGATCAGTCGAGCCTTGTTCACCTGATAGGGGATCTCGTGAACGATGATGGTCTCGCGACTGGTCTTCTCGTCCACTTCCACTTCAGCTTTGGCCCGCACATAGATGGAGCCACGACCGGTACGGTACGCCTGCACGATGCCGGAACGACCGTTGATAATGCCGCCGGTGGGGAAATCCGGGCCGGTGATGTAGGTCATCAGCTCGTCAATGGTGAGGTCGCCGTTTTCGATCAGCGCCAGACAGCCATTGACAATCTCGGTGAGGTTGTGAGGCGGAATGTTGGTCGCCATGCCCACCGCGATACCGGAGGAGCCGTTGACCAGCAGGTTGGGAACCTTGGTAGGCATGACAGCCGGGATCATCTCGGTGCCGTCATAGTTCGGCACCCAGTCCACGGTCTCTTTGTCCAGATCAGCCAGCAGCTCGTGGGAGATGCGGGCCATCCGCACTTCGGTATAACGCATCGCCGCGGCGCTGTCGCCGTCGACTGAACCGAAGTTGCCCTGACCATCGACCAGCATGTAACGCATGGAGAAATCCTGCGCCATCCGGACAATGGTGTCATACACAGCGCTATCGCCGTGCGGGTGATATTTACCGATTACGTCACCGACCACACGGGCCGATTTTTTATAGGGCTTGTTCCAGTCGTTCCCCAACTCGTTCATAGCAAACAGAACGCGGCGGTGAACCGGTTTCAAGCCATCACGCACATCCGGCAGAGCTCGTCCTACGATCACGCTCATGGCGTAATCAAGATAGGAACTCTTGAGCTCTTCTTCGATGTTGACCGGCGTGATCTCTCTGGCCAGATCGCTCATAGAAAGCCTTATCCCTAATTAGTTGTTCTTTGGCTTAAACAGCGCGACATGGTAACACACTGAGCCAAATACCTTAAGCCACAAATCGGGTATCAGATCGGGCTGGTGTGACAAAGTCCGTCCGTTATAATGCCCGCCAGGACAATAGATTGCGCCCATGACTCAGATGCGGGCGCCCTGCCACAGGATCTTCGAAAAATGAACAGTGATGCCAATGTCGATCTGACAGAAATCGCCAAGTTTGAAGCCATCGCCTCCCGCTGGTGGGACATGGAGGGTGAATTCAAACCCCTGCATCAAATCAATCCGGTGCGCCTTGACTGGATCACCGACAAAAGTGGCGGTCTGTTTGGCAAGCGCATGCTCGATATCGGATGTGGTGGCGGCATCCTCTCCGAGAGCATGGCCCGCCGTGGTGCCAAGGTCACCGGCATCGACATGGGCAAGGAACCTCTCGGCGTCGCCCGCCTGCACGCCCTGGAGCAGGGTGTTGAGCTCGAATATCGCCAGATCACTGCCGAAGCCCATGCCGCCGAAGTACCGGGCCAGTATGACGTGGTCACCTGCATGGAGATGCTGGAGCATGTGCCGGACCCCGCCTCCGTGTTGCGCGCCATCGCGACTCTGGTACGCCCGGGCGGCCGAGTGTTCGTCTCCACCATCAACCGCAACCCCAAATCCTATCTGATGATGATCATCGGGGCCGAATACCTGATGAAGATGGTGCCCAAGGGTACCCACGATCACAAAAAATTCATCACCCCGGCCGAACTGTGTCGCATGGGTGAAGCCGCGGGCCTGCTGGTGCGGGATATGAGCGGTGTGCACTATGCACCGCTCTCCAACAGTTTCAAGCTCGGCAAAAATGTCGACGTCAACTATATGGTGGAGTTTGTCCGCCCGGAGCAAGGTTGATGAGCGCCTCTCACCCTCTGCCCCTGCACGGTGTGCTGTTCGATCTGGACGGCACCCTGCTCGACACGGCCCCGGATCTGGGGGCCGCCGTCAACCACGTGCTGATCAGCGAAGGCTTTGCGCCGCTCTCTGACGATATTATTCGTCAGACCACCTCCCACGGGGCGCTCGGGCTGCTGAAAGCGGGCCTCGGCGACGAACTGCTTGAAGAGCTGGGGGCCACCCGCCTGCGCAATGCCCTGCTCGACTACTACGCGGCCAATCTCTGCGTCGGTACCCGTCCCTATGAGGGAATGGTGGATCTTATCGAGTGGCTCGACGAGAAACAGCTCCCCTGGGGCATCGTCACCAACAAGCCGGGCTTTCTCACCGAGCCACTGCTGGCAGCCCTGCCACAGCTTGCCAGCTGCGGCGTCACCGTCAGTGCCGATACCCTGCCAGTACGCAAGCCCGACCCCGCCCCCATGTTCTTTGCCTGTGAGAAGCTGGGGGTCGAGGCGGCTCACTGCCTCTATGTGGGGGATCATGTGCGGGATATCGAAGCGGGCCGCAATGCTGGGATGCGCACCGCCGTCGCTGGTTGGGGGTATCTCAATGATGAGGAAGACCCCGCCCAGTGGGGCGCTGATCTGCAGTTTGATACCGTGCAAGCCCTGCACCACTGGCTGCGCTATGAGTTGACGGCCAAGGTGTAACGGCAGCCTTACCGGCTGACATGTGATAACGGGGTGGAGAGACTCTCCGCCCCCTGAATCTCTTCCTTTACGCTCCCGCGTCCTGCGCCACCGTCACTCCTCTATTGATGGATAATAAAGGCAACTTACCGCCTGTTGGATACCCATTTGACAAGCTCATAGCCGTCACAAAGCGGCCACAACACCCCATCGTCTGATGCAAAGCCCTTGCCACGCTGAGCCCGCGGCTAGAACAACTGGACAGCTTTTGACCCTTATTGCATAAGGGATAATCAGCCGCCGTTTGCTAGTAAAAAGCACCCTGTTCCGCAAGCAAAAAAAGTTATTTAAATTTTCCATCTTCGATCGGGAGGCTTGCATTTGACGAAGCGGACGAATGAAAACCCGCTCACTGTGAGCGGTCACTAACTGAGGTGGCAAGACTCACAATTTATCCACAGCTCGTCACTTATCCACACATTGCAATGGTGGGCTGACCTCACTATCTTGTAGCTCGAACTTAAAATAACACTACATCTTGTGATTCATCGCACAATCTCTACCCAATACCTGCACATCGCCGGGCAAGGGTGGTGTCATTGTGCGATGGTTTTTCGGGAATCAACTAAAGGTCATCAGCCAATGAACTTGTTTGTGACGAAGCGTAACGGACACAAAGAACCCATCGATCTGGATAAAATTCACCGCGTGCTGGACTGGGCCGCCGAGGGTCTGGACAACGTGTCGGTCTCTCAGGTGGAACTCAAGTCCCACATCCAGTTCTATGACGGTATCCGTACCGCAGACATTCACGAAACCATCATCAAGGCGACGGCTGACCTCATCTCCGAGCAGACCCCGGACTACCAGTACATGGCCGCCCGTCTGGCCATCTTCCACCTGCGCAAGAAGGCCTACGGCCAGTTCGAACCGCCCCACCTCTACCAGCACGTGGCTCGTCTGGTGGACATGGGCAAGTACGACAAACACCTGCTGGAAGACTACACCCAGGCTGAATTCGAAGAGCTGAACGCGCACATGGATCACTGGCGCGACATGAACTTCTCCTACGCGGCGGTCAAGCAGCTGGAAGGCAAGTATCTGGTACAAAACCGTGTCACCGGCGAGATCTACGAGAGCCCGCAGTTCCTCTACATCCTGGTAGCGGCCTGCCTCTTCTCCAAGTACCCGAAAGATACCCGTCTGGACTACATCAAGCGCTTCTATGATGCGGTCTCTACCTTCAAGATCTCCCTGCCGACCCCGATCATGAGCGGCGTGCGCACCCCGACCCGTCAGTTCAGCTCCTGCGTACTGATCGAGTGCGACGACAGCCTGGACTCCATCAACGCCACCGCCAGCTCCATCGTGCGTTACGTTTCCCAGCGCGCCGGTATCGGCATCAACGCTGGGCGCATCCGCGGTCTGGGCAGCCCTATCCGTGGCGGCGAAGCGTTCCACACCGGTTGCATCCCCTTCTACAAATACTTCCAGACTGCCGTGAAGTGCTGCTCCCAGGGCGGCGTGCGCGGCGGTGCGGCCACCCTGTTCTACCCGCTGTGGCACACCGAAGTGGAAAGCCTGCTGGTACTGAAGAATAACCGCGGCGTGGAAGAGAACCGTGTTCGTCACATGGACTACGGCGTGCAGATCAACAAGCTGATGTACCAGCGCCTCATCAAGGGCGGTGACATCACTCTGTTCTCCCCGTCCGATGCGCCGGGTCTGTACGATGCCTTCTTCGCCGATCAGGACAAGTTCGAAGAGCTCTACGTCAAGTACGAGCAGGATCCGGCCATTCGCAAGAAGACCCTGAAAGCGGTAGACCTCTTCTCCCTGATGATGCAGGAGCGTGCCGGTACAGGTCGCATCTACATCCAGAACGTCGATCACTGCAACACCCACAGCCCGTTTGATCCGAGCGTGGCGCCAGTGCGCCAGTCCAACCTCTGCCTCGAGATTGCGCTGCCGACCAAGCCGCTCAACAACATCGACGACGAGAACGGCGAGATCGCCCTGTGTACCCTCTCCGCCTTCAACCTGGGTGCTATCGAGAAGCTGGAAGATCTGGAAGAGATGGCCGATCTGGCCGTACGCGCCCTCGATGCCCTGCTCGACTATCAGGACTACCCGATTGCCGCCGCCAAGAAGGGCAGCATGGGTCGTCGTACTCTGGGGATCGGCGTCATCAACTACGCCTACTACCTGGCCAAGAACGGTGCCCGCTACTCTGACGGCTCAGGTCTGGCCCTGACTCACCGTACCTTCGAGGCCATTCAGTACTACCTGCTGAAAGCCTCCGTGCAGCTGGCCCGCGAGTTCGGCCCCTGCCCGCTGTTTGGCGAGACCACTTATGCCCAGGGCATCCTGCCCATCGACACCTACAAGAAGGATCTGGATGCACTGTGCAACGAGCCGCTGCATCTGGATTGGGAAAGCCTGCGCGAAGAGATCAAATCCGTGGGCTTGCGCAACTCCACCCTGACCGCCCTGATGCCGAGCGAGACCTCCAGCCAGATCTCCAACGCCACCAACGGCATCGAGCCGCCGCGCGGTCTGGTTTCGGTCAAGGCGTCCAAAGACGGCATTCTCAAACAGGTGGTGCCCGAGTATGATCGCCTGAAAGATCAATACGAACTGCTCTGGAAGCAACCGAGCGTTGACGGCTACCTGCAGCTGGTCGGTATCATGCAGAAGTTTGTGGATCAGGCGATCTCCGCCAACACCAACTACGATCCGGCCCGTTTCGAAGGCAACAAGGTGCCGATGAAGCAGCTGCTGAAGGACTTGCTGACCGCCTACAAATACGGCCTCAAGACCCTCTACTATCACAACACCCGTGATGGTGCAGACGACACCCAGACCGACCTGCAAGATGACGGTTGTGCTGGCGGGGCTTGCAAAATCTAAGTCACGGCAAGAACTGATAACCGGGCGGGAGCATGAAGCTCCCGCTCTCCTGTTTTCTCCATACAGACATTCTGGTAACCATGGCCTATTCAACTTTCTGCCAAACCCAAAACGACCAGCTCAAAGAGCCGATGTTTTTTGGCCAATCGGTCAACGTAGCCCGTTATGATCAACAAAAGCACGAAGTGTTCGAGCGGCTGATCGAGAAGCAGCTCTCCTTCTTCTGGCGCCCGGAAGAGGTGGATGTCTCCCGTGATCGCATCGACTATCAGGCCCTGCCGCCCCACGAGCAGCACATCTTCATCTCCAACCTGAAGTACCAGACCCTGCTGGACTCCATTCAGGGTCGCAGCCCCAACGTGGCCCTGCTGCCGCTGGTCTCCATTCCGGAGCTGGAAACCTGGATCGAGACCTGGGCATTCTCCGAGACCATCCACTCTCGCTCCTACACCCATATCATCCGCAACATCGTCAACACTCCCGCCCAGGTGTTCGACGACATCGTGACCAACGAGCAGATCTTGAAGCGCGCCGGCTCCATCAGCCACTTCTACGACGACCTGATCGAAGCGACCGCCCTCTACAACCTGCATGGTGAAGGGACCCACACCGTCGCTGGCCGCGAAGTGACCATCACATTGCGCGAGCTCAAGAAGAAACTTTATCTGTGCCTGATGAGCGTCAACGCGCTGGAAGCAATTCGCTTCTACGTCAGCTTCGCCTGCTCCTTTGCCTTCGCCGAGCGTGAACTGATGGAAGGCAACGCCAAGATCATCAAGATGATCGCCCGCGACGAAGCGCTGCACCTCACCGGCACCCAACACATGCTGAACCTGATGCGCACCGGCCAGGATGACCCGGAGATGGCCGAGATCGCCGCCGAGTGCGAACAGGCCTGCTTCGAGATCTTCAAGGAAGCGGCCATTCAGGAGAAAGAGTGGGCCGAGTACCTGTTCCAGGACGGCTCCATGATCGGCTTGAACAAGGACATCCTCTGCCAGTACGTGGAGTACATCACCAACCTGCGCATGAGTGCGGTCGGCCTGCAGCCAGCCTTTGCCGGCACCAAGCAAAACCCGATCCCCTGGATCAACACCTGGCTGTCATCCGACAACGTGCAGGTCGCCCCGCAAGAGGTAGAGGTCAGCTCCTATCTGGTCGGTCAGATCGACAGCGAAGTCAATGCCGACGACCTGGGTGATTTCGAGCTGTGAGTGACGCCACCAACACGCTGATCCCTGCCCCGCACGCACCTGCCGAACAGCATGCGGTCGTGGCACCACGGGTACATACCCGGGATGGTGCCGTGCTGCACGCCCATCCCGGCGAAAGCGTGTTGGAGACCCTGGAGCGCCATGGTCATCATGTGGAGTTCCAGTGTCGCAGCGGATATTGCGGCGCCTGCCGCACTCCACTGATGGCTGGCAAGGTGCACTATCCTTCGGTGCCGCTGGCATTCGTCGCCCAGGGGGAGTGCCTCCCCTGCTGCTGCAAACCGGTCGGCGCCATCCGGCTGGATATCCAGAAGAGCTGACGCAGCCACAGACTGGCAACTCGCACAAAATAGAAAGCCGCCGGAGCAATCCGGCGGCTTTTTTTGTCTCTTCACATTGCTAGGGCGCGCGATGACAGACGCCCAACCCATCAGAGGATTACAACCAGGGGGCGGCAGTCGGCCCATGGTGCAGGCCCAGCTTCCAGACCCGGCCAAAGTGCTTGTAGTGACCGGCTGCGACGCCAGCCTTCTCACCCATACCGTGGTAGAGATCGAGGTGGCCCTTCTTCACTGCCCCGCCCACATCCAGCGCAATCAACAAGCGCAGCTGGTGCTTGCCGGTCCAGTTGCCCTCTTTATCGAGCAAGGGAACTTCGGCGAGGATCGGCGTCCCCATCGGCAACAGGGTCTTGTCGGCGGCAACAGCCGCCAGCGGCAGCAGCGGGATACCGGCCGCGCCGATCACATCATTGGTGGGTCGACGCTCGAAGAAGACATAGGAGGGGTTCTGCTCCACCAGCTCCTTGACGCTCTCCTCTGGTTGACGGTTGGCCCACTCCTTGATGGCCTTCATCGACATCTGCTCTTTGGGCACTTCACCGCGATCGATTAACACCCGGCCGATACTGACGTAACCGTGACCGTTCTTGCCGCTGTAGCCCAGATATTGCAGCCGATCGTCATCCCCGTAGTGGACAAAGCCCGAACCCTGCACATCCATCAGGAAGTTGTCGATAAGGGATTTGCTGTAACCCAGCTCCAGCCCGCGGTTGGCCAAGGCCCCCTGATGGATCTCGGCCCGGGTCGGACAGCGACCGCCACATTTGGGCATGGCATAGATGGGATATTTATACTTGGCATCCGGGCGGTGGCGCACCTCCAGCACCGGCGAGTAGTAACCGGTAAAGAGCACGTTACCCATGCGATCGGCGCCACCCAGCTGAGCCAGGCTGATACCGTAACGGGTGATGTCGGCAGGATTGCCGCCGCCCGCCACCCAGCGGGAGAGCTGGTGATAGAGCTCGCCATAACGGCGGGTCATCTTGCCGGAGCGCTCCAATACCAGTCTGCTTTGCGGGCCAAACTTGCTGTAGTCGGCACGCGCACGGCTATTGACCCGCTCCACCCTCACCAGATCCTCTGGCAGGGTCCCGTCCAGATACTGCTTGCCCAGATTTTCCGGCACCTCGCAGTTAAGAAAGCATCTGTTGTCGGTCTGCTTTTTGGGCATTTCTGCTTTGTCAGAGTTGCCCGCACAACCGGCTAGTCCCAGCACTGCGGCGGTCAGCCAGTACGCGTGTTTGTTCATATGTCCTCATATAACGCCAAGAGCCATGCTCGGCGGGGAAGATGCCAAATTTGCAGGGGGAAAGCAAACGACATCAATCACTTGAAGCAGGATTTCTCCAAAGGGGATCCGCTGGGTTATAACAAGGTGACAGGATGTGCGAGGTGATAAATGGAACAGCTCGAAATATTCCCGCTGCAGAGCCCCTGCATCGGGGTCTGCGAAGTGAACAACAAAGGCTACTGCAAGGGGTGCCTGCGCAATCGCGAAGAGCGTTTCAACTGGCTCACCATGACCCCTGCCCAGCAACAAGAGGTGATGCGCCTGTGCCGCAACCGCAAGGCGCGGGTCGACGCCGCCCGCCGCAAGGCACAGGAAGTAGCCCAATCCGAGCTGCCAGAACAACCAGGTTGGGACTTTTAACCACTCCCTATTCTTCCCCTCACAGGTTACCTATCCTCCCGACAAAACAAAAAGCGGCCCGCAGGCCGCTCTTGGTTATAACGTATTGCCGGACGGCAAGGTTTATGCGGTGGCCAGCTTGGCCTGCTCTTCGCCGCGCTTGAGCATGGCGTAGGAGACACCGGTCAGCAGCGAGCCTGCGGCAATCGCCACGATATACATCATGACGTTGCTGATGGCGTGCGGGATAAAGAGCACAAACAAACCGCCGTGGGGCGCCATCAGCTCGCAACCGAACAGCATGGAGAGCGCACCGGTCAGGGCACCGCCGACCATGCAGGCCGGGATAACCCGCATAGGATCCTTGGCGGCAAACGGGATGGCCCCCTCGGAGATAAAGCACAGACCCAGCACGAAGGAGGCTTTGCCCGCTTCCTGCTCCGCCTTGATGAACTTGGTGCGGGCCAGGAAGGTAGCTATCCCCATCCCCAGTGCCGGCACCATACCGGCGGCCATCACGGCGGCCATCGGGGCGTAGGTTTTGGAGGCCAGCAGGCCAACCCCGAAGGCGTAGGCCGCCTTGTTGACCGGGCCGCCCATGTCGAAGCACATCATGGCCCCGATGATGACACCCAGCAGCACGGCGTTGGCAGAGCCCATGTTGTTGAGGAACTCGGTCATGGCATTCATGATGCCGGCCACCGGACCACCCACCACATAGATCATCACCAGACCGGTAAAGAGGCTGGCAAACAGCGGAATGATCAGGATGGGCTTGAGCGCTTCCAGAGTGGTCGGCAGGCGCACCTTGTCACTCAGATATTTGGCGCTGTAACCGGCCAGGAAACCGGCCACGATACCGCCAAGGAAACCGGCACCCAGTGAGCTTGCCAGCATACCGCCGATCATGCCGGGAGCGAGACCCGGACGGTCAGCGATGGAGTAGGCAATGTAACCGGCCAGCACCGGGATCATCAGGGCAAAGGCTGAGCCACCACCGATCTTCATCAGCGCGGCGGCAAGAGTCCCTTCCACCTTGAACGCCTCGATACCGAACACGAACGAGAGAGCGATAATAAGACCGCCCGCCACCACCATCGGCAGCATAAAGGAGACACCGGTCAGCAGGTGCTTGTAGGGGCCGGCTTTTTCCTCTTTCTTGGGCTGGCTGGCACCGCTGTGGCGATAGAGTGTCGCCTCGTTCCACGCCTTGTCGAGTTCGGCGCGGGTTTTCTTCAATGCCGCGCCCGTGCTGGTACGATAGACCGGCTTACCGTCAAAGCGCGCCATGTCCACTTCGATATCGGTGGCGAGGAATACCAGATCGGCAGATGCAATCTCCTCGGCAGTCAGGGCATTCTGGGCACCGACCGAGCCTTGAGTCTCGACGCGGATCTGATAACCCAGCTGTTTGGCCATGGTCTCCAGCGCTTCTGCCGACATAAAGGTGTGGGCAACGCCAGTCGGGCACGCTGTCACTGCCACGATGCGCTTGCCAGCGGCGGCGGGTTTAGCTGCTGCGGGAGCGGCTTGATGACGATAGATGCTGGCACCGCTGGTGGCAGCTTCCAGCAAGGCAGCCGGATCCTGCAGGGCGAGATCCATGCTCCCTTGATAGACTCGCTTGCCATCATAGGCGGCGAGATCCACCGGGGCACTGGCGACAACCAGCACCAGATCGGCGGCAGCAATCTGCTCCTTGCTCGGTACTTGGCGGGGCTGCACGCTGGAGCCGACGTCGAGGGTGAGTTCCCAGCCAGCCAGTTTGGCCTGCTGTTCTATCCGTTTTGCAGCGAGAAAGCTGGTGGCAATGCCCGCCGGGCAAGCCGTAACCAAGATTGCTTTCATTGGGCATCTCCTGAGTTTTTCATTGAGGGGGTATTGCACTGAACCGGTGCCAGCTCATCCAGACGCTCTACGCGCACCTGTTCAAGTAAAGGGTTGAGCACATTGATATCGTCAAAGCCGACCGCGACCTGACTGACCGCCAGTGCCGAGACGGCGGTGGCCAGCCGCAGGGTCTGCTCCGGCGTCCAGCCAAGGCTGAGACCATGGGCGAGACCGGCCACCAGGGAATCGCCGGCACCCACGGTGCTGACCACCTGCATCCGCGGCGGAATGGCTTGCCAGACGGCATCCGGGGCAAACCAGATGAGGCCATCGGCGCCGTTGGAGATCACCACGTTGGGGATCCCGCTTGCCTGCAGCGCGCGGGCACACTCGGCCTGCTCGCTCAGGGTCTTGATGGGGCGGCCCGCCCACTGGCTCAGCTCCTCCAGATTGGGTTTGACCAGGGTCGGCGCCGCCTTGATCCCTTCGCTTAAGGCCGCACCGCTGCAATCGAAGATCACCTGCTTGCCCTTGGCCTTGAGCAGACGGATCAGATGGGCGCAGTAATCGGGAGCCACCCCTTTGGGCAGGCTGCCCGCCAACACGAACCACTCGGCATCCGGAGCCAATTGGTCGATGGCCAGCTCCAGCGCGCTCACCTCCCCTTGCTGGATGGTGAGCCCCGGCAGGTTGAGATCGGTGACCCGACCGGATTGCTCGGAGATCTTGACGTTGATGCGGGTGCTGCCCGCGACACGGACAAAGTGATCATCCAGCGCCCGCTCTGCAAACAGGGAGACAAAGCTCTGCTCATTGTCTGCGCCCAGCCAGCCGGTCACGCCCACCTCACAGCCCAAGTCCTTGAGCACCATGGCGACGTTGATCCCCTTGCCCGCCGCGCGCAGGTTGGCCTCACTCACCAGATTCACCTCGCCAAGGCTCATCGCCTCGAGACGGGTGGTGAGATCAAGGGCGGGGTTGAGGGTAATGGTGACAATCTTCATCAATGCGCCCCCTCGCCAAGACCAGCGGCGATGGCCTCACCGATCCCCTTGAGGGCCGCTTCGGCATCTGCCCCTTCGGCGCGAAATGCCAGACGGTGCCCGCATTTGACGCCAAGGCCGATCACCTTCATCAGGCTCTTGGCGGAGACCGCCTCGCCGCTGCCATCCAGATTGGCAACCCGGATATCTGATTCAAACTCTTTGGCCACCTTGACCAGCATGGCACCGGGACGGGCGTGGAGGCCGTGGGGGTTGATGATGGTGAAGGTTTCGGAAAGACCGCTCGCGGGGCCCGCTTGCAACATGGCCAGCCCCTCGCTGCCCGCCAGCGTCGCCAGCTGACCGGCGGCCGCCAGTTTGGCCAGATTCTCCAGTTGCGGCAGATGGCCGCTATCTGCAGCGCACAGCAGCAGCATGGCGCTAACCGGCAGCTCCCCTGCCGTGAGGGCGCTACTCGGGGTGGCCAGCACCCAACCGGTCTGGGCCGATGCTGTTTGCTGAACATTGGCCCGCGCCAGCCAGACGCCCTCACCCAGATAAGCAGGGTCGCTTGCCAGCAGCGCGCTCACCATGGCGGCATCGCCCCAACCGGCGGACTTGGCGCGGGCAGCGGCGCCCAGCAACAGCTGGTCGCGATCATCGGCCGGGAAGTCGGCCAGGGTCAGGTATTGCACCTCTTTGGCGGCAGTGGCGCCGGTCAGGATATTGATGATGGTGTCGGCATCGGTGGCCTCTTTGAGCTGGGCTGCCGCCTGCTCGTCACCCAGCACATGGGTGAGCTGGCGCAAAATGCCCAGATGCTCGTCTGACTTGGCGGCGATACCGATGGCGACGTAGGCGATCTGCCCCTCGTCCCACTCGATGCCATTGGGGAACTGAGCCACCATGACGCCGGTGCTCTTCACCAGATGACGGGTGTCGGTGGTGCCGTGGGGAATGGCGATGCCACTGCCAAGGTAGGTGGCATGCTGCGCTTCACGGGCCAGCATCCCATCCACATAGCCCGCTTCCACCAGACCGGCTTCGGTCAGTTTGCCTGCCAGCAGGGCAATGGCGTCCGACTTGGTTGCCACCGACTGCCCCAGCAAGATCTGCTCTCGCGCCAACTTCAACATAGAGACTCTCCATCAGGTTCCGGCCGCGCCGGTACGTCACAATTGAACATTCGGGTAACTCGCCAGCTGACAATAGACCCGAACACGGTTGACTGTGATCGGAGCCTGATTTTCAGGCCACTGGGTCTCTTCGTTGCTGACAGGCTGAATCGTTTCACTTACACTCAGACTGAATCGTTTCAGCGAATTGATCAAGTACCCACAAAGAGTGCTTTTCAATGATATGATCCCGCGCACACTTTTCGGTGCCCTCACCCGGCAGTGACCGTGGGCCTTGCAACTCAAACAGAGCCAATATGATGAAACTGGATGAAATCGCCGCCCTCGCCGGTGTCTCGCGCACCACGGCAAGCTATGTGATCAATGGCAAGGCCGATCAATACCGCATCAGCCAGGCCACCCGCGACAAGGTGATGGCCGTGGTCACCGCCCATAATTACCAGCCGGACAGCCGCGCAGCCTCCCTGCGTGGCGGCCAGACCAAGACTCTGGGCTTTATCCTGCCCGACCTTGAGAACGCCAGTTACGCCAAACTGGCCAAACGGCTGGAACAGGGGGGCCGGGCGCAGGGCTATCAGCTGCTGATCGTCTGCTCGGAAGATGAGCCCGCCACCGAAAAAGAGCTGGCCCAGATGCTGGTGAGCCGCCATGTGGATGCCCTGCTGGTGGCCAGTTGCCTGCCGCCGGACGACCCCTTCTACGGCAAATTGCAGGCGCAAGGCAGCCAAATCCTCGCCATCGACCGGGCGATGGCAGCCGACAAGTTCGTCACCGTCGCCAGTGAAAACGAGAAAGCGAGCTTTGATCTCACCAGCTCCCTGCTCACCCCGAACTTACGCCATATCGCCTTGATCACCGCGCTGCCAGCACTCACGATCAGTAAGGAGCGCAAAGCCGGTTTCGAGCAGGCGGTTGCCAGTCACAGCGCGGCTCGCCACCTGTGCGAGGGGGATCACTTCTCTCGCCTTGAGGGGTATCGCCTGATCAAAGATCTGCACCAGCAGCTGGGTCAACTGCCCGAAGCGCTAATCACTACCTCCTATATCCTGATGGAGGGAGTACTCGACTACCTGTTGGAGCAAGAGATCGATATGAGCCAGCTCGCCATGGCCACCTTCGGGGACGATCGCCTGCTCGACTTCCTCCCTTTTGGCATCAACTCCCTGCCCCAGCAGCACGACGCGCTGGCGAGCCAGGCGCTGGATCTGGCGCTCAAGGCGGTGAACGGCGAATACCAGAGCGGGCTGCACTATGTGAGCCGCACCCTCAAGCGCCGCCGCTAACCCTCTCTGCATCGCGCGCCGCTGCGACCCGGTTCGCAGCGGCGCGTTTTTTCACCAGACGAAGTGCACTACTGTCATTTTTTATTTCCACTTATTCTACTCACCCAGTACAAAATCCGCTTTTACACGCTTGTATCCAACATTTTAATTCGCTAAGTTGGCAACCATCTTTTACAACCAGCGGATTTTTCGTAACGATGGCTTCACTCCGATATTGCTAGCCTCCGGTCTCGACCCCGGAGGCGCCTTGCCAACACCTCATATGCCTGCTGCGCACCGCGCAGTTTCTCGATTCGGATGGACACCATGAATACCAAAACCCTGGGATGTACCCTGTTGATTGCCGGCACCACCATAGGCGCCGGCATGCTGGCCCTACCGCTGGCCTCCTCCTCCCTGGGCGGCCCTGCCACCCTGCTGCTGATGATCGGTCTCTGGGGCCTGATGGCCTTTACCGCCATGCTGCAGGTGGAAGCAAGCCTCAACACCGGCAAGTGGTACCTGCACCAACTGGCGGATCACCTGCTCGGCCCCTGGGGCAAGCGCATTGCCTCCCTCTGCATCCTGATGCTGTTCTACTCGCTGGCCTCCGCCTACATCAGCGGCGGCAGCAGCCTGCTGGCCCAGGCGCTGGCCGATGCCGGCCTGCCCCTCAGCCAGGAGCAGGCGGCCTGGGCCTTTACCCTGCTGTTTGGCGGCATGGTCTGCGTCGGCACCAAACAGGTGGATTACCTCAACCGACTGATGTTCACCGTCAAGCTGGTGATCATGGTGGCCGTCCTCGGACTGCTGCTGCCGCGTGCCGAGGGACAGCACCTGCTCTCCATGCCGCTCGGTCAGGGCTTGTTGCTGGCAGGCCTGCCGGTCATCTTCACCTCGTTCGGTTTTCACGGCTCCATCCCGAGCGTGATGCTCTACCTGGGGGACTGCCCCAAGCAGCTGCGCCGGGTCTTCGTGTGGGGCTCCGCCCTGCCACTCATCCTGTATGTACTGTGGCAAGTGGCCATCCTGGGGCTGCTCGGTCAACAATCCCTGATCCAGACCGGCGGAGCGCTGGACAGCCTGCTGGCCAACGTCGGCAATCTGGTGAGCTGGCCCGCCTTCAACCAGGCGATGCACCTGTTCGCCGATCTGGCGCTGGCCACCTCCTTCCTCGGGGTGACGCTGGGACTGTTCGACTTCATGGCCAAGGTGACCCGCCGCAAGGACAACTGGCAGGGCCGCACCCAGACCGGCCTCATCACCTTTGTGCCGCCCCTGCTGTTTGCTCTCTACTTCCCGCAGGGCTTCATCATGGCGCTCGGCTACGCCGCCATCGCGCTGGCGGTGCTGGCGGTGCTGCTGCCGGTGGCCCTGGTGTGGCAGAGCCGCAAGCAGGCCGAGGCGCACCACTACCGCGCCCCGGGCGGCGTGCTGGCCCTGGGCCTTGCCGGCGCCATGGGTGTGCTGATCGTCGGGGTGCAGATAAGCGTCAGCATGGGATTGCTGCCCGCGCTCTAAGCCAGCGCCGGTATTGCATGCCCCAATAGCAAAAGCACAAAAGCCCCGCCAACCCAGTTGGCGGGGCTTTTTCTATGCCATCGGTATATGCCATCGATATAAAGGGGTCCGCTGGCGCGGTGATCATCTCCCTGATGCACCACGCGTTCATATATGCACCATATATAGACACCCTGTATATATGTGAACAATTCTTGTACACTGATAACATATCGCCTTTTTGGCAACAGAACACACGCTCAATCCAGCAAGGAGCCTGACATGGTCGCAACCGTACACGTGCAACGGCAAGATGGCGCCGTTGATCCCAGCAAGGCGCTGCCAGTGGTGTTTCGCATCCTGGACAAATGGCAGTGCAACACAGATGAACAATTGCGACTGCTCGGCATCTCTTCGCGTTCAACTTTGAACAAGTACAAGGAGTCCCACGGCGGGATCAGACTGAGTGCGGATCTGCAGGAGCGAATGAGCTACCTGCTCAACATTCACAAGAGCCTGCGGGTACTGTTCAGCGCGGACGAGAGCATCTATGGCTGGGTACGCAAGTCCAACAGCCACCCCTTCTTCGCCGGCCGCAGCGCCATGGAGGTGATGCAGGGTGGCCGCGTGGCCGATCTGTATGAGGTCGCTACCCGCCTGCACGCCTGGCGCGGAGGCATGGCCTGATGCAGACGCCTCCGCAGCGCGCATTCAAGGACGAGTCCGCCTACCGGATCATCCCGAGCCGCTACCCCACCATCTGCCTCTATGAGGATGTGGCCAACGCCGACGAACTGGAGGCGGTCTGGGCCATCGAGGCGCTGACCAACGACAGGCTGAGGGAAGAGGCCGGCGAGCTGACGCGGGTACCGAAAGCGGACTGGCTGGTGGGCTTGCCCGGCGGCAGCCATGTGATGGCCGCCTTCACCCACCTCAATCCGGAAGGTGCCCGCTTCACTACCGGCGATTTTGGCGGTTATTACTGCGCCCCCAGCCTCGACACCGCCATCAAGGAGACGGTCTACCACCAGGAGCGCGTCTTCGGCTACACCCGTGAACCCGCCCAGAAGGTGCAGATGCGGGTGATCCATGCCGAGTTCAGCGCCAGCCTGGTCGATATTACCGGTGAGGCCTTTCTCGCCACACCGCTCTACCATGCTACCGACTACGGATATTCCCAGGCCTTCGCCCGCGAGCAGAAAGCCCTGGATGTGGACGGCATCTGTTACCGCTCGGTGCGCCACAGCGGCCACGACTGCTACCTGCTCTATCGCCCGCGCCTGGTCAATCGCGTCCATCAGCCCCGCCATCTGGAGTACCACTGGAACGGCAGCGCCATCGCCAACGTGCTGCAAATCACGCTCTATGGCGAGTGACGGGCACTGCCCGCCCCACTCGGCTAACTCCCGGATATAGAAAAGCCCCGCCAGACTGGCGGGGCTTTTTACATCAACCGAGCGAGGGAGCAGGCTCCCTGGCCGCTTACTGGTTGTGGGTAGCACGACGAGGACGACGGGCCTGAGCCGGTTTGCCGGCGCCGCCTTCCGGACGCTGGCCACCTTGGGGCTTGGGCTTGCCACCGTTGCCGGAGCGGTTACCGCCGCCATTGCCACCGTTGGCAGAGCGACCGGCGCCCTGACGCTGGCCTTGACCTTGCGGGCGCGGCGCACGGCGCTGCTCGCTTGGATCGCGCGGCTCTTTGCGCAGCGGCGCACCGATGCCACGGGCGATGTTGTCGAGGGTCTCGCGGGAGGCTTCAAAACCGGCCACCTGCTCGCAGGGAATGTTCTGCTTGGTCAGCCGCTCGATGGCCTTGATGAGCTTGCCTTCATCGGCAGCAACCAGGGAGATGGCATGACCGGCAGCGCCGGCACGGCCGGTACGACCGATACGGTGCACGTAATCTTCAGCCACGTTCGGCAGCTCGAAGTTGACTACCTGCGGCAATTTGTCGATGTCCAGGCCACGGGCGGCGATGTCGGTCGCTACCAGCACCTTGACGCTGCCATCCTTGAAACCGGCCAGGGCGCGGGTACGGGCGCCCTGGCTCTTGTTGCCGTGAATGGCGGCAGCACTGATGCCGTCTTTTTCAAGCTTCTCGGCAACGCGGTTGGCGATGTGCTTGGTACGGGTAAAGACCAGCACCTGCTGCCAGTTGTTGCTGGAGATCAGGTGGCTCAGCAGGGCAATCTTGTTGGCCTTGTCGCACGGGTGCACCAGCTGTTCGATACGCTCGGCGGTACTGTTGCGCGGGGCAACTTCAATGACAGCCGGGTTGTCCAGCAGGCCAGTGGCCAGCTCGCGAATTTCATCGGCGAAGGTGGCGGAGAAGAGCAGGTTCTGGCGCTTCTTCGGCAGCAGGGTCAGGATGCGGCGGATGTCGCGGATAAAGCCCATGTCGAGCATGCGATCCGCTTCGTCCAGTACCAGGATCTCCACCTCGTCAAACTTGACGGCGTTCTGGTTGTAGAGATCGATCAGACGGCCCGGACAGGCCACCAGCACGTCCAGACCACGGCGAGTCGCCATCATCTGCGGGTTGATGCTCACGCCACCGAATACCACGTGGCTGCGCAGGGGCAGATGCTTGCCATAGTTGCGCACGCTCTCGCCCACCTGGGCGGCCAGCTCGCGCGTCGGGGTCAGTACCAGCGCACGGACGCGGTTCGGAGAGACCTTGCGCTTGCTCTCCATCAGACGTTGCAGCATCGGCAGGGTAAAGCCTGCGGTCTTGCCGGTCCCTGTTTGGGCCGCCGCCATCAGATCGCGGCCAGCCAGAACGGCGGGGATCGCTTGTTGCTGAATGGGAGACGGGGTGTCGTAGCCTTGTTCGGCAACGGCACGCAACAAGGGTTCGGCCAGACCGAGGGAAGTAAAACTCATAGTTACCTGCTAGGGATAGGGGCGCCGACAATCCGGGATGGGGCTCCTCTGCTGAGCCGATGCCATCTCGCCAGACTCGGGCCTGTTGAGAACACAACGATTTCCCCGGGGAGCAGAGCAAAGGGGAAAGAATAGGGGCGCAGTCTAACGGAGTTGTGCCGGATAAACGAGAAAAATGTGATGCTCCTCCCAGCACGCACAGAAAAGCCCTCTGCTCTCCACCGAATAATCCCGTTGACCAGTGAAGCACGCACCACACTATTAACTGACAACTTATTACCTGTCCCGCCATCGTGATGCGCGGGTCGCAGGCGCACGGGATAGCAGAGAACAAAAAGCAGAATAACGAGGTTAAGCTATGAGCACGCAATATCGTCCCCACGGCAACTGGCAGGCCAAGCTCTGCCTGCTGCTGCTTTTGCTGACCCCTTCCCTGCAGGCCAGTCAGACCCTGACCGTGGCCTGGAGCCACTGGCCCCCCTTCAGTCAAATCAACAACAGGGGTGAGCTGGACGGGCTGGATGTCAGCCTGACTCGCCAGATCCTCACCCAGGCGGGCTTTGCCCCCAAATTTCGTGAGATCCCCTGGGCGCGGGCACTCCATCTGGTGGAGCACGATCAGCTGGATGTGGCGATGGCCGCACTACCACTACCGGAGCGGCAGAAGTATGCCCGCTTCTCTGCACCCTATCGCCAGAGCGCCTATGTGCTGTTGAGTAATAACCCGATTCCAGGCCATCAGGATCGCTGGGGAAAGCTCGATACCTTGTCCAAACTGTGCCACAACAAGGATCTCAAAATTGGCAAACTGCGCGGTACTCGCCCCATTCATCAAATGGACGAGTGTCCTGCCCTCAAGGGGGCGACCGAGTACAATGCCGATGATCGACTAATCGAACTGCTGCTGGCCCGCCGTCTCGATGGCATCATTATGGAGTGGCAATATGCACGCTATCGGCTCTCCCAATTGGGCGCCGAGGGGTTTATCAGTTGTCAGCTGTTGCTGCACCATCAGCCGGTCAGCCTGATGTTTGCCAAAAACAGCATGAGCGAAGAGCAGCTCCTCAAGGTCAACGAGGCCATTCACGCTATGCCCAAACACCATGGGAAGTTCTCTCCCCCCAACTGCCGTCTCGATGCCGATCCGCAGGACGCTGATCACTCTTGATAATCGACGAGTGATAGAAGTACCGCAGAGCATAAGAACAAAGGCGACCCGAAGGTCGCCTTTGATTTGGTTGACGAACCAGCACCCTGAACAGGGTGCGATCAGTCGATGTGCAGCAAGAGCGATCAACGCAGCTGTGGGGTATGGGTCAACACCCCCTGATTCTGGGCACGATGGCGCAGCAGGTGATCCATCAACACCAGCGCCAGCATGGCTTCGGCGATGGGCACGGCGCGAATGCCGACACAGGGATCGTGACGCCCCTTGGTGATCATCTCGATTGCCTCGCCTTCGGTATTGATGGTCTTGCCCGGCACAGTGATGCTGGAAGTCGGTTTGAGCGCCATGCTCACCACAATATCCTGACCCGACGAGATGCCGCCCAGAATGCCGCCCGCATGGTTGCTGGCAAAGCCCGCCGGGGTCATCTCGTCGCGATGCTCGGAGCCTTTTTGCTCCACCACCGCAAAGCCATCACCGATCTCCACCCCTTTCACCGCATTGATGCCCATCATGGCATGGGCAATGTCGGCGTCGAGACGATCAAACACCGGCTCACCCAGGCCCACCGGCACATTGCGCGCAATGACCTGCACCTTGGCACCGATACTGTTGCCCTCTTTTTTCAGGTCGCGCATATATTGATCGAGCGCTTCCAGCTTGCCCGCATCGGGGAAGAAGAAGGGATTCTGCTCAATCTGCGCCGCGTCAAACGCCTCAGCCTTGATGGGGCCGAGCTGGGAGAGAAAACCGGTGATCTCGATGCCATGTACCTGTTTCAGGTACTTCTTGGCAATCGCCCCCGCCGCCACTCGCATCGCGGTCTCGCGGGCAGATGAGCGACCACCGCCACGATAGTCCCGCTGACCATACTTCTGGTGGTAGGTGTAGTCAGCATGACCCGGGCGGAACAGATCCTTGATATCGGAGTAATCCTTGGAGCGCTGATCGGTATTCTCGATGAGCAGCCCGATGGAGGTGCCGGTGGTCTTGCCCTCGAACACCCCGGAGAGGATCTTCACCTCGTCCGGCTCGCGGCGCGGCGTGGTGTAGCGGGAAGTGCCGGGCTTGCGCCGATCCAGATCCCCCTGCAGATCCGCTTCGCTGATCTCCAGCCCAGGCGGGCAACCATCGACCACGGCGCCCAGCGCCAGGCCGTGGCTCTCGCCAAAGGTGGTGACCCGAAAGAGTTGACCAAAACTGTTCCCTGCCATGCGCGCTCCTGCTTAGTTCTTGTAGATGGCGAAATGATCCTGATACTGCACCAGCTCTTCACGGGTCATCACAAAGACGCCGTGACCGCCGTTTTCGAATTCAACCCAGGTAAAGGGGATCTCGGGGAACTGGGCTTCCAGATGGATCATGCTGTTGCCTACTTCAACCACCAGCACACCGTTATCCTTGAGGAAATCGGCGGCATGGGCCAGCAGACGCTTGGTCAGCTTGAGACCATCGGAGCCGGACGCCAGCGCCAGCTCAGGCTCGTGACGGAACTCGTCCGGCAGATCCGACATATCTTCGGAGTCCACATAGGGCGGATTGGAGACGATGAGATCGTACTTGTCGCCCGCTGGCAGATCGCGGAACAGATCGGAACGGATCGGAATGACCTGCTGCTCCAGCCCGTGATCGTTGATATTGCGCTCGGCCACGTTCAGCGCATCGATGCTGATGTCGATGGCATCCACTTCCGCTTCCGGGAACTCGTGGGCCATGATGATGGCGATACAGCCGGAGCCAGTGCACAAGTCCATGATCCGGGTCGGTTCATGTTTGAGGAAGGGCGCGAAACGGTTGGCGACCATCTCGGCAATAGGGGAACGGGGAATGAGCACCCGCTCGTCCACGTAGAACTCCCAACCGGCATACCAGGCCTTGTTGGTCAGGTAGGCGGCCGGTACCCGCTCCTGTACACGGCGGATAATCAGCTCGGCGATGCGGTGACGCTCGCTGCTGGTGAGACGGGAGTGGCGCATGGCCGGGTCTACATCCGGTGGCAGATGTAACGCGGGCAGTACCAGCTGCACAGCTTCATCCCAGGCGTTGTCGGTTCCATGACCGTAAAAAATCCCGGCGTCGTTGAAACGACTCATGGCCCAACGCAACATGTCCTGGATGGTGTGCATCTCGGCAACCACCTCATCGATAAATATCTTGTCCAAATCCACCTCCAAGTCGAGTAATATCCGGCCCGAGCCCCGTTTACGTTGCGGGCAAGACGCATTCCTAATACATGAGCATCTGATGAAAAAAACGCCCTCACCGACAGACGAGGAAACCCTGCTGTTCCGCGATGCGATAAAAGGTACCCGGAAAATCAAGCAAGATACCATAAGGGCCGAGTTACGCCCGGTCAAGCAGAAACGCGAATTGCGCGAAACCCGCGAAAAGCTTGGGGTTGACCACTATTTCAGCGATGAGTATCAGCCCCATCTCGACGATGATGGGCCGACCCGTTACGTGCGGGAAGATGTGTCAAAATTTGAGCTGAAAAAGCTCAAGCGGGGCATTTATCCGCCGGAGATCTACCTGGATCTGCACGGCATGAACCAGCAGCAGGCAAAACAGGAGCTGGCCGCCCTGCTCACCCTCTGCCAGAAAGAGAACATTCACGTCGCCTCGGTGATGCACGGCATCGGCAAACATATTCTCAAGCAGCGCATTCCCAGCTGGCTGGCCCAGCACCCCAATGTTCGCGCCTTCCATCAGGCTCCCCGCGAATGGGGCGGCGACAGCGCCATTCTGGTGTTGCTGGATATCGAAGAGTAGAAAAAGCAGCGCACAAACTAACTCTGCCCAACCGGTCGATTGAATCGCAATGGTGATATAGAGGAGTCAAGATTGACCACCAGCATGCCGCCGTTGGGCAACTGCCACGCGAAGAAGTCATCAAATCCGGCGGTCGTTAGGGCGCGGGTCACCTTGGCGACCACACCGTGCGCCACCAGCAATACCCGCTCCCCCTGCATGGTCGAGGCCAGTGCCGTTAGTCCCTGCGAGACTCAGGCAATCACCTCATCCAGCCTCTCACCGCCAAGCGGAGCCTCCGCCCAGCGCCGGGTGATGTTGCGCACCCACAACTCGGGATAACGCGCCTTGGCCTCTGCCTGCGTCAGTCCCTCAAACAGACCGACATGCCGCTCACGAAAGGCCGGAGCAAGCTCCACAGGCAACCCCAACTGGCGTGAGAAGAGCGCGGCGCTCTCTCTTGTTCGCAGCAGGGGCGACGCCAGCAACCGATCGAACGGGGCCAGTGTGGTCGCTATCTCATTGGCCAGCCAGCATATATGCCGCGCGCCATCTTGGTTGAGCCCGATATCCAACGCCCCTTGATAGCGCCCCTCGGCGTTGGCTTGGGTCTCTCCATGGCGGATCACTATCAGCTCCATGGTGTACTCCTCTTTCTACGTGGAATATCGCAAAACTACTTCCCTTTCGGATAACGGGGATGATCGTCCTGGATCGGCAACCAGGAGAGCTGGCTGACGGTATGGATGTGATAGGTTGGTGCGACCGTTTCGGGGTTATCAAGTGAGACAATAGCCAGCGTCAGGTACTCGGGGTATTGAATGCTGCGATAGCTGAGGGTGGCGCCACAGGTTGCACAAAAGCCGCGTCGAATCGCCTCCGACGAGGCGTACTCAGTCAATACGCCGCATAGCCATTGCACCTGTTTCACCCGAAAATCCATCCAGGCGCCGGTCGTGCGCTGACAATCCCGGCAGTGGCAAAAATCGGTAGCAAAGGGAGCAGCTAGCACCTTGTAGCGGATTGCACCACAATGGCAACCCCCCCTCTAATATACCGTCACGAGAAATCACCATCTTGTTTACCATCCAGTCCACGTTTGAAGGCATATATTGCCAGCCTAACATCCCGTTACACTAAGTTGATTAGTGCAGAAAACCAATGAAACTTGCGATTTATCAGCGCTCATTTCAGATAGGATTGACACATTTCACCATTGTTCAGACAGAAGATAACCACTCTCACCTCCCATCATAACAACTATGGGAGCTCTGATTATTCATCCCCCTGACAATATGAGATATTGCCACTCACTACTGGCCTGCGAATATAAGACAAGCTCACCCGAGCCCATATAAATCTGTTCGTCGCAGCCATATTCCACGCTATTTAATTGGAACCTGCATGATGAAGTTATTCACTCCCCTGGTGGTTGCCACGGCGATCTTCTCTTCCGTGGCGATAGCAACCCCCTCTCCCCATATCGTCGGCGCCACCCTTGGCTATGGCACCCAGTCATTCAAAGCACAAAATGGGGATCAGGCCGATGGCGGTGACAATATGACTGCCGATCTCTATTACCGTTATATGTTCAACGATTATATCGGTATCGATTCAGGAATATTGTTTGGTACCGGTGGCGTAGTCAGCGCCCTCTTCGATGCAACCCTCAATGACGTAAAAGATATCCATTACAAAGGGATCCGCTCTGCCTTGTATGCACAATTCCCGGTCTCTTCCGGCAACAGCTTTTATGCCAAACTGGGTGCCAACGCCCACAGAGTCGAATACACCATCAACAAGGAAGATCAGAGCAACTCCGGGGTCGGTTTGTATGGCGCTGCGGGTTGGCAATATCGCTTTGATTCGGGTATCGGACTCAATGCAGAGTACCAATATATCCCCATGCCTCGACTCGATGTCAAAGGGGTCAGTGTCGGTCTCAACTACCGTTTCTGATCCCGCCTGATGGGGCGACAACAGGCCGATAACGGGTAAAAAGCAGGGAGATATCTCCTCCCTGCTGCCTGCTTGTTTCCACTACCGATAGATCATGGTGATTGACCATGATCCCAACGGCAACCTTATTTGGTCACCACCACAGCCCAGGGGCCACCTTTGGCGGGATCATCCCCTTGCGTCCACCATTTGGCCTGATAGACGGCGCCCTTGTAGCTCACCTTGTTGCCCGCGGTATAGACCTTGCTGGCCTCCCAGGCAGGCTGGCCATCAATGGGCGGGTCAACCGGATCGACCGGGGCAGGATCGAGCTTGGCGACGATCCGCACTTTCGGCCAGTTGGCGTGGGAACCGTAGAAGTTGGTCACGCACTTCTCGTAATCACCCGGCACCAGCGCAGAATAAGCGGTCTGGAAGCCCACCAGCTCACACTCGAAGGAGTAACCGCCCGGGCGATCAGGATAGTACTTCCAGTTGCCATCCCAGTTGGTGTAGAGCACGTCGGTAGCGCCGTTGAGATTGAGGCTGCCATAGGGAGTCTGCTGCCAGCAGGTGTTCTTCTCATCCGCCTTGACCGGGATCTGGTAGTGGTTGGCCAGCCCTTCCCAGTAGCGGATGCGATTGACCGGCTGCCCTTTGTCCTTGTTCTGTTCACCACACTCGATACCGCCGTTGATGACGTTGATGGTGGTACCGAAGCCATAGCCGATACCGGCGTCAGCTTCCCGTTTGGAGGGTACCCAGGTGCGATCAATCACGTGCAGCATGGCCGGTTTCGGGGCCTGCGGGGTGAGGAAGAACCAGATGGCAGAAGCGAGGTTGAGCCAGGAGTCCGCCACCAGCCCCGGGTTGTTGAGCAGCACTGAGGCATCGCCATCAAACATCGCCTCGGAGAAGGCCCCGTAGTTGAAGTGGTAAGAAAGCTGCTTGGCGCCGCGGCCAAAGTAACCTTGTCCGGTACTGCAGGGCCACTTCTTGTTCTGCCAGTCGTTCTGGCCACAGCCGGTGGTATAACCGGTCTGTCCCTCTGACCAGCCCATCTCCCGCACATGCACCAGCGCCTGTTGCCACTCCTCCAGCCCCAGCGGGTTATCGGAGACGTTCTCCTTGGCAATATGGCCGCCGGTCTCCTGAGAGAAGTGGGCAAAGGCCGTCACAATGGATTTTTTACAGATCGCATCAGAATCGCGCCCGTCGTTATATTCGCCGCAGAACGCAGGAAATTTACCGATGGCCCGCAAGAAGCGGACATAGGTATATTCCGGCGCGGCCATCTGGGTTAAATATTCCCATTCAGATTGGGGAAATACCCGTTCAACCCGTTTTACGTTGTCAGGATTGCTTGCCAGACCCGGTTCAATGGCATCGACTATTTTATTTGACCGGGTGGCCAGTGCCTTGGCCCATATTGTATACATGGGGTTGGCCGTCTTGGCCTTTTCCACCGCGGCCAGATCCGGGGCCGCAATCACATATCCTCCCGCATTTTGTGGATCGGGTTGAATATTCATCGTTGCACTTATTACGGCATAGCTGGGCAATACGCAAGCGGCAGCGATCAGCCAGGCACAACGCTTGGGTTTGAACATGTTTATCGTCCTTGTTTGAATTAATGCGCGCCAAGAGTAGGTGTTCCAACAACTAAATTTACGATGAAAATTAAGAAATGCGCGTAATTTGTGAACCATTTCACCTTGTGCTACTCAACGCAGCTAAAACGACATAAAAGAACTCAAACGATGACCATTTTGGCCTGTTTTGCCACCCGTATGGGGAGGCGAAAGACGATCAGATGATCTGTCACCAATTAATTATTCGTGGCAAAAAAAAATGGCTGACCCGCTTCACCAGTCAGCCATCAACAATGTTCAAATAACGCTCACAAAGAGCTCGCTGTCAGGCGCGCACGGCACGGATCAGGATATTGCGCGGGGTCATGGGTTTGGCACAGAACTCCCCCACTTCGACCCGATAACCCTGCTCTTGCAAAAAGAGCGCGCGATCCAGCGCCAGCCAGATCTCGAGAGGACGGCGAAACAGATGACGCACCAGCTCCATGCGGGCGACATCACCAAAGCGACGCTCCCCGTGCTCCAACCAGGCGGGATAGTCGAGCCCGGCGGGCAGCACAATCCCTTTGCGTTCAGCAGCCCAAACGCAGAATGCCTCGAAGGTGCCGGTCAGCAGGCTCTTTTGCATATTGGGCACCGGCAGATACTCATCCACCCCGCGCACCTGACGCTGCAGGCAGTCAAACCCGAGCCGCCACACCACTTCCTGCTCGCGCAGGCGGGCGATCCGCGCACCGCCGGTGACCGTCTCCTGTAGCGGCAACTTGAGATCCGCTTTGCTCAACACCAGCTCGCTGGCGCTGGCCGCGGCCGACAGCGGGCGATAGTGGCTGGTACGGATCAGGTGGTAACAACAGGGAGAGATGGTCACTCCGCGGGCACCGCGCTCGGCCACCCGCTCCAGCAGATGGGTGTGGAGCTCGCCGCAGGCATGGAGTGCCATGGCGTGATGTTCGGAGGCGATCAGCGCCGCCGATTCAGGGGCAAAGGCATCGGCGCAGGTAAAGGTCATATTGGCGCCATCCCGCTCGGCCAGCAGCCGACCTTCGTCACAAAGCTGTCCTTGCAGCTCCAGACTGAGGATAGGAGCCTGTCGATGAAGTGACACCAGCCGCCCAAGATGTCCCTTGCCAGCACACCACTCCAGATAGGGGCCCTGATGGGCAGGCAGACAGGCGGTGAACGACTCGATCTGGGCCTGCTTGCGCCCCGGCATATGCAGCGCCATCTCCTTGCTGCAAGTGATTGGCTCAGGGGTAAACGGGGCAAGCTGACTGAGTTGCTGCAGCTCGGCTCCCTCGGCAATCCAGGGGGCAAGCAGACTGCTGAGGGCATCCATATCCGCATCGAGCTCTGCCAACTGGACGAGCGTCAGCCCATTGAGCAGTACCGCCAGCTCGGGCGCCTCATCGGCAAAGGCCATGGTCAGATGATGATATGGCTGATACTGCCACCAGCGTCGGTAGCGGGTGAGCAGTCGATCCAGGTGTTGAAAACGTTGAGCCAGCACGAATGCCCCTGCCTTGCAGTCATAAAGGAGGCTCATTCTAGCGATCCCGCTTCAAATTGCACTCTCAATACCAAACGATCAGCGCCGCGCAACAGCACAGCCAACCTTGTGAGCCAGGGCAGACCTGACAAAGTACGGGGTTTTATGCTATATTCCGCCCCCTCTTTCACGCGCCCCGCCAACGCGGGACGCTTTATCACTAGCTATGGGACCAACAACATGACCATCAACGCCATTCTGCAAGCGCGCGCGGGCGCCAAGTGTGAACTGTGCAGCGCCGAGCAGGCGCTGACCGCCTTCGTGGTGCCTCACTCCCCCGCCAGTGACGATGATCACAGCGTTGCTATCTGTGACACCTGCCGTGGTCAGCTGGAACAACCGGATACCCTGGTGGTCAACCACTGGCGTTGCCTGAGCGACAGCATGTGGAGCCAGGTGCCTGCGGTGCAGGTGATGGCATGGCGCCAGCTGAAAGCACTCTCCGGCAAGGGTGAAGTGTGGGCTCAGGATCTGCTGGATATGATGTACATGGAAGACGAAGCCAAGGCCTGGGCTGAAGCTGGTATTGCTGACGAAGATGACGACAGCGTACCGACCGTTGACTCCAACGGCGCCGTGCTGCAAGAGGGCGACTCCGTTACCCTGATCAAGGATCTGGACGTGAAAGGCGCCGGTTTCACCGCCAAGCGCGGCACCCTGGTCAAGGGCATCCGTCTGACCAACAACCCGCTCCATATCGAAGGCAAGGTCAACGGCGTGCAGATCGTACTGGTTGCTGCCTACCTGAAAAAGGCCTAAAGCCAAGGGCGATTGCTCTGCTGTCTGCTGCCAGAGCACAAGCACAACGAAAAAGGATGGCGTCACGCCATCCTTTTTTATACCCGCTTGCCGCAAACGGCCAACTTGAGCCCATAACAGGCCAGCCAAAGCAAAAAGGCGCATCCGGATGGACGCGCCTTCTTTACAGGGCCGATACCGTTAACCGGCAGCGGAAACGGTCACTCAGGAGGAGAGTTTGCCGTCCAGCTCAGCAATCTTGGCCGACCAGTAGGCCGGGCCGGTTTCGTGGATATTGTTGCCTTCGGAATCGACGGCAACGGTCACCGGCATATCTTCCACTTCAAACTCGTAGATCGCTTCCATGCCGAGATCGGCAAAGGCCACCACGCGCGCCTTCTTGATAGCCTTGGCCACCAGATAGGCTGCGCCACCGACGGCCATCAGATAGACGGCCTTGTGCTGTTTGATGCTCTCGACGGTTTTCGGGCCTCGCTCGGATTTGCCGATCATGCCGATAAGGCCGGTTTCACCCAGCATCATGTCGGTGAACTTGTCCATCCGGGTGGAGGTGGTGGGGCCAGCCGGGCCAACTACTTCGTCACGCACCGCATCGACCGGGCCAACGTAATAGATGAAGCGGTTGGTGAAATCGACCCCTTCCGGCAGCCCTTCGCCATTTTTCAGCATGTCGGCGATACGCTTGTGGGCGGCATCGCGACCGGTGAGGATCTTGCCGGAGAGCAGCACGGTATCACCGCTCTTCCAGCTGGCCAGCTCGGCCTTGGTGATGCCATCGACGTTGACGCGGCGCACATTGCCACCCGCTTCACGGGTGATCTCCGGCCAGTCACTCAGTTTCGGCGGAGTCAGTTCGGCAGGGCCTGAACCATCCAGCTCGAAGTGAACGTGGCGGGTGGCGGCGCAGTTGGGGATCATCACCACCGGCTTGGAAGCGGCATGCGTCGGCGCAGATTTCACCTTCACATCCAGCACGGTAGTGAGGCCGCCCAGACCCTGGGCACCGATCCCCAGCTTGTTGACCTTGTCGTAGAGCTCGACGCGCAGCTTCTCTTCGGTGGTTTGCGGGCCACGGGCGATCAGCTCCTGAATGTCGATGTGCTCCATCAGGGCCTCTTTGGCCAGCACCGCCGCTTTCTCGGCGGTACCGCCGATGCCGATGCCCAGCATGCCGGGCGGGCACCAGCCCGCGCCCATGGTCGGCACGGTTTTCAGCACCCACTCGACGATATCATCGGAGGGATTGAGCATGACCATCTTGGATTTGTTCTCGGAACCACCACCCTTGGCCGCGATGCTCACTTCCACCTTGTTGCCGGGGATCATGTCGATATGCACCACGGCAGGGGCGTTGTCTTTGGTGTTTTTGCGACTGCCGGCCGGATCGGCCAGCACGGAGGCGCGCAGCGGGTTGTCAGGATTGGTGTAGGCACGACGGGTCCCTTCGTCCACCATCTCCTGCACCGTCATGTCGCTGTCCCACTGGACTTGCATGCCGATCTTGACGAAACAGGTCACGATGCCGGTGTCCTGGCAGAGCGGGCGATGACCTTCGGCGGACATGCGGGAGTTGATCAGGATCTGGGCCAGCGCATCTTTGGCGGCCGGGTTGGCCTCACGGTCATACGCCGCTTTGGCAGCCTGAACAAAATCCAACGGGTGGTAATAGGAGATGTACTGGAGGGCATCTGCGATAGAATCGATGAAATCCTGTTTTTTTATAATGCTCATATCATCCTCACTGGTCCTTGTCTCTGCCACGGAGCAGGGCAAGGGCTTCCATATGATGGGCCGTGCTGACGTGCTGGCTAAAAACTATCAACCAGCAAAAAACGAACGACACGGCAGTTTTTTCTTAAGTCACCGACACCTATGATACGCTTGCCCACCAGCACCGACTAGGGTTCGGGAACCAAACTGTTGCCTGTGTAACATAAAATGACGCCAACACTTCATATCCATCATCTAGACCATAGTGCTGAGCTCCATCAGCTTTTTGCCCGCCTGCAACATCAGCCGTGGGCCATGTTGCTGGAATCGGCGGGGCCACTCGGCGCCGATAACGGCTTTGATATCATCACTGCCGACCCGCTGGCGACCCTCGAAACCCGCGGCGAAGTGACCACTCTGCGTGTCGGGGCGAATATCAGCAAACACCACGAAGATCCCCTCGCCCTGCTGGCCCATACCCAGCAACAGTTGCTGGGGGAGCTGGAACTGTGCGCCACTCACCTGCCCTTTATTGGTGGCGCCCTCGGCTTGTTTGGGTATGATCTCGGCCGCCGCTTCGAACGACTGTCGGTGCAGGCCGCCGCCGATATCGCGGTGCCGGACATGGCGGTAGGCATCTACGACTGGGCGCTGCTGCGCAATGTGGCGACCGGCGACTGGCAGCTGGTGCACTGGGGGGATGAAGCAGGCCTTGCCAACCGGCTGGCCTGGTTTGAACAGCAGCAGGCCAAACCGGCCCCTGCTTTTGCCTTGTTGGGGGCGTGGCAGAGCAATATGAGCCGCGCCGAGTATGGCGAGAAGTTTGCCCGCATTCAGGAATATCTCGCCGCGGGGGATTGCTACCAGATCAACCTGACCCAGCGTTTCAGCGCCCCCTATCAGGGGGATGAGTGGCAGGCCTATTGCCTGCTGGCAACCGCCAACAAGGCCCCCTTCTCAGCCTTTATCCGCCTGCCGGAGAGCGCGCTGCTGAGCCTCTCCCCCGAGCGGTTCCTGCTGCTCGATGGCCGTCATATCGAAACCAAACCCATCAAGGGCACTCGCCCTCGCCACCCCGATCCGGCAATCGATCGGCAAGTCGCGCAGGAGCTGGCGCAGGCGGACAAGGACAGATCAGAGAATCTGATGATCGTTGATCTGCTGCGCAACGATATAGGTCGGGTCAGCCGGCCTGGCTCGGTCAGCGTGCCTCATCTGTTTGCGGTGGAGTCGTTTCCAGCGGTACATCATCTGGTCTCCACCATCCATGGTGAGCTGGATGCACGCTGGCAAGGAGTCGATCTGCTGCGGGCCTGTTTCCCTGGTGGCTCCATCACCGGCGCCCCCAAGATCCGCGCCATGGAGATCATCGAAGAGCTTGAGCCCCAGCGCCGCAATGCCTATTGCGGCAGCATCGGCTACCTCAGCCAGCATGGTCGGATGGACACCAGCATCTGCATTCGCACTTTGATCGCCGAAGCGGGTCGCCTGCACTGCTGGGCCGGTGGCGGCATCATCGCCGACTCCGACGCCGACAGCGAATATCAGGAGACCTATGACAAGGTTGCCCGCATCCTGCCGCCGCTGTCGGCGCTGTAATCCTCCCCACTGTCAGGCCAACGCACAGGAGAGCTCCCCGCCATGGATCGCCACGAACTGCTGACCCGCTTCCAGTTGCAGCGACCCGCCCCGGCCCATCGCCTCGCCATTGGCGGGCTCAGTCCGGCGGCGGTGTTGATCCCGGTGGTGATGCGCGACGAGGGGCTCAGCGTGTTATTGACCCGGCGCAGCCCACGGCTGCGTCATCATGGGGGCCAGATCAGCTTCCCCGGCGGGCGACAGGATCCCGGTGACGAAAACCTGATTGCCACGGCGCTGCGGGAGACCGAAGAGGAGCTCGGCATTCCGGCACGGCTGATTGAAGTGATCGGCACCCTCAACCCGCTCAATACGGTGTCACGATTCGAGGTACTGCCGGTGCTGGGGCTGCTCGATGGCAACTATCCCCTCATCCTGAGTCCGGATGAGGTGGATCACGCCTTCGAAGTGCCGCTGACCCATCTGCTGGATCGGCGCAACCACATCCCCCTGACCCTTTCCAGAGGGGGGAAAGCGCACACCATCTACTGGATCCCCTGGCAACAGCACTTTATCTGGGGGGCTACCGCCAGCATGATCAACCAACTAGCCCAGCATCTCGCAAAATAACAATTTACCTACATTTGGCTGAGCAAGATTTAATCATTAACACTAAAATAACGTGCCAATTGATAAACAATAATTGAATTTTTCTTGTTTTGATCACATTTCCATAAGAAAGTGCGGTTTTTCGTGCCGTAAAGATGAATTTGATCAACATTTTTGATTAGAAAAACCGTATCCTTGCGCCGACTTAATAAGAACCACACATTCGGGGTGAGATAGATGTCAAACACAGTCACTGGCACGCAGGGAGTTGCGGCGTCAACAGAGCAAGGGATCAGCTCTACTCAAACCACTCGTTGGGAAAAACGCGACTCTACCTGGGTCATCAGTCTGTTCGGGACCGCGGTTGGCGCGGGGATCCTGTTCCTGCCGATCAACGCGGGTATGGGCGGTTTCTGGCCGCTGGTCGTCATGGCGCTGCTGGTAGGTCCCATGACCTATCTGGCACACCGTGGTCTGGCCCGCTTCGTGCTCTCCTCCAAAAAGCCAAATGCAGACATCACCGAAGTGGTGGAAGAGCACTTTGGCGTGGGTGCCGGTAAATTAATCACCCTGCTCTACTTCTTCGCCATCTACCCCATCGTGCTGATCTACGGCGTGGGTATCACCAACACCGTGGAAAGCTTTATGGTCAACCAGCTGCAGATGAGTGCCCCGCCGCGCTGGATCCTCTCCATCGTGCTGATCATGGGCATGATGTCGGTGATGCTGGCCGGTGAAAAGCTGATGCTGAAAGTGACCGAGCTGCTGGTTTATCCGTTGATCGCCATTCTGGCCGGTATCTCTTTGTACCTGATCCCGGACTGGACCGGTGCCGCGCTGGAGCAAGTACCCTCTGCCAAGGATTTCGCCACTACCCTGTGGCTGACCATCCCGGTACTGGTCTTCTCCTTCAACCACAGCCCGGCCATCTCCAGCTTCTCCCTGGCCCAGCGCCGCGACCACGGTGATCAGGCTGTCGAGAAAGCCGATGCCATCCTCAAGCGTACCGCCATGGTGCTGCTGGGCTTCGTGATGTTCTTCGTCTTCTCCTGCGTTATGAGCCTGACACCGGCTCAGCTGGCAGAAGCCAAGGCTCAGAACATCGCCGTGCTCTCCTATCTGGCTAACCAGCATGCCAGCCCCATCATCTCCTACTTCGGTCCGTTGGTTGCGTTTGTCGCCATCGTCTCCTCCTTCTTCGGCCACTATCTGGGTGCCCGTGAAGGTCTGAAGGGGATGATCGTTCAGAACATGCGCAAGTCTGGCAAAGAGCCGAACGCCAAGAAAGTCGAAATGTTCATCATCGCCTTCTTCATCCTGACCCTGTGGGGCACTGCCATTGCCAACCCCTCCATCCTGGGCATGATTGAATCCTTGGGCGGCCCGATCATCGCTACCATCCTGTTCATCATGCCGATGTACGCCATCAAGCGCGTACCGGCCATGGCGAAATATCAGGGCCATATCAGCAACGTATTTGTCGCTGTGATGGGGATGATCGCTATCTCCGCCATCCTCTATCAGCTGGTCGGTTAATCCCTCACCTGCCACTGATAGCAAAAAGCCAGCCGAACACTCGGCTGGCTTTTTTATCTCTGCAATCTGTGCCCCCGCAATTGCCCTGCTCTCTCCATATTACTCTCCTCACCTTGTTGGATATCTGCATGCTCACCAGCGCCATGATTGAACATGCTTAGGGATTCACCATGTACCGCCCCCATACCCGCAGCTCAATTCGCCCACACGTTTACTCCCCCTCACCAAACCATGATGGCGTGTCTGATAGGACGGGTTGGGCTCATCTGCCGCAGCCAGCCACCTCCATTCTTCTTTGATGCTGTGATGCTGTGATTGTCTTGAAGATCTGGGGTAAGCCATAGCAATCGGCTCTTGGCAGAGCAGGCAAAAATGTGTAACGCACAACAGAAGGAGGAAGCACGACTCAAAGGGATAAAGATAAGGCAACGCCCTGGACAAGGGCGACAGAATGTCCGGCACATCAGCCAATGAGATTGCTTAAAGAGGAAAAGAGAGCAAATCCGGCAATAAAAAGCGCCCTCCTAAGAGGGCGCAAGTGTGTTACGAAACTGACCGTTGCGAGATCAGGCTTCGCGGCTCGGTACCGGAGCCACATCCAGCAGGGTTTCATCTTCGGCCATGCAAGCTGCGGCGGTAAACAGCACGTCGGTGGAGCTGTTAAGGGCAGTCTCGGCAGAATCCTGAAGTACGCCGATGATAAAGCCGACGGCCACCACCTGCATGGCGATGTCATTGCTGATACCAAACAGGCTGCACGCCAGCGGGATCAGCAGCAAGGAGCCACCGGCGACACCGGACGCGCCACAGGCACTGACGGTGGCAACCACGGAAAGCAGCACGGCCGTTGCCATGTCCACTTCCATCCCCAGGGTATGTACCGCCGCCATGGCAAGCACTGTGATGGTGATGGCCGCACCCGCCATATTGATGGTGGCACCCAGCGGGATGGAGACCGCGTAGGTATCTTTGGGCAGACGCAGTTTTTCACACAGCGCCATGTTGACCGGGATGTTGGCGGCAGAGCTGCGAGTAAAGAAGGCGGTCACGCCGCTCTCTTTGAGGCAGGTCAGCACCAGCGGATAAGGGTTGCGCTTGATCTTCCAGAAGACGATCAACGGGTTGACCACAAAGGCGATAAACAGCATGCAGCCGATCAGCACCACCAGCAGTTGAGCATAGCCAAACAGGGCGTCAAAACCGGTCTCTGCCAGCGTGGAGGCAACCAGACCCAGGATCCCGAGCGGAGCACAGCGGATCACCGCTTTCACGATGGCGGAGACACCGTGAGACAGATCAGTGATCAGCGCCTTGGTGCTCTCGTTGGCATGGCGCATGGCGATGCCCAGACCGATGGCCCACGCCAGGATCCCGATATAGTTGGCATCCATCAGCGCCTTGACCGGGTTGGTCACCACGTTGAACAGCAGGGTCTGCAGCACCTCGGTGATCCCGCCTGGCGGGGTGATCTCGGCAGTATTGGCCACCAGATGGAGGTTGGAGGGGAACAGGAAGCTGGCAATCACCGCGACCACGGCCGCAGAGAAGGTACCAAACAGGTAGAGCGCAAGCAGCGGGCGAATATTGGTCTTCTGACCCTGCTTGTGACCAATGATGGCCGCCATCACCAGTACGAATACCAGCAGCGGGGCTACCGCTTTCAGTGCACCAACGAACAGACTGCCGAGCAGACCTGCCGTTTTCGCCCACTCGGGGGCAAACAGTGCCAGCAAGATACCGAATACCAGACCAACCAGGATCTGGCTGACCAGACTGGTGCTATTGACCAGCCGAAGGAGGGGGTGTTGTTGTGTCATCAAAAAAGTCCCTAAGCACCGTAGTGCATGAATCATGAGTCCTGTCTGCAACCACTCATCGGGAGACCCCTGTCGCCCGAATGTGGTGTCTGTGGCCAGCCTTCTGCCGGGCCGATCCGCCAGTCACCGGATTGCATGACGGAATATCCCATTCGCCATCTTTTTTTTCCAGAGACTCACCAAAAAATATCCCGTTTCCATCACAAAAAACCGCAACAAAACCTTAACCACAGCGCAACCACCCATTTTTGTACGTTTTATCGACACTCTCTGCCCTTACCCTCACGACCATTCCTGTGTCACCCGTGACCGGCATCGCTGTGCTATCATCCCCCATTTGCCGCGGAGCCTTGCCATGATCCCATCCCTGCTCAACCAATATTTTGGTTTCTCCGCACTCAGGCCAGGTCAGGAAGCGGTGATCAGCCGGGTGCTGGCAGGTCAGAGTGCCGCCGCCATCTTTCCCACCGGCTCCGGCAAGTCCCTCTGTTATCAACTGCCGGCCCTCGCCCTGCCTCACCTGACCCTGGTTATCTCGCCGCTACTGGCGCTGATGCACGATCAGCTCGCCTTCCTTAAAAGCAAGGGAATAAGCGCCGCTACCCTCGACTCAAGCCAGAGCCCGGAGGAGAGCCGACGAGTGATGCAGCAGGCGCTGGATGGCCAGCTCAAGATCCTGATGATCTCGGTGGAGCGACTCAAGAACGAGCGCTTTCGCCGCTTTATCCAGCAAGTGCCGCTCTCGCTGCTGGTCGTCGATGAGGCGCACTGTATCTCGGAGTGGGGCCACAACTTTCGCCCCGACTACCTCAAGCTGCCGAGCTATCGCCATGATCTGAAGATCCCGCAGGTATTGCTGCTCACCGCCACCGCCACACCGGCGGTGATTCAGGATATGCAGACCAAATTCGGCATCGCGCCGGAGGGGGTCGTGGTCACCGGTTTCTACCGCCCCAATCTTGATCTGGCGGTCATTCCCCTGTCGCCCGACGCGCGGGATAGCTGGCTCGCGCAGGAGTTGGCCAACGATCCGGCGGCCCCCACCATCGTCTACGTCACTTTGCAACACACCGCAGAAGCCTGTGCCGAGCAACTCATTAGAGAAGGGATCAACGCCCGCGCCTATCATGCCGGACTCGACTCGGTGCTGCGCAGTCAGATCCAGCACGACTTCATGGCGGGCAAGGTGGATTGCATCGTCGCCACCATCGCCTTTGGGATGGGGATCGACAAAGCGGATATCCGGCGGGTCATTCACTACGATCTGCCCAAATCCATCGAAAACTACAGCCAGGAGATTGGCCGCGCCGGAAGGGATGGCCAACCATCGCGCTGTATCGTGCTGGCCAACCAGAGCCAGCTGCCGGTGCTGGAGAACTTCGTCTACGGCGATACGCCGGATTTGAGTGCCATCCTCCAGCTCCTTGCCATCATCAAGCAGAGCGGGAGCGAGTGGGAATTCACCCTGCTGCGTCTCTCCAACGACACCAATATCCGCCAGTTGCCCCTTAAAACCCTGCTGGTCTATCTGGAGATGGCAGGCATCATCACACCGGCCTACAGCTACTACGCCGACTACCGCTTCAAGTTTGTGCTGGATAAAGGCGAGATAGTGAGCCGCTTCAATCCGGATCGTCGCCAGTTTCTGGAGCAACTGTTCGCCTGCGCCCCGCAAGCCCGCAGCTGGTGCACCATGGACTTTGACACCCTCTGGCAGGGCTATCAGGGGGAGCGACAGCGGGCGGTTGCGGCGCTCGACTACCTGCAGCAGCAAGGCTGGATCGAGCTTGAAAGCAAACAGATGACCGAGGTCTACCGGATCACCCGTCAGGGGTGGGACAACGAGCAGGAGGCTAACGCGCTCCATGCGCTCTTCTTGCAAAAAGAGCAGAGTGAGTTGGCCAGACTGCAAGCCATGCTCGACTTTTTCACCTCGGATGAGTGCCTGAGCCACCGCCTCGCCCGCTATTTTGCCGATGAGGTGGCGCCGGTTCATTGTGGCCACTGTTCGGTTTGTCGCGGCGAGGTGGCGCATCTCCCGCCCCTGCCCTCACTGACCATGCCAAACGAGGCGGGGATCCGCGCCTGGTGCGATCCGCTGATTGCCAAGACCGGTTCCGTGGATGCGCGTGTTCTGGCCCGTTTCCTGTGCGGTATCGCCACACCGCTGACCAGCCGGGTCAAGGCCAAATCGCTGGCGGGCGCAGGCCAGTTGGCCGCCCACCCGTTTGCCCGCGTCCTGGCGGCCGTGCAACAAGCCTACCCTTGCTAGGTGAGTGCTGGCTGCGTCAATAGCCACCAGCAGTAACAAGCGTTTACAGACGCAGAAAAAGAAGACCCTCGCGGTTGCGAGGGTCAAGCCAACGGAAACGTGCTTAAACAGAGCTTGGTGAGGCAACAGTCAACTCTCTTGCTAAAGCATCTTGCTGCTCACACATCGCCAATCTAGGGCACTCAAAATGTAGCGTCAATGTAAAAATTAGAGCCAAAACTCCAAACAAAGTGATTTACGTTGACGTTCACGTAATGACATTCTCATCCATAACCCCGCCAACCCGCAGCCCCATTGCCTTTCGTCAAACCCCTTAATCTTTTCGCAATAAGTTCCCTGTTTCCCATAAACATTTATTTTTTATGTCTTTGACATTTACCTCGCTATCGTGGCAAAAATAATTTAACAGTCAGTAACATAGCGGTGTTGTTGACTGACCCTCCCCGCACAAGGATCGGGCAGGTTTCTTCAGAATTTAACCTATCAACCGTGATGGATTACTGGAGTCTGTTGACT
The DNA here is from genome assembly GCF_049175515.1 of Aeromonas sp. 600479. Lineage (NCBI taxonomy): Bacteria > Pseudomonadati > Pseudomonadota > Gammaproteobacteria > Aeromonadales > Aeromonadaceae > Aeromonas > Aeromonas sp. 600479. The sequence goes on from NZ_JAAKVF010000001.1 coordinate 150,921, forward strand.
AGGCTTTAAAAGCGCACAACACAAAAGCAGTCATCCACTTTTTTCAGGGTAAGCGACTATAACGAGGGCAAAGTTATGGGCATATTCGAGCATTACCAACAGCGATATGAAAAAGCGAGAGAAGAGGAATATACCATTCAGGAGTTCCTGGATATGTGTAAGCAGGACAAAGCCTGCTACGCCTCTGCCGCCGAACGTCTGCTGACCGCCATCGGTGAGCCGGAGATGGTAGACACCTCAGCCAACCCCAGACTGAGCCGACTCTTCTCCAACCGCGTCGTGGCACGCTATCCCGCCTTCAAGGATTTCTACGGGATGGAAGAGGCCATCGAACAGATCGTCTCCTACCTCAAACACTCCGCCCAGGGGCTGGAGGAGAAGAAACAGATCCTCTATCTGCTGGGCCCCGTTGGCGGCGGTAAATCCTCGCTGGCAGAGAAACTCAAATCCCTGATGCAGAAGGTGCCCATCTATCGCATCAAGGGCTCACCGGTCAACGATCACCCCTTCTGCCTGTTCGATATCGAAGAGGATGGTGAGATCCTGGAAAAAGAGTACGGCATCCCACGCCGCTACCTGCGTCCCATCATGTCCCCTTGGGTGGCCAAACGCCTGCACGAGTTTGGCGGCGACATCACCAAGTTCAAGGTGGAGAAGGTCAACCCCTCCATCCTCGACCAGATCGCCATCGCCAAAACGGAACCCGGTGATGACAACAACCAGGACATCTCCTCACTGGTCGGCAAGGTCGACATCCGCATGCTGGAGCACTTCGCCCAGGATGATGCCGATGCTTACTCCTACTCCGGTGCGCTGTGCAAGGCGAACCAGGGGATCATGGAGTTTGTCGAGATGTTCAAGGCGCCTATCAAGGTGCTGCACCCGCTGCTGACTGCAACACAGGAGGGGAACTACAACGGCACCGAGGGGCTCTCCGCCCTCCCCTTTGACGGCATTCTGCTGGCCCACTCCAACGAATCCGAATGGCAGCAGTTCCGCAACAACAAGAACAACGAGGCCTTCCTCGACCGGGTCTACATCGTCAAGGTGCCTTACTGCCTGCGCGTCTCGGAAGAGGTGAAGATCTACGAGAAGCTGCTGATCAACAGCGAGCTGACCGAGGCCAAGTGTGCCCCGGGTACCCTCGAGCTGCTGGGCCAGTTCTCTGTGTTGTCACGGCTGAAAGAGCCGGAAAACTCCAGCATCTACTCCAAGATGCGGGTCTATGATGGCGAAAGCCTGAAAGACACCGACCCCAAGGCGAAGAGCTATCAGGAGTATCGCGACTACGCCGGTGTAGACGAAGGTATGAATGGTCTCTCTACCCGCTTTGCGTTCAAGATCCTCTCCCGCGTCTTCAACTTCGACCACGCGGAAGTGGCCGCCAACCCGGTGCACCTCTTCTATGTGCTGGAGCAGCAGATCGAGCGCGAGCAGTTCCCGCAAGAGCTGCACGATCGCTACCTTGAGTTCATCAAGGGTTATCTGACCCCGCGCTATGTGGAGTTCATCGGCAAGGAGATCCAGACCGCCTATCTCGAGTCCTACTCCGAGTACGGGCAGAACATCTTCGATCGCTACGTCACCTACGCCGACTTCTGGATCCAGGATCAGGAGTACCGTGATCCCGAAACCGGCCAGCTGTTTGACAGAGCATCCCTCAACAGCGAGCTGGAGAAAATTGAAAAACCTGCCGGGATCAGCAACCCGAAAGATTTCCGTAACGAAATCGTCAACTTCGTGCTGCGTGCCCGGGCAAACAATGCAGGCCGTAACCCCAACTGGACCAGTTACGAGAAGCTGCGCACCGTGATCGAGAAGAAGATGTTCTCCAACACGGAAGAGCTGCTGCCGGTTATCTCCTTCAACAGCAAAACCTCGGCTGAGGAGCAGAAGAAGCACGATAACTTTGTCGAACGGATGATGGAGAAAGGCTACACCCGTAAACAGGTGCGACTGCTCTCCGAATGGTATCTCAGGGTACGCAAGTCATCCTGACCCTGACTGTTCAAGGGGGAGTTATGGCGCATTTTATCGACCGCAGGCTCAACGGCAAAAACAAAAGCGCTGTCAATCGGCAGCGCTTCATCCGCCGCTACAAGAAGCAGATAAAACAAGCGGTCTCGGATGCTGTCTCCAAGCGCAGCATTCAGGACGTAGACAAGGGTGAGAGCATCAGCATCCCGACCAAGGATATCGGCGAGCCCCATTTTCATCAGGGACACGGCGGTAAACGGGAGATGGTGCATCCCGGTAATGATCAATTCGTCTCCGGCGACAAGATTGACCGCCCCAAAGGAGGGGGCGGCGGACAGGGTTCCGGCGAGGGGCAGGCATCCAATCAGGGTGAAGGGGCCGATGACTTCGTGTTCCAGATCTCCAAGGATGAGTATCTCGATCTGCTGTTTGAAGATCTGGAGCTGCCCAGGCTGCAGAAAACCCAGCTCAACCAGCTAATGGAGGTGAAAACCTATCGGGCGGGCTACACCTCCAACGGGGTGCCCGCCAATATCAACGTGGTGCGTTCCCTGCAAAATTCACTGGCGCGGCGCATGGCGCTGCAAGCGGGCAAGAAGCGCCAACTGCATGAACTGGAAGATAGGCTGGCTCTGCTGGCCGCCGATCCCAACGAGCACTTTGCCGAAATCGCCCTGCTCGAGAAGGAGATTAGGGAGCTGAAACGACGGATCGATGCGGTGCCGTTTATTGACACCTTCGATCTCAAGTTCAACAACTTCGTCAAACGGCCCGTCCCTTCCAGTCAGGCAGTGATGTTCTGTCTGATGGACGTCTCGGGCTCCATGGATCAGGCCACCAAGGAGATGGCAAAACGTTTCTATATCCTGCTCTATCTGTTCCTGAGCCGGACCTACAAGAACGTCGAGGTGGTCTATATCCGCCACCACACCCAGGCCAAGGAGGTGGACGAACACGAGTTCTTCTACTCCCAGGAGACCGGCGGCACCATCGTCTCCAGCGCCCTCAAGATGATGAATGACATCATCAACGAGCGTTACCCCGCCAACCAGTGGAATATCTATGCGGCGCAGGCGTCGGATGGTGACAACTGGGCAGATGATTCACCGCAATGCAGGGAGATCCTGGTGCGGGACATCATGCCAAGGGTGCGGTACTACTCCTACATCGAGATCACTACCCGTGCCCACCAGACCCTGTGGCACGAATATGAGTCGGTAGCCAGCCAGTTCCCCCACTTTGCGATGGAGCACATTCGCAAGGTCGAGGATATCTATCCGGTGTTCCGCGAGCTGTTCAAGAAACAAGCGGCGTGAGGAGGTCACATGATCCAAACTGAAAAACGTGTAGCGCCACTGGATGACGGACCAGACTGGAACTTCGATCTGCTGGAGACCTATCACCAGGAGATCGCCCGGGTCGCCCGTTTCTACAAGCTGGACACCTACCCCAACCAGATCGAGGTGATCACCGCCGAGCAGATGATGGATGCCTACTCCAGCGTCGGCATGCCCATCGGCTATCAGCACTGGTCGTTCGGCAAGCGTTTTATCCATACCGAGCGCAATTACAAGCGCGGACAGATGGGACTGGCCTACGAGATCGTCATCAATTCCGATCCCTGCATTGCCTATCTGATGGAGGAGAACACCATGCCGATGCAGGCGCTGGTGATGGCCCACGCCTGCTACGGTCATAACTCCTTCTTCAAGAACAACTACCTGTTCAAGGCGTGGACCGATGCCTCTTCCATCATCGACTACCTGCTGTTTGCCAAAAAATACATCACCGAGTGTGAAGAGAAGCACGGCATCGAGGCGGTGGAGCAGTTGCTCGACTCCTGCCATGCCCTGATGAACTTCGGGGTCGATCGCTACAAGCGTCCCCAGAAGATCTCGATGGCGGAGGAGAAGCGGCGTCAGAAGGCGCGGGAAGATTATCTGCAGACTCAGGTCAACGAGCTATGGCGCACCCTGCCAAAGCAGCATAAAGCGGCAGGGGTGGAGGACAGACGATATCCTGCCGAGCCTCAGGAGAACATTCTCTACTTCATCGAGAAGAATGCCCCCTTGCTGGAGCCCTGGCAGCGAGAAGTGGTACGCATCGTGCGCAAGATCAGCCAGTATTTCTATCCACAAAAGCAGACTCAGGTGATGAACGAGGGGTGGGCCACCTTCTGGCACTACACCATCCTCAACCACCTCTATGACGAGGGCAAGCTGAGCGATCGCTTCATGATGGAGGTGCTGCACAGCCACACCAACGTGGTCTATCAACCGGCTTACAACAGTCGCTACTACTCGGGGCTCAACCCTTATGCGCTGGGGTTTGCCATGTTTACCGACCTGCGCCGCATCTGCGAGAACCCAACCGAGGAGGATAGATACTGGTTCCCGGATTATGCCGGCAGCAACTGGGTGGAGACCCTTCATTTTGCCATGCAAAACTTCAAGGACGAGAGCTTCATCAGCCAGTTCTTAAGCCCCAAAGTGATGCGCGACATGAAGCTGTTCGCCATTGATGACGACGATCTGAAGAACTACATCAAGGTCTCCGCCATCCACAATGACGAGGGCTACCGTCAGGTGCGCAACACCCTGTCAGCTCAATACAATCTCAGCAATCTGGAGCCCAATATTCAGGTCTACAACGTCGCCGTGAAGGGGGATCGATCCCTCACCCTGCGCTATGTGCCCCACAACCGCATCCCCCTTGGCGACTCACGCCATGAGGTGCTCAAACACCTCCATCAGCTGTGGGGGTTTGATGTAGTGCTGGAGCAGGATAACGGCGAGCTGCCGCCCGATATCATAGGTCGTTGCCCGGAGCGCAAACCGGGGATCTGACCCGTGACCCGATATCTCGACGGCCCACTTCGGTGGGCCGTTTTTTAATCGGTTGCTTCTGCCAGCATGAGCGCTGCCCAAGCCGTACAACCCGAACAAACCACAACATAGAAGGAGGCCCGCATGGTGTGCGGGCCTCTTTGCCTTGCGGTCACTCTGCAGCGATTATCAGTAGAAGGTCTGCTGCTCCGCGGCCATCGCCTTGAGGCGGGCACAGGGAGCAAACCGGTCGCCGTGGCGCTTCTGGTAATACTCCAGACGACCAACCAGATGATCGATCCCGAGTGTATCCATATAGCGGAACGGACCGCCGAGGAACGGCGGGAAGCCGATGCCGAAGATGGCCCCGATATCGCCATCACGGGCCGAGGCCACCACACCGCTATCCAGCGCCATGGCGGCTTCGTTGAGCATCAGCAACACACAACGCTCGGCAATCTCCTGACGGGCCAGCTTGGCGGAAGGTTTGATGCCGAGCACGCCATAGACACTCTCGTCCACCGTCTTCTTGCCCTCTTTGCCGGTCAGCTTGTTGCGCGGTGCCGCCTTGCCATAGAGATAGAAGCCCTTGCCGTTCTTGCGCCCCTTGCGATCGTCTTGCAGCAGCTTGTCGAACGCCTTGGGTGCCTGGAACTGCTCGCCGCCCAGCTCTTTCTCGAGAATGGGGGAGATCTTGGCACCCACATCGATCCCCACCTCATCGAGCAAGGTGATGGGACCAACCGGGAAACCAAAGTCCAGCAGCGCGCTGTCCAACACCTCCACCGGCTCACCTTCCAGCACCAGTCGCGCCGCTTCATTCATGTAGGGCGCGAGGATGCGGTTGACGTAGAAACCGGCTTCGTCCTTCACCACGATGGGCGTTTTGCCCTGGGCACGGGCAAAGGCCAGGGTGGTGGCGACCGTCTCGGCACTGGTGCCAGCGTGGGGGATGATCTCCGCCAGCGGCATCTTGTCCACCGGGCTGAAGTAGTGCAGCCCCACGACCCGCTCCGGATGTGCCGCCTCTGCCGCAATCTGATTGATGGGCAGTGACGAGGTATTGGAGGCAAACACTGTATGCTCACCGCACTCACGCTCTACGTCTTTCACCATCTGGTGTTTGAGCGCGAGATCTTCAAACACCGCCTCCACCACCATGTCCACCCGGTGGAAACCGGAGTAGTCGAGGGTGCCGGTCAGCAGGCTCATCTGCTTTTCCAATTCGCTGCGCAGAATGTGACGGCGCTTGAGCTTCTTGGCCAGAATGTCATAGCTGTAGCGCATGGCATTGCCGATCCCGGAGCTTGCCACATCCTTGATCCGCACCGGCACGCCCGCCTTGGTAGCGGTGACGAACGCGATGCCGCCCCCCATCAGACCACCGCCCAGCACAGCAGCATGGGCCACTTTGCGCGGCTCGGCCCCCTGATAGTTGACCTCTTTCTTCATCTCGGTGGTGGCAAAGAAGATGGAACGCAGGGCGGCAGACTCAGCAGTCATCACCAGCTCGCCAAAGTGGCGGGATTCGGCAGCCAGACCGGCCTTCATCCCCTCCTCCACGCCGATGCGCACAACATCCAGGATCCGCTCCGGCGCCGGGTAGTTGCCGCGGGTCTTGGCTTTCACCCCCTTGCTGGCCTGATCGAACAGCACCTTGCGGCCCAGCTTGTTGGTCTCCAGCACCTTGCCCTGCAGATCCCGCTTCAACTGATGGCGCGGTTTACCCTTCTTGGCCAGCTTGATGGCAGCATCCAGCAAGATTGACGGCGGCACCACATCGTCCACCAGCCCCAATTTCTTGGCTTGTTTGGCACGAACCTGCTTGCCGGTCAGCATCAGATCCAGCGCCTTGGCCACCCCGATAAGGCGCGGCAGACGCTGGGTACCGCCAGAACCCGGCAATAAACCGAGCTGCACTTCCGGCAATCCCAGCACAGATTTGCCATGATCGGTCACCACCCGGCCATGACAGGCCAGCGCCAGCTCCAACCCGCCACCGAGGCAGGGACCATGAATGGCGGCGATCACCGGAATGGTCAGCCCCTCGATCTCGGCGAAGATTTCCTGCCCTTCCCGCGACAGGGTCTCGGCATCCTTGGCACTGGTGCAGGCGGCCAGCATGGTGATGTCAGCGCCGGCGATGAAGGAGTCTTTCTTGCCGGAGGTGATCACCAGACCGATCAAATCCTTGTTACGTTTCACTTCGGCCAGCACGGTGCGGATCTCCTCCACAAAGGCAGCCTTGAGGGTATTCATGCTCTCGCCCGGCACATCCATGGTGAGGATACCGATGCCATCTTTGCGAACATCCAGGGAAAAAGTCTTAGCGCTCATTATTCAACCTCCAACACCATAGCCACGCCCAATCCACCCGCCGCACAGGCGGTGTTGAGCCCCAGTCCCCCACCGCGACGACGCAGCTCGTGCAGGGTCTGGGTGATCATCCGCGCACCGGTCGCGGCAAAGGGGTGGCCATAGGCCAGCGAACCGCCGAGGACGTTGAACTTCTCCATGTCCACCTCGCCGATGGCCTGATCGCGACCCAGCTTGTCACGGGCAAACTCGTGGCTGGCAAACATCTTGAGGTTGGCCAGAGTCTGGGCGGCAAAGGCTTCGTGCATGTCGATCAGGGTCAGTTCGCTGAGCGTGATGCCGGCTCTGTCCAGCGCCAGCGGCGTGGCATAGGAGGGGCCCATCAGCATGTCTTGCCAGACATCGATGGCCGAGAAGGCGAAGCTGCGGATAAAGCCAAGCGGTTCGAGGCCAAGCTCTTTCGCCCGACCTTCGCGCATCAGCAACACGGCGGCGGCGCCATCGGTCAGCGGCGTGGCGTTGGCCGCAGTCACTGTGCCATGAACCCGGTCAAAAACCGGCTTGAGCTTGGCGTAGCTCGCGAGATCCGAGCTTTCACGGATATTGTTGTCCCGCTCGAGCGGCGACTTGTAGGGCGGCACATGGGCGGTAAACACCTCACCGCTGAGCTTGCCATCAGCCCAAGCCTGCGCGGCCAGGGTATGGGAGCGGTGCGCCAGCGCATCTTGCGCTTCACGGCTGATTTGGTGGCTCTTGGCCATCTGCTCGGCGGTCTGCCCCATGGAGAGGCCAGTAGAGTATTCCGCCACGGCAGGCGGCACCGGCAGCAGATCCTTGATCCTCAATGTCCGCAGAATATTGAAGCGCTGCTGCAGATTGCGCGCCTTGTTGAGATCCACCAGGGCGCGGGCCAGCTTCTTGCTCACTCCGATAGGCAGTACGGAGGAGGAGTCAGCACCGCCGGCGATGGCGATGTCTACGGTACCGGCCATGATGGATTCGGTGACGTTGGCCACCGCCTGAAAACTGGTGGCGCAAGCGCGGGAGACGCTATAGGCATCGGTATTGACGCTCATGCCGGTACCGAGCACGATCTCGCGGGCAATGTTGGGGGCTTCCGGCATCTGAACCACCTGACCAAACACCAGCTGGTCGATAAGCTTGGGATCGAGATCGGTACGGGCGAGCATCTCGCTCACCACCAGTTTGCCGAGATCGACTGCAGGCACGCCATGAAAGGCGGTAGCCTGCTTGGCAAAGGGGGTACGCAGCCCCGCCACGACGGCAATCCGTTCGCCCTGGCGAGTCGTCAGTTTCAATGGCTGTTTCATCCTGGCTCCTTGGTTTAAAAGGCAGAGGTCTGACCTCATTGTGCCACATCTTAACAATCCAATCACAAGTTTCATACAGCTGATTGAAACTAAATTAAGCACGGCAAGGCCCCTTTGCTCGCCCTTGGGGAGCAACTGGAGTATAAAAAGATCAACTTCCATAAAAACAACGGGTTTATCGCATGGCAGCGGCCGAGTTCAGAGCACTTAGGGACTATCTTGGCAGTCAGATCCTGGGGCAGGAGGAGCTAATAGAAGGGCTCCTGATTGCACTGTTATGTGAAGGACATGTGTTAATCGAAGGGGCTCCCGGGCTGGCCAAAACCCGCGCCGTCAAGGCGCTCGCTGGCGCCGTCGAAGGGCGCTTTGCCCGTATCCAGTTCACCCCCGACCTGCTTCCCGCGGATCTCACCGGCAGCGAGGTGTTTCACCCGCAGGATACCAGTTTTGTATTCCAGCCAGGCCCCCTCTTCAACCATCTGGTGCTGGCGGACGAGATCAACAGGGCGCCGGCCAAAGTGCAATCAGCGCTGCTGGAAGCCATGGCCGAACACCAGATCACCGTGGGCAAAAAGAGCTGGCGGCTGCCGCCCCTCTTTATGGTCGCCGCCACCCAGAACCCTATCGAGCAGGAGGGAACCTATCCCCTGCCGGAGGCCCAGCTCGACCGCTTTCTGCTCAAGCTGATGGTGGATTACCCGAGCCCCACCATGGAGCTCGCCATCTTGCAGCTCAACGCCAGCGGCGAACAGCTTGGCGCGGCACCAGTGACCCTGAGTCAGACCAGCTTGCTGCGTGCCCGCAGCGAAGTGCTGGCGGTGACCATGCAAAGCCGACTGGAGCACTATCTGGTGGAGCTGGTCTGCGCCACTCGCCCGGGCAGTGGTCTTTGCCCTGCCCTTGAGCCATTGATTGCCGTGGGGGCCAGCCCTCGGGCTACGCTGGGGCTGGCTCGCTCCGCCCGCGCCCGAGCCTGGCTTGCCGGACGAGATTATGTGCTGCCGGAAGATATCCAGCTGCAAGCCTATCCGGTGCTGCGCCATCGCCTTATTCCCAGCTATCAGGCACTGGCCGACAATCTGGATAACGACATCCTGATCGCCCAACTGCTGGATCAGGTGCCATGTCCCTAGCGCCGGACCTCCATCCCGATATCGCCCTGTCGCTGCCACGGCTGCTCAATATCCGGCTCTGGGCGAAAGCCAAGAAGCCACCTAACTTAGGCCGAATCAATAGCGAACGCGGCAAACCTGGCCGCTCTCCCGGACTCACGTTTCGCGAGCTGCGCGCCTATCAGGCGGGTGACGAGGTACGCCATATCGACTGGCGAGTGACGGCGCGCCTCGGTCGTCCCTATACCCGCCTCTATAGCGAGGAGCTGGATCAGGCGCACTGGCTGCTGCTTGATCTCTCCCCCGCCATGTATTTCGGCTCCACACGGCAGCTCAAGGCGCGTCTGGGATGCGAGCTGGCAGCAGCCCTGATCTGGCAAGGGGAGAAGCAGCACAACACCCTGATCTGCCACGGGCTTATCCCAAATCACCAGAGCCAGCGCGGCAGCGTGCTGCCCCTGCTCGAATCCCTCTACCATCACTACCAGCAAGGGCTGGCACGTCGGGTACTATCCCATTCACTGGCCGACACCTTGGCCAGCGTGAAGCTGCCCCATGGTGCCAAACTGACGCTGATCACCGACCACAGACCCTGTGAGTCAGCGCTCTGTCAGCAGTTGCAGCTGCTCTCCCGCCGCCACGATATCCACTATTGGCAGATCCGCGATCCCCTTGAGGCTGCCCTTCCCCCTGACGGCCAGCTGCCGGTGGCCATCGATCGGCCAGCCCAGCACTATCAGGGCTGGCTGGATGGGGGCCATGCCGGTTTCTCCCGCCGCTACCAGCAAGCTGCCGAACAGCAGCTGGCCCATGGCAAGCAGCTGTTGCTGCCGCTGGTGCAGCGCCTCTATCTGCTCGATAACAGCCAGACGCTGCAACAGCAGTGGCAGGAGGGGTTATGTCATCAGGGATGATCTCCCCCGCCGAACTCGGCAGCGCCAGTCCCGCCTCCGACGCCATCACTCCGCCGCTGGCCGCCCTGATGCGAGACATCCACCCGGGGCCGGATCTGATTGAACAGAGTCTTGACCCCAGAGTGCAGGCGCTATTGTGGCTATTGATCACAGCGTTAGTGCTGCTGCTGATCATCCTGATTGCCCGCAGGGTGATACGTTACCGCCGCTGGTGTCGTCAGCTGGAGGGAGATCCGGCGCTGCTGGTGGCACGCATACAGGAGGCCCTGCGTCATGAAGCACTGCAACGCTGGCCCGAGGCGCGCCAGTTACAGGGAGAGGCTTGGCTCGCCTTCGTCGATCGTCACGGCGGCAGCGATTTCAGCCAGTTCTCGTCTCACTGGAGCAGTTGGCTCTATGGCAACCAGAACCCGAGCAGTGAGCAGAGCGAACAGCTTCGGCAACATTATCGCCGCTGGGGTAAGAGCCTCTTCTTGCAACGCTCCACCCGCCCAAGGCGTAAAGCCGCGCGGAGGCATTCATGATCCTGGCCTGGCCCTGGTTTGCGCTGGCACTGGTGCTGCCCTTGCTGGTGCGCTTCGGCTTGCCACCCTTGCGCCGCGGCTATCTGGCTCACCCCGGGTTTCCGCTGCTGCGTCCTCAGGCCGGATTGCCGCTCTGGCGCGCCATGCTGCTCTGGTGCGCCCTTATCCTCGCCCTCTGCCGCCCCCAGTGGTGGGGGGAACCGGTGATCCAATATGAGGGGAGTCGGGATCTGCTGCTGGCGGTGGATCTGTCAGACAGCATGCGTACCCCGGATATGCTCGACAACGGCGAGCAGCAAGCACGGCTGACGGCAGTGCGCCAGCAGATCAAGGCGCTGATCGCCAAACGGGCCGGTGACAGGGTGGGCATTATCGTCTTTGCCGATCACGCTTACCTGCTCTCTCCCCTCACCCAGGAGATCCCGGCGCTGCTGACCTTGAGCGACGAGCTCGATTTTGATCTGGTCGGCCGAACCACCGCCCTTGGCGAGGCGATCCAGCTGGCACGCCAGCATGGGGATCCTGGTCGCCCCACCGCCCTGCTGCTGGTCACTGATGGCCGCAATACCGCAGGCAATGCCGACCCGCTGCAGGAGGCCAAACTCGCCGCGGCACAGGGAATACGGATCTACACGCTGGGGGTCGGGGCCGATCCCGATACCTTTATCCAACCCTACGATGAGGCGGGCAGCGGTCAGGCCGATCCCAGCAGCGAACTGGACGAGCCGCTTCTGAAAGAGCTGGCACAGACAGGCCAGGGGCGTTACTTTCGGGCACGCACCCAAAGCGATCTCGATGCCATCAACGCGACCCTCAATGCCCTTGAACCTGCCCCAATGCCGATTGCCCAGTACCAGCCGGTGATCGAGCTCTACCCCTGGCCATTGGCACTGCTTTGTGGCTTGCTGCTTCTGCCATCAGGGCACGGCAGACTGGAGTTTCGCATGGTGCGCAACTGGCTGGCACGAGGCGCGCGCAGATGGAGCTGATCTTGCTCCGCCCCCTGTGGCTGATCGCACTCATCCCCTGGCTCTGGCAAGGGTGGCACCATCGTCGCCAGCCCCCGCTGCTCGCACCTGCTATGCAGGCTTATCTGCTGCCAGCATCTCGTCCTCAGCGCCCCTGGCTCTGGCTGGCAACCCTGCCCGTCATTTTAGCCCTGAGTGGTCCCGCACTGCGCGGCGAGCTGCAACAGCAGCCTGCGGCGCCGCTCGATATCTGGCTGCTGGACTTGTCACGCTCGATGACCGCCACCGACCTCAAACCGGATCGGGCGACCCGGGTCAGATGGCAGTTGCAGCAGCTGCTGAGCCGCGCAAAGGGAGAGCGCATTGCGCTGATCCTCTACGCGGGCGATGCCTACCTCGCCATGCCACCAACCCGTGATCATCAAGCCCTTTCGCTGCTACTGCCCGACTTGCGCCCCGATATCATGCCGCTGCAGGGCAGCAACCCGGCACGGGCGGTGGAACTTGCCATGAAGCAGATTGCTCCCGGTGAACAAGCACGTCTGCTGCTGATCACCGACGACCTCACCCAGAATCAGATGACCCAAATCGCTGCTCTGTGGCCCTGCCAGCAACGCCTTCTCTGCCGCGACACCCAGTCGGCACGCCTCGATATTCTGCTTGCCAGCAGCGGTCAACCGGCCCCCATGCCCGCCATTCCGGCCAGTGAGTTGGGGTTTGCCGCCCGCATGCCTGCACAGTTGCCCGCCCCCGATAGTCAGGCCATTGCCGCTCTGGCCAACCGTCTCGGCGGTGAGCTACAGTGGCTTGGCAGCGACGTCCCCCGCTTTGCCCCTCTCCCCACCACGACCTTGGCCCTCACCCCGGCACCACTGGATCTTGGCCCATGTTTGCTGATCCCCTTGTTACCACTGGCCTTGCTGGCCAGAGTCGGCGCCCGGTTGATGATGGCGCTGATGGTAGGAGCTCAGCTGCTTTCGCCACAAGACCTGCAAGCGGCAGAGAGGGTAGACTTGCAAGCGATGCAGGCTTATCAAGAGGGGGATTTTCAGCGGGCTGCCCGCACCTTCAACGATCCAGTCTGGCGCGGCAACTCCTGGTATCGGGCCGGAGCCTATCGGCAAGCTATCTCAGCCTATCAGGAAGCAGCGAGTGCCACTGCCCACTACAACCGCGGCAATGCCCTGCTGCAACTGGGGGAGTTTGCCGCAGCCAAAGAGGCCTATCTGGCCGCTCTGGCGCTTGAACCCGGCCATGAAGATGCGCTCTATAACCTCTCTCTGTTACAGGGCACAGCGGCGGCTCCCAATACCAGCAACAGCAAGCAACCCGAACCATCGGCTGAACAGCAGGTGACGGCAATGCCCATGCCACCCTCCCCCCCGGTGTTGCTGCTGGAGCAACGACTGCGCAAAGAGGCGCTGCGCCGGGATCTGATCAAGGTGGAGGAGCCTTGGTGACGCGGGCAGGATGGGGACTGTTGCTCGCACTGGCGAGTCCACTTGGTTGGGCCCTGCCCCCCCGGGCAGAGCTGCTGCCAGGGGCTGACCCCAGCGATTGGCTGCTGATCATCGAAGCGGATGGCGAGCGCCAGAGCAACGAGCTGGAGATCTCCCCCCTACTGCGCCAATTTGCAGTGGGCAGAGTGACCATGAGCCGGGTCACCACCCCGGTACAACAACTGACTCGCTGGCAGATCCCGCTGCACCAGAGCGACTCACCCGCGAATACAAAGGTGATGATTGCCCCGCTCAAGCTGGGAAATGAGTTCACCCCCTCGCTCACCCTGCCATTGAGAGAGGTGAAAACAGCGGCGCTGCCGCAACCCGCAGCCCCCTCGCCCCTCGAGATGCAGGCCAGCCTTGATCATCAGGGCCCGCTCTATCCCGGCCAGCCGGTGATCTACCGCCTGACTCTTTGGCTGCCCACCAGTATGCAAAACCCGGCCCTGAGCGAGCTCAGCTCTGCCCACTTCACCATCCGTCGCCTCGGTAGCGACGAGTGGATCGCCCCCGCTCAGGCAGGTCTACCCGGCCGGCTCACCCGCAGCTGGCTTATTCAGGCAAAAGCGCCGGGACTCTGGTACCTCGACTCACCCCGCTTGCAGGGGCAGCTCACGCAGCAAGGGGGAAAAGCGCAACGACTCTCGGCCCGTGCGGCACCGCTAGAGGTGAGGGTCGACAAAGCCCCCGCCACGCCGGTGGCCACCCGGCTGACCCTGAGCCAGCGTCTTGAACCGGCCACCACGGGGGAAGTGGGTGAACCGCTGATCCGGATCCTCAGCCTGACCATGGAGAATGGTGACAGCGGTCAGATACAGCTTGCCCCCCTGATGGCCCATCAACTGCCAAGCGGCATACAGGCACATCCCGATGGCGAGCAACAGCAGGAGCGTTACCGCGATGGCAAGCTGCTGTTTGAGCGACAGTGGCGCCAGACTCTGGTCGCGGAGCAGAGCGGTGACTATCAGCTGCCCCCCATTGATCTGCCCTGGTTTAATACCCAAAGCGGCCGGATTGAGCAGGCCAGCCTGCCCGCCATCACGCTGACGTTTCAGGCAACAGCAAATCGGCAACCTGATGAGCAGACATCGCAGGTGGCACTGCGAGAGAGCCTTTGGTGGGTCGTGCTGGCCATAACACTGCGTGCGCTATGGCGCCGCAGCCCCCGCTGGCGAGCCTTCTATCAACTGCAACGTGCCCTTGCCCGACACCAGCCGGATGCCAGTCGCAAGGCACTGATCCTGTGGGCGACCTTACGCTGGCAGGTCCCCTATTATCAATTAGGCCAGTTGCCTGACGCTGGGCATAATCGGGTAGGCAACGCGCTCGCCGCACTCGAGCGAGCCTGTTTTGCACGGCCCTCTTCTGCCCCTCCCATCGAGTGGCGCGCTCTGGCGCGTACCCTCAGGGCTGATGAAACCGCCGGTATTGCGCACCTGATTTACCTGCTGGCGCACGGGAGTTAGCGCTCCCGCCGCCACGCCCCCTGACAAGGATTGCCCTATGGCACTGCTGTTTTTTAGAAAAAAACGTGCTCAGCAGCATATTGGTGGAAATGATCCGGCCACTTCGCCGGTCTCTGATCCCATGGCTGACAAACAAACCAAATTTGAAGCACTGGTTCATGCGCTGCACGGCGATCTATACCGGTATGCCTACTGGCTGACCCGGGATCCCAACGTAGCGGAAGATCTGGTGCAAGAGACCTTCCTGCGTGCCTGGAAGGCTATCGACACACTGCAGGATGACAAGGCGGCCAAGGGGTGGCTGATCACCATCCTCAGACGGGAGAACGCCCGCCGCTTTGAACGCAAACAGCTGGAACTGGTGGCTCTCGACGATCACCCTCAACCCCAGCACGATACGCTGCACAGTGAACAGGAGATGGAGAACGAGTGGTTGCACCGTCACATCGCCCGGTTGCCGGAGGAGTATCAGGAGCCACTGCTGCTGCAAGTCGTGGGAGGATTCAGTGGTGAGGAGATTGCCGAGATGCTCGGCCTCAACAAGAACACCGTCATGACCCGACTGTTTCGCGCCCGCAACCAGCTCAAGGAGGCGATGGAGCAGAAGAACCAAGCAAGAGGACACGGACATGGATGAACTCGAATTTCGCCGCAACGCCATGATCCAGCCCAACGATCAACAACCGGACTTTCTCAAAACCGCTGAAGCAAGCCAGGCCAATCGGAACTACCTCAACGAGATGAAGCAGTTCGACAGAAGCCTCAAGCGCGCCATGCAGGTAGAGGTTCCCGCCGGACTGGCCGAGCGGATCCTGCTCAGGCAAGCCATGCTGCAAGACAGTGACAGGCAAGATGATATGACGCCATCCCGCCCCCTTGGCACGGCACCAGTCAAGCTCCGGACATCAACATCCTGGCGCCAGATCGCCCTGGCTGCATCGGTCGCCTTCCTGCTGGGAATGAGCACCCGCTGGATCACGCTGCCAGAAACGGCTCCTGCGGCCCTCTCCCTCGCACAGGTGGCGATGGCTCATGTCTATGGCGAAGAACCCTTTATTGAAGGTGTCGATGAGCAGGTCAATCTGCATAACATAAATGCCAAGATGGAGAAGTATGGCGCCACCTTAAGCGGGATGGATGGGCTCAAGGTGACCTATGTCAATCACTGCTCGTTTTATCAGGGACCAGCCTTGCACATGGTGATCCAGGGAAAGATGGGGCCAGTCACTCTCTTTTTAGTGCCCAAACATGTTCCATTAACCCTGCAACAGGCCACCTTTGAAGATGGCACCCTCAAAGGGGAGATAGTCCAGCTCAAAGGCGCCAATATGGTACTGATTGGCGAAATGAAAGAGCCACTTGCCCCCGTTGCCAACGCCCTGCAGTCACGTCTGCAGTGGGACATTTAACATCGCTGGTTAACAACCTCAGATCCATCCTCAATAGCAGGCGGCGGTCACGAGCCGCTGCCTGTTCCCTCCCTGATTACTCCCCTTTGTCACTCATTTGCCTCAAGATTTCGAAAAATTGACAAAATTATTTTTGTGACGGAGATCAGCAATCCAGGTCAATATTCCGCCTTTAGACCCTGAAAATGATGAATTAAACAGCAAGTTAAAACAAATGATTAACACATCGATCACTTTTATGTATTCTGCTGTCACTGGTCTGATTTCTTACCTCCTACCAGATCCATAGAATCACGCCAGAATTGATTGGGAAGAAGCTGAAATAAAAACGGATTTTGTCGAGGTTTGCATTGAACGTGCAGCCAATATCGGCAAAAAAATCTGCCTACAAGAGAGAACACCATGACGACAACTATTTTCAAGAAGAGCCTGATTGCCGCCACCATCGCGCTGGCCACCGGTCAAGTCCATGCCGCGGCATTCCAGTTGAACGAGCACTCGGCCTCCGGTCTGGGTCGCGCCTATGCCGGCGAAGCGGCTATCGCCGACAACGCCTCCGTATTGTCCCGTAACCCTGCCGCCATGACCACCTTTGACAAGATGGCAGTTTCCGTCTCCGGTACCTACATCAAACCGGACGTAGATGTTAATGGCAGCGTTGGTACTCCCTTTGGGCCAATTCCCGCCAGCGAATCAGGCATTGCTCCGGCAGCCTTCGTTCCTGCTGCTTACTTTATCCAGCCGCTGAATGACCAGTGGGCCTGGGGTATCGGGCTCTTCTCCAACTACGGGCTGTCTACCGAGTACTCCAAAACCTTCCCTGCTGGTGCAGGTGCTGGTGATACTGAGCTGATGACTCTCAATATCAACCCGAACATCGCCTATCGCATCAATGAACACTTCAGCGTCGGTGCAGGTATTAATGCTGTTTACGGTGCAGCCGAACTGAACCGCTATGCCGGTCTGCTGGGTCCGTTGAACCCGCCGAGTCAAGGCGGTCCGCTGGCAACAGATACTCGTCTGGCTCACCTGAAAGGCGACACCTGGGGTTTTGGCTGGAACGTAGGTACTCTGTACGAAGTCAATGAAAACAATCGCTTTGCGTTGACTTATCGCTCACAAGTCGATATGAGCTTTGATGGTGACTTCCAGGGACTCACTTCAGGGAACCGCGTTGTTGATGGCAATCTGAAACTGGATCTGCCTGCTCAAGCAGAGTTTGCCGGTTATCACCGTTTGAATCAGCAATTCGCCGTACACTACTCCGTGAACTGGACTGACTGGAGCGCATTCCAGGAGCTGAAAGCAACCAGTAACCAATGCGCTGGCGGCGTATGTCTGCAAAAGGACGAAAAGTTTAAAGACTCTACTCGTTACTCTATCGGTGGTACCTGGTATATCAACCCGGCTTGGGAAGCACGTATTGGTTTTGCATATGATAACAGTCCTATCGAACCGGAATATCGTAGCCTGAGTATCCCGGACTCCGACCGTGTCTGGTATAGCGCTGGCGCCACCTACCATATCAACACCGATATGAGTGTTGATTTCGGCATGGCCTATCTGGATGGTAAAGAGGTTGATGTCAACGAGGGTCTGCGTAACCACTCAGACGCTCTGCGTTGGAAAGGTTCTTCCCACGGCAACGCCTTCCTCGCCTCAGCCCAGTTCAACATGAAGTTCTGATTACAGCTCACTCTAAAAGAGCGCCGACAGGCGCTCTTTTTTTATCCGAAAACCCATTTCAGCGCACACATGTAGCACACATGTGTTTATTTTTCCTTTTCAATCAATCTATTAGAGCACATCATCCCAGCATTTAATCTTGTTTTCTCCAGATAGATGCCATTGCCGTTGCCTTACTGGTCATACCATATAAAATCCTGTCTCCATTCATATGACCGATTGAACCTTCGGGTAACAGCAAGGATTTTGCCATGCATCCCATCATCAAACCGTCCGCCATCGCCCTGCTGGTGATCGCGGGTCAGACTCATGCCGCCGGGTTCCAGCTGGCTGAACAATCCGCCACAGGCCTTGGACGCGCCTTTGCCGGTGAGGCAGCCATCGCGGATAACGCCAGTGTGCTCTCCCGCAATGCAGCAGCCATGACCCGCTTCGATCAAATGGCGCTGTCTGGCGGTGTCATCTATGTCAGTCCTGACGTCAATATTGAAGGTAACACCCGCTTGCCGACCCAAGCTGGTATCGTCACCTCGGATGCGAGTGCGCACGATATCGCGGCCGCAGCCTGGGTACCCAACGCCTATTTGATCATCCCGCTCAATGAACAGTGGCGCCTCGGCTTATCGGCCACCTCTTACTACGGCCTTGGCATCAAGATGCCAGATAACTACAGCGCCGGGCACTTTGGTAATGTTTCCGATATCAAGACCATGGATCTGGGTACCTCACTTGCCTACCGCATCAATGAGATGTTGTCGGTAGGAGCCGGTATTTCAGCTATTCAGGGTGAGGGCGAAGTCGGCGGCACCTTCCCCTCGCGCAACCTGATAGCAAAGCATCTGCAAGGAGATGGCTGGGCATGGGGCTGGAATGTCGGCGCGTTGCTGGAACTATCCAAACAGACCCGGATTGGCCTCTCATACCGGCACGATGTCAACTTGACACTCTCGGGTGACGCCATCATTGGCCTGCCCAGCGGCAAAGAACTCAGAGACACAGGTTCTCTGGATCTTCCGCTACCGGCAACGGCAGAGCTTGCAGCGTTTCATCAGCTGACTGAAAAACTGGCTATTCATGGCAGCCTGAACTGGACCAACTGGAGCAAATTTGTCCAGCTGGAAGCAGATCTGGATACACTGCCCAACATGCATATCAAGGATGAACACTGGGAAGATAGCTGGCGCTATGCGATCGGGATGACCTATCAACTCACTCCACAGTGGCAACTGCGATCAGGAGTAGCTTACGATGCGAGCCCTGTACCAGCAGATCGCCGTACCATCTCCATTCCGGATGCAGACCGAATTTGGTACAGCCTGGGGATGGGTTATCAATTCACCCCCAACCTGACCATGGATCTGGGGCTGACCCTGATCGATGGCAAGAAGGTTGATGTTACTGAAAAAATGGCTTTGCAACCTGGCAACCCGCAGAGTATTTCCACCTTCCAAGGGACATCCGAGGGAGATGCCTGGCTGGCTGGCGCCCAATTGAGTTATCTCTTCTAAATTCCTTCCCTGCAGAAAAACGCTATGCCAATTATTGCCTTACCGAACAGGGTCAAAACTGGCATAGTGTTCCGCAACACCATAAAATCAACCCAGTACCTTTACTGGAGCAAGGCATGTATTCCTACGTAGCAAGACAGCCGATCCTCGACAGAGACCTCAATACCCATGCCTATGAGCTGCTCTTTCGCGATAGTCTGAATAATGTCTTCCCGAGTATCTCCTCCCAGCAGGCGACGTCACGCCTGGTGGTTGAACAGTTTCTGCAACAAAATATCGATCAGCTGTTGGGGGGCCGCCCCTGCTTTATCAATTTTCCCCACTCACTGCTGCTGGAGGGATTGGCAGAGTGCCTGCCGCCCGAAAAAGTGGTGATTGAGATCCTGGAAGATTCTCCACCGGATGATGCCCTGCTGGAAAAGGTGAAACAGCTGCACAAGCTGGGTTATCAGCTGGCCCTCGATGACTTCACCATGTCGCCGGATTGGGAGCGCTTCCTCCCCTTTATTCACATCATTAAGTTTGATCTTCGCGCTACCCCCCTGCTGCAGATCAAGGTGTTTATCCAACGTCATCAAACGCTGGGGCTCACCTATCTGGCGGAAAAAGTAGAGGACAAGGCTGAGTTCGAACGGGTCAAACAGCTGGGGATCCAGCTGTTCCAAGGCTTTTTCTTCAGTCGACCCGAGATGGTCAAGCAAGCTACCATGGAGCCGGCTCAGGTCGTAGTGATGCAGTTGCTCAACGTGGTCAACGAGGCAGAGCCTGATATCAACAAGATTGAGCAACTACTCGGTCAGGATATCTCTTTATCACTCAAGCTGCTGCGCTACGTTAACCATCTCAAAGGTCACACCAACCCTATTTCGTCATTTCGCCAGGCTGCCATCTATCTGGGCAACACCCAGCTAAAGCGCTTTGTCTCGCTGGTGGCGGCGACCAGCGCTGGCAAAGGCAAGAGCGCCGAGCTTTACCAGATGTCGATGATCCGTGCCCGCTTCTGTGAGCTGCTGGCTCATGCCCATGCCCCGAGCCAGCAGGCACAACAGGCATTTATTACCGGCCTCTTTTCCCTGCTGGACGTGCTGATGGAGCAGCCGATGGACAAGCTGCTCGGCACTATTCCCCTTATCGACGATATTCGGCTGGCGCTACTGGAACGCAAAGGCAATCTCGGTTTCTACCTCGCGTTTTGTGAAGATTACGAAAATGCCAACTGGTCAAGAGTCACGGCCAGAACCGCAAAGTTAGGGCTCAACGAGGATAAGGTGAGTCACCTCTATCTGGCCGCCACCACCTGGGTCAACGAACAGCTGCTGGCGATGGAAGCCACCAATTAATTCGTCTCGTCATTCACCTCGACAGCGATAGCGGTCGCCTCACCACCACCGATACAGAGGGCGGCCACTCCCCGCCGTAAACCCCGTTGCTGCAGCGCGGCAATGAGCGTCACCAGAATGCGCGCGCCACTCGCCCCCAGGGGATGACCGAGGGCACAAGCCCCCCCATGCACATTGACCTTGTGATGAGGAATACCGACCCCGTTCATGGCCAGCATGGTGACCATGGCAAAAGCCTCGTTGATCTCGAACAGATCGACCTCTTCCACCGACCATGCCAAACGCGCCAGCAGCCGTGAAATGGCGCCAATGGGCGCGGAGGTAAATTCTGCGGGCAATGCCGCGTGGCTCTGATAAGCGACAATCCGTGCCAGCACTGGTACCTGCCAGGCTTTAGCCGTGGCACCATCCATCAATATCAGCGCCGCCGCGCCGTCCGAGATGGAGCTCGAATTAGCCGCCGTGATGGTGCCCTCCTTGCCAAACGCTGGCTTCAGGGTCGGGATCTTCTCCGGTCTGCCCTTGCCCGGTTGTTCGTCCTCGGCCAGCAACAGACGATCACCGCGATAGACACTTGTCAATTCGGACACAAACGCACCTGATTGCTGTGCGTTGCGCGCACGCTGCAGTGATGCCAGGGCGAACTCATCCATAGCACGGCGAGTCAAACCGGCCTGATCGGCACTGCGCTGGGCATGTATCCCCATCAACTGGCCATCATAGGCATCTTGCAAACCATCAAGGAAGAGGTGATCCAGCACCTGTTGATGCCCCATCCGAAAGCCACTGCGCGCATTATCCAGTAGATAGGGAGCACGACTCATGCTCTCCATCCCTCCCGCCACCACCACTCTGTTGTCGCCAAGACGGATGGTATCAGCCGCCAGCATCACTGCTTTCATGCCAGAGCCGCACACCTTGTTGATCGTGGTAGCGGGCACTCCATGTGGCAGCCCTGCTTTCAACAATGCCTGCCTGGCGGGCGCCTGCCCCACGCCCGCCGCCAGCACATTGCCCATAAACACTTCATTGACAAGCTCCTTACGAAGCCCACTTTGCTGTAGTGCAGCCTCAATGGCACAGGCTCCCAACTCAGGCGCAGTCACCTCTGCCAATGCCCCCTGAAACGCCCCCATCGGAGTCCGTTTTGCCGCCACAATTGCAATATCCATTTGCCTACCTCTGTTTGTTACATGGCCATAACATAGGGGTTCTGACGCGATGGAACAAGAGTTGCAGTGCAGTTTACGTTTAGGTAAGGTGCAGACAGGATTTAGTTCACCAAGAAGTCTGTATGAACAACAAGGATGAAGGACGGCGCTTCAGCATCAGTGAGCTGGCTCGGGAATTTGATATTACGACGCGCAGCATCCGCTTCTATGAGGATCAGGGATTACTCAATCCAGCCAGGGAAGGGCAGACCCGCATCTACAGCAAGCAGGATCGGGTTCGCCTCAAGCTTACCCTGCGCGGCAAGCGACTAGGTTTCAGCTTGGCCGAAATTAGAGAACTGTTTGATCTCTATGATGCAGATAAGAGCAGCCGTACCCAGCTGCAAACCATGCTCGGGCTGGTCACCGAGAAACGGAAGACGCTGCAGCAACAGATGGAGGATATCAGGATGGTGCTGCTGGAGCTGGATGCCGCCGAGCAGCGCTGCCAACAAGCGCTTAGCCAGCTGGGATAACCGGTTGTGGCTGTGGCTGACCTGATTGTTCTTTCAGTCCGCTCACAAGATTCCTTATAGCAAAAAGCCACTCCTGAGAGTGGCTTTTCTGCTACCTGACAGTTCGTGATTAAACGCGAACGAAGTCCAGGTGAACCAGCTTGTAACGTACAGGGTGACGCTGGATAGCTTTCACTTTTACGTTAACTTCTTCGCCGTTGATAACCAGGGTCAGTACAGACTCGTAGAATTCCGGCTTTTCTTGGGCCAGGATGAATTTCTTGTGGTCAACGGTGATGGACTGGGCTTCTTTACCTGCACCATAAACGATGGCAGGAACTTGGTCAGCTTGACGCAGGCGGCGGCTCGCACCTTTCCCCAGGTCAGAACGGACTTCAGCTTGGAATACGAAAGACATAGTATGTATCTCTTTTAAAGGAATGTATGGTGCAGACTGCGACCGGTCGGCACCTCGCAAAACGAGCGCGAATACTACCACGGGCCAAATGCGGATACAAGGTACCGATTCTGCATTTAGCGTCCCTGCTCCAGTCGGGCAAATTGCTGCTGACGCTGGGCCGGGCTCAGGGCATCAAACTTCGCCAGGGTCTCGGCGCGCGGACAGTAAAGGCCATCCCCCGTTCTGACCCGAATGCTTTTGCCAAGCCGTTGCTGATTCTCCGCCACCAGCGCCAACAAATAGCTGTAGGTATCAGCCCCCCGGGCACTGGATAGCTGGTTGGCAATGCGCCACAGGGTCTCCCCTGCCGCGACCTGATGACACACGGTTTGTGGGTCGCCTGCTGCCGGATCAGAGAGGGTGAGCATGGCATCACTGCCTGCGGATAAGCTAGCCTTGCTGCTGACGAGCGCCATATCGGCGCTCGCTACTCCCTCATATCCTTGTGCACCACTCATCCCCGCAGTGCGAAACGTCACGCCTAATTGAGCCAGCAGAGGTTCGCTCTCGTCGGTATCGGTGGAAATATCGACACCACCGAACGTGTTTTGGGGTGTGCGGAACTCGGCGATAAAGGGCGCGATGGATTGCGCGCCATAACCAGGGAAACCACTCCCCTGCTGCACGATTGCACCCACCTGACCAGGTACGACCCCGTAAGCCATCTCATCGATGCGTCGCAGCCTTGCCAAATAGGTTTTAGAAAGCTGCGCCTCCCCCTCGAACAAATCGAAAGGGGGGACCAGCCGGGCGGGAAAGAGGATCTGCCAGCGACCATGCTTCTGCTTCAGGGCCAGTGGCGGGAACTGGTTGCCACGCCACGCAACAAACATGGCGGGCGGCGTGCGTGTCAGGGGGTAATATTCCGGGTTCAACTGCACCCAGGTTTGTTCCGCGATGGGCTGATAACCGCTGATCACCACCTGCGCCACGCTCAACCAGATCCCCAGCATCCTTGCCTCCCTGACTTCCGTTTAAAAGGGCCCGCCACCTTGGCAACCCCTTCCCACACTCTATATCACGCAGTTAAAACAGACAGATAGCAGCTTAGCACTGAGCAATGGCGTTCAGCACCCGTTTATCGGAGACCGGATAGGGGGTCCCCAGATTCTGGGCAAAAAACGACACCCGCAGCTCCTCGATCATCCAGCGAATATTGGCCACCTCGGTGGGAATAAGCTGGGATTTGGGGATCTTGGCCAGCAGCGCCTTGTACTCCGACTCCACGCTGTGCACCTTGAGCATGTAGACCCGATCCCGGTTGGGATCGATGGCAAGCTTCTCGAGGCGCCGTTCGATGGCCCGCAAATAGCGCAGCAAATCAGGCAACCGCTGCCAGCCGGTCTCGGTGACAAAGCCTTTGTGGATAAGGTTGCCGAGCTGCTGCTGGATATCCGACATGGCAAAAGCGGTGTCGAGCTGCATCTTCCCCTTGAGCCGCTTCTTGATCTCATGGGAGAGCGTCAGCACGGCTTCCACCTGCTTGGCCACCTCCACTACCGCATCGTTGAGCTCGGCGCGGACAAACTCCTTGAGCGCCTCGAAACCGGCCTCGTCCCAAGCCAGCCCGCCATGCTGTTCGATCAGCTTGTCGCAGCCACAGGCGATACAGTCATCAATCAGCTCCGCCACCTTACCAAAGGGGTTGAAATAGAGCCCGAGCTTGGCCTTGTTGGGCAGCTTCTCCTGCAGATACTTGATGGGAGATGGCACGTTGAGCAGCACCAGCCGGCGCTGGCCCGCCCACATCAGCTGCTGCTGCACCACCGGACTCTCCACCAGCTGGATGGCGACCGAATCCTTCTCGTCTACCAACGCCGGATAGGCTTTCACCTCGAAGCCACCGCGCTTCTGGCTGTACTCCTGAGGCAATTCACCAAAGCTCCACAGAGTGAGGCCGGACTGCTCGATGTCATCGTCCGCCACTTGTGACAGGGTCTCCTGCACCTTGCCGCGCAGCGACTCTTTCAAGGCTTCCAGATCTTTGCCTTCCGCCACCTTCTTGTGTTTGTCGTCCACCACCCGGAAGGTGAGTTTCAGGTGATCGGGCACAGCAGTCCAGTCCCAGGATTCACGAGGTACGGTGACGCCGGTCATGCGGCGCAGCTGACGCTCCATCTCGTCCAGTAGCGGCCCCTGTTCGGGGTTGATGCTGGCTAGCAGCGCATCGGCATAGTTGGGGGCCGGTACGAAGTTCTTGCGCATCGGTTTTGGCATCGACTTGATGAGGGCTACCAACAGCTCGTGACGCAACCCAGGGATCAGCCACTCGAACCCCTTCACCTCCACCTGATTCAGGAGCGGCAGCGGAATATGCAGGGTCACACCATCAGCCGCCTCCCCCGGCTCGAACTGATAGGTCAACTTGAGCTTGAGGCGCCCCTGCTGCCAGAAGTTGGGGTAGTCGAGATCGCTGATGTGGGCCGCATCCCCCTTCATCAGCATCTCTTTTTCGAAGTTGAGCAGCTCGGGATCCTGCTTTTGCGCCTCTTTCCACCACTTGTCGAAGTGACGGGCAGAGATCACCTCCTCCGGCAAACGGGCATCGTAGAAGCGGAACAGGTCCTCGTCATCCACCAGAATGTCGCGCCGACGGGATTTGTGCTCCAGCACCTCCACCTCGGCCAGGAGCTTGCGGTTATCGCTGAAGAAACGGTGGCGGGTCTCGAAATCTCCCTCCACCAGGGCGCGGCGGATAAACAACTCACGGCACAGCGCCGGATCAATGCGGCTGAAGTTGATGGTGCGCTCATTGACCAGGGTCAGGCCATAGAGGGTCACCTTCTCCTTGGCCATCACGGCGCCGTTTTTCTTCGACCAGTGGGGGTCGCTGTGGTGCAGCTTGATGAGATGGCCCGCCAGCGGCTCCACCCACTCGGGCTCAATCTTGGCGTTGATGCGAGCGTAGAGGCGCGAGGTTTCCACCAATTCTGCGGCCATCACCCACTTGGGTGGCTTCTTGAACAGGCCCGAGGCCGGGAAGAGGTGGAAACGGCCATTGCGAGCACCGAGGAACTCGGGCTTTTCCAGATCCTTGTTGCCGATATGGCTCAAGAGGCCGGTCAGCAGGGCGCAGTGCACCGTCTTGAAATCCGCCGGTTCATGGTTGGCTTTAAAACCAAGCTCCTTGACCGTCTGACGCAGCTGGAAGTGAATGTCCTGCCATTCACGCACCCGCAGGTAGGAGAGAAACTCCTTCTGGCACATGCGGCGAAACGGGTTGCTGCCAAGGGTATCCTGCTGCTCTTTCAGGTAATTCCACAGATTGACGAAGGCGAGGAAGTCGGAATCCTTGTCCTCAAAGCGTCTGTGCTGCTCATCGGCAGCCTGCTTCTTCTCCATGGGCCGCTCGCGGGGATCCTGAATGCTGAGGGCCGCGGTGATCACCATCACCTCGCTCAGGCAGCCGGTCTGCGCCGCGCTGATCACCATCTTCGCCAAACGCGGATCAAGGGGGATGCGCGAGAGCTGGCGACCGGTCTCGGTCAGCTGCAACTTGGCTTCGCGCTCGCCGGTGGCGGGCAGCTCGCGCACCGCCTCCAGCTCTTTCAAGAGAGTCAGGCCATCCTTGATATGGCGCGACTCGGGTGGCTCGACGAAGGGGAAGGCCTCCATATTGCCAAGGCCGAGCGCCAGCATCTGCAGGATGACCGATGCCAGGTTGGTACGCAGGATCTCGGGGTCGGTAAAGGCGGGACGGCTGTTAAAATCCTCCTCCGAGTAGAGACGGATACAGATACCATCTGCCACCCGGCCGCAGCGGCCTTTACGCTGGTTGGCACTGGCCTGGGAGACCGGCTCGATGGGCAGGCGCTGCACCTTGGTGCGCCAGGAGTAGCGGCTGATGCGGGCGGTGCCCGGATCGATGACGTAACGAATGCCAGGCACCGTCAGCGAGGTCTCCGCCACGTTGGTGGCGAGCACGATGCGCCGTCCGGCATGTTGCTGGAACACCTTGTTCTGCTCGGCGTTGGAGAGGCGGGCGTAGAGCGGCAGCACCTCGGTATCGCGCAGGTTGAGTTTGCGCAGGGCATCGGCAGTATCGCGGATCTCCCGCTCGCCGTTCATGAAGATAAGGATGTCCCCGAGCCCCTCGCGGGACAGCTCTTCCACCGCGTCGAAGATCCCCTGCAGTTCGTCGCGCTCCTCCAGCCCCTCACTCTTGTCACTGCTTTTTTTATCAACAAACAGTGGGCGGTAGCGCACCTCCACCGGATAGGTGCGGCCGGAGACCTCGATCACCGGCGCCTTGTTGAAATGGCGGGAGAAGCGCTGGGGGTCGATGGTGGCCGAGGTGATGATCACCTTGAGATCAGGGCGCTTGGGCAGTAGTTGCTTTAGATAGCCCAGGATGAAGTCGATATTGAGGCTGCGCTCGTGGGCCTCATCGATGATGATGGTGTCGTACTGGGTCAGCATCCGGTCATTCTGGATCTCCGCCAGCAGGATACCGTCGGTCATCAGCTTGATGTGGGTCTGCTCGCTCACCTGATCGGTAAAGCGCACCTTGTAACCCACGTAGTGGCCAAGCTCGGACTCCATCTCCTCGGCAATACGGGCCGCGACGGTGCGGGCCGCCAAACGGCGTGGCTGGGTGTGGCCGATAAAGCCCTTCACTCCGCGCCCGAGCGCCAGACAGATCTTGGGGATCTGGGTGGTTTTGCCCGAGCCTGTTTCCCCTGCAATGATCACCACTTGATGCTCTTGAATGGCCTTGGCGATTTCAGCCTGCTTCTGGCTGACCGGCAGGTTGTCCGGATAAGTGACCTTGGGCACTCCGGCCAGACGGGTTTGATAGCGCACTTCGGCGGCGGCCAAATCAGCGGCGATGGTCTCAAGCACGGCGGCCTGTTTGCCTTCAGGCAGCTTCTTGACCCCGTGCAGACGGCTGGAAAGGCGGCGGGCGTCGAGATTCATGCAGGCAGAGAGACGGCGGCGCAGCGCCTCGATAGAGAGAGACAAGGTACAAATTCCTTAAATAGGTGCCCAGAGGGGCCATATCGATAAGCTGGGAGCGATCCTAAAGAGCGAGCGGGGGCGGTGCAAGCCTTAACGTAGCGTTATATATGGGAAGACAGAGAGATTGGCCGCTCCTCAAACATGACAAAACAACCATTGTAAGATGGCATAACATAGATAAATGGCAGCATATGAAATAGCCAAGGCAAGCCGAAGCTTGCCTTGGGAGAGAGAAAAACAGGGTTAACCGTGTGTGTGATGGACAAAACAGGTAGTGAGCTGGGCGTGAATGGCCTGCATGACGTTGTGGCGATTGATGACACCGAGCAGACGCCCTTCCTCCACCACCGGATAGATCTTCGGCTTTTGCCCCATCATCATCTCCGCCAGGCTCAAAATGCTGGTATCGGGTCCCACCGACAACACCTCCTTGCGCATCACATCCTTGACCTGCGCCACCTGTTCGCAGTGATAGGCCTCCTTAAGCAGCACTGCGATGCAATCCTGCTCGGAGATCCAGCCAATCAGATGGCCCTGACCATCCACCACCGGGCCACCGAGCTGATGACTGTTCAGAAATTTCTCGACCGCAGCTTGCACCATCATGTCGGCAGTGAAGGTGATGGGTCTGCTCTGCATATAATCCTTGGCTTTTAGCGATTCCATATCTGCTCCCCTACGGTAGTCCATCAAGCTGGCGTCTTGTGCGCCGGTACCGGCACCATGCTCGGCTTGTTCCAAGCATAGCTGGCTCGCGGCAGTATGAGTCAGCGGCCAGCCTCTCCCTCAATTGATGGCATGATCCGGCTCGCGATCCGGAATGGCTGCCATCATCATCTGCGGCAGGTGATCGGCCAGCACCGCCACCACAGCGGGATCGACCCGCCCCTGATCCGCCAGTTGCTGCATAAAGGTCAATGCGTCACGGGCAGGCAGGCCGCGCCGATAAGGTCTGTCCTGCACCATCGCCTGAAAAATATCAGCGACCCGCAGGATCCGCGCTTCGAGCGCCATGGCGGATGCCGGCAGGTGGAACGGATAGCCCTCCCCATCAGGCTCCTCATGGTGATAGGCCGCCCAACAGGCAATCTGTTCAAACCCTTCGATATGACGCAAGATCTGGTAAGTCTCGAAGCTGTGGGTATTGATGATGGCCCGCTCCTCCTGCGTCAGGCTGGCTGGCTTGTCGAGGATTTCGTCCGGAACCCTCAGCTTACCCAGATCGTGCAGCAGCCCGGCAATTTCCAGCATGTCGCAATGCATGGCACTGACCCCCATCTGCTCTGCCAATGCCCGAGACAACCTGCTAACACCAAGTGAATGGGTCATCGTGAATGGACTTTTGGCATCGACGATGCCGGAGAAGATCCTCGCCAGCACCTTCAGCTCACCATTGTTTGTGATACAGGGTTCTCGCTTTTGCAGCATATCCAGCATGTAATCGTTGATTGCACGCGCTTCCAACTGCAGCCAGAATGCCTCCGAACGAGACGCTTTGAGGAAAGCATCCACCAATTCTGGGGCAAAAAATTCGCCACTACACGCTGCCAGCCTCTCCCGGATCTCGGCGGTGTGCATCAACAGCGAACCGTCAGCGTAATAAGGAGCGGCCAGTGCATCGCAGCGATCAACTAGAAAGATAAGATTGGCCTGCCGGGCAACCTTGCGGTCAACTGCCACCATGTCACGCAACAGATACCAATGGGTATGGTGATAACGGATAGGCAGTGCCAGCGGGGCCAACAAACGAAAATCTTTGAGCAACTGATAACCCACCTCGCAATGACGCTGGGAGGACTCCCAATCGAACTCACTGACCAGATGGTGGTGTGTAATGGTCGAGGATACACCTATATCGTGCAGCACTCCCAGCTCAAACAGCAGACGACGCTCCGCTTCACTCATCCCCAAAAACCGGCTGCACTCGGCGGCCATGATCCCGACCCGTTTACCGTGGGCCACATCGCCAATGCCCACCAAGTCCAGTGACGCAGACAAGGCATACACCACCTGTCTGAGATCTACCGGTAACGAGAACAATCTGGCTCCCTGCACTCTATTCATGATCTCTGTCCCACGCGATGTTGTCGTATCAAACTGATGCTGTTTTATGCCTTGCCTTCTATCAATCTAGTCAATAGCACAGCCTTTTACCTTGTTTTTATAGGCATTTATGACCCTGACACCTTGCAAAGACAAAGGTCACAGCTGGATTTATTTGGCCACTCCCATTCAAGTCATTTTTATCCTTTCAAAAATATGCGAGCACACTCTTTTAAATATCGCGATGAGATTGTGAGCAGTTTTAAAACTCATCTCTGAGCGAAAAAATCAACACCTCCACTTTACTTAATTATGACTTAATCAGAATTAAAGAGTGCTCGGCTTGCCAGTAAGATATTTGAATAAAGACACACCACTACGGACATAGCAGCCCTCATCTCCTAAATTGATTAGCCGAACTGTGAACTCCACCACCCATTTATTCGCCTTATCGCCATCGATAGCGGTAGATACCTCATGCCTTCTCGATACAGCCTTCCATGCGCCCTCCAGCCCACCCGATAGCCGGCGACTGAAGGGCTAGAGAAAAAATATCGGATAACCAGCGGTTATATTCGCTGTTAGGCGACAAGGATAAACGGGATTTATAGAGTGAAATGGTTTAAAGCTGATTTCCAAGCTGCGGTTAAATGGGGCTATTCAGGTCATATCACTCTTTATAGATCATAACGACAGCGATAAAGGGAAATGTGCCCATCTGGGTATTCCATTCCCTCCAACAGCCTGTACGGGATGATATTTCCAATGTGTTAAACGCACGCGGCTTTCATCGCATATTTTGTGTACCAATTCACATCAGATTAGGATGTGGAGCCAATAATGGCCACCGCTGGTAGTACCACAGCAGCCGCCAAGCCCAATATCTTGCCATCATGAGCGATGACATCGGCTACTGAAACATCAGTGCCTACAACCGGGGATGGTGGGCTGCCAGACCCCGAACCTGGACAGGATCGCCAATGAAGGGGCCCTCTTTACCGATCACTACTGATGTCATTAAAAAATCATCACATCCTGAGAGATAGACTGGTCTTATAGACTCGGTTAACAGAGCAGAAATGCACAAGATGTCGGGATCAACTGCCCAATAAACCGCCACCTGCACGGCTCGCCCTTCGTTCTGTCTGCGCTATGGTTTACCATGCAGGCAATTGTGGTGCCTGGCACCGCCCACCCTGGCGCCAGGCGCCGTCATCGGATACCTCATCTCGAGCAACATGAGCAAAACAGCACACGCGGGCAACGAGCCAACCTTCTACTTCCACGTTTTGCAATATGTCTTTTTTAATGACCTGATTTATAAAGGTTTATGGCTCTAACGCTGATGAGAGTGGTACACAACTGGGACGTGGTGAAATTTGAGGGGCATTGCTACAGATAGTAACACTCTTCGACTGAGCAACTTAACCGACAGGATTTCATCCGTTTTTGCCGTACGTTTTTGCCGTAATAGAGCCAAGCCAGACCCGTCCAGCTGTTTCATATTTGAAACACCACATGCAGAAGTTCGTGGGCATAAACTGCAGAAGTTCATTTTCCTGTTATATTTAAATCAGTTGCTGAAAAATTCAAACAACCTCACTCGAGCCTGAAAGGCTCCCCCATGTAGAAAGCCCCCACCAGCAGACCATAAACAAGCCGCACTCGCTCATCCCTGCCCAGCAGCACACCGAGTAGCACTTCGCCGCTTGCCAAATCGTCACCATGCCAGAAGCACCAGAGGGCTGCCTCCACTACATCCAGCCAGCTGGCATGGCCCAGCTGATTGCGAGACTTGCGCCGCCAGCTACCACGCACCACCGAACCAGTATTCGGGGATCTGGCCGCCAGCGCCCGCTGCTCCATCACGCTTGGTGTGAGTCCATCCAGCTTGGCCTGACGGCTGCCGCGCCCTCCTCGCAGCAATTTGTCGAGCAGTAGTGCCAACAAGCGCAACGCATCCTGATCTTCAAAGCTGGCATCCTCCCCCAGCAAATCGGCAGCACCCGCCATCAGTTGCTCACGTCCCCAGTAGATGGGCTGTAACGTGCGCTCCAGCCGATGTTGCTCGACATGGATAGCCAATGTCGTCACCACCGCCAGCGGTGAAGTCTCACCCTCTTGGTGACACGCGCCTCTGGCAAGCAGAGCGGTCAGCTCCCTAGCTCGCTCGGCTGACAGTAGGCAATAGATCCCCCTGATCAGTGGCATGGCCAGCTGATCCAATCCCGGCGTCAATGTCATGACACTCCAGTGATGATTGATAATGAAGCAAGGTTGGCTCATCAAGATGCCTGGAAACTGCAACAGAGCTCGGCGATAAAGCGCGTCTCGCCACCAGGGAAAAACAGCGCTTGTCTCTTCCCCATCGCAGCAAATGCAGGCGGATCTATCAGACGGTCTTAACACCCGGGCCAACCAGCAAGGCCACGGACTTGTCATCGCCGGTAGTGCGTCGCCATAACTCACCCTGGCTCAAGCACTCATAGAGCTCGCGTACGGTCACCTTCTGCTCAACCCACTGATCGAGCATGGGGGCAAACCGACTCTGTGCGTTGCTATAGAGTCGCTCGGCAGCCCCGTCACTCATCGCGACCACCGCCTCCACCCTGCCTGCGGGCTCAGCACCCCAACTGACCTGAGCCATACTCAACTGCGGATCGATGAACGCAGTCTGGTTGGCAAACTCCCCCTTGTTCGCCTGGCCCAGCTGACGCCAGGACGATTCAGCGTAACCCCGCTCCCGTAACGCCAACAGGCCATCGCCAACTTGCAGCCAGAACAGGGAGTGCTTGCCTGCTACTGCTAACAGCAAGGTGGCACGAAAATCATCGCCACCGCGCCGACCGGCTGCGGCCAGATCGGCATTGATCCCCTTGGCATGCCGTACCAACAACATGGCCAGTTGCGCCAGCTCAGCGCTCTGTTCTTCCTCATCAAGCCACTTGGCCAAACAAGGTTCCAGCGAGATCAGCAGCCGCCGTAACCCCTCGCTTAACGTACGGGCCCCCAACTCGGCGCACAGGGCCGATCCTGCCCCGTCGCACAGCACCAGCAACGGCCGTCCCTGACAGTGGATGACCCCATGATCCTGACAGGGCAAACCATGCTGCAGATGGCGGTAACCCACCGCCTGGCTAGCCACCCCATGCCAATCCGACAGTCCCAGCGGCGCTGTTGACAACTGCTCAAGATAACGAGGCAGTTGGGCCAACAGGGGATGATAATAAGACGCCACCGTCATAACAGGCTCCTCAATGGCCAAATGGGGGGCTTGCGCCCCATGCAACGCATGCTCTACCGGTCTCCTGTTACACATCGATACTGTCCCAACCTGAGGTGGCAGGCAGTTGCACCTTGTCACCGGGGATAGATGCGCTCACCCGCTGCATGCTTTGGGAGAGCCACATAAAAAACTCGGTAAAGCGCAATCCGGCCAAACGCTTGGGTGGCAACAGGGCGCAACGCGACAGCTCACCGATATCCGCCTCGGCACCGATGGCCACACAGAGCACCACCATCTTCTTCGCCTGGGCCAGCGCCCTGAGCTCAGCCGCCCGTACCGGCCAACCACTGTCAGTGGGCACCCCGTCACTCATGATCACCATCCACGGCTGGTAATAGCTCACCCCTGCCTGTTGATAAGCCTGCTTGCGCTGCGCCAATCGTTCGATGCCGAGGGCAATCGCCTCTCCCAGTGGCGTCACTCCATCAGCCACCAGGGCCGGGCGAGAATCGAATTCGGCGACCGAGGCCAATGGCTGAAGCTCCTGTACCTGGCCCCCAAAGCTGATAATCCCCAGCTCCACCGAACTGGCGGCCACCTCATCGCCCTGCAGCTCGGCGATAAATTGCCCGACCCCATCCCCCAGCTCGGCAATAGGGCGTCCCTGCATCGACCCGGAGGTGTCGAGCAGCAACATACAGGGGCAACGCGGGGCGGGGTTGGTGAGCAGACTCTGCTCGAGATGGGCAAGTTCCATCATCTTCTCTCCTGTGACAAAGCCGGATTGGCTGACGGAAGAGATAATGACAGCGTTCAAAGGGAAACGGATTGACACCAACTGGTAAGAAAATGAGCTACCTAACACATGCAATGCGAAGCTGTCAATGCAAAACATTCTTGGATAATATTCCCCTACTTTAAAAAATAGGTGAATTTAAATATCCTATTAAATTAATACGTTAATAACGCATATCATAATCCTGGTCTGAAATATGCTTAAATGGCGTTTTTTTATCCCCAGACCTATTCACTGCAGTGGATAAGTTGCATCAATAAAAACAATGAGTTATAAAATGCTTCAGTCCTACTGGACTACGCCCTGACTAAAGGGATTAAGACGTTGTTTGCCATTTGAGTGGCATACCGGAATGTGAGTCCTACTGGACTACGCCCTGACTAAAGGGATTAAGACCATAGCCAGCAGTACGCATTGCGATTTCGTTGTTGGTCCTACTGGACTACGCCCTGACTAAAGGGATTAAGACGAGTATCCTCGGTGATGTTCCACTGACCGATGAAGTCCTACTGGACTACGCCCTGACTAAAGGGATTAAGACTTATCCTCCTTGCCGGACGACAGGTAGGGATTGCGTCCTACTGGACTACGCCCTGACTAAAGGGATTAAGACGTAAACGGTTTTGTATTCACCGCCTTCGCAGACCGTCCTACTGGACTACGCCCTGACTAAAGGGATTAAGACACCAGAGGTCTGCTCGGTGTAGGTCAGCATCATGTCCTACTGGACTACGCCCTGACTAAAGGGATTAAGACGGAACGGGTACGGGAGTTGTGGCGACGGGATTCGCGTCCTACTGGACTACGCCCTGACTAAAGGGATTAAGACTTGATACTTCTTTGCATCGCACGGCACGTTAAGGTCCTACTGGACTACGCCCTGACTAAAGGGATTAAGACCCAACATAGCGGCCGTTGATGAACCCGTAGTACTGGTCCTACTGGACTACGCCCTGACTAAAGGGATTAAGACCCTTATTTACTTGCAAGTAAAAGATAGTGTTTGAGTCCTACTGGACTACGCCCTGACTAAAGGGATTGGCTGATTGGCAAAAGCAAAACGCCCCACCCGGTGATCACCGGGTGGGGCGTTTTGCTATTCAGCGGCTATCTAAATAACTGATCCTAATAGTGCTACATCTTGCCGGAAGCCTTGTGGCGTAAGGCATTTGTGCAATCTGGCGAGAAAGCCTGAAGTGACAAGGCTTAGCGCACGATGCGTGCTCCATGTCACTTGTAGAAGCTGTACGAGCGCAGTGATCTACTATTCGGAACAGCTATTTAGCGTGGGGCGGGCTGGCCACCTTGGCCTGCGCCGGCCACAGTTCATCGCTGAGATGGCCCTGATGGATACTCCAGCCATACTGTCGCAACCGGGTCGCCAGCTCGCTCAGGGGCACCCGCCCGGCGGGTTGGGTCACACCAACACCGAAGGTCTGCATAAAGATGGTTTTGAGCTGGTAAGAGAGATGGCTCCACCAGTTATACCAGGGACCCAGCGGCACCGCCCCCTGACTGCCGGGCCGGATCGACTGGCCATAGGGGAAGTGGCCCTGACGGATATTGTCGGCCACCCGACTCCCCCCCACATGTTCGAAGGGATGACGCCCACTCATCAGCACCATAAACACCAGCACGGTGAGCGAGAAAGTGTCGCTCTCTGGTGTACGCCGCACCGAGGCGAGATCCTGACCCTGATGTTCCGGGGGGATCATGCTCTCCTCCCCCACCGGACAGGGGTAACGGGTGTTATCCAGCGTCAGTTGAAAACTGTCACAATCGATCAGCCAGAAGCGACCATTGGCCATATCAAGCAAAAAGTTGTCCAGATTGATATCCCCCAAACAGATCTGATGACGATGCAGCACCCTGACTGTCTCTATCAGATCGCACAACGCAGTGGCCAGCAGGGCACGCCCCAGACCGGGAAAGTCGCGCCGCACCAGTGCCGGATTGCGAAAACCACGGATGGGCCGCCCCTGCGCCCGTCGCATGGCATACCCCAGCCAGTTCCCCTGGCTATCAAACACCGCTAACTGGGGCCAGGCGAGCGGTAACTGGCTCAGCTCGGGAATGCGCTGGCGCAAGATGATCGCCGCCTCTATTTTCGCCTGCAACCTGCCCCCAGATTGTGCCAACCGGGCCGGATGGTAGAGCTTCACCAGCACATCGGGCCTGCCTGCCAGCGGATAGACACTTCCCTCCCCGCCACTGGCCAGCAGCGGACCCAGCGCAACCGCTCTGCCGGTGGCATCGAATACCTGCCGGTGCAACCCTTGTTCACGGTTCGCCACCCTGGTGGGTAATGCCACCCGAGCCTGCTGCTTGCCCGATATCGGCCTATCCAGTGCCCCCAGTATCTGATTGAGCCAGCCCTGTGTATCCATCTCTCACCTCGTTGCATTAGATGAAAGGACTTTAGCAATCACTCGACAACCATTATGAGTGACCAATTAGTCAGAAGATTGATTGACAGACATGATCGTAGGATTGGAAACACGATGCCATTAAATGGGCCAAGAACTGATTCACTTTCCAATTTCGTGATGTTCCGCTCAGATTGATCAACTCCGACTGGATGTGTTGGTCAAAAACTTTACAAATTAATTAGTTAGATTAAAAATGGCCGCATTTGAATATTGCAAATCTCTTCAGGTTTCGGCCCTGCTTAATGGAACTCTATAGGATGCCTCATGTTCACTTATCTCTTCGAAGCCAAATCGATACAGTCCTACCTGTTCCGGTCAGGTAAGTTAAAAGATGTAATTTCAGCCAGCGAGCGGTTGGATCGTCTAATTGATAATCACCCAACCTCCGTTCTGGCTCACGTTATCGAACAGTGTGGCCTTGAGTCAGATCTGCTGGTCCCACCTAGCACACAACACGATGAGCAAATCCATTTTGTACGCTGTAAAGGGGGGGCCTTTTATGCGTGGTGTCACAGTAAAGCCCCGCTGTTACAGCTGCGAAGCCTCTGGACGCTGACTGTCCAACAACTGTTTCCTGGCCTGACGTTTTGTGATGCGTTGTGTGAAGACGCTTCTTTACAGAACGCCTTACAACTAGGGCATGTGGCACTGGCAGCGGCACGTAATTTACCGCGCCCTCACTATCCGCTCAGTACTGCGCCTTGCGTTGCCTCACCACGTACCGGATTAGCGGCAGTGCCTCTTTCGACTGCGGCACGGCGCGAAATTGCGCCACAGGCTAATGAAAGTGAACAGCACATTGATCTCGATACTGAATTGCATCGGCAGTGCTATCGCTTTCTAAGATTACGTGACTCACTGTTACTGCAAAAATTCAGTACCAATATCGATCTCCCCGCCGATCTGCAATTTCCTCTGGATACCAGCGCTTTTTACAATGCGCACACCGAACAAACCGAGGATGCCGATTTGCGCGATCTGGCCCTGATTCATATTGATGGTAACGGCCTTGGTAAACAGTTAAGAGCTCTGCGCAAGGCCCTTGAAAATCAGCCAGATGATGTATTTTCTACGGCATTTCGCCAATTTTCAGATGCATTAGCTAAGGCCACAGAGCTTGCCGCGGCAGAAGCCACGCTATGGCTCTATCAAACACAGCTAAAAAAAGCATCTGTCACATACCTCGCTATGCGCCCATTGGTGCTAGGGGGCGATGATATTACGCTGCTGTGCCGCGCGGATTTAGCCTTAGGTTATGCCACGCGTTTTTGCCGCGCTTTCCGTAAGTACTCTGCAGAACAACTCAAAGGTCTACATACTCGCTACCTTAAAGGCAGCGCTGATTTGCTGCCTTACTTGACCGCCAGTGGCGGCATTTTGTACCACAAAGCCAATCACCCTTTCATGCTGTGCCATCACTTGGTTGAAGGGCTATGCAGTGAAGCTAAAACCGTGACCAAAGCAACCCCTACTGTACTACCGGCTTCGTTGAGTTTTTATCGCATCAGTAAAGCACTGGCAGAAGATATTCGCGTATTGCGTGGGCAATCTCAGCAATGGCTCTGGAAAGGTAAGCCGCTACAAGGTGCGCTGCCAGGTTATCTGATCACTGACAACGAAGATCAATTTAACTCCAGTTTAGCGGGGCCATCATTAATTGAACTTGAGCGTATGCGTCAGTTCTTGAGCCAAAAAGTGAAGAGTAACGCGCCGTTGCCGTTGTCTATCAACAAATTCCGGCAAATGGCCACAGAGCTAAGTCGCGATAACAGTGATGAAGCCATGCGGATCTATGATCGCGCCCTGAGCCAACTCACGCCGACTCAGCGCATCGAGTGGGATAAACACTTGGTGTCATTGATGCCTGCAGCGCAGCACGCAGAGCCAAACTGGTTCTGGTCTCAAACCGATGATATGGGTGAAACCCGATATCACAGCTGGATTGTCGATTTACTGGTTTATGAACACTTCATGCCAGAGCAGGAGGGTTGCCAATGAGTTCGCTGCATTTTTGCCTCAAATTTGATCTGCGCAGTGAATGGCATGTGGGTACCGGCCGTGAAGGGGGTGCTTATGCCGATAGTTTGGTCTTAAAAGACCAGCACGCCCTGCCGGTACTCAGTGGAAAAAGTATCAAAGGGCTATTGCGCCAAGCCTTTCGTGAAGCCTCTGAGCTGCAATGGCTTGAAGGTGCCGATACTCACACCTTAACGCAACTGTTTGGTTGCGAAGGTACACACGCACAAGCCCAAGGGGCGCTGCGCATCAGCAGTGCCACATTAAGCCCCACCGAAATCTCCTATTTCAACGCAAATCCAAAAGATAAAGAGCACCTTTATTTAGTGCGCCACGCCACCGCAATTGATAGCCACACGGGTGCGGCTAAAGAGGGGTCATTACGAGCAATGGAAACCGTCGTACCGTTAGCTCTGCATGCCCATCTCGAGCTCAATACCACCTCTGCAGAAATACAGCAGCAGTTTGCACATTGGCTTTCTAGTGTGCTTCCGCTGATTAATTCCGTCGGGGGGAAACGCCGTCGTGGCCTCGGTGATGTGATTGTGACTGTAGAGGAGCAATAACTGATGCGTATTTTTTATACCCTAACCACGCTCGAACCTGTGATCATTAGCCGCAGCTCTGCAACCACACAGCACCAAACGTTGGATCATATTCCGGGTAGTGCATTACTCGGCGCGGTGGCCAGTAAACTGTATCCACAACTGAGCACAGAAGACGCGTTTACCTTGTTTCACTCCGGTGAATGCCGTTTTTCCCCCGCCTACCCTGTGGTAACCGGC
Organism: Aeromonas sp. 600479; assembly: GCF_049175515.1. Classification (NCBI taxonomy): domain Bacteria; kingdom Pseudomonadati; phylum Pseudomonadota; class Gammaproteobacteria; order Aeromonadales; family Aeromonadaceae; genus Aeromonas; species Aeromonas sp. 600479. The sequence goes on from NZ_JAAKVF010000001.1 coordinate 190,179, forward strand.
CCAGATAACCCACAATACGGTGAAATTGCCCTACCGGCTCCCGCCAGTTGGCATACCCCAAAAGGGGAGAAAAACGCGCTAACCAACCATGCGGCTCGCCGCTTTGCGCGTAATGAATTAATCCAATACCAGCAAATCCGCCAAGGTTTTATCTCTTCGGCGCGGACCTTACAGTACGCTGCGGATATCCGCACCGGCCTGACCGCCCGCACGGCACTAGACAGTGACACTCAGCGCGCTAAAGAAGGGCAACTGTTTCAATATGCCTTCATTCAGGCTGAACAAACATTTGCCGGCTGGGTTGATTGTGCAGAGCCTGCGCTTGCGGCATTGCTCGAGCAAACTCTGCACGGCGAGTTCGTTTTAGGGCGATCACGAAACAGTGAGTTTGGTAAAGTCAGCCTGAGCCTGTACCAACCACAAACACAGCCTCAACCAACGGCGGCTCGCGGTAACGAGTTGGTGATCTGGTGTTTAAGTGATGTAGCTTGTTTAGATGCCTTGGGCCAACCAACCCTCACCCCAAGTGCACAAGATTTACACCCTGAGCTGTGTGGCGAGCTCGACCCAACACGTACCTTTATTCGTAGTCGCCGTGTCCGCCGCTTTAACCGCGCACGAGGTGGATTAAATAGCGAACAACTATTAATTGCAGCCGGTAGCGTACTGACTTACCAGTTACAAGATGCGCCAACAGAGCAGGCGCTACAAGCCTTAACGGAGCAAGGTTGTGGCTTCGCCAGAGAGCAAGGCTTAGGCTGGGTCATGATTAACCCCGCATGGGCAAACCAAGTAACACCTGGTACTGGAGCTAGCGAATTGTTTACGCCGTTTGCCGTGACATTGCCACAGCCGACCGCTCTACATGAAACGCCGACCAACCACGCAACATCTAGCCCACTGCTGGCATGGGTGCAAAGCAAGCAGGCAAAGCAAACTCGCACTATTGAACGCAAAACGCGTTGCCAATCCATGCACCACCACATTGCCGATGCATACCAGACTCTGCGCCGCTATCACCGCACACCACCGGCTTATCAGGCCGGACCTAGCAGCAGCCAGTGGCGTCGTTTAGCCGATCTTGCTCGCTCATCGCATGCCGACCGAGCCCAGCACCACGGCATTCTCGATTGGAGACGTGCTGTCTTTGAGTCAGAAAGTGCCATCTGTAAAACCACCAACGATCCGAGCGGTTGGGGTATCGAATGGCCAGAAGGTGATCGATTAGTCACCTTTGCACAACAGTTTGATGCGGCCGTAACGCGTCACCAACTGGATCTTGATGATCTGCGTTTACTGCTTGAAGAGTTATGCCGTTACGATCTGTCAACTGATGACGGTCTGCGCGCCTACCGTAAAAAATATGCGGCCAACAATGCTACCCATAATGCAGACAACCAGCAGGAGGCCGGACAATGAAACGTCTTTGGTTAGCCAGACTACTTTTTGAAACCCGCTCGCCGCTTGCTATCCATTCTGGTGACCGCGATACCGGATTTGATCAACAATTAGTGCGTGATGCCAACGGGCTGCCCTATATTCCTGCCACCAGCTTCGTCGGCGTATGGCGTCAAAAAGCCACACAACAGTTGGGCACATCACCCACGCTGGGTCAGTCCATTGCCGATTACTGGTTTGGCACTACCGATAATGAATCCGCACAGCTTTCGGTACATCACGGCTTGTTACTGAACAGCCAAGGTAAACCGGTTCAAGGTTTGATGACCGAGCAAGATATTCATCAAGACCCTCTACTTAGCCGCTTATACCAAGCCAACCCGTTACACCGTGAACGCGTTCGGATCAACGATAGAGGCTGCGCTGCGGATAAAGGAAAATTTGATACCGTATTACTGCCGCGCGGATTACGTTTTGTCGTCGATATTCGTTGGATGCAATGTGATGAGTCACCCGAGCGTGAAGCACAGTGGCATGCATTACTGGCGCTGTTAGCCGATCCGGCCTTTGCACTCGGCGCATCAACCCGCAATGGGTTAGGCAAATTAGGCTTAGTCAGCAGTGAGATCACGCCACTGACATTGCAAGGCCAGCCACAGGCGGGCGCACAAATGCTGCGTTTTGCCCAGCGCGATACCTTACCGCAAGGCCAAGCTCTGCCCCCCTCAGAGGCCACACCTTTTGCTCGCCTCGGCGTGACGGCACTCGGCGGCTGGCGTGCGGGAAGTGGTGCTCGCCCAATCGGGAATGATACCACTGAACATACGGATACCTTCACGTTCACTGAAAGTGCCATTCAATGGCAAAAACAGCACGCCACTTGGTGCGATAAGCCTCAAGCTGTGCTCTGTGGTAGCACTATTAAAGGTATTCTCGCGCACCGTACCGCGTATAACTTGCGCCGACTTAACGGTGACTTTGCCGAACAGCTTACCGAAACCGATAGCAAGAGCTGGGAAAACCGCCCAGCAGCACTGGCTGAATTGTTTGGTAGCGAAGATAGCGATGCACCCTTAGCGGGCCGACTAATTGTGGATGACTGCGTGATTTTGCAACCACATCCCCTGCATCGCACGCATACCAGCATTGATCGCTTTACCGGTGGGGTTCGTCAGGGCCGATTATTCAGTGAAGAGATTTTGTGGCAACCGGAAATAACGCTGACATTGCACGTACTGCCGGGCAAACCGTTATCTGCGAAGGTACAACAAGCCTTCGAGGAAACGCTCAACGACCTCAAAGAGGGCTTATTGCCATTAGGCGCAGCCAGTGGGCGAGGCTTATCTCTGGTGATGCATCAGCCACATCAACCGTGGGACATCGACTTTGCGCAATTAACTGGCAGCGGCAAGGAGTAAATACACATGCAAGCAGCATCCTCATTGAAAACCTATAACTCGCTCGCGCAATGCAGCCAACAGCAACCGGAAGTTCTCGGTTGCCAACTGCCTACGCTCATCAGCGGGCATCTGCAAATTGAAAGTCGCCGTGGCCAACGTGAAGAGTTAAACGCCTTATTGGCACAATGGCCGCAGGCTGAAGGTTGGTATCAAACCGCCAGCCAATTAGCTCTGGGCTTACCCACCCACACGGCAGATCTGCTAGAAGGCCAATGGCACCAAAACGGAAACAGCCTGCATATTCAGCACGAGCACGGCACAACCTATCGAATCACCTTGTTGAATAGCCTTGATTGTAATGGCAATAGCCATGGCAACAGCACCCTCATTCAAGCTTACCGTGAGCAACGTCTGGTATTACGCCAAGATCTGCCACACGCCCAAGGCCGAGAGCTGGTCTACCGTCTGTGGTGGCAGCAAGGACAAACCGCCACAACAGAAGGCCTGTGGCAACCGCTGGTGCAACAGTTTGCCGGCTTTGCGCAAGGAGATAAGTAATGACGCAGGTTCATGCCCCTTACCACTTTGTTCCGTTATCACAGTGGGTTTACTCACCGGACTGGGCACATCAGGTCAGCCATGACCATCCTCTGCAAGACGGTGTTGATGGCATTATCGAATTCGATCTGACTAACCTGACCCCACTTTTGGTGGGTGCAGGCAGTGATCGCACGCGTGAACATCATCCGGCCCATGTCCACTGGGCGCGCGATCCTCAGGGTAATCCTATTATCCCTGGCAGTAGCCTTAAAGGCATGCTGCGTAATGTTTTGGAAATTGCCAGTTTTGCCAAGTTTAGCGAAACCGACGATCCTCAATTTTCGTTTCGTGATATCTCTAACGCAGAAACAGCCTACAGCAAAACGCTACAAGACTCCGATCTGCAAGCTGGCTGGCTAAAATACAGTGCAGAAAGCAAGGCATGGTTGTTCACTCCTTGTCAGCATACGGTGCTCTTTAGCGATGATATTGAACGCTTCACCAAAGTAAAAATCCCCAATGACAGTCACCTTGGTGCATTGGAAAAATACCAAAAGTTCCAGAAAAACTGGCCAACCCACACTCTGCCCTTTAGTTTGAGCGAACGTACGCTACGTGGAACGAAAGGCAAACCGGTTACCGTGGCCTGCGCCAAATTAGAACGCACCGCAGAGCTAGAAGGTTATCCGGTTTTTGTTGGCTATCGCCCAGGTAAAAAAGAGTATCAAAATGAACGGCTGAACTTTCACTACCTGTTCTACCGTGCAGAAAACGAAAGCCAGCGTTGGGATTCGGAAGAAGACACCTTACGCATTAGCCGTATGTTTGCCGCTCACAATGAACAATTAGTGAACTACCTCAAACACAGTGCCTACCCGAGCATGGGGATCCCACTTTTTGTGCGCAAGCATAAGCAAAGCGGGAAAATACTGGCCACAGGATTGGCAAAAATGCCGCGCATGCCATACGAAAAGAGTGTGGGTGATTTACTCTTGCAGCAACAAAAAGCCCTCAATAGCGCCAGCATTTTTGACCTGCCAGGGCTGATGTTTGGCACCTTATCGCACTCCGGCTTCTCATTAAAAAGCCGCGTCGCCATTGGCGATGCACTCTGCCGAGAAAATAAGGGCACAGCCACATCGACGCCGGTGATTTTAGGGCAACCGAGAGCCAGTTATCTGAATGCGTATCTGGAGCAAAGCCAGCAACAAGATCAGGTCAGTGAGCTAAAAGACTATACAACAGGCAACAAAATTGCCGGTTGGAAACGCTATCCGGCTCAAAACGCGTTCAATGCACATCTTCCTGCTGATTTACAAAATAAAACCAGCGTACAAAGCACGCTAGAGTTGATGCAACCGGGCAGCCGCTTCACAGGGCGCATTGTGTTTCATAATCTCAACCCTGTAGAGCTCGGTGCACTGCTTTGGGCCATTACCCCAACACGCAATGAGCAAGATATTGCGCGTTTCTGTCATGGTTTGGGGCATGGTAAATCATTGGGGGCAGGCGCAGTGCAACTCACTGCCCGTTTAGCGCGTACACGTGGTCTTGAGAGCCACCATACTGTCGAAAGCTTGCGTAGCCTCTTTGTTGAGCATATGAATCAGGTATACCCTTCAGCCACAAAATGGCAAGACAGCCCACAAGTGCGCCATTTACTGGCCTTTGGTGACAAACAGGATAACGAAGGTAAAAACCTCACCTACATGCCATTAACGAGCGGTAAATTCAGTGATGCGATGTCATACACTGACTCGCAAAAAGGCCGTATTAAATCTCTGTTACCGGCATGGCAACAAAACGGGGAAAAACTCAATCGTAGTGAGTCGTTAACTAACCCGGTAACGCTGATCGGTCAAGGCCGTTTAGCCGCATTGCTACAAGCCCTGCCACAAGACGAATTGTCTCAATTCGAAAAAGAGAGCCTAGCGCAAATGCAACAAGCGCAAGCGCACGCTAAAGAGCAAGCCTTGTTTGATGCAGCGTCAGAGCCTTTTCAAATCTGTTTACGTTTACAAAAACGTTTAGAACCTTATAAAGGCCAAACCACGCAAGATGCCAACAACCAGCGAGAGGGGGCCGCGGGCGAGATTGACCGCCTGCTGGATATGGTAAGCAACGATAGCAACGTTAGCCCCCATGAATGGAAACATATCCTAGCTTTTGCGCTGGATATGGTTTTTAGCGGCTATTTCGATACCACAGTGAAACCAAAAGAGCTCAGCAAGAAAGCAAAAGAAAAATATCTCCTGCGAAAGCAGCGATTGACTACCTTGCAGCAACGGTTTTGTGCCACTGAGGTGCTGGCTTGATGTTGCCTCAAGAGATCTATGAAGTCACCGAGCGGTTTTCCTATCTCAGATTACGTTTCTATATTCGCCTGCAACAGGATGGCCGCCTCCCCCCTTTCAAGGGGTCACTTTGGCATGGCTGGCTGGGTCATATGATAAAGGGGGCCCCCCCCCTTTATCAGCTTTTGTACGGCAATCATGCCGTTCAACAGCCCAAACCCTACCAAATCCAAACAGATGGCAATCGGCAAGAACTGTGGCAACAAGACGATATTGTCTCATTTGATCTGGTCTTGTTGGGGGCTGCATGTCAGGCAGCAGAACAGCTGGTCGCCTGCCTCGGCCGTTCACCATGCCTGCCACTGGGAGCACAAAAGATCCCGGTCACCATTCACAGTATCGCGACAGTCACTCCCTTTGGTCTTCACCCTGGCATCCACATTGGGCAACTGTATCACTGGTTGCAACCACAGCCGGTTTCAATCTGGCATGAAGTAGCTCTGCAACTGGAGAGTCCATTGCGGATGAAATATCAGGGCAACATTGTCAAAAAAATCCCTCTACCATTGCCATTTTTACTCGAACAGATCGCTCGTCGCTTGGCTTTACTCACCCACTACTGGGTGGATGAAAGTGAACATCTGCTATCCACCATACCACTGGCTATCCCCTCACTGGGTGAGTATCAGCAACAAGGCACCTGTGTTCGTTTTGAAGATTGGCAGCGCTTCTCGGTACGCCAAGGCGAACAACTTCCTTTTGGGGGTCTTATTGGTCAACTCTGTTATCAAGGCGACATTGCGCCTGCAATACCTTGGTTACAAATCGGCCAACAGCTCCAGATTGGTGGCAAAACCACATTTGGACTCGGGTGCTATCGCTTAATCGCCTGATCCCACCAATTGGCCAGCGCCAGCAAGAAGGTTAGCTGGCGCATAATGGCAACCATTCAAGCTCAAGGAGTTCCCATGCAGACTATCCATATCAATCTGGTCTCCGATCAGTTGCTGCCCAATCTGATCCCGGCCTTTGCCGATAAAGAGTGCCGGGGAGTCGTGCTGGTACTGGGCGACAATACCCTGCACAACAAAGCAGACAACCTGACCCGACTCTATCAGGGACATGGACTACCGACCCTCAGGATCAGTGAAGGACGTAGCAGCCACCGCCCGGTACAACTGCAACAGCAAGCCAGGGAGCTAATCGACTGGTTGGCAACCCACCACGGCGACAAACGCTGGATACTGAACGCTACCTGTGGCACCAAGCCGATGGCGCTGGTCTTTGCCAACGCCTTCAACCGCTTTAACAGCGAGCATCCCGAGAGCGCCAGCGGCGGCATTCCCCGCGCCCTGATCTTCTATACCGACAGCCAAAACCGTGAAATCCAGCTGCTCAACGACGGGGTCGATTACGCCCTGAAATGGCAAGCAGTGCTCTCTATGGACGAGATGCTGGCCGCCAACGGGTTTGAACGCCAAACCTGGATAGGCCCGCACAATGATAACGAGATCCGGGCTCGCGCCGAGCTGACCCGTTATCTGGGCAAACAATTTCAACGGGAATGCCGCTACTTTATTGGCCCTTTGCAAGGTGCCGCTCACAAGGCGGTGGATCTGCACGACTGCCAGGCTGAACTGGATAAAACCCCCAATAAAGATGCTGAAGCACTCTGCTTAAGATTGCAGCAAGAGGGCTTGTTACGGTGGTCTGCTGCTCACAACAAATTCCTGCAATTTACCAGCAAAGACGCTTGCCGCTATCTGGCCGGACGCTGGCTCGAGGAGCTGACCTACCTCACCGCACAGGAGTGCGGCTTTAGCGAGGTGGCCATGAGTGTCGAAGGTGAGTGGCAGACCGAAGCGCTCCGGCAACAGAGTATTCGCGGTAAAAACAACGAATTCGATGTGCTGATCTGTCACAACAACCAGCTGCTCACCATCGAATGCAAGGCCAAGTACTGGGGAGATAAACAGCAGGGAGAGAGCACCAATCAGGATGTGGTACTCAAGCTCGAGAGCCTGGGACGCAAACTGGGGGGACTGTTTGGCGAGCGCCTGCTGATCAGCGCCCGCCCCTTGCCGGACGAGATGGTACAGCGAGCAAAGGATAACCGTATCGAAATCTGCGACAGGGCGGATGGCCAGGCAATCCACACCACCTTGCAGAGCTACTTCAACAAGATGCAATAAGCGGGGGCGTCATGAACTACCTTGTCAGCCGTCATCCCGGCGCCATCGCATGGTGCCAACGCCAGCCGCTGGCCATCGATGCCATCTTGCCCCACCTCGATCCGGCACTTATCTGTGCCGGCGATCGGGTGATCGGAACACTGCCGCTCCCCATGGTGGCAGAGGTACAGCGACGTGGCGCCCGCTATCTGCACTTGTCGGTGCCCGTTCCCCCTGAGCTGCGGGGTCAGGAACTGAGTGCAGATCAACTGGAACAACTGGGTGCTTCATTGACCGAATATCAGGTTGAGGCACTGCTTTGAATATCCCGACTCATCAAGGAATCGCTATGGAACACATACTGCTGGCCGTTTCGGGCATGACCCCGCAAATCATCACCGAGACCCTCTATGGTATCTACCGCCAGGATCCCGCCAAATATCCCTCACGCATCGAGGTGATTACAACCGGCGAGGGGCGCGAGCGGCTGGTCAAAAATCTGTTGGGTGATGACAATCCACTGACCCGACTGCAACAGGACTACCAACTGCCACCGCTTATTTTTACCTTGGCCGACATCAAGGTGCCTTGCGGTGACGATGGTCTGCCCCTCGAGGATGTACGCAGCGAGCGCGAGCAGGAGATCATTACCGACTTCATCACCCGTCATGTTCGCACCCTCACCGCCGATCCGGATCTGGCAATTCACGCCTCGCTGGCCGGTGGCCGCAAAACTATGGGCTTTGCTCTGGGTTATGCCATGAGCCTTTTTGGTCGCCCGCAAGATTGCCTGAGCCATGTGCTGGTAAGCGAACCTTATGAGCGGGTGCCCGATTTTTACTACCCGACGCCGACCCCAGTCTGGCGCGCGGATGCCAAAAAAGAGGGAAAACATGACCTGAGTCAGGCCGAAGTGACCCTGGCAACCATCCCCTTGGTGCTGATGCGGGAGGAGATGCCAACCGACCTGATCCGCCGTGATGAGCTCAGCTACACCCAGACGGTGGATCGCATCAACCGGGCCAATGCCCTTACCTTTGAACGCGCCAGCGTCACCCTCGATTTTGAGCATATGAGCCTCTGGTGTGATGACATCGAAGTGCCCCTGAAACCGGACTGCTTTGCCTTCTATAGTTGGCTGGCCCAAGACAGCAAGGAGAACCCGGGCGAAGGGCTGGATGCACCGCGCGAAGGGATGAAAGAGCGAGAGCTTGACGGACGCCTGGCCGCCTTCTTCCGAGGGGCAATTCATCCCGCGACTCTGGTGGATGACAAGATCTCACTCGCAGATCTCTTTGAATTGGCCACTGATGCCGTCTCTCGCATGTGTCAAAGAGAAGCGGAGCGTTTTAACGCAGGCGATATACCCGATGCCAAGCGGGTATATCGCAGCAAATGGTTGCTGCAAGAAAACAGCACTACCCAATTTTTGTACACAGAACATCCCCAGCGCGATCTGGCGACCCTGCTCAAAAACCATAAAAACCTCTGGGTACGGCTGCAAAAAGATACCAATGAAGCGCTGACCCATGCGTTGGGACCCCGTCTCGCCAGCTACTACCAAATAGTCACTGTCAGCAGCATCAAGGAGAAGGGCCAACGTACCCCTTACGAATGCAAGGGGCTAAAACTGCAGCCTGACCATATTCACTTCCGGTAATCCCACCAACTGGTCAGCCAGTTGGGCCGATGGCGGCACGCTAGCATGGATAAAATCCCTGCCGGAGCGCCGCCATGACCACCCTGCTACTCGATCACCCCGACTACCAACTCACCCTGCAAGATGGTTTGCTCCATCTCGCCCACCCTGACCTCCCCTCCCGTCTCTACAGTCTTGGCCAGATCAGCCGCCTGATGGTGGGCCAGGGCATCACCCTCTCCAGCGATCTGTTGCTCAAGCTGGCCGAGCGAGGCATCGACTTTATTGCCATGGGGCGCCGCAGTTGCACTCATCTCTGCTCGCTGCACCATGCCCCCGACAGCTTGCGCCTGATCCAGTATCGTGCCATCACCCAACCTGATTGCCAGCAACAACTGGTACGCCGCTTGCTCAACGCCCGACGGCTCGGGCAGAACTGCGTGTTGGCTCAACTGGGCGAGCCCCCTCTGCCACCACTCAAGCCGCTGCACCATCCCATGCTGGCTGAAGCCGAATTGAGTCAGCGCTACTGGCAGGGATGGGCCAGGCAATTGGCCGGCACCGGCTTTACCGGGCGTCAGCGTCAACCACCACGCGATCCCGTCAATGCCCTGCTCTCGCTGACCTCCACCCTGGAGGACAGTGCACTGCTGCCACCGCTGCTGGCCGAAGGATTCGACCCCCAGCTGGGATTGCACCATGTGACCGGCTACCGCAGGCCCAGCCTGCTGCTCGATATCAAGGAGTTGACCCGGGCCGAGCTGGAACGCTGGCTACTGCAGCTATGGCAGAGTCATACCCTGACGGCGGAGCACTTCACCACCTCGGATCAGGGCTGTCGATTGACCCGGGCGGGCCAGCAGCTCTTTTATCCCCTCTGGTTTGGCTGGCAAAAAACGCGTAAGCCCCGGCTCAGACAACTGGCCCGAGTCTGTCGAAAGGTACTGGAGCAGACCCTCAAGCGGGAGGTTGGCCATGACCACTAAACCGCTCTGGCTGATCGGCTATGACATCAGTTGTCCACGGCGCCTGCGCCGGATGCAACGCCGCTGTGCCGAGGCCGGCTGGCCACTGCAAAAATCCCTCTATCTGCTGCCGCTGACTTCTGCAGAACGCCTCGCCCTCTGTGATGAGCTGAAGGGGCTGATCGAGCCGGAGCAGGATCGCCTGCTCTGCCTGCCCTTTTCCGTCGTCGAAGGAAGCTTTCATCTGGGCCCTCGTGGTCCGGTACTGCTCTTTCACGACGATCCCCGGCTGGCGGATTATGTATTTTGACACTCACAAATCCCTCGCCATTGCAAGATAAAAAAACGAGAGGCCTGCAGTGAGGCCTCATAAAAATGGTGGTAAATATAACTTTTTTAAAAACAGTTGGTTGAAAAACACAATAAACCAATGGGCATAAAAAATGCTTAAAATGGCATTTTTTCATCCACAACCCTGTCCACACCAGTGGATAAGTTGCATCAATAAAAACAATGAGTTATAAATGGCTTCAGTCCTGTTGGACCACGCCCTGACTAAAGGGATTAAGACACGATAGTGGACGAGAATAGACGGTTAGCATAAAGTCCTGTTGGACCACGCCCTGACTAAAGGGATTAAGACCAGGAATACTGGAGCAAAAGTCCAACGAGACTTGAGTCCTGTTGGACCACGCCCTGACTAAAGGGATTAAGACTCGTCGTCATCGCGACCATTGTAGATCACGTCTGAGTCCTGTTGGACCACGCCCTGACTAAAGGGATTAAGACCTACGAGCTGCCGGTGCTCTGAAAAAGGTCGTCTGTCCTGTTGGACCACGCCCTGACTAAAGGGATTAAGACCATGGTGGTGTGTGGTTTATCGGTACCGGCCTCGGTCCTGTTGGACCACGCCCTGACTAAAGGGATTAAGACTTCCATCTTTGGCCACAGTGAAAAAGAACCGCTCGTCCTGTTGGACCACGCCCTGACTAAAGGGATTAAGACCTGGCTCAGACACTCGTGGAGGTTCGAGGCAATCTGTCCTGTTGGACCACGCCCTGACTAAAGGGATTAAGACTTGGCCTTGGCTACCAAACGACGATGGTCTTTATTGTCCTGTTGGACCACGCCCTGACTAAAGGGATTAAGACGGAGAGTACCCCCCTAAACACCTGTCGCCTTCCGGGTCCTGTTGGACCACGCCCTGACTAAAGGGATTAAGACGGAAGGTAATCATCATCTAGCTCCTATGTTGGTTTAGTCCTGTTGGACCACGCCCTGACTAAAGGGATTAAGACCCGTTCATCAGAGAAACACCACCCAGCAGCATAGCGTCCTGTCGGACCACGCCCTGACTAAAGGGATTAAGACCTTATACCGGTAAGGTGTAGGAAAAATGGTTTAGGTCCTGTCGGACCACGCCCTGACTAAAGGGATGAGAGAAATGCCCCCGGGCTGGCCAATTGGCCAGCCCGTTTTTTTTACTCGCCACCGCTATCCTCTTTCCTGTGCTTATTACAGAGGAAGCGACCATGCTCCATACTCCCCAGGCCCAACTGCAACAGCGTCTCATAGCCCTGCAGCAGACCTTGCAGGCCACCCCGGCTGGCATGCCGCTGGCCCGGACACTCGCCAGCTGGCTGACCCGGCTACACGACCAGCCCGCCACCTTGCTGCTGCTTGGCAACTACAACGCAGGCAAAAGCACCCTGGTCAATGTGCTTAGCGGCGAGGAGCTGGCACCGACCGGCGATATCCCGCTGACCGGCCGGGTGATCGACTACCCCTGGCAGGGGCTCTGCCTGCGCGATACCCCGGGGCTGAACGCCCCCATTCCCCATCAGACGGTCACCGAGGCGGCGCTGGCCAGCGCCGATCTGGTGGTCGTGGTGGTGCGCAGCGGTGATGTGGATGAGGCGTGCCTCTATCGCCAGCTGGCTTCCCTGCTGCAACGTGGCAACCCCTTGCTGATCGTGCTCAATGGCGATAGCAGCGAACCCGCTTTACTCGCCTGTTGGCAACAGCAGCTCTGCCGCCATCTGCTGGCGCTGGAGCAGGAGGGGATCCCCCCTGCGCAACTGGCCGCCATCCCGGTGATCCCCCTTAATCTGGAGACCGCCTGGCAGGCCCGCCAGCAAGGCGGCCCCCTGCTGGCCGCCAGTGGCTACCCACTGCTGGCAAGCACCTTACAACAGTGGGCCACCCGACAACTGGCCGGCGAACCCTGGCGAGCCCCGCTATTGGCCTGTCTGCAACAAGGGCTGACCCAGCTGTTGCAACAGGGGGCAGCAGAGCCGGCGAGTCAGTCGCTGCTGACGGCGCGACAACAACTGCAACATCTGGCACAGCGGCTACAAAAACAGGGGCGGTTACAACTGACCTGCCAGTTGAACGCGCAGCGCCCCGCGCTGACGGCGGCGCTCCACAGCACTGACCCACAAACCCAGGTTGCCATGCTGGTTGAAAGGCTCTGTCACGGGCTGCAAAGCTGGCTTGCCAGCGAACAACCCGATCGGCAGTGGCGCGCCCTTAATCCGATGACGCAGCCATTGCCTCACACTGCCCCGGCGGGGCCGCTCACCGATCCGGTCGATGAGGCAATGAAGCTCGGTATGCCGCTGCTACAGGGGGGGCTCGCCAAGGTGGGAGGGCGGCTTAATCTGGCTATCTCCCTGCTGCTGGGTGCTGCCGAGATCTATCGCCAGCAGCGTGAACAGTCACGGCAAGCCGAGCTGGCCCGCGATGCAAAGCTGCTTGAGATGCAACAACTCAGCGCCCTCAGCCAACAGCTGGAAAGCACGATCGCACTGGCACTGGACGAGGCGATCCGGGCCACCCTGGCCGAGCCGCTGGCGAGACTTGAGCAACAGCTGGCCGAACTGGCTCGCCAAGCCAGTGCCGATGCCCGGCAGCGGTTGATGTGGCAGCAGTGGCTGGAGGAGATAGCCATCATGCTGGCCCCGCAGGATGCACCATTTGGTGACATCACCGACAGCCCAAGTGCGGCGTGATACTGACTCATACCCTAGTGACAGGAGAGACCCCCATGCTGCTCGATACCCTGCTTGGCCGTTATCCGGACCTGCATGATCAGATCGCCCCGCTGCAGGCACTGTACCGCGCCGATCCGCGGCCAACCGTCGCCGCCATAGGCGACTACAACACCGGCAAGAGCGCCCTGCTCAACGCACTGATGGAGCGTGACCTGTTTACCGTGGCCGATCGCCGGGAGACCCGACAGTTGCAAACAGGAGTGGCCCACGGCCTCTGCTGGCTCGATACCCCCGGGCTCAATGCCGACCCGAGCGGCGCGGATGATATGGCCAGCCTGCAGGCGATGGCGCAGGCCGATCATCTGTTGATCCTCCATGCCCTCGGCAACGGTGAATTGGCCCCCGACCTGCTTCCCTTGCTGGAGGAGCACGATGCCACCCTGGTGTTAACCCGGATCGACGAGTGCAGCGAGGAGGCGCAGGAAGCAGCGCTGGCCGCCATTTTGCAGCAGTGGGATGGCCCGCTGGTACTGTGCAGCAGTACCCGCTGGCAACTGGGTAAACGAGTGGGTGAAACGTCTGTGCTGGCCAGCAGTGGCATCCCGGCCCTGCGCCAGCAATTGATGGCTGACGCTGCCGGCTGGCTTGCCCGCCGTCACCGACGCTTTGCCAGACTCAAGGGTGCGATCGAGCAGATCCTGCAGGCTCGCCAGATCCAGCTGCAAGCCAGGATGTTGAAGGCGCAGTTGCAACCGCTGTCGGCTCGGGAAAACCTGGCCGATCGTCTCAACCAGATCATCGATACCCTCAACCGTTAAGGAGCACATGATGGCAGCACCTCTTTTTTGGCTCGGCGGTCTCCTGGTGAGCGGCGTAGTCACCTATCTGGCCACCCGTGAGAGCAACACCGATAGCGAGCAATATGAGGATCCGACACCGCAAGGACCCAACCCCGCCAGCCGCCGTCAGGGCGAGTTGATGCTGGAGCAACTCTGCCGCGAGCTGAATGTGGCCAGCCCTGGCATCACAACACTGCAGGCAGACCCGCAAGGCTGTTATGAAGCGCTGCTGCACAGGATTGAGCGAGAGGCCGAGCAGGCCGCCGCCCCGCTGGAACGGGAGTTGGCCCAGCTGGTTCAGCTACAAGCAGCGCTGGCGGCGTTGACCCTGCCAACCCGAGGAGCAGACCATGAGTGATCCCTTCACCCCTTTTCAGCTGAGACTGGCCAAGTTGACCGATGCCTCACGGGCTGCCCATGATAGAGAGGCGGGGTTACTGGCTCAGCTTGACCAGTTGCAACAACAACTGGCCTTGCCCGCCCCGTTGGCAGCGCGAGCCGCCAACTCTGCGCTGGCAGCCGATGCGGCGCAGCTCACGACGACTCTCAGCAATCTGGCCACCGGCTGGCAGCAAGAGTGGCAAAACCAGGCACCGATGCGAGCCCTGAGCGAACAACTGGCCGACCGGTTGGTACTGCTGATTTATGGCAAGGTGAACGCCGGAAAATCGAGCCTTATCAACTATCTCAGCGAACGACTTGGCGCCACGCTGATGGCCAGTGCGCAGGCCTTTATCCTGCGTGAAGGCAGCCTTCTCCCCCACCCTTTACCACTTGCGGAAGGGGCCACTGAAACCACCCGCGAGATTGCGGTGATCCTGATCGGCGACAAACTGGCCTTGATCGATACCCCGGGGTTGCACTCGGTCACCCGGGCCAACGGCGAGCTGGCAAGGCGCTTTACCGATAGCGCCGATGCCCTGCTCTGGATCACCCCCTCCACCAATCCGGGACTGATCCATGAACTCGATGCCCTTGCTGCAGAGCTGACCCTGGGCAAGCCCCTGCTGCCGGTGATCAGTCGCAGCGACATCCAGCAAGAGAGTTGGGATGAAGCCAGCCATCAGGTGGTGAGCAAGCTGGTTGCCAAGTCCCCCGAGCGACGTGAGCAACAAGAGGAGGATCTCTATCAGCGCGCACAGCAGCACCTGCTCAGCAAGGGGACGCTACGTCAGGCTATCAGTCTCTCCGTGGCCTGCGCCAAAACAGCTCCTGATTCTGATCATGGTCTGGACAGGCTGGGAGAGGCGCTTGCCACCCTCACCGAGCAAGCACTGCGCTATAAACCCGCCAAGTGGCAAGCTCAGCTCGATTATTTTATTCAGCGCAGCGTAATCGCTCCCCTTGAGCATCAGTTAAAACCAGCACTGACCCGGCTGGAGCAGGCCTTGTGGCGGATCGAGCAAGCGCTCCCCATCCTGCGGCAAACCCTGCAAGAAGAAGCGCTGATCTCGCTGCTTGACGCCTGGCCGACACTGGTTGAACGCCATCAAGAGGGACAGCAGCGAGACCAACTTCTCAACGACTATCGGTCGCTGCGTGAACAGACACTGGCAACGCTGATCGAGCGCCATCTCGCTCCACTGCTGGCCACACTCCCCACCCCAGCCAGCCTGCTTCAGGTGAGCGAATTGGGGGAGTACCGGGATCGCTATGTTACCTGGCAGGAGCCTGCCCATCCGGGCAGGCACAGCCTAACCGGCCTGGGCGCCGGCCTGCTGGGAGGGTTGGCGGGAGCACTGGGTGGCCCGGTTGTCAGCGCAATCTCCGCGCTGGCAGCTGCAGCTATCGCAGATAAATTTATGGGAGCGCCGACCGAGCATACCCGTAGACAACGGGTTGGGTTTGATAACAGCGACCTGCTCGGTAAAGGGTGCTCGGCCATCGAGCAGGATCTGCAGAGGGCAATCGATACCTTGATCGACCAGATCCGGCAAGATTACCTCTCCCCCCTGCAAAGCTATCTGGATGGCGTGACCCAGTGCATCACCGCATTGCCCCATTGCACCACGCCTGTCGAACAGAGTGCATTTTCATAAATCATCCAGAAAAGCGCTCACCAACTGGTGATGTCTTCAGTGCCTCCCGGACAACATTAGGATATCCACGTTGTCACTCACCCATACGGAGGCTACATGAAGACACTGACCCTGACCAACAGCCGCCAGATGCAACCCTATCTGGACCAGGTCTGGGCATTGCTGGTCGCCAGTTATGCCGAGGTGAGTGGCGGCCTGCACTATGCAGAGCCAGCGGATCTGCTGAGCAAGACCCAACGCTGGCGGCTGGTGACCTATCGTGGCCGGGTCATAGCCAGCACCCTGTTCAAGGCCAAGCGTGGTTGGAAACTGGTTGCCATGGCCAGCTGCCGGCAACATGGCCTGCGGGCTCGTCATGCTCTTCGTCGCCTTATTTGTGCCGATCTGCCCCGAGCCTGGATGGAACTTTCTGAGCGCGCCGAACGCTTTGTTCTGCGTTGCTGCGGGGGGCATCACTACCTGATCCATGCCAGTCTGGCCGCAACCTTGCTGGACAAACCCGTAGAACCTGTCGCTGAGGATGGCTATCACTACCGCCGCACCGTAGCGGGGCTGCTGAAAGCCAAGGTCATCGTGGGAACCCCGCTCCCCTGCTAACCCCGCCCCCGCTTCGCCATGACGGCCCACCATTTGGCACGCCGCTAAATGCGGCCCACACGGCGTTATCTTGCCCCCCATGAAATGGACTGAGGAGAGAGCAAATGCAACTACGTTTTGACTATATTCGCCAGTTGATCACGGTTTGGCTGGCCCACGGTGGTAACCGAAAAATCGAGCTTGCCGCACTGGAACCCTTGCTGTGGCGAGATGGCAACCATCAACTGGCTGATCTCGTCGCCTACCTTAAAGAATGTGGTTGTACGGTATCGCTCACTACCAATGGCAGCCTGCTGGCTCGTCATGCGTTGCCGCTCAAGCAGGCCGGCGTTGATCTCGTACGTTTGAGCTGGCACACCATGAACCCCGACATCTTTGCCCAGATCACAGGTCAAAACCTATATCACCGCTTTATCGATGGTCTGGAGAGTGCTATCGCCAATAGGCTTCCTCTTGCCATCAATCGGGTATTGCTGAAAGGCCACTGCGCCGATCTGCCAGAGCAGATTGCATTTATTGATCGCCACCAGCTCAGGCTCAAATTATTGGATCTCTACTGGATGCCAAGCATGGCGGAGCAATATGAACGCTTTTATATCTCTCCACATGAAGCACTTAACCAGTTTGCCGATATCAGCATGCTGAATGCCCCTGGCCGTAGCGCAAGTCAGCACGGAGGACGTGACCGTATTCGCTATCAAACTCGGCACGGTGGCATTGTCGAGTACAAGTTAGGGGATGAGGCGCGCCGTGACGCGCAGCAGTGCCGGCACTGTCCGCAACAGGCTGACTGCCTGGAGGGCTTCGCTGATTATCTGCGGGTATTTCCTGACGAGAGTATCTCGCTCTGCTATATGCGCAAGGAGCTTGGTCATTCGATGCCCTCTTCAGAACTGGCAACCCTGCCAGCCTGGCTGGCACAACATCAGCAGGAATTGCAGATGCCGCTGCGGCTGGTACTAACCGGTCAATGCAACTTCAACTGCGGTTTTCCTGGCTCAACCCGCTCGTGGTGCCTCAAGCAAGGGCGAGGGTTTAGCTTTCCGCCCCGTCAGCCTGCAGCGATAAATGAGGAGCGGATCTATGTCCAGAACGCTTAAGTTGCAGTTGCTCACCATGCTGCAACAGGAACTGCGCCGGATGTGCGAGCTGGCCATCGCAGGTGCTCATGAAGCACAACAGGAGGCCAACTATCACATTGGCGCCATGGAATCGCGCTATGACACGTTCAAAGAGGAAGCACAATATCTGACTGAAGCCCAAAAATTGCGACTACTGACACTTCAGGGACAACTGCAAGAATGCATTCGCTTGCATAGCCTGCTAGCAAAACAGCAACGCCCCTACCAGCACATTCAACTTGGAGCCCTTATCACCCTGCTCGAGGAGGGGCAAGAGAGAGTGCAACTCTTTATTGCACCTGCCAGCCTTGGCAAGCCGCACGAATGCACACAGGGCAAGGTTATCTGTATTACACCAGATACCCCTGTTGTCTCCCCCGCCATGGGACTGACTGTCGGCGAGGAATATCAGGTCTTTATCGGCAACGCCATCAGGAACTACGACATCATTGCCATCGAATAATATCTTGGCACATTCATCCAGCCCAATCATTTACCAACAATACCATTTGTATGGAGATGGTATTCACCTGACAGTTGCCCACAAAAGGGAGTGGTCATACGGCTTCAAACCGGATAACAAAACGGTACCCCTACCGTGTTATCCGGAGTCACCGTATGACCACCAACGAGAAAGTAGCACGTCGCAAACTCAGCCTGCTAGAGCTCGCCAAAGAGCTCAATAACGTCAGTAAAGCCTGCAAGCTCATTGGCTACAGCCGCCAGCAGTTCTACGAAATTCGCCGTAATTACCAGACCTATGGCGCCGAGGGCTTGCTCGACAAATTGCCGGGCTGTAAAGGGGCTCATCCCAATCGGGTTGCGCCCGAGATTGAACAGGCCATCCTCGATTACTCCCTCACCAGACCAACTCATGGCCCGCTGCGGGTCGCCCAAGAACTGGCTCTGCAAGGCATCAATGTCAGTGCCGGCGGCGTGCGTGGCGTGTGGCAACGTCACGACTTGCTCTCCAAACACGACCGCTTGTTGCGCCTCGAGAAAACCCACCGGGAGCAGACCATTGAGCTCAATGACGAGCAAATTCGCCTGTTAGAGCGCTTCAGCCCCGAGTTTCGCGAACGTCAGATTGAGGTCCACTACACCGGGGAACTGGTGGCGGTCGACACCTTCTTCGTCGGCGCGCTCAAGGGGGTCGGTAAGGTGTATCTGCAAACCGTGCTGGACTGCTACAGTCGCCACGCCTGGGGACGGCTCTACACCAGCAAGCTGCCGGTGACCTCGGTTCATGTGCTCAATGAAACGGTGCTGCCGTTTTTCGAGGCCCATGAGGCACGGGTCTATACCATCCTGTCGGATAACGGGCGCGAGTTCTGTGGACGACCTGACCACCATCCCTACGAGCTGTTCCTGCAACTGGAGGGCATTGAGCACCGGACTACCAAGGTGCGCAGGCCGCAGAGCAACGGCTTTATCGAGCGACTGCATCGCACACTGCTGGATGAACACTTCCGTATCAAGGGGAGAACGACCTGGTATGAGTCGGTAGAGCAGATGCAGACAGACCTGGATAGCTACCTGGAGCACTACAACACCCAGCGGCCACATCAAGGCAGGATGATGTAGGGTCAAACCCCCTACACCATGTTCAAGAAGGGTCTGAAATTGATACCGAAGGAAGTGCGCACTAAAGTAGCGTACACAAGACACCGGTTTGAGGCCGGTGTCAGGTGATAACTAGATCTGTACAACCAATTGGTCACACCACAAGCCCCCTATTCAACGTCCATAATATAGCTGTTCCCTAACAGGGTTGAAAAACAAAGGAGCCCATCATGTTCGAACTGCTTGAAAAATTGTTGGAGCAAGCCAAAGAGCTTGAAACTGACAAAGTTGTCATGCTCAGCGTTGTTGTCGTTGCTCTCGCCATTGTCAGCAAAGAAGCTAGATCTCAATAAATAGCATACATGTGTCGAGCACTATCAATGACGCATCGATAGTGCTCAGCCTAATTGGAGGATAATATGATGCTTCTCAATAAAAAAGAACGCAGCCACCTTCCATTAAAATATATGCCCTCTATTGTTAAACCATTTAAGTCTTAACAAGCAGTAGCCGTCTCTCAACACTACAGCATGGCTTCCTCTAAAATTCAACATAACATCCTTGATGTGTTAAGCAATAATCACCCACAAGAAAATATTAACCTTGCCTACATGACAAAATTTAATGTCACGCCCTAATCAACTGTTCTTAATGGAGTGCTACATCTTGCCGAAAGCCTTTAGCGTAAGGAATTTGTGCAATCTGACGGCAACGCTTGAAATGACAAGGTTCAGCGACGATGTGTGCTTCATGTCACCTGTAGAAGCGGTACGAGTACAGTGATCTACTATTCGGCACAGCTATTTAGTTCAACAAGCTGTTATGCCGCAAGGGACATCAACAAACCAAGCCACCACCATTAAAATACCATTCTTCATGCAGGTTAATTCCAAGCCTTGTTTGATGGCATATAAAGGGCCAATTGCCATATTATGGCAATTTTTATCGAAAATTCCCCCAGATTTTTGCATGCAAATCGTTATGGTTTTATCATGTACACAAACCCTAATCATTAAAAAATGGCGCTTTATAAAACAAGGCCTTAAGCTAATGAAACTACTATCTCAATGCCAAAAATCCGTGCCACTATATGGCAATGAACATTTTTGCGCTGCCATATGGTGGCAGACACTCCTACCCAACGACTTGCTGAGCCTGTTCACCATACAGACAACTCAGAAAAAACATAAAATTATGAAGATAAATCGACTGGATATGCAATAACCAACCCCTCCATACTCATCTCAGCATCTTGTTCCAAGATAGTACAATGGGATACCATTAATTATAACCAAGCCGCCTTTTTGCACCCAATCGAATCCCGACCAAGGGGTGGTTTATTATGCATTTCATGTATGCCTTCGACGCCATCTTGTAGATGCTCAAGAATTATACCTTTTCATTCTGACCTTCATTTACATCCCCTGTATTTCAAAATTAAATACAATCTATATAGAAAACCATCTTAAATAAGATGAATGCTGAGTGACCACATATATTATCTCACTTAGTATCACGCTGTGATGATATATTTGATTTGGTTATTTGTTCAAGGTAAGTGATAGGGCTATAGATTTTAGCTGCTGGCGAAAAAAACCAATAAATTACGCATTGTTGCCCAGAGTGGGAATTGAATAAGCCTGCATCTAAAATATAATAAAAACAACGATTCCATCAATATCTAATTCTGGTAATTATAATATACAGACCTATTCAACTTGACGACTCAGGAGTAAAGCAGCCGATAATTGGTGAATACAGACTGAAAACGGGGTCAGTTTTATCGACCACAACATTTCGACATCCCCCCCTCTGCACCAGACCCTACAAAAATTTCCATTTTTTGCCCCCTGTCAGATGGCTTCAATTTTCATACATTGTCGCTATCCAGTAAGTCCACTGGAGATGACAAGGAGAACCATCATGAGCAATAACAAAAAGCCAATGACCCCAGAAGCCGTATCACGTATCCATAGTGCTGAAGCGCGAAGTAACGGAGGTGGTGTGAGTAAAGACAGCTTCACCGCTCGCGCACAAAAAACTGTTGCTGTTCCCCCGTTAAAACCAACAACGAAATAGTAAGGAAATCACATGTCTAAAAAGGATGACGACGATAACCGTTCGCGTCAATTAAACCCCGAGCACGATGCCTATTGGCAGAGTCGGGGCTACGATGAGCGTCCTGATGAGGAAGATGAATGATTTTTTCAGGGAGCCTATGGCTCCCTGCTGCCGATCGCTTCATTATAAAATCGTTGATAATGACTAAAGCATGTAACTTGAACATTATTAAATTCAGAGGAGTGCGTTACTTTAATCCATCCGGACAATATATCCGCAACACACCAAGCCGGCTCACAGTAATTAAGTACTTCAGCTTCGTCAAGGTCTTTCTTTTGTGATAGTTCCTCAAATGCACCAAAGAACCATTTTTGCACGGTTTTAAATTTCAGATTCCTTTCATTTGCATAAAACTGACGCAAGTTGGTTTTTATAGAGTCTTCATTACAATTAGCATACTTAGCAAATGCTTGATAACCAACCCTCTTAGACTCAAAAGCCTGAAGCAATGGTTCAAATATACCTGACTTATGGGGTATCCAATCCTCAAGAGGAGACGTAGGCATCAGTTTTAAAAATAGAGACTTCTTATTCTCCATCGATACCTTGCTGTTAAAATCAGCGTCAAACGCGGCAAACACCTTAATAAACATGTAGATGTTTAGATAATGTAAAATTTTAGCCAGAGTCTCATTATCTTCAAGCTCTATACTTACATCACAATCATTGACAACCGACCCAACGCCCAGCTCAGTCAGACTTGACAATATCCAATCGTTATCAATTATTTTCTGAATTCGCTCTTGGCCCTCAAGGCCATCCAAGCTATCTAATAACTCCAGTAATCTACCAAGCAGATGATTAGCTTGTATACATGCCTGCTGATAATACCCATTAACTTGTAACGCGTTAAATAAGGCTGGCCATTTAACCCGAGCAGAGAACTGAACCCTCAGAATAGGTTCGGATGACGGCTCCAGGTATTCAGGCTCTACACCCAGAGAAACAAGGCATTCTTTTAATCTATGGAAAAACTTTTCAGCCTGAGGAGTTACCTTTACTGGTTCATTTAATGAAAATAACTTCTTGAGTGTTTTTGCACATGGTACATGCAACTTTTTTTCATTCAGTAATGGCGAGCTAAATACCCCATGAAAAAACTCCCCTTGTGAAGGATAGCCAAGCCATTCAATATACTGTTCAGGATCATAAAGAAACATTTAATAGCCCCATCGGTTAAACGCCAGTGGCATCTTATTCAGCTTCTCTCGATGCTCTCTCCAATTTGGCAAGTGCAAATCCATCAGGGAGATAAATCGCTGGTTATGTTTGCGCTCTAACAGATGCACCATCTCGTGAACAACAATAAATTCCAGACATTCAGGAGGCTTCTTGACTAATTCGAGGTTAATCCAGATACGAGCAGTATCTGTTTTGCAGCTACCCCACATGGTCTTCATGCGTTTGATACCGACAAAAGAAGGTGCAACCTTGAGCATCTCCTGCCACTTGGTAATAAGTACCGGAAGACGCTGGCGTAGAAGTTGACGATACCACTCTAGCAACAATGCCTCGCGACGAGCTGCATCATAATGAGCGGGCACTCTCATGCGGATCCAGCCGCCCTGCAACTTGACGCTATGGTCACCATCGGTCTGGATGACATCCAGTCGGTAGCCTCGTCCCCAAAGATAATGGGTCTCTCCGCTACACATCTTGCGCTCGCTCTGACGCGGCTGGGCAACAAACGCCGCCTGCTGCTGTCGGATCCAGGCCAGTCTTCGCACCACTGCAACACGAATGGCGGTATCTGACAAAGAAGCAGGCGCGGATACCCGCACCCGTCCATCAGGGGGCAATACATTGATGTGCAAGTTTTTGATGCCCTTGCGCTGCAACTCGAACGTCAGCTCACCAAAGGTAACCAACGCCATCAGTGGTACTCCGGCTGGGCTTTTACCAGGGTCATCACATCTGCGACTGTCACATCGTACTCTTTGATCTCTTCGGCAATAGCAAAGGCAACCTCCCGCTCTTTGAAGCGATCACCGAGCCAGTCAGCCTTTTTGGTATATCTGACGGCTGTATCGATCTTGGTCACCAGCACTTCATCGCAGCCCAAATTGTCATAGAGCGCACGCTTGGCTGAGGTATCAACACTCGCAGGATAGGTCTGTGCGCCCCCGCTGGCTGGACGTTTCACCTTCATGGCCAGCTCGCGTACCTTTTCCAGATACTCCTGGTAAGAGATAGCCTGAGAGCGACGCAGCTCAATCAGCTCATCGAGCAGCACCGACATCTTTTCGTAGTACTTGGGGTTAACCGGATTCTCGTCGACGATGGTCCGTCGCACGTTGTTTTCAATCGCCTCAGCCATAGCCTCGGGGTCTTTACGCAGTCCCTCAGGCGCCCCCTCAAGCCCTTCAGCTCCCCGCTCGATGATCAACTCCAACAGTCCCAGCTCTTCAAAGTCCATCAGGGTTTCACTGGGGTCAGCATCAATATAGAGATCCAGCATCTGGCGCATCGCCGGCTCGAACTGCTTCATATCGACGTGATCATTACTGGCTACTTTGATCATGTCGCGCACCTTGCTGTAGTGCTCCACCTCACGACGGATTGCAGCAACCTGGCTCGCGCTATAACCGGCCTCTTCCATCTCCCCCGCCAGCGCGGTGAACGCACGGATAAGCTTGGCGACATATTGATAAAGGGTTAGACGCAGCGCCTCCTTGTCGAGCAGCTCATCTTCGTTTGCCCCCGGAGCACAGCAGAAGTAGTGCTGATAATCCAACTCTTCGCGAGGAGCCTTGACCGGTTCGCAGAGCGTTCGAACTGCCTCCAGAGCGTCGTCAAGATCCTGCCGTCCTTGCGCCAAGCGATCTTTGAGTAACCCAGCGACATCCTCCTTGTCATAGCCTTCAAACGCCTCGGCCGTATAATCCTTGACGGTCTTCTCAAGAGAACGAAACAGGTCCTTGTAATCGACGATGTAGCCATACTCCTTATCGGCACCATCGAGCCGGTTGACCCGACAGATAGCCTGAAACAGGTTGTGATCGGCCATCTTTTTATCGATGTAAAGGTAGGTCGCCGACGGCGCATCGAAACCGGTCAACAGCTTGTCCACGACAATCAGAAGCCGCATCCGACCAGGCTCCTTGATAAAGCGCTGTTTGACCGTTTTCTCAAACTCCTCCACCCGCTTGCCAGCCTCATCCTCGCTCTGGCCGAAAAAGTTCGCCAGCATCTTGCGATAGATATGGTATTTCGCCAGCATTTCGGTCAACCCCGCACCGGTCGTCTGTCCTTTGATGTTACTGGCATTAGGCTGATAGCTGGTGATGATGGCACACTTGTCAGCAAATCCTGCCTGACTGAACAGCTCATAGCTTTTGCAAGCCTGATAGACACTGGAGCACACCAGCATGGCATTGCCACGGCCATCCGCCAGGCGCTGTTTACGGTCAAAATCGAGCAGGATATCGGCCACGATCTGCTCGAGTCGTGAGCGGCTCGAGAGCAGCTTCTGCATCGAGGCCCACTTCTCTTTTAACTCCTGGCGACCAAGTCGGGAGAGCGCCTTGGTCTTCACCTCGAACCATTCATCCACCTTGGCCTGGGACTTGACCCGTTGGTCAATGTCGCGGGCCTCATAACGCAGGTCCAGCACCACCCCATCGCTTACCGCCTCGTCAAACTTGTAGGTGTGAATGAAGGGTCCAAACACCTCTACGGACTTCTTCTTATCCTTCTTCATCAGGGGTGTGCCGGTGAAGCCAATAAAAAGTGCCTCGGGCAATATGCTCTTCATGGCCCCATGCAACTTGCCCGACTGGGTACGGTGGCACTCATCCACAAACACAAAAAGTTTGCCCTTGGCCGCAAAATCGGCCGGCAGGCTGGCTTTGAGCTCGGCGATAAATTCATCGTCATCTCGCTCAGCCATCTCATCTTCTTCTTCCGTGTGTCGGCCAAATTTGTGTACCAAAGAGCAAAGCAGCCAAGGGTGTGCCTCGTTAAGACGGCGTACCAGATCGGCCCCACTCTTGGTACGCAGGATCTCCTCTTCAACCCCGGCAAATACCTTCTCTATCTGCTCATCGAGTTCGGTACGGTCAGTGATGATCAAGACCCGACTGTCAGCAACATTCTCTCGGATCCACTTGGCCAGCCACACCATGGTCAGGCTTTTACCGCTGCCCTGGGTATGCCAGATGATCCCGCCCTCATGACGTTCAATAAACCGCTTGGCTGCCGTGATCCCGAAATACTGGTTAGGGCGACAGGTTTTCTTAACCCCACTATCGAAGACAATAAAGTTGTGAATTAACTCAAGAAAGCGCCCCTTCTCGCAAAGCTGGGCCAGGTGGCGATCCAACGGATTTTCATCCTGCGAAGAGCCGGCCTCTTTCCACTCCAGATAATATTTCTCAGGGGTTTCGATGGTACCGTACCGCAGGCCCTGACTGTCGTTGCCTGCCATGAGCAACTGTTGAGTGGTGAAAAAATTGCGAATGAAATCCTGTTGCTGGTTGTCGAGGTTTTGCCGGATCCCTTCACCGATAGATACGGTGGATCGCTTGAGCTCGATCAGCCCTAGCGCAATACCGTTAACGTAGAGCACCAGATCCGGCCGCTTGGTATTCTCCCCCGCGACCGTCACCTCCTCGGCGATGGCAAAGTCGTTAGCCTCAGGATTGGCCCAGTCCACCAGCCAGACGGTCTGATGCTGCTCACCCGCCCCGCTCTTCTCCTTAACGCCATAGCGCAACAGGCGGTAGACCTCTTTATTGGCATCATAGAGCTGACGCCCCTCCCCCAGGCTGGCCGCCCGCTCCAGCTGGCGCAGGACTCGGGGAATAAGCGCGGCATCCACCCCACGTCCAGCCAACCAACTGGTCAGCAAGGCGGGCTCGACATTACGATTGTTCGGGCGGGTATGCCAGTTACCGAGGTAGTGCCACCCTAATCGTTGCTGAAAAAAGGTGAGAACGCGTTGCTGGGTGGCCAGCTCTTTTTGACCAACTTTTCCCATAGGAGAAATTCCATGTGGACAACAAGATGGCCGAGGCTGCATAGCCAAACAACCAACCTGAAAGAGATGATATCCAAATCAAGAGGGCTGCAAAGGCGGCCCTAATCTTGATTCAATAATTAAGACAATGAGATACATTACGACGGAGTCAGACAAGACTACCATATTTCAAGAACATGGCGGTTGCCACTCATCAATGACAATCAGAAAACCCCTGCTGTAGGCGCGTGAGTGCAATCTGCAAACTCTTGTCATCAAACAAGCCAGCTTTGCGCCGTGCCCATTTTTCCCCTTTCGGCCAACGCAGGAGCCCAGCCCGCAGCGCCTCGACGGTGGGTTCGCATCCCTCTTGGTTTATCAGCCAGTCAACGGTTGCTAGCAGCTCCATTCCATAGGGCGATTCAAATCCGTCGATAAGCGCAGCAGCTTGCTCCAGCGCGGGTAAGTAAGCTCGCGCCTCGGTATGCAAATAGGCGGCAAGTTGTTGCTTCTTGTCATCATTGAACCAGATGACATCGAAGGGTTTGCTGTCCGGGATCCGCTTATCTGATTTGAGATAACTGCCGTCCATTGCATTCAGCAAGTGGGCCAGATTATTGGCATAAGGCCCGTAATGGTGTGCAGTGAAGTGCAACTGCAGCGGATCTTGTGGCACCGTTTGACGAATAAAGCGCGCCAGAAACCATGCCAGTTTTTGAATTTCCAGCAGGCTGCACTCCATGCCAAGAAACCAGTAGCGACGGACCAGCTCGGCAATCAAGGCACGGGCCGGTGTGAGATGTTCGACGCCAGTACGTTTGGCAACATTCTGGTACTGGTTGCTGGGTTCAAACAGCAGGATCTCAATATCCAGATCACCGAGAGCCCCTTCAATGGCCTGTTTTACTTCAGGCCATGGTAGGCCACCATTCCCTGCCCCAAGCGGAGGGATGGCGATAGATTTGACGTGATTTTGCACCAGCCAATGTCGCAGATCTTGCAAGCCTTCCTGAATCCATACCATCAGGGATGGAGATCGCCAATGTTGCTTGGTGGGAAAGTTGATGATCCAGCGGGGGCCGAGTAGCTCACCAGTTTCGGTGATGAACATCTTGCCAGTGGTCACTTGCCCTGACTTACAGGCAGCCGCATAGCGAGCCATGTTGTCGGGAAAGCGCTCTTTAAACATCAGCGCAATGCCTTTACCCATGACACCAACGGTGTTCACTGTATTCACCAATGCCTCAACAGGCGCATCCAGCAAGTTGCCAGTGGTGTATCGAATCATCAGAAATACCATCCAGAACGAACATGAACCGGTCGGGCGACACCCAATTGGGCCATCGTTTGCTCAACCAGAGCCTTTGTCTCTTCGTTGTAACACACCACGCCGACTAATGCCTCAACGGGACAGTGTTGATGCACCAACGCCTCTGCTTGGTAGCGTTCGAACTTGGCGGGGTCATCTGGGTTTCGTTTGAAGTCACGCCGTTGCAAAATAGGCCAGTCGATGCGGTTCAGTTCCCCCAGATCATCGTAGAAATTGGCCCATTGATAATAGGCGTGGCTGTCGGTAAACAGGAATGCCAACTCCAGCTCGGCAATTCGATGCAGACTGGATACCAGGATCAGGATCTCGTCATTACTGCGCTGCGGCACGCCCCTCCCTGAGTGGATATTGCTGAGCATGGGAGAAAAGGGAGTGAAATAGAATGGCACGTAGTCGTTCAATACCCCGAAAGGTGCCAGCGGCACCGGATGATGGGCGCGCTTGCTGATCAACTCGGCCAAACCAATATGTACCCAAGAATCACTCTGCTCGGTTGCGTTGCCCGCCCACAGACCATGAGTCAAAATCCATGGCAGATTATCGCGATGCACGATACGAAAGATCAGCGCCTTCTCTGGATTGAGACTGCGACTGTAGTCATATGGCATTGGTCTGGTTCTCCCGTATTATGTCTGGTCGCATGGCAAAGCATGTAATAGAACATCTAACATCTCGTCTTCATGGCGTTTCATTGCCTCAATGTGCCAGTCATCTGACTCCATCATCAAATATTGTTTAATGCTGTCGATGACCCCACCTGCGTAGTGTTCTTGTTTGGCTTTGGGCAAATAGTCACTTAGACGTGAATTTTTTTCATGGCTAATCAGACAGAGATTGCCAAATGCATTCAGGTGCTCACTTGGCCATAGCTTCCCTCCTCTAGGATGCTGTGGGTAGTAGTGTTCCACCGAACTGCGAGAGGTGAATTGAAAGTTGGCAATAGTGCTGTCTTTGTTAGCCGCTCTACGATTCCTTTGCCATAAGAGATAATCGAGAAAGTTAAAGACCAGATTGTTCTCTATCTGCCCGTAACAGAGACGCTGCCTCACCATATTTCTGTCGATCTGCTCTTGTACTGTTTGAGGCAGGTCTTCCTGCCGATAGATCATATCGAAATAGTCGGCCCCGGTGTCAGCCAGGAAACGGTCAAAAACAAACCTCTTGGCAACCGACTCCAGATAGACCAGATAGTCAGCGGCTTGTATCGGTTGCTGCGCGTGATTGAAGAGCCAGTGAAGTGCCGCATTGAGCCAATGCTTATAGACCATAGTCGGAGCGGAGACATGAAAAGCTGCCAGCAACATCGCAAGTTGCTGATTGATGTCATTCTCACCCTTTTCATTACTAAATGATTTCGGATAGTCGGTGCTTCCGCCACTGTCTTTCTTGTAGCTTTTCAGACTCCAGCCTGTCTTATTTGCAGCGTATTCACGCTTGATAACATACGAGTCAAACAGATGCTTGCAGCGCAGTAAGGCAAAGGTGAATGCCTTGGTGCCTTCAATAGCTTGCGCCTTTCCAATCACCCCCTGCGTTGGGTTGCCACGGAGCAGATAGTCGTCAAAGGTATCCAGCAGCCGTTTATCATCGAGGGGAATATCCTGTTTGAGCAGGACACGCAGCACATGCA
Organism: Aeromonas sp. 600479; assembly: GCF_049175515.1. Lineage (NCBI taxonomy): Bacteria > Pseudomonadati > Pseudomonadota > Gammaproteobacteria > Aeromonadales > Aeromonadaceae > Aeromonas > Aeromonas sp. 600479. Next base: position 219,776 of record NZ_JAAKVF010000001.1, read on the forward strand.
GCAGGAAATTCGGGAAGTTGATCACTGAGTGGAAGCGTTTCGCGCCATCATCATCAAGTTGCTCAGTGTGTTTGCCCACCGGTTGTTGGATCAGCGCTTCAAGACTCAATGAAATTGGTCTATCCATCACGGCAGCTTGCCCATCCCCAAGCAGCTCACTCAAAGCGTCAAAGCTATCGACACGCAGTTGATGCCACTCTTGACCAAACAATTTCGACCGCTCGGAGGTGGTAAAACCAGCTTGCACATACTTGTCGATATTGGCGCACGCGTCCCACACCTTATGCAGAGCATACTCGCTACAGGCTTTTTCAACTGGGTCAGGGATTTGATTCATTACTGCCAGCAGACGGGCTTTAAGCACTTCATGTTTTACGAGCTGCTCACCGCGACTGTTCATCACCTCGAAATAGTGGTTGAGGTCTGTCTTTGGCGGCACACCGACTCGCAGGATCTCGACACGGTTTAGTAGATAATCCGAAAACTCGATGGGGCTGATATTACGTGCCTTTAACTTGTTTCTCAGCACGTTGTGAATTATCCGGTAACCACGCAGGATGGCGTCATTAATCTCGGTCATACCCGTTAACTGAGGCGGGTTACCTTCCAGTTGGCCATTGAACAGTGCAGAAAGGGTTTGGCGGGAATGCTCACGGCATTCGAAGTCGATATTGGGTTGACGATACCAGTCGAGTTCAACACCGAGCGATCGCCCCTGATTGCGTAAATAGGTTACCAACAACGACAGCGTTGTCAGTCGTTGCTGGCCATCGATCACTTCATATATCGCTCGATCGGCCTCACGCTCCCGTGCGGATACCACCAAGCTGCCGATATAGTAGCGCTTCCTCTTGGGCTGATAGTCGAGCACATCCTCAATCAGCTGAATTATCTCGGCATCTTCCCATGCGTAGTTGCGCTGATACATAGGGATCAGATAGCTCACCTGCTCCTCTGGCGGGGTGTTACCCAGCAGCTTGCCCACTGAGAGAAGGGTGATCATCTCATCGCTCATCGAGATACCCCATTTTGTCAAATAGTGCTTTCAATTCATCAATCTTGGTGCCATTAACCTTGGTCACGGTCGGCACCTCATATTGCAAGAACAGCTGGGGATTAGTCGCCTCACGTAACACCTTGAACATATTTTGTCGCCCGACTACATAGTTATCCATACTGGCCAACTGCACAGAATACATATCAAGGCGCAAGGCATAGGCCCAGATAAAGATCTTCTCTATCGCTTTGGAGAGGTGCGTGGCGCCGAACTTGTCGAAGTAGTAGAGCAACAAACAATCGAACATTGTTCGCACATAGCGATCACCGGTACGATGGCGGCCCTGGTAGTCGGCAAGCACCATAAGTATCTCGCGGGCATAGCCCTCGAGCTTATAACGCTCCATCAACACTGAACCGTTAAACAGAAATGTCAGCCCCTGATAGTGCTTAATCATCTCGAAGAAACGACGACCGTTGATAATGGTTTGATCCAGCTGAAACGGAAACGCCATATGCAGTTCATCAACCTTGTTATGAACTATCCGCAACGCGGAGATGCAAGGAAAGGCTTCGCTGTTGGCCAGATTAACCCCTTTGAATAGCGCCACGTCATCCTTGCCAAAGTAACGGGCAGGTTTCCCTGTAATCCAACGTCTAATGCGATAAAGATGTTCACCAAACAGGGCTTCTAATAGATCCCCATTACTATTTTCCCAACTGGATACAGTGGCAGTTTTAAGCGGCTCATCCAACGCTGAAAATTCTCGTAGATGGAAAGCCTTGAGCAAATCATGGGGGGCCAGATCTCGTCCGCGTGCATTTTGTGAATCAAAAAACTGGAATGCTTCTGAGATATCAAACAGCACCACCTGTACCAGTTCACAGCGGTTCAGCAGAAAGTCGATCTGTTTCTCATCAAAATCGGCGCGCACGACCCGCCTGCGGATCACCTGATAGTTCTCCCGGATATTGTGTTGTGACACTGTGTTAGTGAAATCGGGATGTATCATGCTCGATTTCAGCGTGTTCAACTGCTCTCGCAGGTTAGGGGCGGTCACTGCGGCGAGTTTCTCATTGAGTAGCGCATGAAGGATTAGCAGCAGTGTGATGGTCCGTTGCTGACCATCGACAATGTCCCGGATACGCATGCCCGCTCCAGTATCTTCCTGAGAAGGGCGCTCATATAACACTAACGTACCCAATCGATACGCATTTTTTTCTTGGTGTAAGGCCAGATCATCCAGCAGTTGCTCGACATGTCTGGTCGTCCACTTATAGGGACGCTGGTAGGGCGGGATCACCAACGTGGGGTCAGCCAGTAGCTGGCTGACCTTGATCACCTTGTACTGCAAGGTGTGGGGATGGGTCACTGATACGGCTGTCATTCAACCTGTTCCACAGGCAGGCGGATACGGCCGGTCAACAACTGCTGCATCATCCCCTGCTTCACATCACGGGCCTTGGCCAGCTTCTGCTCCAGCGCTGTGAGCTCGCTATCCATATCGGAGAGAATGGTGGCGATGGTGGTTTGTTCGAGTAATGTGGGGATTACTATCATCGTTGCACGGATAATTCCGTTATATAGCCTTGATATGGTACTGCCCTCTGGTGAGGCCCATCGAATCAATTTATAAGCGTGATATAAATACTCATTACAAATCTTGCTTTTATCGATTTTCAACCAGACAATGTTTGAGTCTTGAAAGTATGCAGAACACCCATCATAAATAACAGTTTTACCCAAAGTACCTGCTGCAGATATCAATATATCTCCCTTTTCAGGAAATGAGTATTTATCTCTAAACTTCTTATATAAAGAAACAGAGATATATGCATCAGGCTCTCCACCAAAGGTTCCTATTTTATAGAAAGGTATCTCACCAACTTCCACTGTCTGACTAGAAAATATACGCTTACACATACAAACTTCAGAGATATCACCTAATGTTGTTGCATCCCAATCTTCAGGAATTTGTCCCAGCTCGCTGGTTTTATAACCTTTTGGGGTGCCATCGGGGCGCAGGGCGAACTGCGGCAGGCGGGTTCGACCGGTCAGCAGTTGCTGCATGGCGGCGGTCTTGATGGCCTGTTTCTTGGCGATCAACTGCCCCAAGCTAACAATCAGAGCATCACTATCGGAGAGTACTGTCGCAATTGCTAATTGCTCTTCCGTTGGAGGAATTGCGCATTGTATTCTTTCAAGAGAGGCTTTATTTAATTTAAATCGCCCAGCACCCTGCCGAGTTAGATAAATAGAGATATCGCGATTTCTGAAAAACCAGTAAAACCACTTTGCAGAACCAACATTTCCCTTAATCAGGTGTACATGATTGTTAACGTTGAACTTACCACTAACCAGTTGGGTCTGATTAACTGAGTCAAACTTTAAGAAATGGTCTCCATCCTCACCAATCAGAGCGAATTCACCCTCAACTCGATATTCATTAATATAGCCTTGTATCTTCGTTGGACCGTAGTATGGATAAGAACCACTCATGCCATCACGTACTTTAGAACTAATTGGCAATCTTAGATTGTTACAAACAGTAAATGAATCACCCACAAGCATAACTTCCCAATCCTTGGGAATTACCCCCACCTCGGTCTGCTTATAGCCCGTCGGAATAGCCTGCGTGGCCACCTTCTCGCCTTCTTTATGCTGAATCATCTGTTCCGCCATTATGCCCACTCCAGCCCCATGGCCTTTAGATGGGCCGCCACCTTGGCCTCCAGCTCGCTCACGTTTTGGGTTAGTTGTGGCAGGGAACTGCTGTAACGCTCCTCAAGCTCCTTGACCCGGTTGGCAAGCTGCTGGGTGACCCGCTCAATCTCGGCTTCCAGCGCGCCGCACAGGCTCGCCTGCCATTTATCTTCCACCAGCAGGGTTTTGATCTCGTTATCCTGCAGTTTGGGGTAGTGGGCAAACACCGCTTTATCGAGGGCGTCGCTGGCCTCCTTATGGGCTTTCTTGGCCCGGGTCTCGGCGTCGAACAGCTGCTGCGCCTGCTTCAGCGCAACCAGCTCCTCCTTGTCGGTGGCGGCCTTGATGCGCGCTTTGACGCTGGCGGCGGTGACCTTCTCCTTGTCGTTCATCGCCTCGACCAGACCGCCCTCTTCCCCGCTCTGCTCCTCGATAAAGCTCTCCAGTGCCTGGCAGGCCTCATCAAGCGCGGCTTGCAGGGTATCGAGCTCTTTTTGTTCATTGACAAAGAAGCGGGCCACCAGCAAGGCGGGTGGGATCAGCTCCGCCTTGTACTTGGCCTTGCCAATCACCAGATCTTGGCTCTCTTTGATCTTTTCGCCCTTGTCGGCAATCAGCTCGCGCAGTACCCGACCTGCAGGCCAGCCATCCTGAGAGAGCACATAGAGATCGTCTTGCAATTGGTTCTGCCAGTAGTCCATCAGCAGCTGATAGATGGCGTAGGGATCGAGCAGCTCACCGGTCGCCTCGGTGCTCGCGCGGTAGTGCTCAAGCAGTGCTTCACTCACCTCGTCGATCAACGCCTTGGGCGAGTCACCTTTGGCAAACTCGCCGAACTGGCACTCGCTAAACCACTGGGCGAACGGCGCCAGGGCCGCCTGTTTGAAGCGGGCAAACTCCTCACAGGCCAGTATGGTGCTCTTGACCTTGGAGGCGGCTACCCGCGCCTCACTGTAACCGGGCCGCAGCGGGGCAAACAGGGTAGCCTTGAGGGTCGGGAATACCCGCCAGTAGGGGCCAAGCGCCGCGATATCGCGCTCGGGGATCCCCCCTTGCAGGTGACCGGCCAGATCGTGCAGGTCTTCCCCTTCGCTGCCATCGATATAGCGCGGGATATTGAGGTTGTAGTCGTTGCGGGCGATCTCGCCAAGCGGTACCCAGCGGCTGTAACCCTCCAGGGTCAGGCCACGGGTGAAGGTGTCGACAATCTTGTGGATGTCCTGCTCGCGCAGCCGGTTCTTGTTGCCATCTTTGATAAAGCCTTTGCTGGCATCGATCATAAACAGCCCTTGCTCATTGCCAGCCAGAGCATTGAAGGCGCGGGAGTGGGCGCTCTCTTTATCGATGACGATGATGCAGGCGGGAATACCGGTACCGTAGAAGAGGTTGGCAGGCAGACCAATGATCCCCTTGATATAGCCTTGTTTCAGCAGGTTCTCGCGGATACGCGCCTCGGCATTACCGCGAAACAGCACGCCGTGGGGCAGGATCACGGCGCCCTTGCCGGTACTCTTCAGGCTCTTGATGATGTGCAGCAAAAAGGCGTAATCGCCGTTTTTCTCTGGCGGCACACCCCAGACAAAGCGGCCGAACTCGTCGTGTTCAGCATCGAGGCCGCTGGTCCAGTTTTTGTTGGAGAAGGGCGGGTTGGCTACGGCGAAGTCAAAGGTTTTGAGCTGGTTGTTGCCCTCCTTCCATTGGGGTGCGGCCAGGGTGTTGCCCTTCCAGATTGCTGCAGTGGGGTTGTCGTGCAGGATCATGTTCATCCGCGCCAGCGCACTGGTGGCGTTGTCCATCTCCTGTCCGTAAATACTCAGTCCCTTGGGGCCTGCCTCGTCGCTCGCCTTGAGCAGCAAGGAGCCAGAACCACAGGTGGGGTCGTAGACTGTGGCATCTTGCGGAGTCTGACGGCTGATGCCAATCACCTTGGCCAGAATGCGCGACACCTCAGCCGGGGTGTAGAACTGCCCCTTGGACTTGCCAGACTCGGTGGCGAAGTGGCGCATCAGGTATTCGTAAGCATCACCCAGCAGGTCATCCCCTTCGGTACGGTTGGCCGACAAATCCAGCCCCTCGAAGATAGCCACCAGCTTGGAGAGGCGGTCGATCATCTCTTTGCCCTTGCCGAGTTTGTCTTCATCGTTGAAGTCGGCAATGGTGATCACCCCTTGCAGATCGTTGGCGGTCGCCAGCGCACTGATGATGGTGTTGATCCCCTCGCCTATCTCCTTGCTGCCCTTGAGCGCCACCATGTCATCAAAGCTCGCCCCTGCCGGTACCTCGATCATGGCGTACGGATTGCCCTTGGCCTTGTCGGAGACGTATTTCACAAACAGCAGGGTCAGCACATAGTCCTTGTACTGGGAGGCATCCATCCCGCCGCGCAGCTCATCGCAGCCAGCCCAGAGGGAGGAGTAGAGTTCGTTCTTCTTGATAGCCATGAGTCAGGTATTCCGATAAGAGTCTGTGTGCGCCAAGGGCGCAGGGAAAACGAAAAGAGGCAGAGATTCACAACTTTGCCGGTTGCGGTGCCAGAAATTGCCAACGAGTTTACCCACTTGGCCCCGTTGCAACCATGCCTGATATCACATCAGAGGGTGATGCGCCGACCGTTTGCTGCAAAAGCCATCATTTGCCTTCAAGCAAGGCTGGCGGCGTACTCTCGCCACGGCATTTGAGTTGCCCCAGCGCGTTGGTTCGGCAGACGGTGCCATCAGAGGCACGCAGGTTACCGAGACTATCCTCACGCCACGTCACCCGTTCGCCGGTTTTGGCATTGCTGCCACGCACATGGCCCAGTGCGTCTTTGCGGTAGGTGGTGCCATCGCTGCCCTTGAGGTTGCCCAACGGATCGGTGCGCCAAGTAATGCCGGTACCCGAGTCTTTGATGTTGCCCAGTGCATCCTCACGCAGAGTGCCCTGTTTGCCATCATCACACTGGTAGATAGTGTTGCCCAGCGCATTCTCCCGATAGGTGCAGTCTGCAGCAAACACGATTTGCGGCGTTAGGCCCAGCAACAGGGCGATTAATGACAACGGGCGTGTCACTAACCAAAAGCCGGGTTGGTTACTCATCGCATATCCCCTCTGACGTGAACTCGGCTGACTATAGCGGGCCAGCCGCACAGCTTCGATACTGGGGTTTTGCACATGTCGTGTTTTCAGGCGGATACAACTTTGACTCTAAAGAGTGTGAACAAGGAGCTCACTGCAATAATTTGAGCCGTGTTACTCTAGGCCAAATGGAACTTGCTTGAGGGATATCATGCCGATACAACCACCCCCTTCTACTTATCGCTGTCCAACCTGTGGCTGGCACAAGACGGTCGTTCCCAAGAGCGATGTTATGGTACGTGGCCACACCTGGTTTGAGGCCTGTCCCGAGTGCCACCATGCCCCACTGGAACAATCGTCGGCCACCATGGTGGAGCTGGCCATTGCAACGCTGAAGGGTGTCATCCGCAAGTAGCCACTGCTATCACCACATTGCTATTCCAGCCAGTTCCTCACCAACCTGATGATCAAGCAGCAGGACAGAGAGTCTGGTTGTCAAAGATGGCTATTCATCTGATCGAGAAGGAGATCGTCGTTGAATTTTGAACAGTTGAAAACTCGTCACCGGACTCTGCGTGAACACTCTCCCAGCAACCTCAACCTGCGAGTTCATCGTGCCTTAAGCTGGCTGCAACGTGCTGAAATGGCCGAAGATGAAGATGGCCGCTTTATCTTTCTCTGGATTGCGTTCAATGCAGCTTATGCCACTGAAATCGATGACGATCGTCGCCTCTCTGAACAGGAGACCTTCAAAGGCTTTCTGGAGAAACTGTGCGATCTGGATGAGCACAAAAAGATCGAGCATCTGGTTTGGCAGGAGTTCTCTGGCAGTATCCGCATACTGCTGGATACCCCGTTTGTACTGCAAGGCTTCTGGGATTATCACAGCGGCAAAATAAGCGAAGCCCAGTGGAAGGAGCGGCTGGCACAAGGCAAGAAGATGGCAAACCAGGCCCTCGCCAGCAGCAACACCCCACAGTTGCTGGGCGTGGTGTTTAACCGCCTCTATACCCTGCGCAACCAGCTAATTCATGGCGGTGCGACCTGGAACAGCTCGGTCAATCGCAAACAACTGAAGGATTGTGCCAACCTGCTCGGCAAACTGGTGCCGGTGATCATCGAGTTGATGATGACCCATCCCGATACCCTGTGGGGAGATGCCTGTTATCCGGTGGTTGAGCTGGCTGGTTAATCAGCCGCAGGATGGCGGGATACGATGGCGCCGCGGCTTCAATCTGTCCGATCTGACAGATAGAAAGCCCCGGCTAACAGTCCATAGACCAACCGCACCCGCTCATCCCTGCCCAGCAGCACACCGAGTAGCACTTCGCCGCTTGCCAAATCGTCACCATGCCAGAAGCACCAGAGGGCTGCCTCCACTACATCCAGCCAACTGGCATGGCCCAGCTGATTACGAGACTTGCGCCGCCAGCTGCCGCGCACCACGGCGCCGCTATTCGGAGATGTGGCTGCCAGCGCCCGCTGCTCCATGACGCTTACCGTTAGTCCATCCAGCTTGGCCTGGCGACTGCCACGCACTCCTCGCAGCAATTTGTCGAGTAGCAGCGCCAACAGACGAAACGCATCCTGATCTTCAAAGCAGGCATCCTCCCCCAGCAAATCGGCAGCACCGACCATCAGTTGCTCACGCCCCAGATAGATGGGCTGTGACGTGCAATCCAGCCGATGTTGCTCGACATGGATAGCCAATGCCGTCACCACCACCAACGGTGAAGTCTCACCCTCTTGGTGAAACGCGCCTTTGGCAAGCAGAGCAGTCAGCTCCTTGGCTCGCTCGGCTGACAGCAGGCAATAGATCCCCCTGATCAGGGGCATGACCACCTGACCTGATAACAGACTTGCGTTCATAGCGCCTCAGTGACGATCGCGTTTGAAGTGAGTGGTTTTATGACCGACGGTGGCAATCTCGCCGTCATGCAGGACCAGATAGTGACGGTGCAGCCGCTGGCAGCATTCCGCGGGCAATCCGTACTCGGCTTGCAGCATCGCCACTCCTTTGCGATCGAGATAAACCAGTTCGCGCCCTTGGTGATAAGCAGAGCGTCCAAGGCTCAGCAGCCTATCCACCAGCTCGGGTGCTATACCGCGCTGCTGCATCCAGCACGCGGCGTGATGGCTGTACGCACTATCCAGCTTCCCGTTCATTACATGCTCCTTTGACGCTCATTTCGATGGATTCATTATATGTAGCCTGTATACTCATGCCGATACTGATTACATAAACATGTCGCATTTTGGAGCACGTATGGCACCCAAAGAGCTCACCTGGGATCAAACCCTGCGCTTTCGTCTGTTGGAGATCGTATTGCAGTGGGAGGGACGGCTGACCACCAACCACCTGACAACCGCTTTCAATATCGGCCGTCAACAGGCGTCACGGGATATCAACCACTACCTGACACACTACTCGCCGGAAGGGCTGGTCTATGACAAAAGCCTGAAGGGATACAAACCCACAGCGCACTTTGTGCCGCGTTTTAGTGAGGGAAAAGTCGATGAGTACCTGATGCTGCTACACCGTGAAAAGCAGCACCAGCGCCAACATGAAGCGGGCCTGTTGACACTGCCGCTGATGGATCTGCGCTACGGCCACATCGAGATCCTGGATGTGCCAAACCGCCATATCGACCCGAAAATCGTGCGTGGCTTGGTGCAAGCGGCGCGCGGCCAACTGCGGGTCGATGTCGATTACGTATCCCTCAGTTCAGAGGAGCAGAGTGGCCGCAATATCGTGCCTCACACTCTGGTCTATGACGGGATCCGCTGGCACGTACGCGCCTACTGTGAGAAGAAAGGGGAATATCTTGACTTTGTGATGAGTCGTTTTCGGGGCGAACCGGATCTGCTGGATGCCTCCCCTCACGGCCGGGAGCAGGATCTGGAGTGGAACACTCAGGTGACTGCGGTAGTCGTTCCCAATCCCGGGCTCAGTGAAGGACAACAGGCCATCATTGCCAGAGACTATGCCATGACAGGGAACCAACTGTTGATTCACCAGCGCATCCCTTTGATGCATTACGCACTGGAACGGATGCAAGTGAGCTATAACGGCGAACACCAACAACATCCCCTGCTCTACCCGCTGGTGCTGGCCAACCGGGAGGAGCTCATCCAGCAAGGCTGTACCTTCAAGCTCAAGAGTGCAGACCTACAAATGCGACCAGGTTAACCCTGGTGCCAGGATGTCCGGCTTCTCCGCACATCCGGCAAAGAGAGATAGAAATAAAAAAGGCTCCCGACATGGCGGTAATGCCGATCAGTTAAGGATCCATTGACCGATCCTTCTGATGTGTGAAAATCCGAAACCTGTTGATTTGGTTTCGGATTTTTATGCGTATCGACCAGGCTCTCGATTTCCTGCACGCCAGTAATGCCGCTCAGTTTGAGTCACTTTCTGACCTCATTCCTCCCGAGCTCATCACAACGCTGCTCGCCGAAGAGGATGTCGCGACCCTGCGTCGCCGCCGTATGCCCATGGAGCGCCTGGTCTGGGCCATCATCGGCATGGCTATCTTCCGCCACATCCCCATGACCCAGCTGGTCAATCAGCTCGATATCCTGTTGCCCGGCGACCGCCCCTTCGTTGCCCCCAGCGCCTTCCTGCAAGCTCGCCAAAAACTGGGGGACAAGAGCATCGAACGGCTGTTTCACGAGACCGCCTCTCTCTGGCACCAGCAGGCCAATCACCCTGGCTGGGCTGCAGCTGCTCGCCGTCGATGGCGTGATGTGGCGCACGCCCGATACCCCTGACAATGCCGCTGCCTTTGCCAAGCCCGGTACCCAGCATGGCGAGACCACCTATCCGCAGGTGCGCATGCTTTGCCAGATGGAGCTGACCAGTCACCTGCTTGTGCAGGCCGTCGTGGAGAGCTGCGCCGTCAACGAGATGGTGTTGGCCGAACAGCTTGTCGCACGCACGCCGGACCACTCGCTGACCCTGTTCGACAAGGGGTTTTACTCTCTCGGTCTGCTCCACGCCTGGCAAACCACTGGCAGCGAGCGGCACTGGCTGCTGCCACTCAAAAAGGGCACGCAATACGAGGTGGTGCGCAAGCTGGGGCGTCAGGATGTGCTGGTGCGTCTCAAAACCAGTCCACAGGCGAGGAAGAAGTGGTCGCAACTGCCAGAGACGCTAGAAGCCCGCTTACTTACCCGCACCATCAACGGCAAAGAGCGGCAAGTGTTGACCTCAATGGTCGACCCGATGCGCTTTGTGGGCACCGACATCGTCGAGCTCTACAGCCATCGCTGGGAAATCGAGTTGGGCTATCGGGAGATGAAGCACAGCCTGCAACAACACCGATTGACCCTGCGCAGCAAAAAGGCGGCGGGGATACGGCAGGAGCTGTGGGGCGTGTTGTTGGCGTATAACCTGCTGCGCAACCAAATGGTAAAGATGGCAGCGAGCCTCAAGGGGTACACGGCAAGCCAGCTGAGTTTCCACATGGCGTCGGTCTATCTTATCCATGAACTGAGCTGCATGCCGTACCTGTCACCGGGGACTATCCCGAAGCGGGTAGCTGACCTGGAGAAACAAGCGGGACAGTTTGTGCTGCCGGAACGAAGGGAGCGAAGTTACCCCCGCTGCGTGAAACCAAGGCCACAGAGGTACAGTGTGAAAAAAGCCAATAAAAACAATGCCAGTCAGGCTTAACTGACTGGCATTACCCGACATGGCGGGAGCCTTGATTGTAATAAATCATTTAATCGGAATTCGTATTATGGGGACACCCGTAATGATTCCCGGCAACACTCATAACATCTCTTAGCTTTGGCGACTCACCATGCCAACGCAGCTTGGCCACCTTGCCATATTGATGAAAGGTATTGGTACAAGGCTTATCGGCTCATTTTAAGCCGGCGAACCAACCCGCAGATAACCAAAGTCAGCAGTGAGATCGGTCCTGTCGAACCACCACCACCGCCTTTTTCACCACCTTTACCTCCATTATCAGTGTTGACACCTTGCACTGTGATGGCCATCGGTTTGGTAATCACGTTACCGCCAGTACCGCTACGCAGGCCGAGGGTAACCAGAAGTCAGCACCGGAAGTCGCCATCCCATCAAAGTTGCCATCTGGGCCGCCCTTGGTGGTGATCCACATATCGGCACCAGAGCTGTGCGCAGCAAAGGTCAGATCTTGAATGTCTTGTTCATTGGTGCATACACCGTCCCACAGCGGAGGCTGTTTAATGCCGAAGTCAGGGCCATAAGAGTCACGAACAGCAACGACTCGCTCGTTGAGCAGGACAACACCGGCTGAATATCCTGTTTTACAGGTGGGGTTCAGCACGGTATCGCTCATAACGAGGATCTGCTTCACCTCGAAATGCAGGTTCTCAGGATTACCATTTTTGATGATGCCGGTGCGTTGACTGGTGTAATACTCGTCCATAGCTGCTACGCGCTGGTGAATGGTGTTAAATACCTTCTCAGCACCATCCTGAGCAACGATGGACTTGGGCACCATTACGTTTACATCGATAACCGTAGTGGCTATCACCGCATTGCTTACAACCAAGGTTGCAGCCATAAAGAGTAGCTTTGACATCAATAGTTTCTCCGGAACTAGTATAACCATATGAAACCGCAGGCAATACACCATTGAATCCTAACCACAATGAGCTACATGTTTTTTTAAAAAAAACACATCATGATTTGTGAACGAATTCACAATCCTTTAAAACACAAAAACTTTATTAACTCTCTGCTTAACCCCCACTTTTATTACCCCCTCGTGGCTAACCTATTCAATCGCTTTTTCAACTCTACCAATAATGAATAGAGCCACCCGTTGACTTAACAACACGAACACACTCCATACCCAACCATCGAGAGCTAAAAGGAGTCAAAAATGTTATTGAAATTTACATATCATGACCATAAGCCATATTGTTCCACTGCCATTTCCATTGCTTTTATAATACACAAAAACAATTATTAAATTGACTTTCGCAGTATGGATGTTTTTCTATATCATAAAAGCAAGTTGTCTAAAAATATGGTAAGTTGACACATATACCCATCATGTTTAACCTCCTAAAAAAACAGGAGGCTATATGAACAACAACGAACCAGCACTAATAAGAACCAAAACATTATTAAAAAAACTTGGCATATCCAGATCGACGCTGTACAGATGGATTAAAGAAGACAAATTTCCACCACCTATCAATAAAGGCTTTTATTCTGCCGCAGCGGTAAATAATTGGATATCAAGGGAAAATCATTCATCTTAGATGATAAATTACATCAACTTTGGTTCGGTTATATTTAGAGTTCCCGCAATGATTTTACTGCCTCCATTAATTTTTTATCCCATAATTCATATGCCTCACGTTGCTCATCAATCCAGTCATGGAGATTGTAAATAGCCATGACACCCGCCATCCTGTGGCCAAGCATTCTCTCGGTTACCTGAGGCATGACATGCTCTTCCGATAGGCGCGTACTCAATGTTCGACGCATGTCGTGCATACGCCAATACGGCAGATCCAGTTTATCTCGCACACGCTCTGCTAACTGGATCAGAGACGCACTGCTCAACGATCTTTTCGGATTCACTGGCGAGCGACATACTGGCCCTCCCCTGAGCCGAGATCTCGCTGCCGCTTCTTGCAACAACACCATTACTCTCGAAGGAATAGGCCTACGTATTGGCGCCCCACATTTGGCACGAGCAGCGGGAACCGTCCAAATTTGCTCCTCCATATTGAACTCACTCCACTGTGCACCCAATGCCTCGCCGCTGCGACAGCCAAGCAGGATCACTAATTTGGCTGCCAATTTTAATCCGCGGCTGGCCCTGCTCTGTTCAAATGCAATCCAAATCTGAGCGAGTTCACGCATGGTCAACACACGAGTGCCTCTCTCAGGTTGAGAGCCCACATCTTCGGTGCGTAATTGCAGCACCGGGGAGCCGCCAATGAGATTACGCCGAATACAAAAACTAAGAATGGATTTTAACCTGCGCAATAAATGCCCTGCGTTTTTCGGCTTTTTCTTGCCAATCTTATCAAACCACTCCAGCCAGCTCGAAAACGGGATCTGTTCAACCGGAATGCCAATAAACAGAGGTTCGAAATAGCGCTGCATGGTATGCTCATAGAGCATGACCGTACGAGGCCGCAGCTTGGGCAGATGGTGTTCACGAAAATGCTCGCAGCACTGTTTAAGTGTGACATCATGCTTCTGGTGGAGCTTATCCCAGAAAACTCTGGGATGTTCATTACGCTCAAGTGCACCACGGATTGCAGGGATCAACGCCCTGGCATCAGCGAGTTTAAGGTCGGGATAGCGTCCAATTTTGAGTCTCGCCGCTTTTCCTTGCCAGCGATAGCGATATTGCCACGAGATGGTGCCTCGCTCGGTGACCCGAGCTGACAATCCATCACGGTCTGACAATTCCGTCTTGCCAAAGTAGGGCTTACCATAGAGGGCCCGTAGCTTCGTATCAGTAAGTGGCATATGACTCTCCTGTGACTGGTCATCTGATTTTTCACTGACACATTAACGCGTCCTAACGTGTACACAGATATGTACCAAACTGGTCTGAAACGGACTGAATCAAGGTCGGACAAAGTGAGACAATCTGAGATAACACTCCGTATAACGACTTGTTTTTCAAGCATATAGACACAATTCAGAACCACGAAATGAACCAGCAGACAAATCCTACCTTCTATTTCCACGACTACGAAACCTTCGGCATCAGCCCCGCCAAGGACAGGCCGTCGCAGTTTGCCGGTATTCGCACCGATGCGGATTTCAACATCATTGGCGAGCCGCTGGTGATTTATTGCAAACCGCCAGCGGACTACCTGCCGGATCCGGAGGCGTGCCTCATTACCGGTATCACGCCGCAAAAGGCGATGAAGGATGGGCTGTGCGAGGCGGATTTCATTCGCCAGATCCACGAGCAGTTCGCCACTCCGAATACCTGCGTGCTTGGCTACAACAGCATCCGCTTCGATGATGAGGTGACCCGCTACACCCTCTATCGCAACTTCTATGACCCCTATGCCTACAGCTGGCAAAACGGCAACTCCCGCTGGGACATCCTCGACATGCTGCGGGCCTGCTATGCCCTTCGGCCGGAGGGGATCGAGTGGGCCTTTGACGAGGAGGGTAAGCCGAGTTTCCGGCTGGAGAAGCTGACAGTCGCCAACGGCGTGGCCCATGCCAATGCCCACGATGCGCTCTCGGACGTGCTGGCCACTATCGAGATGGCCAAGCTGGTGAAAAAAGCCCAACCCAAGTTGTTTGGTTATCTCTTTGATCTGCGCAACAAAAACAAGGTGAAGGCGCTGATTGACGTGGTGACCATGAAGCCGCTGGCGCACGTCTCCGGCATGTTCTCCCCCTGGCAAGGGTGTGTGAGCTGGGTTTCGCCGCTCGCCTGGCATCCTACCAACCAGAACGCGGTGATCATGGTGGATCTGACCCGCGATCCGACCCCGCTTATCGAGCTCACCAGCGAGGAGATCCGCGAGCGCCTCTATACCAAGAAAGAGGAGCTGGGGGATCTGGCCAGCATCCCAGTGAAGCTGGTGCATATCAACAAGTGCCCGGTGCTGGCGCCGGCCGCTACCCTGACGGCGGAGCGCGCCGACCAGCTTGGCATCGACCGGGAGCAGTGCCGCAAGAGCCTGGATCTGCTGCGCGCCCACCCGGAGGTGCGGGAAAAACTGGTGGAAGTCTTTAATCAGGAGTTCGCCGGCAGCAATGACAGCGACCCTGATACCCAACTCTACGCCGGCTTCTTTGGCCACGGCGACAAGTCCACCATGGATCTGGTGCGCGCCACCCCCGCAGATCTGCTGGGTGAGCGGGAGTTTGCCTTTACCGACGCGCGGCTGCCGGAGATGTTGTTCCGCTACCGCGCCCGCAACTGGCCACACACTCTGAGCGAAACCGAGCAGAAGCGCTGGCGCCTGCACTGCAGCGACTACTTCAGCCGCCGTCTGCCGGACTATGTGCCCCGTCTCGAGGCGCTGGCAGAGCAGAACCAGAGTAACGAACGGAACTTTGCGATTCTCAAGAGTCTCTATCGTTATCTGGAAGATTTATGAGTTGTGAGTAGTTTCACACTAAATCCTTCCCGCCAGCCCCCTTCTTCAGGTCATAATGACGAAGGGGATTTTCCCAAAAACCAATATCTTGCGACATCCTGAGCGGATGTATCCCAAGCAAGTAATCTCTTTGGCCGAACGGAAGCCATTTGCTGATGCCTCGTCACCACGCACTGCTCGGATTACTGACCCTGCTGCCGCTGGCAGCCAACGCCGCATACCGGTTCGATGTGCCGGATTATCTTGCTCGCCTGCCCGAGCAGACCTATCGCATCGTAGAACAGAATTTCAACACTCTTTATCAGCAGACTGACTTCACCCCCCAGATCACCAACAGCTACTTCAACCGCTCCCATCTGTACAAGTTTGTCGGGGTGCCGCTTGCCATCAGTGCCCAGTCCGGTTTCCAGCTGGAGGTGTTTGGTCAGGTCTATAACCGCGCGTCTCAGGCCTATATGCACCTGAGCGAGGATATGTCCCTCTATCGAGTGATGCGGGTCGATCTGATGGGGAACCCCAATGATCAGCTGGCCATCGGCTTTGGTCTGGGGGTACCCATCACCCCGTTGCTGACCCTCAAGGCGATCGCCTCCGGCAGCGACATCCCGGGCTATGGCTCCGCCAAATACGCCGTCGGGGTCGAGTGGCGTTACTGATACCGTCTCCCAAATCACAAAAACTCAGGCTCCCGAAGGAGCCTGAGTTTTTTGAGAGATGCGCCTTATCAGGCGTAGCGGATCACCCGCCCCTCACCCCCTTGCAGGGTTACGGTTGTGCCGACAGCCTGCTCTTGCCAAAAATCGGTTCCCCCTTCCGGCAACAGAAACTCCTGTGGTAACCCCTCCCAATTGAACAGGCAGAGCAGAGTGCCACCCTCGGGAAGGCTCACTTCACCGCAGGCAAAGTCCATCGACTCGAAACGGGCAGAGGGTGCTCGGGCTGCGCAGAGCGCAAGCAGCTTATGCAGTTGCGCCGCCTGCTCCTCATCGAGATCTTGCAGTCGATCACCAGCCAGCATCATGCCGCCGCTCGCCACCAGCGCTGCCAGATGGAAGCTGTAATCCGCCTTGCTTGCCTGCTGGCTCGGTAGATCCCGCAGGCAGATGCAGTCGGGGTCGAGGGCCCAGAGCTTGTCGTTCTGCCAGGCGCGGCAGAAGGCTTCGCGAGCGATCTGGCGATAGCGGTGGCCGTTGCGTTCCACGTCATCGCTCACCCGCATGCCGTGCACCAACCCAAGGCTTGGCCAAATGGGGGCATTGCAACCGAGCAGGAAAGCGCCTTCACCTGCACCACGCAGGATGGCGGCCATACCGCGCCGATAGGCTTCAACCCGGGTGGCAGCCGGATCGTGGAAACGGCCACCGTGGATGGCGCCCCAGAAGTTGGCATCGAGTTTGAAGTAGTGGATACCCCACTGTTCGCGCAGGGTGCGGAACACCTGCTCAAGGTGCGCCTGCACCTCGGGGTGGGTACCATCCAGCACATACCAGGGGGTACAGCGCCAACCACCATAGGTAACCCGCTCTGAGGGCAGCGGCAAGCCGTCATCCCCCTTCACAAACCAGTCGGGGTGATCCTGAAACACCTGCGAACCGGGCTCTGCAATAAAAGGAGCGACCCAGAGGGCAGGCTCGCAGCCAGCCTGTTTGATCTCCTCAGCCAGTGATGCCACCCCCTGCTCGAACTTGGCCGACGGGGTGAGCCAGTCGCCCATCTTGGCCTGATAGCCGTCATCGATCTGCACGTAACGCAGGGCTGGGAAACGCTCGGCACGCACCTGCAGATTTTCGCGAATATCGGCAGCACTCACCTCGGCGTAGTAGTGATACCAAGAGCACCAACCGCTCGGGCGATCACTCACCTTGCCGATCAGCGAGCCATGCTCGGCCTCGATCAGCCGTGCCAACTCAGCCAGCAGATCTTCGCGCTCCGGCCCTTCGAGGCAGATCAGCGCCTCACTCTGCCAATGCTCACCGGCCGCAAGTTTTCGCCCTTCGCAGTTCATCAGGATCTGCAAGCGACCATCGGGGTAGAGGCGAAACTCCCCGCCAAAACGGTGGCAGCTGGCAAAGGCGAGCAGCAGCCACCCCTTGCCATGCTCCACCAGCAACAGGTTGTGAATGGTGTGATAGTCATTGTCATCAGTGATGCGATAAACGCTGGCATCGGGACAACGGCCGACATGTTGCGGTGATTGCCAGCTACCCATGGTCTGGGCCAGCATCTGGAATCCTTCGCCATAAATGGTGCTCTCCACCGGCAGGCCAAGCTTGCCGTCAAACAGCACCCAGCGCTCGACCGGGGTGGCATCAGAACCGGTGTTGTCGAGTCGCACCCGACACAGGGGCCCTTCCCACTGACGGGTTTGCAGCAGATGGGGTGGCAACGCATTATCGTTCGCCAGCTGGCGAACTCGGGACAAGAGGGATGTCATCACTACTCCTTGTAGTTCGAAAAGGGTTCTATCAGACGATGTTCAACAGATAATCTGCATACAAATCAGCTTCAAATGAACTGATTTCAGTTGTTATTGTTTTAATGCCGCGACCCGGCCTCTCTGGTAAACTGCGATTTTTCTTCCCAGTCGATGAGGTTCACGTGATCGCGCAACGCGCCTTGCTGTACTTTCGTGACTTTATGGTCATCGTCGCCTGCCTGCTGGCAGGCAAATCCGTGGCAGCCATCCTGCCTTTCGCCTTTCCCGGCAGCATCATCGGCATGCTGCTGCTGTTTGTGCTGCTCTCCCTGCAACTGATCAAGCTGCACTGGGTCGAGCTGGGCGCTGGCTTGCTGCTGCGCCACATGGGCGTTTTGTTCGTGCCGGTCGCGGTCGGACTGGTGGCCTGGCTAGAGCCCCTGCGCCAATCCTTCGGCGTCATCATGCTCTGCATCGTGCTCGGGATTGTGCTGATCCTCGCCACCGTCGGTCGGCTCTACCAGAGGATGAACAAATGATCTTCTGGCTAGCCATTCCCCTGACCCTGGCGCTCTATTTCGCCACCCGCGCCCTCTATCGCCGCCTGCCCTGGCCCATCATCAACCCGGTGCTGGTGCCAACCGCGGTGATCATCGGCCTGCTACTCTGGCTCGATCTACCCCTTGAGCAGTACGAGCACGGCAGCAGCCTCATTACCATGCTGCTGGAACCCGCAGTAGTGGCACTGGCGCTGCCGCTCTATCAACAGGCGCGCCAGATCCAGGCCAAGCTCAAGCCCATCCTAATCTGTACCCTCGCCTCCGTCTTGATCTCGGTGTGCACAACCCTGCTGATCGGTCATTTTATGGGCACAGATCCGGCGCTACTCGCCTCATTGGCGACCAAATCCATCACCACCCCGCTCGCCATGAGCGTCAGCCAGTCTATCGGCGGCATTCCCGCCATCGCGGCGGCCGTTGTTGTTGTGGTGGGAATTGTCGGTGCCCTGATCGGCTACCCGCTGCTCAAACTGCTGAAAGTGACCGACCCGGAAGCGCAAGGGCTCGCCATGGGGGCCTGTGCCCACGCCATCGGCACCGCCACCTCCGCCGAGAAGGGGATCACCCAAGGGGCCTTTGCATCGCTCGCCATGGTGGTATGCGGGATCCTCACCGCGGCCGTTGCGCCCCTCCTTTTTGCCATCTATCACTGGCTCACCTGACCGATGATTAACCACCCCGACGGCTCTGCAGCGCTGTCGGGGTGCGACCTGCCGCACAATTTGCACAAGACAAACGTTTCCATTACCATCCCCCTCCGTTTGCCCGTCAGGGCGTGAGCCTGCTCACACATTTACCCGAGCTTGCTCCCTACAATGGCCGCCCAATTGGCCTTTGAGGACACACTATGCATCCCCGTTTTGCCAAGCCATTCGATACCCTCTCTGCCCCGCTCAAAGCAGCCGTGCAGCCCATGCTGGATAGTGCCGACTTCAACGCCCGCTTCACGCCGGAGCAAGTCGCCACCCTGAAAGCAGCCACAGGTCTCGATGATCGCGCCCTGCGCCTCGCCCTGTTGCCGCTGGCCGCCGCCTGCTCGGTCGCGCCCATCTCCAAATTTTACGTCGGTGCCATCGCCTGCGGCCTGAGTGGCACCTGGTACTTCGGTGCCAACATGGAGTTTGCGGGGCAAGGTCTGTTCCACTCGGTGCACGCCGAGCAGTCCGCCATCTCCAACGCCTGGCTGGGTGGCGAGACCGGGATCTCTGAAATCACCGTCAACTACACCCCCTGTGGCCACTGCCGTCAGTTCATGAACGAGCTGAGCACCGCCAAGATCCTGAAAGTTTCTCTGCCGGATGACCTGAGCGCCCTGCAATCCTTCCTGCCCCACTCGTTTGGCCCGGCGGATCTCGACATCACGGATGCGCTGATGAGCCCGCAGGATCACGCCGAGCTTGAGCTTCAAAGCGAAGACCCGCTGTGGCAAGCCGCGCTGGCCGCCGCCCGTCAAAGCTATGCCCCCTATAGTCAGGGCTATGCCGCAGTGGCGCTGCAGTTTGCCGATGGCCGCATCTTCTCTGGCCGCTACGCCGAGAACGCCGCCTTCAACCCCAGCCTGCCGCCGATGCAGATGGCCTGCGCCCATGCGGTGCTTAATGGCGAAGATCTCGCCACCATCCGCCGCGCCGTGCTGCTGGAGAACAAAAACGGCCAGATCAGCCAGCGTGACTCCGCCCAGTCCACCCTCAAGGCGCTGGGCTCGGTCGAGCTGGAGTATCAGGCGGTCTGACCCCCGACTTTGCTTAGATAAACAAAAGCCCCCGCACCTTGGTGCGGGGGTTTTTTTACTGGGCTGTTTAACCGGGAACGGCCCTTGGTCTTCACAGCTTGGCCCGGTTGATCACCCCGTCTAACCGATTGCTGATCAGACCGGTTTCAGCCGCGCAGTGAAGTGGCGCAGCAGCGGCGGCTCGTAGTCGAAGGTGAGCCCGCGAATGTCGCTGGCCCGTGCTTTCACCGCGATCAGGCAGTCGGCCACATAGTCCATGTGATCGCGGGTGTAGACCCGGCGCGGAATGGTGAGGCGCAGCAGCTCAAAGTCCGCCTCCTCCTGCTTGCCAGTGGCGGGATCACGCCCCAGCAACAGGGAGCCGATCTCCACCCCGCGCACGCCCCCTTCCAGATAGAGCTCGCAGGCAAGCGCATGGGCCGGGAACTGCTCGGCCGGAATATGGGGCAGCAGCTTCTTGGCATCCACAAACACCGCATGGCCGCCGGTGGGGGTCTGAATGGGGATCCCCGCCTCGGCCAGGCGCTCGCCGAGATAAGCCACCTGACTGATGCGGTAGGTGAGATACTCCTCATCCATCCCCTCCCGCAGGCCGATAGCGAGCGCCGCCATGTCCCGCCCGGCAAGGCCCCCGTATGTGACAAACCCCTCCATCGCCACGCAGCGCACCTGCACCGCGCGGAACAGGTCGAGATCCTCTTTAAAGCAGCAGAGCCCGCCGATATTGACCAACCCGTCCTTCTTGGCCGACATGGTGAAGATGTCCCCCAGCGCAAACATCTGGCGCACTATCTCCTTGATGCTGCACTTCGCATAAGCCGGATCCCGCTCCTTGATAAACCAGGCATTCTCGGCAAAGCGGGCAGCGTCGATCACCACCGGAATCTGGTGACGACGGGCCAGCGCCGAGACAGCCTCCATATTGGCCATGGAAACCGGCTGGCCACCGGCGCTATTGCAGGTGACCGTGATGATGATGCCGGCCACATTGGCTGCCCCCAGGGTCTCGATAGTGTCGCTCAGGCGAGGGAGATCAAAATCCCCCTTCCAGGCGTAGGGGGCCGTGGTGTCGAGGGCTTTCGGGGTGAGCAGGTTGATGGCCCGCGCGCCAGCCAACTCCACATGGGCCTTGGTGGTGTCGAAGTGATAGTTGGAGATAAAGACCGGCGCCTTGCCCTTGCAGCGCTTGACCAGCTCGGGGAAGAGGATCTGCTCCGCCCCGCGCCCCTGGTGGGTGGGCATCACATGCTGATAGCCAAAAATGTCGCGCACCGTGCGCTCCAGCTCGACGAAGTTGCGGCTGCCCGCATAGGCCTCATCCCCCATCATGATGCCGGCCCACTGGCGGTCGGACATGGCGCCTGTGCCACTGTCGGTCAGCAGATCGATATAGACATCCTCGGCCAACAGCAGGAAGGGGTTCCAGCCAGCGGCCTCGAGGGCAGCGCGACGCTCGGCGCCAGTGGTCTGTTTGATGGGCTCAACCATCTTGATACGAAACGGCTCGGGTATACGACGCATATAAGACTCCTCACCGGCGCAAGGCCAGTGTGTTTGAAAGCGGGATTGGCAAAGAGGCCGAGGCGATCAGGGTCGTCCGGCTGACAAATTCAAACGGCGGGTGCCGCCAATCAGCGGTGAGGAAAGTCGAAGGTGAGAATGGGATCCCGGGTATACCAGTGGGCGAGCAGGCAAGCTGCCCGGGGCGTAGCTGTCATGATTGGCATCACTCCCCTCCATATCGGTTGTAGACAGTCGGTGGCCAACAAGATCCATTGATGGATGCTGCCAACAGGCAGCCTCGCCACGTTAACGGCTGGTTAATTTGCAAACAAGGGGTGCACCGACGGGCTGTGCGCCCGCTCACAAAGTTCGCATCTGCGCGGCAAACCGGCAGTGAGGTTGATCCGCCCGCGCCCCCGGTTCGTTATTCTCCCTACCCACACGCCACATCCCCCATCAGCCAAGGCCGGAAGCCATCATGCATCGCAAACCCCATCTGCCCGAGAAGATCTGCCCCGTCTGCCAGCGCCCCTTCAGCTGGCGACGCAAGTGGGCGCGCAGTTGGGAGGAAGTTCGCTACTGCAGCGAGTGCTGTCGCCACGCTCGTCACAGCTGCCAGCAACCTGAGGGGGAGCGAGTGTGATGGAGCTGCGCCTGATTCTCGGCGATCAGCTGAACGCCGCTCACAGCTGGTTTCGCACCCCGGATCCGGCAATCTGTTATCTGATGGCGGAGCTGCGTCAGGAGACCGACTACTGCCGCCACCACCGTCAGAAGGTGCTGGCCTTCTTTGCCGCCATGCGCGCCTTCGCGGCGGCCCTTGGCAAGGCGGGCCACCGAGTCTGTTACCTGACTCTTGATGAGAGTGCCCGCTGGCCCGACTTGCCCAGCCTGCTGGCAGCCCAAATCGCGGCGCATCAGGCCGACAGCTTTGCCTGGCAGAGCCCGGATGAGTGGCGCCTCGCCAACCAGCTGAAAAGCTGGGCGGCTGGCCTTGCCATCCCTGCTACCGAGGTGGATAGCGAGCATTTTCTCACCCCTCGCGATGGCTGGCAGCGCTACCCCCACAGCCGGATGGAGTTCTTCTACCGCGCCCTGCGAAAGCAATATCAAGTGCTGCTCGATGAGCGCGGCCAACCCCTTGGCGGGCGCTGGAATTTTGATGACGAGAACCGCGCCAAACTGCCGGCGAGCCAGCCGATCCCGGCGCCCCTCACCTTTGCCAACGAGGTGAGCGACATCGATGCCATGCTGACCCGCCACGGGGTCAGCACCATCGGCGAGGCGGATGCCAGCGCCCTACCGTGGCCTATCACCCGGCGCCAGAGTCGCGAGCTGCTGGCCCATTTTCTCACCCACTGCCTGCCCCACTTTGGCCGCTATCAGGATGCCCTGAGCGAGCGCGGCTGGAGCCTGTTTCACAGCCGACTGTCGTTTTCCCTCAACAGCAAGATGCTCCATCCGCTTGAGGTGATCCGCGCCGCCGAAGCCCACTGGCAGGCCAATCAGGCCACCATCACGTTGGCGCAGGTGGAGGGCTTTATCCGCCAGATCCTCGGCTGGCGCGAGTTTGTCCGTGCCCTCTACTGGGAGAAGATGCCCGACTATCAGCGCACCAATTTTCTCGGTGCCAACCGGCCGCTGCCCGGTTTCTTCTGGAGTGGCGAAACCAGGATGGCCTGCGTGCGTCACGCCATTGGCCAGTCTTTGGAGCACGCCTACGCCCACCATATCCAGCGGCTGATGGTGACCGGCAACTTTGCCCTGCTGGCGGGGATCGATCCTGACGAGGTGGATCAGTGGTATCTCGGCATCTATGTGGATGCCATCGAGTGGGTGGAGCTGCCCAACACCCGCGGCATGAGCCAGTTTGCCGATGGCGGCCTGATGGGCAGCAAGCCCTACGCCAGTAGCGGCGCCTATCTCGAGCGAATGGGCCACTACTGCAAGGGGTGCCACTATCAGGTCAAAGCCCGCCACGGCGACGGTAGTTGCCCCTTCAACAGCCTCTACTGGCACTTTCTTTGGCGCAACCGGGACAAACTGGGCGGCAATCCCCGCCTCGCCCTCCCCTATGCCAACTGGGATGGCCAAGCCGCCGAACAGCAGCAGGCCATTCTGGCGACGGCGGAGCAGTACCTAATCCAGCTGGAGCAGCTGTAAGCGGGCCATGCCCCCTGACACATACCCCTGACAACAGCGCAGCGATTTACGCTGGCAATCAGGCACGTCATCGCACCAAACACCACCCCGTGACTGGCAGGCAGACGGAGATCCCAATCCTGCGCAGAGCGGTTGAATATCCTGTGGCGGCTGATTATGGTGGTGGCCACATCAGGAGATCAGTCAAGGAAAGACGATATGGAGATAGTGGTTCTCGGTGGCGGCGTGATCGGGGTAACCAGCGCCTGGTATCTGGCCAAAGCGGGTCACAAGGTGACCCTGCTGGAGCGACAAGGGGGCGTCGCCCTTGAAACCAGCCATGCCAACGCCGGGCAGATATCCCCGGGCTATGCAGCCCCCTGGGCGGCTCCCGGCATCCCGCTCAAGGCGGCCAAATGGATGCTGCAAAAGCATGCCCCCTTCACCGTGCGCCCCACTGCCGATCCCTTCCAGCTGCGCTGGATGCTGAAGATGCTCGCCAACTGCACCCCTACCGCCTATGCCACCAACAAGGGGCGCATGGTGCGTCTGGCCGAATACAGCCGCGACTGTATGAAGGCACTGCGCGACGAGCTCAACATCGATTACGAAGGGCGCCAGCTCGGCACCCTGCAACTGTTTAGAAGCCAGTCCCAGCTCGATGCCAGTCAACGCGATATCGAGGTGCTGGAGGAGTACGGCGTCCCCTACCAGTCGCTGGATGCCAGCGGCTGCGAGGCGGCAGAGCCTGCGCTGGCGCGGGTGCGCGGCAAAATCGTCGGTGGCTTGCGTCTGCCCGGCGACGAGACCGGCGACTGCTTCCGCTTCACCAAGGCCCTTGCCCTTGAAGCCGAGAAGCTCGGGGTCAGGTTCGTCTTCAACTGCGATATCGACGAGATTGAGCAAGCCCGCGGCCGCGCCGTGGCGGTGCGGGCGGGCGAGCAGCGCTATCGCGCCGATGCCATCGTCTGTGCGCTCGGCAGTTATGCCACCGGCTTTTTGCGGCCGCTGCTGCGCCCGCTCGGGCTGGAGCTGCCGGTCTATCCGGTCAAGGGCTACTCCCTCACCCTGCCGATGATCAACGCCGAGGCCGCGCCGCGCAGTACCGTGCTCGATGAAACCTACAAGGTGGCCATCACCCGTTTTGACGAGCGGATCCGGGTCGGCGGCATGGCGGAGCTGTCGGGCTACAACCTCGCCCTCAACCCGAGGCGCCACGACACCCTGGCGATGGTGGTGGGGGATCTCTTCCCCGAAGGGGGCGATATCAGCATGGCCGAGTTCTGGACCGGTCTGCGCCCCATGACACCGGATGGCACCCCGCTGGTGGGGCCGAGCCCCATTCCCGGCCTCTGGCTCAATACCGGCCACGGTACCCTGGGCTGGACCATGGCGGCCGGTTCGGGTCAGTTGTTGTGCGATCTTATCAGCGGCAGCGCGCCCGCCATCAGCGATGAAGGGCTGACCCTGGCCCGCTACGCCTGAGCACCCACGCGGTCGGGCTATTTCACCCGCTTTATTGACAGGCCACCGCCATAAGCGGTGGCCTTTTCATCGTTACTGCGCCCCGTTTTGTCCCTCGCTCTGTCGTTGCCGGTTATTGCAGCGAACGGCACAGAATATTGCGCAATTCGACTTGCGCCCGCCGCCACAATCCGTAATGTGGATAGACGCATTTTTCGCAGCGCATATTTTTTAAATGGCTTGTAAAGACCTTGTAAATGGCCTTCGCCAGCAGGGACGCAGGCGTGCAACACCCCTTTCATTAGCAGCAATCCAGGGTAGGACATTATGAAAAAAGTAGGTTTGGTCGGTTGGCGTGGCATGGTGGGATCGGTTCTGATGAGCCGGATGCAGGAAGAGCAGGATTTCGCCCATATTCAACCCACCTTCTTCACCACCTCCCAGGCCGGTGAGGTCGCTCCCAACTTCGGCGTCGATGCCGGTACTCTGCAGGACGCCTTCGATATCGAGGCGCTGGCCAAGCAGGATATCATCATCACCGCCCAGGGCGGCGACTACACCAAGGATGTCTATCCGCGCCTGAAAGCCGCCGGCTGGCAGGGTTACTGGATTGACGCCGCCTCCGCCCTGCGGATGGAGAAAGATGCCGTCATCATTCTGGATCCGGTCAACGGCGACGTCATCGAGCATGCCCTGAACAACGGCATCAAGACCTTCGTTGGCGGCAACTGCACCGTCAGCCTGATGCTGCTGGCCCTCGGCGGCCTGTTCAAGGCCGATCTGGTGGAGTGGGTGAGCGTGGCCACCTATCAGGCCGCTTCCGGTGGCGGTGCCCGCCATATGCGCGAGCTGGTTACCCAGATGGGGATGCTGCGTGATGAAGTGGCGGTCGAGCTGGCGGATCCCGCCTCCGCCATTCTCGATATCGAGCGCAAGATCACCGAGAAGACCCGCTCCGGCACCCTGCCGGTGGACAACTTCGGCGTGCCGCTGGCCGGTGGCCTTATCCCCTGGATTGACACCAAGCTCGACAACGGCCAGAGCCGTGAAGAGTGGAAGGGTCAGGCCGAGACCAACAAGATTTTGGGTATCGAAAACGCCGTCATTCCGGTGGATGGTCTGTGCGTGCGGATCGGCGCCCTGCGCTGCCACAGTCAGGCGTTCACCATCAAGCTGAAAAAAGATGTGCCGCTAGCAGAGATCGAAGCGCTGCTGGCTGCCCATAACGACTGGGTGAAAGTGATCCCCAACGATCGCGACATCACCGCCCGCGAGCTGACTCCGGCTGCCGTCACCGGCACCCTCAGCATTCCGGTGGGCCGTCTGCGCAAACTCAATATGGGCCCTAAGTATCTGGCCGCCTTTACCGTGGGTGACCAGCTGCTGTGGGGCGCCGCCGAGCCGCTGCGCCGCATGCTGCGTATCCTGCTGGCGCGCTAATTCGCAAGCTAGAGGCAGAAACAACAAGGGCGGGGAGTCACACTCCCCGCCCTTTTTATTGGCTGTTTTTATAAGCCCTTTAGCAGGCTCTCACTCTTGCTGTTACTTAAGCAGGATACGCTGACAGCCGCTGTAGATCTCGGCCCGCCCGGGGCGGCAAAAACCTACCAGGGTGAGCCCGGTCTGCTCGGCCCGCTCGACCGCAAGCTCGGTGGCAGCCGAGATAGCGAGCAGGATCTCGACCCCGGCGCTAGCGCACTTTTGCACCATCTCGAAACTGGCGCGGCTGGTCACCAGAATGGCACCGTCACGGCGACCCGTGCGGCACAGATGGCCCACCAGCTTATCCAGCGCAATATGGCGCCCCACATCCTCGCGGATGGCGAGAATATTGCCCTCACCATCCAGATGCACAGCCGCATGGGTAGCGCCGGTGCGCTGGCCCAGCAGCTGGAGCGGGCGCAGCGCGCTCAATACCTTGTCGATATGGCCCACCGCCAGACGCTGACTATCGGGCAAGCTTGGCTGGGTGCGGATCACCTGCTCCAGACTCTCGCTGCCACAGATGCCGCAACCGGTGCGCCCCGCGAGCGTGCGCCGCTTCTCTTTAAGGCGATGGACGCAGCGGTTGGCCAAGGTGATATGCAGCTCAATCCCTTGACAGCCATCGATCTGCTCGATGTCGTGGATATCGAGCAGGCTGTCGATGATCCCCTCGGATAGCGAAAAGCCGATGGCAAAATCCTCCAGATCGGAGGCCGAGCACATCATCACGCTGTGGGCGATGCCGTTGTAGACCAGCGCCACCGGCGTCTCGGAGGGGAGCGCCATTTCGCTGTCGCAGGTCAGCGCATCGGCGCGGTAGTGCACCACCTCGCGGTGGATGGCGCAGCGGGCCAGCTCGTTCTGTTCGCTCTGCTCGCTAAGCTCGCCCCGCGCCTCAAGCTCAAGTAGCTCTCTCATGGTGCGACCCCGTCAATGATCTCGGGATCTCTGGCCGAAATGCCGAGCCGCTTCATTTTGGAGAGCAAGGTGGTGCGCTTCATACCGAGGCGGTTGGCCGCCCCCCGCTCGCCAGCGACGATGCCGTTGCAGTCACGCAGGGCGGCGATGATCGCCTCACGCTCATCAATCGGCCCCTCCTCGGTAAAGAGCGGCGTGGCGGGCTCGTCATAGACCAGGGTCTCAATCTTGTGGTAGCCCTTGAGGGGCATCAGCTCCTCCGGCGAGAGGTTGAGCACATGACCGCGGGTCATCACCACGGCACGCTCGATGACGTTCTCCAGCTCGCGGATATTGCCGTACCAGGGGAGTGACACCAGCATTTTCATGGCATCGGCGGGGATCGAGGTGATGGTGCGGCGCATCCGCTTGGCAATCTTCTTGATGAAGAAGTTGACCAGCAGCGGAATATCCTCGCGCCGCTCCCGCAGCGGCGGCAGCTCGATGGGAAAGACGTTGAGACGGTAGTAGAGATCGCTTCTGAAACGCTTGTTCTTGACCATGGAGAGCAGATCGCAGTTGGTGGCGGCCACCAGCCGCACATCCACTGCGATGGGGTTGCTGTTGCCCACCCGCTCCAGCTCGTGCTCCTGCAATACCCGCAAGAGTTTGGGCTGCAAGTCCAGCGGCATATCCCCCACTTCATCGAGGAACAGGGTGCCCTTGTGGGCCCGCTCGAAGCGGCCGATGCGCTGGGTCAGGGCACCGGTAAAGGCCCCCTTCTCGTGGCCAAACAGATCGCTCTCGATAAGGCCGGTCGGGATGGCGGCGCAGTTCACCTTCACCATCTCGTGGTCGTGGCGGGCACTCAGGGCGTGAATGGCCTGGGCGATCAGCTCCTTGCCGGTGCCGGTCTCGCCGAGGATCAGCACGGTGCTGTCGCTCTCGGCCACCAGCCGCACCTTCTCCAGCACGCTCTCCATCACCGCGCTCTGGTAGATGATGTGGGGGAACTCCCCCTGCATCTGGGGCTCGTTGATGCGAATGGTCTTCTCTTTGGCACCGTTGGTGTTGGAGATCTCCTGCTGTGCCTGCACGTTGTTCATGGCAATCGCCGTGCGCGCCGCCACCTGCTCCAGCAGAGAGATATCGATATCGGCAAAAAAGTCGGCGTTGGGATGCGAGAGGATCAACACCCCCAGCAGGTTGCCCCGATAACGCAGCGGCAAAATGCAGGAGCTGTCGGCCTCGGGGGGCAGGATCTGGGAGGTAAAGCGGCAGCGATTGCTGCAACCGTGGCCGTGTTCGCGATAGACAAAAAACGGCTCGCTATGACCAAGGGCCCCCTGCAGGCACTTCTTTTCAAAACAGGAGTGATCGATGATGCCCGGCTGATCGCTCTGGTGCTGATTGACCAGATAGCTCTTGAAGCTGTCGGAGGTAGCGTTGTACTCCGCCAGACACAAACTGCTGATGCCAAAGTGGTGGTGCAGGATGGTAAACAGGCTCTTGGGCAGCTCGGCGATGCGCACCAGTTTGATCACTGCGTTGGTCACATCCACCAGAATTTTGCAGCTGTCGCGCTCAAGGCGCAGGGAGTTGGCCTGCTCCAGGGTGCGCTCCTTGTCGAGCACGTTCTCCAGCGCAATGGCGATAATGGCCGCCAGCTGGGTCAGCTTGGCCAGGGTCTCCATGGTGAAGCTGTCGAGCTGGGTGTTGATAAACTCGACCCCGCCAAGGTGGCTGCGGGCGGTGGTGATGGGGAGCTGGCAGTAGGAGCGCAGCCCCCCGTAGACCCCTTCGCGATCCAGCGCCGGGCAGCGATTCTCAAAGCGGGCGGCAGCGAGAATGATGGCCTGTTCCGGGGTCTCTTTGGCAGGACGGGGGGAGAGGTGCAGCTCTGCCTTGGGGCAGACCAGATGCTTTGGGCCGGAATGTCCCATGAAGTAGAAGATGGCCTCCTCGTCCGCACCCATGTTGAGGATCAGGTTGACCCGGGTCACGCCGCCGAAGCTGGCATCTATCTTGTTGAGTTTGTGGATAAAATCATCGAGCGTCACGGCCGACAGGAGGGATTTGGAGAGCAGGAGGAAACCGTCGTCCCAGATGGGAGAGATCTCGTCCAGGGGGATGGCACTCACATTTAGCATTGCGGCCTCACGTTATATCGATTTAGTCACCAGTCAGGCTGTCCATGCCATCGCATCACGACAAACACCCGTCACCAAAATAAATAGCCGCAGCCCGTAAAAGCGGCTGCCAATAAGGAAAGCGGTGACGAAAATTGTCGCATGTTGCAATTCCAGAGTTGTTATTAACGAACGACAACAAAAAGTAACATCGTTATCGGGGGATATATTGGAATGGCGACTCATCATAGATGAGCTCAAATTTCATTACAATCCGATTTAATATATCTGATGGCCATATTTAACCGGTTATTTCATCAGTTCTTGATCTCAATTAAGGCGCCCGAAAAGTGGGCCGCCGTCAACTGTCAGATCTGCCTCTCCTCTTCGCTGGCTGCTTCACTGGCTGCGGGTTTCGAGATGGCGTTTGCTGCCCATCCATCGGCAATTTATGAGGTGATGATCCGGCTGTGGCAGCACTTCAGGCCACCGAAGATAAAGAGGGCCGACAAGCTCTGGAAGGCCATCAGCAGCCAGCTGGCGTTGTCGGCAAGCTCGGTGGTGACGCTCTGGTGCGTGAGGTAGATCAGCAGGGTGATCACCCCCAGCAGCAGGCCGTTGATCAAGGTGGTGGAGATAAACCCGATCAGCCAGGCACTGGGAATACTCAAGGCAGAAAATACGCTGCCCATGGCGAGTCGTGCTGCCATAAAACAGCCGAAAAAACCGAAGCCGAGCAGAAATATCATCTCGTCGCGCCAAATATAGCAACCTATTCCCAGCAATATCGCCGCCAGATAGGTGCCAATATAGAAAATTCCGAATAAGCGACCAATTTCATGTTGCATCATTTATCCCCTGTTTTTGGGTAATAAAAGGGTGCCCGACTCGATAAATCCGAGTCGGGTTCCCTTATTTGTGCAGAACGTCCTTTTTTAGGGCGGGTCAGCCTTTGGCTGCGCTGCGCAATTTCGCCTTGAGCGCGCTGTATTCAGTCTGGACGTACACTTCCGCCTCAGGCTGATTGTCGATGCGCTCTATCTTCACCGCGCAGTACTTGTACTCCGGCGTGTGGGAGACGGGATCGACGTGCTCGATGGTGAGCTCGTTGCAGGCCCCGATCCACCACTGGTAGGTCATGTAGACCACCCCGGCATTGACCCGGTCGTTGTAGTTGGCGCGGGTAATTACCTTGCCACGGCGCGACGAGATCCAGACCAGCGCCTGATCCTTCACCCCGAGCTTTTTGGCATCGCTCGGGTGGATCTGCACATAGCCCGGCTCATCGGCCAGGGTCTGCAGCGCCGAGCAGTTGCCGGTCATGGAGCGGCAGGAGTAGTGACCCACCTCGCGCACGGTGGAGAGCACCAGCGGGTACTCGGCACAGGGCTGCTCCAGCGGCGGCCGCCACTCGGAGGCAATCAGCTGACCCTTGCCACTCGGGGTGGTGAACACATTCCCCTCGAACAGAGTGCTGGTGCCCGGGTGATCCTCGGTCGGACAAGGCCACTGCACGCTCTTGAGATCGGCCATCTTGTCGTAGCTGACCCCGGCATAGAGCGGGCAGAGCGCACGCATCTCGTCCCAGATCTCTTCGGTGTTGTGGTACTCCATGGGATAACCCATGGCGGTCGCCATCAACGAGAAGATGGCCCAGTCCGGCTTCACGTTCTCGGGGGGCGTCACCGCCTTGTAGAAGCGCTGGAAGCCGCGATCCGCCGAGCTGTAGACCCCTTCGTGCTCGCCCCAGCTGGTGGCGGGCAGAATGACATCCGCCATCTCGGCGGTCTGGGTCATGAAGATATCCTGCACGATCACCAGCTCCATCCCCGCCAGAGTGCGGCGGAACTGACCGAGATCTGCCTCGGTCTGGGCCGGATCTTCACCGAAGATGTAGAAGGCCTTGCACTTGCCCTCCTCCACCTTGTGGCCAAGCTCGGTCAGGCGATAGCCGGGTTTCTGGGAGAGCGACTCCACGCCCCACGCCTTGGCGAACTTGGCGCTGATGGCGGGATCGGCCACCGACTGATAACCCGGGAACTGGTGCGGCAGCATCCCCATGTCACAGGTGCCCTGCACGTTGTTCTGACCACGCACTGGGCCGCAGCCGGTGCCACGACGACCGAAGTTGCCGGTCAGCAGCGCCAGACCCGCCAGCCCCTTGACCACGTCCACTGCCTGACCGTACTGGGTCACCCCCATGCCCCACAGGATCATGGAAGCAGGCGACTCGGCGTAGGTGCGAATGGCGGCGCGGATATCGGCGGCCTTGAGGCCAGTGATCCCCTCCACATATTCCGGGGTGTACTTGGCCACCGTCGACTTGAAGGTCTCGAACCCTTCGGTGTAGTTGGCGACAAAGGCCTTGTTGTAGAGCCCTTCATTGATCAACACGTTGGCGAAGGCGTTAACCAGCGCCATGTTGGAACCGTTTTTGAGCGGCAGCCACTGATCGGCGATGCGGGCGGTCTCCACCATGCGGGGATCACACACAATCACCTTGGCCCCGTTTGCCTTCGCCTTGAGGATATGGCGGGCCACGATGGGGTGAGAGTCAGCAGCGTTGTAACCAAACACCAGCAGGCACTTGGTCTCTTGAATTTCGGGAATGGCGTTGCTCATGGCGCCGTTGCCTACAGTTGTCTCCAGACCGGAGACTGAGGGTGCGTGTCACACCCTCGCGCAGTGGTCGACGTTGTTCGTCCCAATCACCGCACGGGCAAATTTCTGCATCACATAGTTGGCTTCATTGCCCGGGCCACGGGCAGAGCCGGTGGTCATGATGGCGTCCGGGCCATATTTCGCCTTGATGGCAGCCAGACGGCTGCTGGCAAACTCGATCGCTTCATCCCAGGAGACAGCCTCGAACTTGCCACCGCGCTCGCGGCGGATCATCGGGCTCTTGAGACGGGGGGTCAGCAGGTTGGTGTCGTTCAAGAAATCCCAACCGTAATAGCCCTTGAGGCAGAGCTGCCCCTCGTTGGTCCGGCCGTTGGCGCCTTCGGCCCCCACCACCTTGTCGTTTTCAACCAGCAGGTTGATTTTGCAACCGGTGCCGCAATAGGGGCACACGGTAATGACTTTTTTCATGACTCACACTCTTGTTTGTTAACGAAAAACGGCTCGGCAAGCCCGCTCACACCCGCGCCGGCATCGCCAGCAGTGCCTCGGCACTGGCCAGCTGTTTCTGCCGGTTCAGGTTTTCAAGATGCTCCGGCGTGACCAGCCGCAGCGCCTGGGTCGGACACACCTCGACACAGGCCGGGCCCGCCTCGCGGTGACGGCAGAGATCGCACTTGAGCGCCTGCGCCTTGGTCTGCGGACGCTTGAAGAGCGAATCGGCAGCGGGAGCCACCTCTTTGAGCACCACCGCCATGGCGCCGTAAGGACAGGCCACCACGCAGGACTTGCAGCCGATGCAGCGCTCCTGCAACACCTTGACGCAACCATCCTCGCTGACGATGGCATTGTTCGGGCAGGCCATGGCGCACGGCTTGTCTTCACACTGGCGGCAGAGCACCGGCGTGGTCACCTTGCTGCCCACGATCACCTTCAGGCGCGGCTGAAAGTAGCTGTCCTTGGAGACCAGATGTCCATCCTCGATGGCAAGATGCAGGCCGCCCTCCCGCTCAAGGGTCCCGCTGCAAGACCCTGACTGGTGTGAAACGGCGCAGGCCACCTCACAGGTACGACACCCAATACAGAGACTGGGATCTGCAATCACGAAGCTGTTCATAGAGAGGGATCCTAAATGGTTCGTTACACCGGGCCGCCCGCCGACAGGCAAAGAGGCGGCCAGCCCCCCACAAAGCATTTATCAGACCAAAACGGGCAAATGGTGCGATAAAAAATTGCAAGCAACTGAAAATAAAGGAGTAATCAGAAAGAGATGCGTGCTGAATGCCACTACTGACGAGGGTGACGACGGGGTGGGAAGTGTGATCGACACGACAAAAGTGACGAGCTCGACACTGGCAGTCCAAGCAGCGCCACTCACCTTTGAGGTCAAATACTCGCCAATAAATGAATAATTAATTGATCTTCACCAGATTTTTCACCAATTTCTCTTTTTGACCCCTATCCGATTGGATAGCATGCTTCAGTTGACAACCAGCTCCTTTGGGGGCGTTTCCATACTGATAAGCAACACGACGCAACAGGTTAAAATCAGCAGACTAGGGGCTGTAAATTAAAAGTGGTAGTGCTCTCCGGCATAAATATAAATTTGATTTATATATTATCCTTTGCAAATATAAAAATGAGGCTTAGATGATTAAACTAAAAAGGGTCAAGATTAACGGTTTTAAGTCTACATTGCGTAGTGTTGAAGTTAAATTCCCTGACGAGCCGACATCTATAATATATGGAGATAATGGTTCAGGAAAAACAACTTTTTTAAAAATTCTAAATGCAATATTCACGCAAAATGAATCTATTTTAATCAATGAAGAAGTTAACGCTATTGAAATAGACTATCTGACTAGTAAAAATAAAATTGAAAAAATAGTAATAAATCGTTACGAAGATTTATTAGGTGTAGTTAAAAACACAAAAAGAAGCTATGTCAGAACTAATACAAGAGATAATGAACGTGAACTAATATTAAATAACTACATATGGAGTGATTATGAAAAAAGTGAGCTATCGCAAAGTAAATCACTTTTTTAGGGGTTGATAGAGGTAGTCAGTCTCATAGATTAAATGTAAGTCCTAGGCTGCTTGTAAACTTTCTATCAAAAAACCCTCGTGTCCGTAAAATGTTTGGCTCACTCAGTGAGCTACATGATTTTGCTAGTGAGATTGCATATTATCTTAGGGATCGTGTAAATTCCTCTCAACTAGGCATGAAGACTATAGACTTTGATTCAGACCATGTTTTTTTAAAAGAAATAAATATGGAAAACGTCGAAGACTCCTTACTTAATCGCTATAGACAAGCAAGGAGAAACGCCGCTAGACAAGTGCAAACTGCATTATTTGATACACTTGCGGTAGCAATCTCAGAGCAGCAAAAAAAAGAGGATAATGAAGAGGATATTACAAGTATTTCAGATCAGATCTTCAAGAATAGAGATCTAATAATTGAAGCATTAGATGATAATCTAGAAAATATATTTAAAGATACTATCGTCGAGCAACTTAAAAAAATTGAGTCCAGAGATGACGTCTTAAAATTCAAAACCAATCCCCTTCTTATGAAGCTATTGGTGAAAATGTCCAAACAGCTCAAGGAATCGGAGGATGAATTATCCGCGGTCAATACTGTTATAGATAGGTTCAGTCGATTTACGCATGATGATAAAAAACTAGACTTTACCAAAAGCCAGATCATGGTGAAGGTAAAAGGTGGAGAGCACTCGATTAGTGAGTTATCAAGTGGTGAAAGACATATTCTTACGCTGTTTACCTTACTCCTAGACCAAGGGCGCCACCGGGACTTTATAATCATTGATGAGCCAGAAATATCTTTAAATAGTAAATGGCAAGAAGCCTTATTACCAACGTTAGTGGAACTACTTCCAAATCGTCAAATTATTGTAGCTTCACACAGCCCAATTATTGTCCAATCTATTGATAGCTTGGCAGAGTTAGAGGTTTTGAACTGATGCCTGCTAGAGATATGCAAATTTCACTACATCAAGCTGTAATCAATGCAGTTATGACTAAAAAACCATTGATTGTTGTCGAAGGAAAGGATGATTTAAGCATTTATCATGATCTCCTAAATAACAATGCAAGTAAATTTAACATCAAGCCAATAGAATATTTCAAAGATTGCGCATCTGGCTGTAAAGAAATAGAAACTCAAGTCTCTATAATTAATGAAGACTATGGTGATGGACATAGAATTTACTCATTCTTTAGAGGGATTGTTGATCGAGATGCAAAGAAGTTTAGAAATGAACTTCATGCTAAAAATGGTTTGACCTATCTACACAGCTATTCTTTTGAGAATAGTTTTGTAACAAGAAAATCTATTTTATCCACTGTAAAACTCTTAACCTCAGTATCTAGTGAACAGCTTACAATAAATATAACAGATAAAATGTTGGAACAGATAAACAGTCAGTTTGCTGACTTTTATTATATCTGCCTCGAGGCACTTAAAAATGCAGTAGTGAATGATTATCAAGGCTTAGTTGGATTTTCTCAAGGATATGAAAGATTTTTATATGATAAAGAAATGATACAGTTATTAGAGTTAAGAAAACCAGATTTAGACATTTTTGCCATGGAAAATGGAATAACCTCAGACTGCGTTATAAACATGAAGGATTATTGCAAAGGAAAATGGCATTTAAAATATTTTCTATCTTCCATCCAAAATTTCATCAATGTACTGCAAGAGTGTTGCGGACAACAAATACCTATATGCCCTTATTGTGAAGTACATGATTATGACCGGTGTCTGTATAAGCCATCTATAAATATGAATATAGATCACGTAATCAAAACCATTAAAAACAACATAGCAAATGCTGATTTGGACTATTTAAGAGATGAGTTATTAGAATTAGTCTCGTAGTTGTAGCATTATTACACTACGTATACATTCCCTATGTTACGATGGCTGCCCTTGTGGCGGCCCCTTTCCCGTAAATCCTTATCCTCCTACCAAATAAAGACGCTATTGCAAACCAGTGCCGTAGGGTGCAATAAGCGCAACACATTGCCCCATACTTGCTGCCTCTTGATAAATAAAGACTCCATTGCAGCCTTACTCCTTTTCTTTTACTGCCAGAGCCCCTCTTTATCGGTCAGCATTTTATCGTTTATTTCTTAGCCAGCTTGATGCAAAACGCTGGAAAAATAGGATAGCCAGCTAAAACAATCACTTGCCAAGGTCTGGACGGGGAATTTCAATCAGTGGCCAATTAATAATTTCGTTAGCCACCCCTTTTTGATTATTTATACCTGAGCATGAACCCGCAGAGTGTGTGTCATTATAAGCTTAACGACAGATGAACAGACTGTGTCCCATGAAACGCATCTTTATATCCGATTAGCTCCCTTCCCATCGCAATCCTTTGATTTCCCCCCGATGTTGTATCCACACATACCTGATGTGTTCGGGGCGATCTGCTGTGGCAAACGTGTAAACATCAAACTGACAAGATGAACTCATGAACTGTGATAAACAACAAGCCATGTCCGGCGTCATGCTGGCGGCGATTGGCGTAGTCTATGGCGATATCGGCACCAGCCCGCTCTATACCTTGCGCGAGTGCCTGTCAGGTCAATTCGGATTCGGCGTCGAGCCGGCCTCCATTCTCGGCTTTCTCTCGCTGATCTTCTGGCTGCTGATCCTGGTGGTGTCGGTCAAGTACCTCTCCTTTGTGATGCGGGCCGACAACGCCGGCGAGGGTGGCATTCTCACCCTGATGTCGCTGGCGACCCGCAACGCCTCCACCCGCTGGACGCCGCTGCTGATCATCCTCGGCCTGATTGGTGGCAGCTTCTTCTATGGCGAGGTGGTGATCACTCCGGCGATGTCGGTGATGTCGGCCATCGAGGGTCTGAGCATTCTCACCCCCGCCCTCGACCCCTATATCGTCACCCTTTCGGTGCTGGTGCTGACCCTGCTGTTTGCCATCCAGAAACATGGCACCGCCATGGTGGGCAAGCTGTTTGCCCCCATCATGCTGATCTGGTTTATGACGCTGGCGGTGCTGGGGCTGCGCGGCATCATCCACAATCCCGAGGTGCTGGGGGCGCTCAACCCCGTCTGGGCGGTGCGCTTCTTTATCCAGTACCAGACCACCTCCTTCTTTGCCCTCGGCGCCGTGGTGCTGGCCATCACAGGGGTGGAGGCGCTCTACGCGGATATGGGCCACTTTGGCAAAAATCCAATTCGCCTCGCCTGGTTTATCGTGGTGCTGCCCTCCCTGGTGCTCAACTACTTCGGTCAGGGGGCGCTGCTGCTAAGCAACCCCGCCGCCATTGCCAACCCCTTCTTCCTGCTCGCGCCGAAATGGGCGCTGGTGCCGCTGCTGCTGCTGGCAACCATGGCGACGGTGATCGCCTCGCAGGCGGTGATATCCGGGGTCTTTTCGCTGACCCGGCAGGCGGTGCGCCTCGGTTATCTCTCCCCCATTCGCATCGTTCACACCTCCGAGCTGGAGTCCGGCCAGATCTATATTCCGGTCATCAACTGGATGCTCTATATCTCGGTGGTGATCGTCATCATGAGCTTCGAGCACTCCAGCAATCTGGCGGCGGCCTACGGCATCGCCGTAACCGGCACCATGGTGCTCACCTCCATCCTCTCCTGCTCGGTGGCCAAGAACAGCTGGCACTGGAACAAGTATCTGGTGGCCATCCTGTTTGCCGCGCTGCTCTGTATCGACGTGCCGCTCTTTGCCGCCAACCTCGCCAAGATCTTCTCCGGCGGCTGGCTGCCGCTCACCTTGGGCGCGGTGATGTTCACCGTGATGACCAGCTGGAAGAGCGAGCGTTTCCAGCTTATTCGCCGCCTGAACGAGCACGGCAACTCCCTTGAGCCGATGATCGCCTCGCTGGAAAAATCCCCGCCAACCCGGGTGGCCGGTACTGCCGTCTATATGTCGCGGGTGGTCAATGTGATCCCCCATGCGCTGCTGCATAACCTCAAGCACAACAAGGTGCTGCACGAGCGGATCATCCTGCTCACCCTGCGGGTGGAGGAGGTGCCCTACGTCCACAATGTGCGCCGGGTCTGCATCGAGCAGCTCTCCCCCACCTTCTGGCGGGTGGTAGCAAGCTACGGCTGGCGTGAGACCCCGAACGTGGAGGAGATCTTCCACCGCTGCAACGCCGAGGGGCTGAGCTGCCGGATGATGGAGACCTCGTTCTTTATGGCCCACGAGTCGCTCATCATGAAAGACCGCCCCTGGTATCTCTATCTGCGCGGCAAACTCTTTATGCTGCTGCAACGCAACGCCCTGCGTGCGCCGGATCAGTTCGAGATCCCGCCCAACCGGGTCATCGAGCTGGGTTCGCAGGTGGATATCTGATGGCGGGTTGATGGCCTTTTGATGGCATAGAAAACCTCAGCAAATAGAGAGGGAGGCATGGGCCTCCCTCTGTTGTTTCCGTTAACACCGATTACCGGCCCCCTCATCCCCACCCCTTCTCCCGCGAGGGGAGAAGGGAGCAAACCACGGCGACCATATGCTGCAAACGGTGCAATTCACTGCGTTCTTTGCACCCTACTCATGCTGCGTTTTCCAAGGTGACGAACCCTCCCGGCGGCTTCGTCACAAGTGACGAACGTCACAGTTCGACAGCCACACCGGCCCTTTCATTCAACCGCATGAAGATTTTTATTTATTTAAAAACAGCCACTTAAAACCAATTTTGCTGCAAAAACCATTCTGGCCCGTATCTTGCCAACCTGCCCCTACTTTCTCCGTTCGCGACACGACAAGGTAGGCTATGAACCGCTTCGTTATCGCTGACCCCAAGCTTTGTATCGGCTGTGGCACCTGTATGGCGGCCTGCAGCGAGGTACACAAGGCGCAAGGTTTGCAGCAAGCCCCCCGTTTAACCGTTATGCGACACGAGCAGGCGACCATGCCGGTTCAGTGCCGTCACTGTGACGATGCCCCCTGCATCAAGGTGTGCCCGGTCGAGGCAATTCGCCAGACCGGTGATTGCGTGCAACTCAACGAGTCGCTCTGCATCGGCTGCAATCTCTGCGCCGTGGCCTGCCCCTTTGGCGCCATCCAGAGCGGCGGCAGCCGTCCGGTGGCCGTGGCCACCAGTTACGACACCTATATCCCCTGCTCCATCCGCTCTAGCAACCCCTCCACCTCCGCCGGCCTGCGCTGCTTTGGCGAGGATCTGCTGAGCTGGGAGCCGGGGGTGCGCAGCATCGCTGTCAAGTGTGACCTCTGTGAATTTCGCGCCGAAGGCCCCGCCTGTGTCGGTGCCTGCCCCTCCCAGGCACT
This sequence comes from Aeromonas sp. 600479, assembly GCF_049175515.1. Lineage (NCBI taxonomy): Bacteria > Pseudomonadati > Pseudomonadota > Gammaproteobacteria > Aeromonadales > Aeromonadaceae > Aeromonas > Aeromonas sp. 600479. The sequence continues at coordinate 259,880 of NZ_JAAKVF010000001.1, forward strand.
GAAGCTGGTCAATGACGGCGACACCGAACGCGCCGCCCGTATCCGTCGCCAGCAAGCGGCCGACACCAACCCGCAAGGGGCCTCCGCCTTCTCGGCACCTGCCACGGCGCTCCCTGCATCCGATTTATCCACCACAGAGGGAGTTCGCTGATGTTGTCCCCCCTTGTTATGGCCACGCTCCTGCTCTTTTTGCTGGGCGCTGCCGCCGGTTTGCTCCTGCAAAAGCTGCCCGCACTGGCCAACCGTCTCAATAGCGGCCTTGCCCTGCTGGGGTCACTCGCGGGTCTGGTCGCTGCCATCCAGATCTTTGCCCAAGGCGCCCCCGTCGACGGCCAGCTCTGGCTGCTGGGCTCGGTGCACCTCGACATGCTGGCCGCGCTGATGCTGCTGGTGATTAGCACCGTCGGCGTCGGCGTCGCCCTCTACTCCTTTGCCTATATCCGCGAATATCAGGGCAAGGGGGATGTGGCCATCGGCGCGCTGATGAACCTCTTCCTCTTTGCCATGGTGGGCATGGTGCTGGCCGACAATGCGCTCGGTTTCTTGCTCTGCTACGAGCTGGTGACCCTCACCACCTACTGGCTGGTCAAGACCAATCCGGAGGCTGCCAAACAGAGCCGCCTCTACTTGGTGATGAACCATATCGGCATGGCGCTGGTGCTGATCGCCTTCTGGCTGCTCTGCCGCGAAAGCGGCTCGCTGGAGTTCGCCGCGCTGCGCGAGCACCATCTGGCGGGCGCTTTGGCCTCCCTGGTGTTCCTGCTAAGCTTCTGCGGTTTTGGCCTGCGCGCCGGTTTCGTGCCGCTGCACGGCTGGCTGCCGGTGGCAGAGCCCGTTGCGCCCTCCCATATCTCGGCGCTGATGTCTGGCGTCATGGTGAAGCTGGGTCTCTTCGGCATCTTGCGGGTCAGCATCGATTTTCTCGGTGCCAGCCAGCTCTGGTGGGGCTATGTGGTGCTGATCTTCGGTGCCTGCTCGGCGGTACTCGGGGTGCTGTTTGCGCTGGCCGAGCACGATCTCAAGCGGCTGCTCGCCTACCACACGGTGGAGAACATCGGCATCATCCTGATGGGGATGGGGATCGGCATGATCGGCATCGCCAACCAGCAACCGGCGCTGGTGGTGCTGGGGCTGCTCGGCGCGCTTTATCACCTGCTCAACCACGCCATCTTCAAGAGCCTGCTCTTTATGGGTACCGGCTCTGTGATGTTCCGCCTGCACACTCGTGACATGGACAAGATGGGGGGCCTGGCCAAGCTGATGCCCTGGACCGCGCTGGCGTTCCTCATCGGCGCCATGGCCATCTCGGCGCTACCGCCGCTCAACGGCTTTGTCAGCGAGTGGTTTATCTACCAGTCGCTGCTCTCCATGACCAAACTCGGTACCTCTGTCGTTGCGCCGCTCGCGGTTGTGATGCTGGCGGTGACCGGTGCCATGGCGGTGATGTGTTTCGTCAAGGTGTACGGCATCTGCTTCTGCGGCGCACCGCGCAGCGAACACGCGAGCCACGCCCGCGAAGTGCCGGGCGCCATGGTGGCTGGCACCCTGCTGCTGGCCGCCATCTGTCTGGTGCTGGGTCTGGGCGCCCCCTGGATTGCCCCCCATATCGCCAGCTATGGTCAGGCACTCGTTGCCAGCCAGATGAGTGTCGCCACCGGCGCCACCCTGCTGCCGCTCGATAGCAGCCAGGCGATCCTCTCCACGCCCGTTATCGCCATCACCTTGCTGGGGCTGTTCCTCATTCCGCTGCTGGTACTGGCCATCTTCAAGGGGCCCAAGCTGGGTCGTCGTCACGCTGGCACCCCGTGGGCCTGTGGTTACGCCTACGAGGAGCGCATGAGCCTCACCTCCGGCGGTGTCACCCACACCTTGCGCCAACTCTGCGCGCCGCTCTATAGCAAGCAGCCGCAGCTCGATCTGGCCAGCGCCCTACACGGGGTGAGCGATACCAGCGGGACAACCGGCTGGCTGCTGCATGGCGTGGTGCTGGCGCTCTTTATCCTGATGGCTGTAGGAGTCTGATATGCCTGTTCTTGAAATGCCGAGCTGGGGCATGGTTGCCCTTGCCCTGACCCAGGCCATCGCCATGCTGGCGCTGGCGCCGCTCGCCACCGGTTTCAACCGGGTGCTGCGGGCCAAGATGCACTCCCGTCAGGGGCCGGGCCTGCTGCAGGATTACCGGGATATCGGGAAGCTCCTGCGCCGTCAGGAGGTGACCCCCGAGCCTGCCGGCATCATCTTCAACCTGATGCCTGCGCTGCTCATCGCCGCCCTCTTGCTGGTGGGGATGGCGCTGCCGACCCTGACTCATGAGTCCCCCTTCCCCATCGCCGGGGATCTCATCACCGATATCTATCTGTTCGCCATCTTCCGCTTCTTCTTCTCCCTCTCGGGGCTCGACAGCGGCAGCATGTTTGCAGGGATCGGCGCCCGCCGCGAGCTGACGCTGGGCATTCTGGTGGAGCCCATTCTGGTGCTCGCCTGCTTCATCATGGCGATGATGGTGGGCAGCTCGGATCTGGGCAACATCAGCAGCTATGTAGCGACCCAGCCGCTGGCCGCGCCGGTTGCCACCCTGCTGGCCGGCGCCGCCTGCGCCTTCGCGGTGTTTGTCGAGATGGGCAAGCTGCCCTTTGACTGCGCCGAAGCCGAGCAGGAGCTGCAGGAGGGACCGCTCACCGAGTACTCCGGTGCGGGGCTGGCCCTGCTCAAGCTCTCCATCGGCCTCAAGCAACTGGTGGTGGTGCAGCTCTTTCTGGTCATTTTCCTGCCCTTCGGCAAGGCGGCCAACTGGAGTCTGCCCGCGCTCATCGGTGCGGCGCTGATCCTCGCCTGCAAGCTGTTGGTGGCCTTTTTGCTGGCTGGCATCATCGAAAACGCCATGGCCCGTACCCAGTTCGTGCGCACCCACAAGCTCACCCGCTACGGCTTGGGGCTAGCCCTGCTGGCGCTGCTCGCCTATCTGGTCGGGATCTGAGCCATGCCCGCCAGCACAGCAACTTTTTCCGATTTCATCATTTGTGAATGCTCATTCCCGAACATTAAAGTGAGAACTGCATGACCATCGCCATTTCGGATCGCATCGGCTGCGACTACATCCAGCAGGTGCGAGCACAACTGCCCCACGCCATCGTCGACGAGGAGTGGCAAACCGCCGATCAGGCCACCATTACCGTCAAGCCCACCAGTCTGGTCGAGACCGCCAGCCTGATCTTCCATCAGCTGGGGGGCTGGCTTCCGCTCTCCTTTGCCAATGACGAGCGCAGCCTCAACGGCCACTTCGCCGTCTACCACGTCTTCTCCATGGAGGGCGACACCAAGTGCTGGATCACCGTCAAGGTGCTGGTGGATGCCGATACCCAGGAGTACCCCTCCATCACCCCGACCATTCCGGCGGCGGTGTGGGGCGAGCGGGAGATCCGCGACATGTACGGCCTGCGTGCCATCGGTCTGCCGGATGAACGCCGTCTGGTACTGCCGGACGACTGGCCGGAGGATATCCATCCCCTACGCAAGGACGCCATGGATTACCGCCAGCGCCCGATGCCCACCACCGACACTGAGACCTACCCCTTCGTCAACGAGCTGGGCAGTGATGCCAACCGCATCGTGCCGGTCGGCCCGCTGCACATCACCTCCGATGAACCGGGCCACTTTCGTCTGTTCGTCGATGGCGAAGACATCATCGATGCCGACTACCGCCTCTTCTATGTCCATCGCGGCATGGAGAAGCTGGCGGAAACCCGGATGGGCTACAACGAAGTGGCCTTCCTGACCGACCGGGTCTGCGGCATCTGCGGTTTTACCCACAGCGTCGCCTACACCACCTCGGTGGAGAACGCCATGGGTATTCCGGTACCCGAGCGGGCCAAGATGATCCGCGCCGTGCTGCTGGAGGTGGAGCGCCTGCACAGCCATATCCTCAACATCGGCCTGTCGAGCCACTTCACCGGTTTCGACACCGGCTTCATGCAGTTCTTCCGGGTGCGGGAAAAGTCCATGACCCTGGCCGAGCTGCTGACCGGTGCGCGCAAGACCTACGGCCTCAACCTGATTGGCGGGGTACGCCGTGACATCTTCAAGGAAGATCGCATCAAGGGTGCCCAGCTGGTACGGGAGCTGCGTGATGAGCTCAAACCCCTGGTGGCCATGCTGCTGGATACCGCCAACATCTCCTCCCGCCTCATCGGTATCGGCAAGCTCGACCCGCAAATTGCCCGCGATTTCAGCTGCGTCGGCCCCATGGTGCGGGCGAGCGGCTTCAAGCGTGACGTGCGCCGGGTCCACGACTTTGCCGGCTACCGCGAGTTGCCGATGGAGATCCAGACCAAGGCGGGTTGCGATGTGCAATCCCGGGTGCTGGTACGCATCCACGAGCTCTACGACTCCCTCGACATGATTGAGTTTGGTCTTGAGCACCTGCCGGAAGGGCCACTGCTCACCGAAGGCTTCACCTACCAGCCGGGCAAGTTTGCGCTGGGCTTTACCGAGGCGCCCCGCGGCGAGAACGTCCACTGGAGCATGACCGGAGACAACCAGAAGCTGTTCCGCTGGCGCTGCCGCGCCGCCACCTACGCCAACTGGCCCGCCCTGCGCTACATGCTGCGCGGCAATACCGTGGCGGATGCGCCGCTCATCATCGGCAGTCTGGATCCCTGCTACTCCTGTACCGACCGGGTCACCCTGGTCGACCCCAAGAAGGGCAAATCCACCGTGGTCTCCTACAAGGAGATCGAGCGCTACGGCATCGATCGCAAAAACTCTCCGCTGAAATAAGGGGTCATCATGATCAAGCTGTTCAAGACCATCCTCAAGGCTGGCACCCCGACCGCCAAGTACCCCTTCGCCCCTTACGAGGTGAACCGGGATTTTCGCGGCAAACCGAAATATCAGGCGGATCAGTGCATCGCCTGCGCCGCCTGCACCAAGGCCTGCCCGGCCAATGCGCTGGTGATGGAAGTGGACATGGAGACCGGCGAACGGCGCTGGGAGATCTCCATGGCGCGCTGCATCTTCTGCGGCCGCTGCGAGGAGGTCTGCCCGACCCGCGCCATCGCCCTCTCCCCCGAGTTCGAGCTGGCGGTGACCAACAAGGCCGACCTCTATGAGGAGGCCCGCTTCGCGCTGGCCCCCTGCACCCTGTGCGGCACCTACTTTGCCCCGAGCAAGCTGGTGGCACTGGTGGAGGACACCCTCAAGCAAGCTGGCACGCCGCTGGCTCGCGATGCCAAGCCGCTGGCGCCGCCAGAGCGACTGCACCACTGCCCCGACTGCAAACGAAAACAGAGCATGCTGAGCCAGCCTGACTCGGCCCTGATCACACCGATAGCCACACCGATGGCCGCACAAAAGGAATGGATGTGATGAGCAAGATCAACGGCATAGAACCGGTTGTCGGCCATGCCCATACCCGCGCCGTGCCGCTGGCACAGGATCCCGAGATCACCAAACTCAAGAAGACCCTGCTCAAGGACATTCGCCGCTCGGCCTATGTCTACCGGGTCGATTGCGGCGGCTGCAACGCCTGCGAGATCGAGATCTTCGCCACCATCACCCCGCTGTTTGATGCCGAGCGTTTCGGCATCAAGGTGGTCGCCTCCCCCCGCCACGCCGACATCCTGCTCTTTACCGGCGCGGTGACCCGGGCGATGCGGGTACCGGCCCTGCGCGCCTACGAGGCGGCGCCCGATCCCAAGATCTGCATCGCCTACGGCGCCTGCGGCTGTGACGGCGGCATCTTCCACGACCTCTACTGCGTCTGGGGCGGCACCGACAAGATCGTACCGGTGGATGTCTATATCCCGGGCTGCCCTCCGACACCGGCGGCCACCATCTACGGCTTTGCGGTGGCGCTCGGCCTGCTTGAGCAGAAACTCAAAGCCACCAGCCACGAGGTGCAACCGGGTGAACGGGTCGAACTGCGCCACACCGGCATCCCCAACGAAATCCGGGTGATGATCGAACGCGAAGCGCGCCGCATGGCCGGTTATCGTCAGGGACGGATCATCGCCGACGAGTTCATGGCCCTGCTCGAAGGGGCGACCCAGCAGGATGTGGATCTGCGCATCCAGAGCTACCTCGATCAGCACGATGATCCCCGCCTGGCGGAGATCGTCAACAACCTCGCAAACGCCTGCCTCAACCGGGCGGCTGGCAAGGGAGAGGCGGTGCATGGCTGACGAGGTTTTCTTCTATCGCCTCTCGCGCAAGTTCGTCGACGAGCAGTTCGACGTTCCGGAAGAGGCCAGGGAGGTGATGTACTACAGCCTCGCCATCGGCCACCACCTCGGCATCGTCGATTGCCTGCGAGCAGACCTGGTCTGCTCGCTGATCGGTTATCGCGACTGGGTAGCCAAGCTGCCAGAGGGAAGTGAAGCGCGCCGCAAGATGGAGGGATTTCTCACCTTTGGCGAGATCACCATCTATCGCGAGCACTGCCATATGCTGGCCTGCGCCTTCGACCGACTGCGCAAAGCCGACAATCTGCTCGATGAGCAGGAGCTGGGCTGGACCAATACCTTTATGGATCAGCTCACCGCCCTCTTTAACGACCCCCATATGTACCTGATGGTAAGGAGCCGCTGATGGGCTGCAATCTCGTGTTGACCGTGGGCAATGCCATGATGGGGGACGACGGTGCCGGCCCCTATCTCGCCGACAAGCTGCAAGCCGCCCCCCTGCCCGGCTGGATCCATATCGACGGCGGCATCGCGCCGGAAAATGTGGTCTACAAGGTGCGGGAGCTGCAACCGGAGCGAGTGGTGCTGGTGGATGCCGCCGAGATCGGCGAGAAGGCGGGAACCCTGCAGGTGATCCCCCCCGAGACCATCGCCGAGATGTTTATCTTCTCGACCCACAATATGCCGCTCAATTTCCTGATCGACGAGCTCAAGACCTTTGTCCCAGAGGTGATCTTTGTCGGGGTACAACCGGCCATCGTGGCGTTCTCTTTCCCGATGACCGAGATGGTGAGCGAGGCGATGGATTATCTTTATCAGCACCTTGATGCCGCCAAGGATACCGACTTGTTAATAGAGAAACTGGAGCAGTGGAATATTGCCAACGCCAAGCGGTGATTATTTATCGAGTTGTTAACGACCGTTATTGACCAACGGTTCCGGCAATGTGATCGAGGCCCGATGTTAAATTAAAAACATCGGGCTAATTGTGCTGAACTTGATATAAAACAAGGTTCTTTGATTTTTTCAAAAAATCGCTAACTCTCGCTTTTTTATGACAAAAAAAGCGTTGCCAGTCACAGAAATTTGCCACAAAATGGCGACCGTTACGGAAGTTGATGGGGTCTGGTGGCCTCCTCGGTCTTCAAAACCGATGTGAGCCGAGAAGGCTTTGGCAGGTTCGATTCCTGCCTCTTCCGCCAAATTTATCTATTGAACAAATACTCTCCCGCTGAATTTTTTGGCTTGGATGTTATTTCCATTGTTTGTTCAATATGTTTGAAAGAATATCTTAGTAAAAGGTGCTTGCCGCTTGCCAATATAATCCGAACTCAGGTTATCTCGCTGGCCAAAAATTAATTTATCAGCATTGATGCAGCATTAATTTATACCCGCTCATTGATGCACCCAGTTTGCAGTCATCCGCAAATCGCCAGCAGTGCCATAACCCGTCAGCTCGGCCTCTCTATCGGCAAACCGGTGCGCATCCCGAACCCACGCACTGCACTGGTAATCCCATGCCGAACTCGTCTCACGCGCCAGCCATCCCCCATCGCCAGCCCGCATCAGGTACGGCTGCCGACGATTCACTGCCAGATTCACAGCAACAGCCCGGCCAGCAACCAACACGCCGTTTGCCGCAAGTGGAACAGCTGCTGCAGCAACCCTTTCTCGCCGGGTTTATCGAAGCGCTGAGCCGCCCGCTGGTGACTCAGGCGGTGCGCGACACCCTGAGCGAGCTGCGCCAGAGCGAAGATTTTCGCCAGCACGGCGTCGCCCCCGAGCAGATCGAGGCGCTGATTGCCAAACGCTGCCAACAGCAGTTGCGCCAGCGTCAAACCCGGGTGATCAACGCCACCGGCACCCTGGTGCATACCAATTTGGGGCGTTCGCCGTTAAGTGCCGATCTGTGGGACGAGGTGCGGGATCTAAACACCGGCTACAACAATCTGGAGCTGGATCTCGCCACCGGCAAGCGCGGCGGGCGCAAGGGGCTGATCGCCCCCCTGCTCCGTTGCCTCACCCAGGCCGAGGATTCGCTGGTGGTCAACAACAACGCCGCTTCGCTCTTTTTGCTGCTGCAGGAGGTGGCCAAGGGGCGCGAGGTGATCGTCTCGCGCGGCGAGCAGATCCAGATTGGCGGCGGCTTTCGCATTCCCGACATCCTGGCGCTCTCCGGCGCCAAACTGGTGGAGGTGGGCACCACCAATATCACTACCGCCAAAGATTACCTCGATGCCATCACCGATCAGACCGCGCTGGTGCTGATGGTGCACAGATCCAATTTCGCCATTCGCGGCTTTACCGAATCCCCCGATATCGGCGAGGTGGCCCGCGCCCTGCCCGAACACGTGGTGCTGGCGGTGGATCAGGGCTCCGGCTTGACCACCGAAGAGTTTGCGCCGGATGAAACCTCGGTGCGCCAGTACATCAAGGCGGGGGCGGATCTGGTCTGCTACTCCGGCGACAAGCTGCTGGGTGGCCCGCAATCGGGCATCATCAGCGGCCGCAGCGACCTTATCAAGCGGCTGGAAAAGCACCCCATGATGCGCACCTTCCGCCCGAGCCGCATCGTCTACTCCCTGCTCGAACGCCTGCTCATTCACAAGCTCAACAAATCTCCCGTCGGCGAGGGCATTGCCCAGCGCACCTTGAGCAACCCGGCCGCCATGCAGGCGAGAGCCTCCCGACTGATGGCCGCCCTGCCCGGCTGCTTTGTGCCGGTCCCCACCCAGTTGGTGGTGGGCGGCGGTACATTGCCGGACGAGTTCTACCCGGCCCCTGCGCTGGAGTGCACCGACCCGCGACCGGCCCAGCAGCTGCTCGATGATTTGCGCGAACTGCCGGTGCCGGTCATCGCCACCGTGCGCCAGCAGAAGGTGCTGCTCAATATGGCGACCCTGCTGCCGACCGAGATGGAACTGCTGATCGCCCAGCTACACGAGCTTCTGCTACCTGCCTCGCTCAATGCAACTGAGGAGTCCTGACCCCATGACCCCCTATCGCGCCGTTATCGGCCTTGCCGGCCACGTGGATCACGGCAAGACCCTGCTGATCAAGGCCCTCACCGGCATCACCACCTCCCGCGCCCATGAGCAGGCCATCGGCATGACCCAGGATCTCGGCTTTGCCCACTTCGACGACGGTCAGGGCAACACCATAGGCGTCATCGACGTACCCGGCCACGAGCGCTATATCCGCAACATGGTGGCGGGGCTCTGGAGTCTGGATCTGGTGCTGCTGGTGATTGCCGCCGACGAGGGGTGGATGCCGATGACCGGCGATCACCTGCGCCTGCTCAAGGCGATGGGGGTGCCGCGCCTCCTGGTCTGCATCAACAAGTGCGATCTGGTTAGCTCCGACGAGCTTTTGCTGTTGGAAGAGAGCCTGCTGGAGCGGGTGATGGACGAGAGCGGCATGGTGCCCGATATCGTCAGCGTCAGCGCCAAAACCGGCTTTAATATGGCGGCCCTGCACACCGCCATCGTGCGCCAGTTGGGGGATATGGCCGAGCATCATGTCCCCCGCGAGCAGGCCGCCCCGCGCCTCTATGTAGACCGGGTCTTTACCGCCAACGGCACCGGCACAGTGCTTACCGGCACCTTGCAGCAGGGCAGCCTCAAGGTGGGGGACAAGCTGCGCCTCTACCCCGCCGATCGGGAGGTGCAGGTGCGCTCCCTGCAGGCCTATCACCAGAGCGTCGACGAGATCGGCGCCGTCTGCCGGGTGGCGGTAGGCCTGAAAAAAGTGCCTCACAAGGAGGTGGCCCGCGGCCACTGCCTTACCAGCACCGCCGGTCAGTGCGAGGCGGCAACCCACCTTATCGTGCGGCTCAACGCCGAGAGCCTGAGCGGCAAGGCGCTACGCACGCAGGAAGTGGAAGTAGCCCTCGGCAGCTGGCATGGCCGTGCCCGTTTCGTACCCATCAAGGATACCCGGCTGGCACGACTGATCTTTGCCAGCCCCATCCCCTGCTTCTTCGGCCAGCCGCTCGCCATCATTCGCCACGGCAGCAGCGAACTGCTGCACGGCGCCCGCATCGCCTGGTGCGGCGACATCCACCCTGCCAGGCGCAAGGCGCTGCACACCCTGCTGGGCGAGCTGCCTGATGACTTGGAGCGCTACAACCCGGCCACCCTGCAACTGGGGCTCAATGGCTATGTGCTGGCCAGCCGCTTTGACCAGCGGCCAGAGCAGGTCACCCCCCTCGGTGAGTGGCTGCTGGACAACCACTGGCTGGCCCAAAGCCGCGATCAACTGCTCGCCACGCTGGCCAGCGAACCGCTCAGCGCTGTGGAGCTCGCGACCCGCTTTGGTATCGCCCAGCCAGTCACTCAGGCCCTGCTCCAGCAGCTCAAGAGCGAGCAACACATTCGCCTGCACCATGACAAGTGGCAACCGGGCAGCGGCGAGTCGGAAGATGATCTGGGGGAAGAGGCACAGCTGGTGCTCAAGGTGGTGCGAGATCAAGGCAAGGAGGGTTACGAGCCCGGTAAACTGGGCCCCGGCGGCGTGGAGCTGGATCCCTTTATCACCCGCAAGCTGCCCGCGGCCCTGCAGCAGGGCTTGCTGCAAAAAGGCGCGTTGCAAAAGCAGCTGCGCAATCTGGCACGACTCAAGTATCTGGTGCAGCTCGATGGCCCCATCTACTACGACGCCGAGCTTTACAACCAGATGGTCGCCGCCGTGCTGGCGGGCCAGCAGGTGGGAGATCTGATCGACATGGCATCCCTCAAGGAGATCACCGGTTTGTCGCGCAAATACGCCATTCCGTTCTGCCTGCGCATGGAGATGGATGGCTGGGTACGCCGCGAGGAGAACGAGCGCCGGGTGCTGCGTTTGCCGCAGACTCAAGATGAGATGGAGCTGGCATGAGCGCCACCATCGCCCCCTCTGGCTCTTCCAATCCTGTGGCCAACCGGCTGCGCCGCGAATTTCATATCGACGGCATAGTGCAGGGGGTCGGCTTTCGCCCCTTCGTCTATGGGCTGGCGCTGCGCCACGGCCTTGCCGGTTATGTGTTGAACGATGCCAACGGCGTCACTATTGGCGCCGAAGGATCGCCCGAGCAGCTCGCCAGCTTTGCCCGCGAGCTGCGGGAACTGGCGCCGCCACTTAGCCGCATCGATCATTTCAGCGAGCGGGAACTGCCCCTCGCTCATGATCCCGATTTCGATGGCCAATTTCATGGCCAGTTTCGAATTAAAGCGAGCCAGCAGCAGAGCGCGGCCACGGTCGCCATCTCGCCGGATCAGGGGATGTGCGAGGCGTGCGCCACGGACGTGGCCAATCCCGCAGATCGCCACCATCACTACCCCTTTACCAACTGCACCCACTGCGGCCCGCGCTACACCATCATCCGCCGCCTCCCCTACGACCGCCCCCATACCGCCATGGCGGGCTTTGCCATGTGCCCGCGCTGCGCAGCGGCCTATGAAAACCCGTTGGACAGACGCTACCACGCCCAGCCGGTGAGCTGCCCCGAGTGCGGGCCGCATCTGACCTGGCGCAGCGGCCTCGGCGATGTGCTGGCCGAGCGCGAGGATGCCCTGCAAGCAGCAGCAAGCGCACTTCAAGCGGGGGCGCTTATCGCGGTCAAGGGGATGGGGGGGTATCACCTGATATGCGATGCACGTAGTGAACAGAGTGTCGCCAGATTGCGAACGCTCAAGCGGCGCGTGCGCAAGCCACTGGCGGTGATGATGGGATCCCTTGCCGAGGCCAAACTGCATGTCACCGGCAGCGAAGACGAGTGGAAGCTGCTCGCCTCTCAGGCCAGACCCATCACCTTGCTGCGCAAGCGCAAAAATGATGATCGGCACTCAGAATCTGGACCGTCAGCCGCGCCGCTGGCCGAGGGGATCGCCCCCGGCATCCCCTACCTTGGGATCATGCTCCCCTATACCCCGCTCCATCAGCTGCTGCTGGATGCCTGCGCCATCCCGCTGGTGGCCACCAGCGCCAATGGTCGCGGCAGCCCGATCCTTATCGAGTGCGAGGCGGTGGTCAGGGAACTCGGCAGCGAGATTGACGGCATCCTGGATCACAATCGCCCCATCCTGCACCCGTGCGACGACAGTCTGGTGCAGTGGGCAGGCGGGCGACGCCAGACGTTGCGCCTCGCCCGGGGCTATGCCCCCTGCACCCCCAGCCTGAAACAGGCGGTCAAGGTGCCGCTCTTGGCAGTCGGGGCGCAGCAGAAGAACCAGCTGGCGCTCGCCTTCGGCCGCCAGCGCATCTACAGCCCCTATATCGGCGATCTGCACAGCCTGCCAATGCAGGAGCACTTCGAGCAGACCCTGGCGACCTTTCGCGAACTCTACGATCTCAACCCCGAAGTGCTGGTGTCGGATCGCCACTCGGGCTATCTCAGCCATCAGTGGGCCAAACGCTATTGCCAGGATCAGGGCGCAACCCATCTCGAGGTGCAGCACCATCACGCCCACCTGCTGGGGGTGATGGCCGAGCACAACATCACGGGCCCGGTGCTGGGGGTTGCCTTCGATGGCACCGGCCTTGGCGATGACGGCACCCTCTGGGGCGGCGAGCTGCTGCTGGCCGATGTGAAGGGCTTCGAGCGCGTTGCCCACCTTGCCCCCTTCAAGCTGATCGGCGGCGAGGCGGCCATCCGCGAGCCGGTACGTCAGCTGCTGGGGCTGCTGCTTGAATCGCATAGCCCTGAGCAGATCAGCGCCCTCGATATTCCGCTGATCAACAAGTTGCCCCTTAAGCGGATCAGCAACCTGCACCAGCTCTGGCAGCTGGGTCGAAACGCCCCCTACACCAGCTCCATCGGTCGGCTGTTCGATGCGGTGGCAGCGCTCTTGGGAGTGATCGATACCCCGGATTACGAGGGCGAAGCGGGGCTATTGCTGGAGGCGGCAGCCTTGCAGCTGGCCCCCGATGAACAGCCCTTCCCCCTTGCCTTTGATCTCAGCCAATCAGAGGAAGGGCCGCTGCAGATCGAGTGGGCAGAGCTCATCAATACCCTTATCAGCGAGCAGAGAAAAGGCATCTCCACCGCCAGCCTGGCCGCCGGTTTTATCCGCGCCATCAGCAATCTGGTGGTTGCCCTGGCCAAGCGTTTCCCCGGCTATCCGGTGGTGCTCGGGGGCGGCGTTTTTCAAAACCGGGAGCTGATGGACCAGCTGGTGCCCGCTCTCGAAGCGGCCGGTCGGCAGGTATTAACCTCTGAAACCCTGCCACTCAATGACGGTGGCATCGCCGCCGGTCAGCTCTGGTTTGCCATCCACCATCTTGCCACGCACCAGCCTGCCACAGCCGGTTGTGCCACCTTGTCGGAGTCCTGAAATTCATGTGTCTATCCATCCCCTCTCAGGTGGTGCAACTGCACCCCGAAGATAACTGCGTCACCGTCGATACCCTGGGGGTGCAACGGCGCGTCAGCTGCATGCTGCTCGAAGAGCCTCTCAACATTGGCGACTATGTGCTGCTCCATATCGGCTTTGTGATGAGCAAGATTGACGAAGAGGAGGCGCAGGCCAGCCTCGAAAGCTTCCGCCAGATGGTGGCCCTGATGCCCGAACAGGATATCTTGCCATGCTGACCTTGAATGACCTGTTTCAGGGCTTTCGCCAACCCGAGGTGATCCGCGCCCTCGCCGCCCAGATCACCGAACTGGCCAAATTACTCCCCGAACCGCTGCGGGTGATGGAGGTGTGTGGCGGCCATACCCACACCATCATGAAGTACGGCCTGCACCAGCTGCTGCCCGCCAGCATCGAGTTCGTTCACGGCCCCGGCTGCCCGGTCTGCATCATGCCCAAAGAGCGCATCGATCAGGCCATCGAGCTGGCGAGCCAGCCCAGCGTCATTCTGGTCACCTTGGGAGATATGATCCGGGTGCCGGGCTCCAAAGGCACGCTGGCCCAGCAGCGGGCCAAGGGGAGCGATATCCGCCCGGTCTATGACCCCCTCGATGCCCTGCGCATCGCCCATGAGAACCCTGAGAAAACCGTGGTCTTCTTCGCCATCGGTTTCGAGACCTCCACCCCGATGACCGCCGCCTTGCTGGCTGCCGCTGAAGAGCAAGGGGTCGAGAATCTGCTGTTTCATATCAACCATGTGCTGGTGCCGCCCGCCATTCATGCGGTGATGGCCGATGGAGTTGCCAAGGTGAACGCCTTTATCGGCCCCTCCCACGTCAGCGTCATCACCGGCGCCGATATCTACCTGCCCATTGTCGATCGCTATCAGGTGCCGGTAGTGGTGAGCGGCTTCGAGCCGGTGGATGTGATGGAGGCGCTCTTGATGATGGTGCGCCAGAAGGTGGAGGGTCGCTACGCCCTGGAGGTGCAGTACAGCCGCGCCGTCACCGCCAGCGGCAACCGCGCCGCCCAGCGGCTGGTCGACCAATATTTTGAGACCCGCGAGCACTTTCGCTGGCGGGGTCTGGGGGATATCAACGCCTCCGCCCTGCGCCTGCGCGATGCCTTTGCCAAGCGCGATGCGGAGCGTCACTTCGCGCTCAATCAGACTCCCATCGATGACCACAAGGCGTGCCAGTGCGCCGATATCCTGCGCGGCCTGGCCAAACCGAACCAGTGCAAAGTCTTTGGCCGGGGCTGCACCCCGACCCAGCCCATGGGCAGCTGCATGGTCAGCTCCGAAGGGGCCTGCAATGCCTACTACCGATATATGGGGATCCAGGAACAATGAGAGAAATACAACTTAGCCACGGCGGCGGCGGCGTGGAGATGAACCAGCTGATCAACCAGCTCTTCTTTCGCCACTTTGGTAACGAGATCCTGTTGCGCGGTGAAGATGCCGCCCTGCTGCCGGTGAACGGCCCCGTCGCCTTCACCACCGACAGCTTTACCGTCTCGCCACTGTTCTTCGAGGGGGGCGATATCGGCAAACTGGCCATCGCCGGTACGGTCAACGATCTCGCCATGATGGGGGCCAAACCCGAGTATCTGAGCGCAAGCTTTATCATCGAGGAGGGCTTTCCCTACGCCGATCTCGCCCACATCGTCGAGTCGATGGCAGCAGAGCTTGCCAAGAGCGGCGCCCGCATTGTCTGCGGCGACACCAAGGTGGTGCCCAAGGGAGCCGCCGACAAGATCTTTATCAACACCAGCGGGGTCGGCACCTTCCCTCTGCCTGAGCAGAGCAGGGGCATCTCGGTACGCAACCTCAAGGCCGGTGACGCCATTCTGGTGTCGCGGGATATCGGCAGCCACGGCGCCTGCATCCTGATGGCCCGTGACGCCCTGCAACTGGGATCCGATCTCAAGAGCGACTGCACCACCCTCTGGCCGCAGGTCGAAGCGCTGCTGCAGGCTGGCATTACCCCTCACGCCCTGCGCGATGCCACCCGCGGTGGCCTCGCCGCCGTGCTCAACGAGTGGAGCACCGCCTCCGGCGTTGCCATCGAGCTGGAGGAGTCCACCATTCCGGTGTGCGATCCGGTACGCGGCCTGTGCGAGCTCTACGGCTTCGAGCCCCATGATCTCGCCAACGAGGGGACCATGGTGCTGGCCCTGCCTGCCGAACAGGCGCAGGACGCGCTGGGCATCTTGCGGCAATTCAACACTGCTGCCAGCCAGATCGGCGTGGTGCAGGCGAGCGAGCGCCACAAGGTGATCCTCAACAATCCCTGGGGCAGCCGCCGTTATCTGGAGCTGCCACAAGGGGAGCTGCTGCCGCGGATCTGTTGAGCGGCCATGCCGTTCCGTCAATCACAGGGAGGAGTCACTGCTCCTCCCCATATCGGTTAAGGAGTCACCATGCACGAAATGTCTCTGGCCATGGCTGCCATCGATCTGGCGGCCGAGCAGGCCACCCAGCGGGGGTTTACCAAGGTGACCGCCCTCTGGCTCGAGGTTGGCAGCTTCTCCTGCGTCGACCCGGACACCATTGCCTTCTGTTTCGAGGCGGCCGCCAAGGGCACTGCCGTCGAAGGGGCCCAGCTTCACTTTCAGCACCAGGCGGCAGAGGCCTGGTGTTACGACTGCAACCAGACGGTCACCCTCACCGAGCGCGGGCAGGCCTGTCCCGAGTGTGGCGGATACAAATTACGAGTCGCGCAGGGTGATAGCCTGCGCATCACCGACATCGAGGTAAGTTGATATGTGTAGCGTATGCGGATGCGGCCAGGCGCGGCTCGCCGGCCATGAGCACGATCATGAGCACGATCATGAGCATCATCACGAACATGAACATCACCATGAACATGGTCATGAACACGACCATCATCATGCTCATGACGCCCATCACCATCATGATCACGAGCAGAGCGCGCCGCGCACCCTGATCATTCACCACCACTATCACCATCAGGGGGATGTCCATCACCACTACCACGGGGTGCGGGCTCCCATAAGCCATGAGGGACATGATCACCCGCATGAGCACCACCATGATCACCCCCACGACCATCATCATGAACATGCCCACTCTCATGACCACGGCCATTCCCACACGCATCCCCATGATCACAGCCATGACCATGACCATGACCATGACCATGACCATGACCATCAGCAGGGTGACCTGCACTATGGCAAAGGGGAAGCGGGATTGTCGGTGCCCGGCATGGGACAGCGCCAGCTGATCGCTATCGAGATGGATGTGCTGGCCAAGAACAACGCGCTGGCGGCCCACAACCGCGAACACTTCGACGAGGCGGCCCAGCTGGTGCTCAACCTGGTGTCTAGCCCGGGTTCAGGCAAAACCACTTTGCTGTGCGAAACCCTGCGCCAGCTGGCAGACAAGCGCCCCTGCGCGGTGATAGAAGGGGATCAGCAGACCAGCGCCGATGCGGATCGCATCCGTGCCACCGGTGTCCCTGCCGTGCAGATCAACACCGGCAAGGGCTGCCATCTGGATGCCAAAATGGTCCACGACGCCTGCCACCAGCTGCCCGCCAATGAAGGGGGCATCCTCTTTATCGAGAACGTGGGCAATCTGGTCTGCCCCGCCAGCTTCGATCTCGGCGAGAAGTACAAGGTGGCGATCCTCTCCGTCACCGAGGGGGAAGAGAAGCCGCTGAAATACCCGGATATGTTTGCCGCCGCCCAGCTAATGGTAATCAACAAGATCGATCTGCTGCCCTACGTCAGCTTTGACGTGGCACGCTGCATCGAGAACGCCAAACGGGTCAACCCCTATATCCAGGTGATCCAGGTAAGCGCCACCACAGGCGAAGGGATGGATGCCTGGCTCAACTGGCTGGCCAGTGCCTGAACCGGTTAAACGCCGCTGATAACGTTAGAAAACAAGAGAGGGAGGCTGATGCCTCCCTCTCTTTATCTGCGCACTTTGCCAACGGTTCTCTCTGTACAGAATGGCCAGCGTTTCATACTCACATCCCCTCACCCTGGCCCTCTCCCCAGGGAGAGGGAATCGGTTGGTGGATGCTCGCGAGATGCTCGAAGTACGCACAGCCCCCCAGAGAGTCTGCGACCATAACAACCCGCCCTCCGCCCTGTTTCCCAAACCCCCGAGTCTGGCGAGATGGCACCGTCTGCCCCTTCTCCCCTTGCGGGAGAAGGGCTGGGGATGAGGGGGAACTAACCCTCAGGCCGCATTTTCAGCCAATACACCAGTCACGGGCTGCATCTCCCCAAAGCGCAGCACCCGATGGCAGATCTGGCGCAACAGCGCCTGCTGGTGACTGAAGATAACCATGCCAAGCCCGCGCTGCTCGCACTCAATCATCAACTCCCGCCAGAGTTGGCGCTGAATCTGCGGATCCAGCTGGGCGGTCACCTCGTCGGCAATCAGCAGACGAGTGCGAGGATCGAGGGCGCGCAGCAGCGCGATGCGGGCCAACTCACCACCGGAGAGCTGACCGGGTTTACGACCGAGCCATTCAGGCTTGACCATAAAGCGGGCCAGCATGGCGTCATCGGGGCGCCATACATCCCAGAGCGCCTGCCCGGTGGTGCGATAGGGATTGAAGGTGAGCTCCGGGTGCTGGGGCACCAGCTGGATGGGGTTATAACCTTTTACCTGTTCAGACACCGGCTGCCCATCCAGCAGGATCTGCCCACCGGCGCCAACCGGTTGCCAACCAGCCAATACCCGCCCCAGCGTGGTCTTGCCATAACCGCTCGGGGCGGAGATGCCGAGCCGTTCGCCCGCTTTCACCGTCAGCGATAACCCCTGCCAGAGGGGGCGTTCCCCCTGGGCGATGGTGAGATTTCGTACTTCCAACATCAGGAGACCTCCGGCACAGAGAAAAGCGAATTGAACTCCGGCAGCGCCTGCCAGTGGGCGCGGAGCATCTCGCTCCCCTGCCCCTGACGCAGATGGTGGCAGCTCAAGGTATCGCTCACCTGCCCTTGATGCAGCGCCACGATGCGATCGGCGAAGCGGGCCGCCAGCGCCAGATCGTGGGTCACCCAGAGGATGCCGCTACCCTGATTGGCCAATTCACGCAACTGACCGAGCAGCAGACAGGCCAGCCCTTCGTCGAGCCAGGCGGTGATCTCGTCTGCGAGAATGTAGCGGGCGCCGCCGAGTGCCGCAGTGCAGGCCAGAATGCGCTTGGCCATGCCGCCGGAGAGCTGGCGCGGATAGCTGTCCAGCGTGGCCGCGGGCAGCTGGTAACGCAGCAGTTGTTCGCCGAGCCGCTCGCGAGAACCATTCTGGCCGCAGAGGTGCGCCGCGCGGCCCAGCTGGCGCTCCACCGTCAGCAGCGGATTGAGGGCGCTCACCCCCTGCGGCACATAGCAAAGGGTGTGGCCGCGCAAACGGGCCCGGCTGGCGTCGCACAGGGGCGTGCCATCAAGGGAGAGGGTGCCGCGCATCCGCAGGTTGTCCGGCAGCAAGGTCAGGGCGCTTTGCAGCAGCAGGCTCTTGCCCTCGCCGCTCCCCCCCACCAGCGCCACTATCTCCCCCGGCGCCAGTTGCAGGCTGATATCGGTCAGCAATGGCTGCCAGCTGCGCCGCCCCAGCCAGGAGTAGTGGGCCGCCTCTATGGTCACATGGTCAAAACTCAGCATGGTTCACTCCTGTGCCACAGCAGCTGTTGCAGGGCGCGAGTAGCCTGATCAAACAGCAATACCAACAGCAGCAACATCAGCCCCGGGAAGAGCGCCAGCCACCAACCGCCACCGGCCAGATAACGCAGGGCATCGGCAAGCAGCAGGCCCAGCGAGGCCTCGTGGGCCGCCAGACCAAAGCCGAGAAAGCTCAAGGCCGCGCTGTGCAGCACCGCATGGGGAAACATCAGCAAGGTGCCGATAAACCACTGGGGCAACAGCCCCGGCAGCAGGTGGATGCGCCAGCGACGCAGCGCCCCCATCCCCTGACAGCGGGCCAGCACCACATAGTCGCTGCAGGCGATCCGCCGCGCTTCTGCGCAAAGGATCAGCGCCAACTTGGGCCAGTGGGTGAGCGCCACCGCCAGGATCACCCCGCGCATACCGCCCCCCACGGTGAAGCAGATCAAGATCAACAGCAGCATATGGGGTAGCGCCAGCATGGCGTCGATCACCATTCGCACCGCCGCATCGCATCTGGGATGGATGAGCGACACGCTGGCCGCCACCATGGCCAGCAGCCCGCTACAGAGCGCCGTGCTGATACCCAGCGCCAGACTGGTGAGGGTGCCCTGAAAGGCCCGCAACCAGAGATCCCGCCCCATCTGATCGGTACCGAACCAGTGGGTCAGCGAGGGGGGCTGCTGGCGCGCCAGCAGATCCATCGGCACATCCTGAGCCGACAAGCTCCAGCCGTAAGCGGCCAGCAGTGCCAATCCGAGCAGGGCAAAAACCAGCCGCAGTATGGAGGGAAACGGATTAAACAGCATGCTCGCCCTCCCAACCCCGATTGATGCGAGCCAGCAGCAAATTGGCCACCGTGTTGCCAATAAAGACCAGCAGGGCACAGAAGAGCACTATGCCCATCAGCAAGGGAATATCGCCCCGCAGCCCTGCATCCACGGTGGCCTGGCCGAGCCCCGGATAGGAGAAGACCTTTTCGGCCAAGAGCGAGCCGCCAATCAGCTCGCCAAGGGAGGCAAACTGCAGGCAGAGCGCCGGGGTCAGGGCGTGGCGCAGCACATGAAAACGCAGCATGGGCCAGCCGCCATCCCCCTGAGCGCGGGCGTAGCGGATAAAGTCGCTCTCCAGCACCTCGGCCACCCGCGCCCGGGTATGCAGGGCAATATTGCCCAGCCCGAGCAGGGCGAGCGTGGTCACCGGCAGCAGCAGATGACGCAACCGCATGACCCAATCCGCCTCATCGGCAGCGAGCCCCGGCGTCCAGGCGCAGCAGACCGGCAGTAGCGGCCAGTGCACCGCAAACAGGGCGAGCAGCAACAGGCCGACCCAGAAGGTGGGCAGGGAGGCTAGCAGGTAAGCAAAGCGGCAAATAAAGCGATCGGGCCAGCGGTTGAGATAGCGACCGGCGCAGAGGCCCAGCAAAATCCCGAAAAAACCGGAGAGCAGCCAGGCGCCCGCCAGCAACAGGAAGGAGGCAGCAAAGCGCTGGCCTATGACCTCCCCAACCGGTGCGTTGTAGAGCATGGAGTAACCGAGATCCCCCTGCAGCACCTGGGTAAACCAGTGCCAGTAGCGCAGCCAGAGCGGTTGATCCAGCCCCCAGCGAGCGGCAATGCGGGGGTACTGCTCCGGCGGCACATGGAGCAGATCGTTGCCGATATAGGCCTTGATGGGGTCGATGGGGGAGTAACTCAGCAGCACAAAGGTGGCGACCGAGACCAGACATAACAGCCCTGCCAGACGCAGCAGGGCTTTTAGCAACAGATAACCTGAATGACTCAAGGGCGAACTTACCGGCACGTCCACCGCCAATCCTGCAGGTTGTTGAGCAGGGACCAGCTACCGTGGATTTCCGGCGCCCCCTTGCCAAGATCGATGCAACGGTTGGCGAGATAGGTGTGCTGCACATTGAGCAGCCAGGCCCAGGCGGCATCCCCCTGCACTCCGGCGCCGGTTTTGCCATCCCACTCCACCTGCTGCCAGAACGGCACGGCCGCCTGCCAGTTGGGGGCATCCAGCGCCTGCTTGAGGTGGCCATCCACCACAGGGTTGCTGTAGTAGCCAGGGTTGTAGAACTCCACGCCACCGGAGCCGCTCTGGTAGTGGTGATAGAGCTCCATGGGATCCAGACTCCCCCACCCCATCAGCACCGGATTGGCGTGCATCTCCCGCTCCACCTGCTCCCAGCTGCCGGACTTGAGGCTCACCTCAAGGCCGATGGGTTTGAGCATGGCCCGCACCGCTTCTGCCAAATCCCGTCGGGTGCTGTCGCCGCTGGTGTACCAGAGGGTAAAGGCGGCGCGCAGGGAGCCCTTGTGGCGAATGCCATCGCTGCCCCTCTTCCAACCCGCCTCGTCGAGCAGGGCGTTGGCATGGGCGACATCCCCATCCTTAAAGGCGGTGGCTTTGTTCAGCCAGGGCAAGCCTTCCACCGCGCTGTAGGCGGGGATGGCATGTCCTTCCAGTAGCTGGTCGGCCAGTAGCTTGCGGTCGATGGCGTAGTTGATGGCGCGGCGCACCGCCACATCCGAGGTCACGTCGTTGCCGATGGGATAACCCTTGGCATCCTTGCCGCCCGCAGGCGGAATGGGGAAGACGATACCGCGGTTCTCCACACTCGGCCGCACCCAGAGCTTGAGGGAGGCAGGCACGGTGGGCGCCAGTGACGGTGCGATGCGCACCACATCGAGCTGGCTACTCTGGGCCGCGGCATAGGCGCTCTCTTCATCGATAAAGACAAACACCAGCCGTTTGAAGTCATTGTTGCCGCCGGCGTAATAGGGGTTCGCCTCCACCACCAGTTGCTGACCGGGCAGGAAGCTCACCAACCGGTAAGGGCCAGCACCGACCGGTTTTTGGGCATAGGCTTTTGCGTCGTAATCCTGCTTCGACACTATCCCCAAGGATCCCAGCACGTTGACGAAGGTGCTCTGGGGGGCGCTAAGAGTGATGGCCACCTCGGTGGGCGAGAGCACCTTGGCCGAGACAAAGTTGCCCATGTCGATCTTGCCACCACCCTGGGCTGCGCTGTTGTAGGTAAAGGCCACATCTTCGGCGGTGAGCGGCGCGCCATTGGAGAATTTCAGTTCAGGCTTGAGGGTAATGATCCACCCCTTGCCATCCTTGCTCGGGGTCACCGCTTGGGTGAGCACATTCTGCCAGCTGAGATCTGCGTTCTGCTTGAGCAGCGGGCTGTGCAGCAGCAGGTAGCTGCCGTGACTCCAGCCAAGCAGAGGATCAAACCCTTCGGTGGGCTCACTGCCGATGGCGAGCTTGAGCTCGGCAGGCACAGATTGGGCGGCGGCCAGCGCCGCGTGAGAAGCGGTGCCCAGCAGCAGGGTCAACAGAGCGGTAGCGCTGGATCTGGCGTAATGGCGAAGGGAATTGCGAGAAACAGTCATGGGGATCCTTCTTGTTTTGTACCACTCACGGATCATCACTCAAAAAAGAGGCGGAATGCGTGTCTGAACATGGGAGTGAGGGGCCAAAATGGCCCCCTATTCTAAACTTGATTTCGCGTGAAACCTAGCGACTATGCCGGTTGACCGCGCCGGGCACCTAATAGCCGTCTGCGACCCAGATCCACGCCGCCAGCCCCTTGTTGTACCGGCAAGGAGAGCAGCATCTTGAGGGTGCTGCTCACCAGTGCTCGCCCCTCCCCGGCCCCGAGATGGGGATCGAGCGGCGACATCAGGGAGCAGGCCAGCAGCTGACCACTTTCGGGCAGATCACCCACCATAAAGGTCATGTTGCCGCAGGGGAGCTGCAGGGCGAGTCGATCGCTGCTGCTGCGCACCGGCCAAAGCTGATCCGGCCCCGGCAGCACCACCACGCTCAGCATCCAGGGGGTGAGCACACAGCCAAGCCACTGACCTTCAAACAGCACGCACTCCGCCACTATGGGCATGTCCGGGTGATAGAAGGGCAACGCCTGCATCTCTTCGCGAGCGATCCGCTCGTACTGGGCTACCAGCAGAGGCGCAGGATTGCTGGCAAATCCGGCAAACTCCTGTGCCGTCTCCGGTACTATCTCCAGCACTCTATCAACCTCGCTTAAATGGGACTGCGCCATAGGCCCTCCCGCGCTTGTTCAGCTTTCTCCTGCTCAGAGAGCGGGATGGCAGGGGCACCGACACTGGCCAGCAGGGTCAAGATCCGATCCGTCGCCTCCCCCATGGCCGCCGCCACCACAGGGGTGAGGCCGATGCGGGGCTCGAGGGATTCGGGTTCTATGCCGATCAGAGTGAGCCGCTTGGGCGACTCCCCCGTCATATGCAACGCCGAGAGCACGTCCGCCAGCCCCAGCTGATGGGGGGAGATCTTGCGGCCAAACAGGGTCGGGATCTCCTCATCTTTCAGAGTCACTACGGTGCCCGGCGGATTACCGCTGCGCACCGCATCCGCCAGAATGATGTGATCGCGACTGGCCATCGCTTCGAGCAATTCCATGCCGGCGGTACCGCCGTCGAGCAGCTCGATGCCGGGGGCGAAACGGTAGTTGCGCCCCAGCGCCTCGACGATGCGAACCCCTACCGCCTCATCGCTCAACAGCAGGTTGCCGACGCCCAAGATCAGGATGTTCATCACAACACCTTCACCTGAGTTGTTTCGCCATTCTGGGTATCCACCACGTGCACCGCGCAGGACATGCAGGGATCGAACGAGTGGATGGTGCGCACCACCTCCAGCGGTTTGGCGGGATCCGCCACCGGGGTGCCCACCAGCGCCTGCTCGTAGGGGCCGGGCTCGTCATTGAAGTTGCGCGGGCCCGAGTTCCAGGTCGATGGCACCACCGCCTGATAGTTCTCGATCTTGCCGCCCTTGATGACGATCCAGTGGGAGAGCATGCCACGCGGCGCCTCTTCAAAGCCCACTCCGCGAAACTCTTTATCCGACGGGATCTCTGCCTTGATGTAGGCGGTGGTGTCCCCCTTGCCGATGTTGTCCACCAGCGCCTTCCACTGGTGCGCCAGGGTATCTTTGAGCACGCAGCAGCGCACCGCTCGACCGATGATGCGACCCATGGTGGAGTGCAGCTGTTCAGTCTTGATGGCAGAGCCGGTGAGCGCCTTGTAGATGCCGTTCAGCTGATCGAAATGCGCCACCGTTTCCGGGTGTTTGGCGGCGAGCTTCACCAACAAGTCTGCGAGCGGCCCCACCTCCACCACCTTGCCGTAGAAGGTGGGGGATTTGACCCAGGAGTATTTGCCGTCATCCTGCCAGCCGGTGTAATTAGGCTCGGTTTTGCCCTCCCAGGGTTTGAGGGGCTCGTCATCCTTGTACCAGGCGTGCTTGTTGCTCTCGGCGATGCCGTCCATCAACCAACCATCCTGATGACTCTCGATGGGGCGATAACCCGCCAGATTGCCATTCTCGATATAGCCGCCCGGCATCAGGAAGCTGCCGCCGTTGGCGTCGGTGGGGAGCTCCGGCACGCTCAGGTAGTGCTTGGCCCCCTGCCCCAGATGCAACCACTCGGGGTAGTGGGCGGCTATGATGGCGGCATCCACCTTGTAGACCTGCTCGATAAACTCGCCGAGCCGGTCGATAAAGCTCTTCACATAGAGCAGCCGCTCCAGGTTGAGCACGCTCGGTGCATCCAGATTGATGGGGTTGGCCACGCCGCCCACCGCCAGATTCTGGATGTGCGGGCTCTTGCCCCCCAGAATGGCGACAATGCGGTTAGCATCGCGCTGGCACTCCAGCGCCTGCAGGTAGTGGGCCACGGCGATGAGGTTCACCTCCGGGCTCAGCTTCATCTCCTTGTGACCCCAGTAGCCGTTGGCAAAGATGCCAAGCTGGCCGCTCGCCACCAGGGCGCGGATTTTATCCTGCACCTTGGTCAGTTCATCGGCACTGTTGAGGGACCAGGTTGATACCCCCTTGAGCATGTCCGCCGCTTTTTGCGGATTGGCCTCAAGGGCCGCGGTGATATCCACCCAGTCCAGCGCGGAGAGCTGGTAGAAGTGGACGATGTGATCGTGGATGTTGTGGGCCGCGATGATGAGGTTGCGGATAAACTGGGCGTTGACCGGCACCTTGGCGCCGATGGCGTTCTCCACAGCCCGCACCGAGGCAATGGCGTGAATGGAGGTACATACCCCGCAGATGCGCTGCACTATCATCCAGGCATCGCGCGGGTCGTTGCCCTTGACGATCTCCTCCATCCCGCGCCACATGGTGCCGGACGACCAGGCTTTGGTCACTTTTCCGCCTTCGATTTCGCAGTCGATACGCAGGTGCCCCTCAATGCGGGTGATGGGGTCTATGGTGATACGTTGGCTCATACGTTGGCTTTCCCTCGGGCCTGATAATCTTGGTGAACACGTTCAAGTGATGGCAGTACCGGCAAGAGCCGGATCAACAGCAAATAGGCACACACCTCGATGGCAACAAAGCCCAGAGAGATCAGCACCTCCTCCGCAGAGGGGAAGTAGTGGTAGCCATTGCCGGGGTTGAAGGCGAGCAGGGAGTAATCCAGCCGCCAGAGGGCGGCGCCCAGCAGCATGCTGAGGGCCCCCAGGAACAACATGCGCGAATCCCGGCGGCTCTTGTCCCAGTGGAACACCAGCAGCGGGAAGATCATCAGCGCAATCTCGCTCCAGAACATGATGGAGAAGCGATTGAACTCGGAGAGATACTCCGACTTGTCGTGGATGACGATCTCGGCAAAGCGCAGCGCCACAAACAGGATCAGGAAGATATCGATCACCTGGGTCAGTTTGTAGAAGAGCGACTTCTCGTTGGGGCCCCGCCCCGCCAGTCCCGCCTGCACCAAAGAGCCCTCAAATACCACGATGGAAAAACCCATGATGAAGGCGGTCAGCAGCGAAAAGACCGGCAGCAGCTCGTAGCTTTGCCAGAGCGGATGGATCTTCTCCCCCGCGACGATCATCAAGGAGCCCATGGAGGATTGGTGCATGGTGGGCAGCAGAGCCCCCAGCGCCAGCACGAAGAACATGATCTTGTTGAGGCGAATGAGTGACGCCTTCCAGCCGAACTTCTCCAGCAGCACGGGCGCAAACTCCAGCGCCATCACCCCGATATAGATGGTCATGCAGACCGCCGTCTCGAACAGCACCGAGGAGGTGTTGAAATGACCGGGCAGATAGAAGTACGGCAGGTTCCAGTAACGCCCCACGTCGATGGTGATGGAGAGACCACCGAGCGAGTAGCCAAACAGGCTAGCCAACAGGGCCGGTCGCACCAGCGGATGATACTCGCCCCGGTTGAACACATAGACAGCCCAGGCCAGCGCCCAGCCGCCGCAGGCGAAACCGGTACCGATCAGCAGATCGAACGAGATCCAGAGACCCCAGGGGTAGCCGCCATTCAGATCGGTGACCGAGCCCAGCCCGAAGACGAGGCGTTTTAAAATCAACATGCCGCACAGCACGGCAAAGGGGGCCAGCACCAGCACAGGCCAGCTGACCAGCTTGCCGCCGAGGGGATAAGCCTTGTGATTACTCATGATCCTTGCCTCCCTTTGTGGTGCCCTGATCCTTGATCTGCGCCCTCCCCTGATCATGGCCATCATCGTGATGATGATCGTGACCATTCTTGGTATTGCGGCGGATCAGCACCGAGAGGCCGGTCAGCACCACCATGGGCAGCACCATCCCCTTGTAGAGGGTGTGCTGGATATGCTCGGAGCGGGCACCGGAGGAGAGCTCCGGCAAGTCGGGCATGTCGAGCTTGGTGTAGGGCACCCCGGCCAGCACCAGCACCTGGGTGCCGCCCCCCTCCTTCTCGCCATAGACGTAAGGCTGGTAGTTGGGCACTTCGTGCAGGTAGGGGTCGTTGGCAGAGAGGGTCTGGCGCGGATAGGCATATTCGCTGCCAGGGGTCGCCAGCAGGCGGCGCTTGGCCTCGGCCATCAGCTCCTCGCGGGTACCGAAAATCACGGCGCCGGTGGGGCACACCTCGACACAGCCGGGCAACTTGCCCTGATCGATCCGCTCAAGCCCCTTCTGGTTGCAGAGCTCGCACTTGTGGATCGCCCCCAGCGGATTGTCGTAGTCATATTTGGGCACATCGAACGGGCAGCCCACCATGCAGTAGCGACAGCCGGTGCAGACGCTCGGGTCGTAGTGAACGATGCCGGTCTTGGGATCTTTTTTAAGAGCCTGCACCGGACAGACAGAGACGCAGTTGGGATCGACACAGTGCATGCACTGCTTCTTGATGTAGGCGTAGCCATCCACCAGCTGATCCTTGTGCTCGCCAGTGCCGCTCTTCCACACCTGAATGATGTTGTTGGTGTAGGGGGTCAGCTTGTCGTTGTTGGACCAGGTTTGCGCCCCGGCTGGATTGGCCGGGTTGCCGTTGAGGCGCTGACACTCCGCCACACAGGCCTGACAGCCGACGCAGAGGGTAGAGTCGTAGAGCATGCCGAGCGCGCCGGGAATGGGCGGCTTGTTCTTGGCCGCCGCCAGTGCGGTGCCAGGTACGGCTGTGCCCGCCGCCAGTGCACCGACGGAGGCAAATTTGAGGAAGTTTCGTCTGTTCACGGTTACTCCTCCCGTGATGGGTGCTGCCCGGCTTCGTGGCGTTTTTGCTGGCGACCGAGTTCACGCACCGTCATCAGACTCACCCCCACCAACACCCCGAGGGCGCCACCAATAAGGCCGGTCGCGGTGGGCGAGGTATAGCCCCCCTCCTGAATTTTCACGTCGGGTTTATCCACCCGCGGGGTCGGGTTCTCGACCTTGGCGAGCTGGAAGATCCCCTTGCTAAAACCGACCCCCTGCTCGTTGCAGCCATAACAGGGGTGACCGATGCCGACCGGCCAGATACCACCGCCCACATCGCAGAACTCCAGAGTCGAGCAGTTGCCGTAGGTCTCCGGCCCTTTGCAGCCAAGATGGTAGAGACACCAACCCTGACGGTGACCCTCATCACCAAACTCCTTGGCAAAACGTCCTGCGTCGAAGTGCGGACGACGCTCGCAGTTCTCGTGGATCAGCCGCTCATAGGCAAACAGCGGGCGCTTCTTGCTATCCAGGGCCGGCAGCTTGCCGTAGGTGATGTAGTAGGCAACCGTGGTGAGGAAGTTGTGGGGATTGGGCGGGCAACCCGGGATATTGATGATGGGAGTACCGATATTGCCCAGCGCCTCTTCCAGACTGACGGCACCGGTCGGGTTGCCACCGCTGGCAGGCACACCGCCCCAGGCGGCGCAGGAGCCGATGGCGATCACCGCAGCCGCGTCGGCGGCAGCACGGCGAATATGGTCGACGATAGGCTCACCGGCCACCATGCAGTAGACGCCACCATCTTTCAGCGGAATGGAGCCATCCACTACCAGCACATACTTGCCTTTATAGCGCTTGATGGCGTTGTGCTTGTTCTCTTCCGCCTGATGACCAAAGGCCGCCGAGAGTACCTCGTGGTACTCCAGCGAAATGGTATTGAGGATCAGGTTCTCGATGGTGGGGTGCGTGGCGCGCAGCAGCGATTCGGTACAACCGGTGCACTCCTGCGCCCCAATCCAGATCACCGGCGGCCGTTCGGGGCTGGTGAGCGCAGTGGCCATCTTGGCGACAGCATGCTGACTTAATCCCAGGGTTGCGGCCATCCCGGCACACAATTTCATAAAATCACGGCGATTAATCCCATGAGCCGATAAAAAATTATCCTCGACCATTCTACTTATTCCCGTAGTGAGCACTTGTTTGATAAATGCTTAATAGCGGAAATGCTAAGGACTCACCCACCCTGCAGTATTGATCTCTATCAATTTCGACCGGCTTACCCCTATTTTCATCGCGAGCCACATCACAAACAAAATTAATTACCCCCAAAGAGATATTTAGCAACTCCGTAAATTTTATGAACTTAATTGGATATTAAATAATTAATCACCGCATATCCTCTCTTTCACTGTGAGCCAAATTAACATGATTGAAATCTTGGCTATACCGCTCATTTAACAATACTGATGCCCGCCCATAAATGATCCATTGAATATATCTTTACTCATCTCATTGCATATTCCATACAGTCATTTACGGGCAACCTCCTGACTTGCCTCCCCACACCAGAGCGGTCTCACGGCCAGCTGCCACCGGTAGCAAGCACGGCCTGCACGGCACGGTTTACCTGCATGTCACTTGGTTTCAGTTTGCATTTTACCTGCGCTTCAGTGCGACACGTTCTACTGTGAGCCCACACAGCACAACCCCGCTTGGCCTCCCTGCCCGTTTAACACAGGTTAATGAAAAGATGCCGCCGAGGTATGCATATCAGTATGACCTCCCCCACTCTTTATTGTCTTGGATGCTGGTGAGTAAAATATCGCGCTCACGGATATGTTTACGCATCATCGTGAATCTGCATTCA
This sequence comes from Aeromonas sp. 600479, assembly GCF_049175515.1. Taxonomy (NCBI): domain Bacteria; kingdom Pseudomonadati; phylum Pseudomonadota; class Gammaproteobacteria; order Aeromonadales; family Aeromonadaceae; genus Aeromonas; species Aeromonas sp. 600479. The sequence continues at coordinate 289,374 of NZ_JAAKVF010000001.1, forward strand.
AATCATTGGAGAGAGAAAAGGCAAGGTGGAAGGCTGCCTGCAACATAGTGTACATATTTAACTCGCGATGCATTCGCTCACCCAGTTACAGATGTTACCGCCCACCCTCACACTATTTACCTTCACGTCACCCTGCGTAATTAACCAGAGCGTAAATATCCATCTCCATCGATATAGATGATAATTATTCTTGTTCAATAGCAACCAAAAGAAATGAGTTGAGATGACGATGAACATGACAAACGATAAGGGTGTTAATCATCAGCCAAGCAGTGGCTCCAGCCACTACCTTGCCTGATCGAACTCGAACTCGTTGACAGCCCTGCTCCACCTCGTGAAATGCAGCCAGCAGCGGCCGCCGTTGCAGAGAGAAACCTCCCCCTGACTGCCTCTGATAACCACGCCATGGAGCCTTGTTTCTGGCTGGCCCTACGGACACTAGCCAAGTGCGGGAATTGAACATAAAAACGAGAAAAATCAAGATAGATAGCCAATTAAAATGACATAATTGACTATAGTTCAATCGAACGTTTGAAAAACGTGACCACTTCACATGGGCCCAGCGCAATGACCACTGAACGGGAACAGTTGATCCGCTCACTGTTTGATGAGTACATCGAGCTGTATTCATCACGGGATGATCGGCTCACCACTCGGTTTAGCGACAATTTCAGCGGTTTTGCCGGCAGCAGTGATGTTCTGGTTACCGATAGGGATGAGTGGATCCGGATAACCCGCCGCGATTTTGCCCAGATCCCGGGCAGGATCCGCCTGGAAACACTCGATGTGACCCTGCAAGATCTGGCCGCTGATGTGGTAGCAGTCACCGCCTTCTTTCATATCCATCTACCGAAATCAGAACCTATCCTCTCCCGCAGAACCGCCAGACTGGTATTGATTTTTCGACACGAAGCCATGGCGTGGAAAATTGCTCACAGCAGTATCTCCATCCCTTACAGTGCGGCTCGGGAAAGCGAAATTTACCCGATGACCAGTCTGGAGGAGCGCCAACATGAGCTGGAGCTCATTATCGAGCTCAGAACCAAGGAGCTGGCGGAAGCGAACCGGAAACTGGAAGCGCTCAGCAATACCGACGGGCTAACCAATATCGGTAACCGTCGTCTGTTCGACAACTCATTAAACCAGGCCTGGGAGCACTGTATTCAGACAGAGATGCCGATTGCGCTCATCATGCTCGACATCGATCATTTCAAGCAGTTCAACGACCTCTATGGCCACGTTGCCGGTGACGAGTGCCTTCGATTGCTGGCCCATACCCTGGCGCAATCCGGGCGCCGCTCGGGGGAGTTGGTGGCTCGCTACGGTGGAGAGGAATTTGTCATCCTGTTGCCACATGTCGAGCGTCAATCCGCCTACGAGATTGCCCAACATATCCAGCGGCTGATTTTTGCACTCGCGCAGCCACACGCACAGAATGCCACCGGTCTGGTGACCGTTAGCATGGGTGTCGCCTGCCTCAGACCATCGAGTCAATGGCAGCCATCTGAACTGGTAAAACTGGCTGATGCTGCGCTCTACACCGCCAAATCATCCGGCCGTAACTGCATCAGAGTGGCGGAGTCACCCAGCCTTCCGCAACCAGTCTGCCCATAAGTCCCTCATACGCCCCCATCCTCCCCACGGGGAAGCACTGCGCGCTAACCATGCACGGCAAGGCTCAACGCATCCCATCGCAACATACCTTCCCACTGATCCAGTGTGCTTTGATAGGTATCCGCCGCGTTGTAATGGACCATGGCATGCAGGCGGGCATGATGGCCAAGTCGCTTGACCACGTCGGGCATGGCATTGAGGCTGGCCAGCACCCGCGCCAGATCGCCGGGATCGTTTGGCTGATATTTGCGGCAATTCACGTCATCGGTGAGGTGTCGATCCCACCAGGCGCCATCGGCCGGGATCACTACACATAATCCCGCCGCCATGGCCTCCAGAATGGAGAGACCAAAGGGTTCCTGATGACTGGTGGAGACAAAAATGCCGCATTGAGATCGGATCTCGTCAAGATTGGCGGGGTTGGCATACCAGTGCGTGTCTGGCAGCTGTGGCTGAGGCTGGCTACAGGGCTGCAGCGTGCCCTTGGGCTGCAGATAGCACACCATCAGCTCGGGGCGAGCGTCAGGGATCAGTTGATGGGCGGCCAGCATGGTCTCCAGCCCCTTCCAGCGCAACAACGAAGCCGCCCACAAAATGCGGGGACCACCCAGGGTCGCTTTGGGCCAATCAATCTCGCTCAAACCATTGGTAAATGGCTGCCAGTGTGACGGGAACTCGGTCTCGCCAAGCCGGGCCAGCAATGCCGCCAGGGAGCTGCGGGTTGATTCGAGATAAAAGACAAAACTCGCCCGTTGTAAGGCTCTGGCAGAGAGCCCCGAGCACCCCACAGGGCCATGGATCAGCTGAACCACCCGGCACCGCAACCAGCGGGCAGCCCAGTAACAGCAGAGATCCACCCCAGGCCCGGACGCCGCCACCAGGCACTTCACCTCCCCCAGACGCAACACCAGCCAGAGGATCAGCAGGGTCTGCCACCCCTGTTTGAGCAGATAGCCGATGCCGGACTCCCGCCCCTTCAATATGTGGGGCAGCCAAAGAGGATGATGCTGACAACGGGACCAGGAGTCGGGATCCTGGGTCAACACATGGCATGTGAGCCCGGGCATCCGTTTGGCCAACTCATCGAGCAGCACTTCGGTCGCAACCTTGGAGCCCCCGCGAAACGGGATAGGATCCACAACGATGATCTTTCCAAACACCGGCTCAGTTTGCATGCTCATCTTGCTGCTCCCTTACGGCGACCAAACCCCAGTTGCACTTTTTGCGCCACTTTTGCCATCCCACTCGCCAGCATATTGCGCCCTCTGGCAAGGAGTCGTAGCCCCGCCCAATGCATGAGTGGTCGGAAGGGTGTGGGGGCCGTGGCGTGCCAACGACCGGCCAGCGCGGCGTCCCACACCGCCGTGACCCCGTCAACGTAGCGCGCCACCGTGAACAACTGTGCAGCACGCAACTTAGCGGCCCGCCCCATTTCACATCGGCGCTGCGGATTGCTCAATTGCCGCCAGTGATCAGCCATCTCGGCCCAATCCCCCGGGGTTGCCAGCAAGCCGGTCGCCCCCTCCTCCACCACTTCGGGGATGCCGCCCACCCGATAGGCACTGACCGGAAGCCCCAACATGCCCGCCTCCGCCAACGTCAGACCAAACACCTCCTCACGGGCTCCGGAGACCAGCAGATCCACCCCGCCTCGCAAGATAGCGGCACTGTCCGGCCGCTCGCCGAGAAAGTGGACACGCTCGGCCACCCCGAGCTCGACAGCCAACGCCTTCAATGCTTCCCGCTCCGGGCCGCTGCCAATGATCAGCAACTGAGCCTCCTCCCCCGATGCCATCAGGGCAGCCAGCGAGCGGATCAGCAGATCAATCCCCTTGCGTTTGATCAATGAGCCGACGGTTGCGATGATCATATCCCCCGGTGGCAAGCCCAGCATGCCGACGACCGGCCAGTGAGCACCGCCATTCAGGCGAGCGGCATCCACCCCGTTGGGTATCCGGATCAACCGCTCGGCCGTGCAGCCATCCTGGCGCCACCCGGTCAACACCGGCTCGCTCACCCCGATCAGCACGCTTGCCTGATGAACCCGCAGGCTGAATCTGTCTCTTGGCTGGTAACGGGCATGGAGGTGGCACACCAGCGGTACCTGCAACGCCCGACAGATCCCCGCCAGCCACTGACAAGGAGCCGCGCTGTTGGCGTGCACCAGCCCAATCTGCCGCTCGGTGATGAGCTCTCTGGCTCGCCGGGAGAGGCGTCGATGGGCCGCAAGATCAAAATGGGGCGCCTGCCATCCCAGCAGCAGGCTGAACGGCTCGACCATGGTTTCTACCCCGAGGGTGGCCACCTCTGCCGCCAGCGTCGGGCTATTGCACCAGAGCAAGGGCGTAAAGCGGCTGCGATCGAGGTGGGCCAGCAGATCCAGCAGGCAGCGTTCGCTGCCGCGGATCCAGTCCTCTCCGTAGTGAACCAGCAAAACAGGGGTTGCGTTCATCCTCTTGCTCCCTTTGGTGGCACTGCCGGCAACCGGGTTGCCGCCTGCTGCACGTACTTGATGGCGGCGACGGCCAGCGCCAGCTCCAGATAGATGGGCCAGGTAAAGCCCTGAGTCAGGAAGGATCCCGAAATCACAAACCCCACCATGCTGGCCATCACCCCCTGCATCGCCGTGATCACTGCAGGAGGCATGCCAGCAAGCTGGCAACGCCAGCAACTGCGCAGGGTCACCGTCACCATGCCGATAAACAGCGCCAGCCCGACAAAGCCGGTTTCAGCCAGCACCCCGAACCAAGTGGAGTGCACCGCATGATTGAGTCCATCCCAATGGGGGCTGTAGAAGAAGTAGTTGTAATAGAAATTGGACAAGCCCACCCCCACCAGCGGATGGCCCAGCGCCATGCCCCAGGCTGCTTGCCAGGCGTAGATCCGCCCCATGGCCGAGGCATCGACCCCGCTCTCGGCGGCACCGCCAGATGCCCGATCGCTGATCCCGGCGGCGGCAAACAGCACCACCAGTGCGACCATCCCCATCGAGATCAACAGGGTTTTCGACTTCACCCGCTGCCAGGCAAACAGGCCGCTGACCGCACACACGCCAAGCAAACCACCGCGGCTCTGGGTGGCGATAATGGCGGCGGCGGTCAGCGCAAAGCCGAGCCCACCCAGTAAACGCCCCCCCACCCCATTGCCCTGATTGAGCAGCAAGCTCAGCGAAAAACCGGCAGGAAAGAGCAGCACCAACGCCAGATCGTTGGGATCCCCCAGCACAGAGCCCAGCTCGCGCCCTATGGTCACCCGGGTCCCCTCCACCAGCCCGATCCCGCTCGCCTTGTTGTAGAGGGCCACCAGCGCCACCAGACAACCCGCCACAACAAAAGTGCGCACCGCCAGCGCAAAATCCCCCGGGGTGCGCACCAGCCAGGCGGTGGCCAGGGTCATCAGATAGATCTTGCTGTAGCTGCCGGTCCAGGTGGCGATCGCCTCGCCCCGGTTGCTGGCAAACAGCACACCGATGGAGACCATCACAAAGAAGGCCGTCAGCCAGCTCAGGGCAGGACTCCAGTAGGGCTTGATCCGGCCGGTCAGCAAAATGTGCCAGACCAGCGCGCCGATGGCAGCCAGCGAGAAGAGCAGCGGGATCTTGAGGGGATAGAGCTGGGGGAACACCTCATGCAGTCGAAAAAAGGAGAAGGTGACAAACCCCAGCACCATCAAGAAGGGCCAGCGCAGGGCAAACCAGATGGCGGGAATGGCAAGGCCGAGCACCGGCAGCAGCAAGGGATGGGGCAGCCGCCACCAGAGCAGGGCCAGCACCAGACAGATGGTGCTTGCCCAGATGGCTGGCGTTAGACGAGCCATGATCCTGCCCACCATTGGCCGAGCCAGACCATCGCCAGCGCCCCGAGCGAACTGGCCCAGAGGGTCGAGAGGCGATACGGCAGCGGCAGCAACCGCTGGCTCACCAGATAAAAGGCCAGCGCCCGCACCAGATAGACCAGCAGCAGGGTCCAGATCACCCCGGCAACCCCGAAGGGGGGGATGGCGAGCAGAAAGCCTGCCACCCCAAGGGCGCTGCAGCCCAGATTGATCACCATCTGGGCATTGCTCTTCTCGCCGCTAAAGCAGCCGACATTGAGCAAGTCCGAAACATTGCGCACCGCCATACCCAGCACCAGCAGCGGAATATAGGCAATCGCCCCGTGATAGCTCTCCGGGGTCAGCCAGCGAATGAGCAAGGGGGCGGTGAGCCCGACAATCCCCGCGGTAACAAACCCCAGTACCGACCCCATCACGCTGTAGTGGGCATTGAGTCGCAGTCCATCCGGTTCGCGCAGCAGCATGAAACGGCGGGGATACCACCAGAGGGCAAAGGGTTGCAGCAACAGCCCCACCGCCAGCGCCAACTTGCCCGCTACGGCGTAGTAGGCGAGCAGCGCCTCACCCACCACATCGGCCAGCAGCCAGCGATCCAGTCCGCTCAAGGCAAAACCTGCCAGCCCGCTCACCACCAGGGGCAATCCATAGCGCAGCAGCGGCCGATAGTGCTGCCAGTCAAAGCGGATCCCGCTATCTCGCCACTGCCAGAGGCTCAGCAGCAGCGCCAGTGCAACGCAGGTCAGGGTGCCGGAGGCCAGCACCCCGCTCACGCCCCAGCCGAGCCAGAGCCACCAGCCAGTCAGCAGGGACTGGATCACCGCCTTGCCTGCGGTCGCCACGAAAAAGAGCCGCGCCTGATTGCGCATGCGCAGCCATGCCAGCGGCACGCCGATCACCCCTTCAAACGGCAGGGCGCAGAGCACCCAGCGCACATCCGCAAGGCGGGTTTCCACCGGCAGCCAGGCTTGCACCAGAGGTGCCAAGAGCCAGAGCAGCACCAGACTGGCCAGGGCGATCAGCCAGACCAGACCAAACATGCGGGCCACCACCTGCTGGCGCTCCTGCTCATCTTTCGCCAATCCGGCAAAGCGGTAGAGGGCATCCACCAGCCCGAAGCCGAGAATGAGGGAGCCCAAGTTGATGAGGGTCAGCAGCACCTCCAGCTGGCCGTATTCACGAGGCTGCAGCTGATGGGTCAACACTGGCAGCATCAGCAGGGAGATCCCCTTCATCAGGAGCAAGCCGCCGGCGTAATAGAGCATGGCAATCTGGTTCACACCAAGTTTCATAGGGCCTCCCAGCCACCCGAAGCATCCTGCTCTGGGTCAGCTACCGCTAATGCAAAGCCCACGCCACTCACTCCCGCCCTGAAGCGATTGCTCCTCTGCGCGGCTTAACCGTCCAGAACAGGCCCAGAATGAGACTGGCATTTGCGTTTTGCACAACGCCGGCTGCAAATTGCACCGACCGGCGCAATCTGACTCTACTCTTAGCCCCATTTGGCCCGATCTAGCTGGGGCCGTCCTGTTGGCCCGATCCCTGCTTTCTGCTTAGCGAGCAACGGACTGCACCAGAGGGAGAGGTCGCCATGAACACCATCAACCTGCACCGGATGAAAAGCTGGGCCAAACAGGGAGAGACGCCACTGGCTCGCCAGGTATGGCGACTGGCCAAAAGTGCCCGCCACTGGTCATTCCCCGTGATCCCTCCCCTGCATCGGCTGCTTTATCGGCTCTATTTGCTGATCAGCAACGCGCTGGCGACCCTGACCCGCACCCTCTGGTGGACCCCCTTGTTTCAATCTCGCCTGACGGCCCCCGCCCCGCGCCTCTATCTCTATGGCGGCATCCCCTATATCAGCGGTCCGGTCACCATCGAGATTGGTGCCGACTGCCGCCTCAGCGCCGCCATGACCATCAGCGGCCGGGCATCGAGCCAGACACCAAGGCTGGTGATTGGCCGCAATGTCGGGATTGGCTGGCAAACCACCCTGGCGGTAGGCAGCAAGATAGTGCTGGGGGATAACGTCCGGATTGCAGGGCGTGCCTTTCTGGCGGGCTACCCGGGGCACCCGGTCAACGCCCGCGATCGCGCCCGGGGCCTGCCGGATCGCGATGAACAGGTGGGGGCCATTGTGCTGGAGCAGGATGTCTGGCTTGGCACCGGGGTGATGGTGATGGCCGGCGTCACCATAGGCGCCGGCACCATTGTCGCCGCAGGCAGCGTCGTCACCCGGGATCTGCCCGCTGGCGTGCTGGCGGCAGGGGTACCGGCCACCGTACTGCGCACCTTGCAGCCACAGGATCACAGCGACCCCGCACACGCTTCGGAGACCTTTGCATGAAACCACACTCACTGCCGCAACTGGTGGTATTGGGAGAGGATTGGGGCCAGCACCCCTCCAGCACCCAGCACCTGATCAAGCGTCTGTTGCCCGATTATCAAGTGCTCTGGGTCAACTCCATCGGCATGCGTTGCCCCCGCTTTACCCTTCATGATCTCACCCGCATCGTCCGCAAACTGGGGGCCATGCTGCGTGGCGCGCACCATGCTGGTGGCCAGTCGGTTGCGCCATCAGAGGTCAGCAGCCCCCGGGTTCTGCCGCCGCTCGCCTTGCCACTGCCGGGCAGTCGGCTGGCGGGCAAGATCAATGGCCACTGGCTGGCGGCGCAGATCCGGCGCCAGTTGCCCGAGTTGGATCGCCCCTTGCTCTGGATCTCCCTGCCCAGCGCCGTCGATCTGATTGGCAAGCTCGAAGAGCGGGCGGTGATCTACTACTGCGGCGATGACTTCTCGGCGCTGGCGGGGGTGGATCATCAAGCCATTGCCCACTGCGAAGCCCGACTGGTGGAAAAAGCCGATCTCATTCTGGCCGCCAGCCCCGCGTTGGCCAGCCGCTTTCCCCCCCATAAAACCCGGCTCCTCAGCCACGGTGTGGATCTCGAGCTGTTTATGCCCCCCAGAGAGCGTCCGGCAGATCTCCCCTCCGGCCGCCCCATTGCCGGATTTTACGGCAGCCTGAGCGACTGGATTGATATCCCCCTGCTGGCAGAGACGGCCGCCGCCCTGCCCCACTGGGATCTGGTGCTGATTGGCTCGGTCCAGACCGATATCTCCCCCCTCAAGGGGCTCCCCAATATCCATCTGCTGGGGCCCCGTCCCCATCACACGCTGGCGGCCTATGCCCAGCACTGGCAGGTGAGTTTGCTGCCCTTTGTCGACAACGCCCAGATCCGTGCCTGCAATCCGTTGAAATTGCGTGAGTATCTGGCCGCAGGGCGCCCCATCGTCAGCACCGATTTTCCGGCGCTCGATGGCTATCGGGATCAGATCCAGCTCCCCCGCAGTGGGGAGAGCCTGGCCCAGGCCATCAATCGGGCCGCCTTTGATCAACCCAATCCGGGCTGGTTTCAGGAGAGTGGCTGGGAGGGGCTCACCCGCAGCGAAGGGCGCTACACTCGGCAGCAGCAGGTGGCCCTGCAAAGCTGGGATCACAAGGCTGCCGAGCTGAACAACTGGTTGAAGGGGCTAGCCGGATGAGCAAAAGGCTCTGGCTGGTTATCCTGCTCTGCGCCAATGCAGCGATGGGCGCTACCCGGCTGGAGGGGCAGACCCCGCTGCCCCTGACAGGTAACCAGACCCCCCAGCGGCTCGATCTGAGCACCCACAACTGGCCAATAGGCAGCGATGATGAACTGGTGATCGAGGGCCATAACCCCAGCGCCCGCCCGCAAACCCTGATCCTGCGTATCGACGATGAGGCCTCGGTCAACTACCGCAGCCGGGTCAATCTGGAGCGGATTGTCGCCCCCGGCCCCTTCACCCAGCGCTTTGCCTTGAGTGAGTGGCGCACCAGCCAGCCCAGAGCGCTGGCGCTGGACAAACTCACCAAGCTCTATCTCTTTATGGCCGATAACGCCCCCTCAATGACCATTCACCGCTGGTACTGGGAGCCCGGTCTGACTCTGCCTGCGGGCACCATTGCGCTGGATCTGGGGGCGGCGGCTGCGCCCCGCTTTACCGGCTTTGAGCCCCTGAGCCCGGGGGATCCCCGGCTGATTGGCCACCCCACCGCCATCTTGCGCCCCTCCGGCGATGCCCTGGTGCGCGATGGGCTGCGCAATCTGGATGGCGTACGGTTGGAGGTCGCCAAGGGGCGCTACCAGCTCACCCTCTGGCTCGATGACCCCGGCGAGTGGGAGTATCTGCCCCACCCCTTCGAGCGCAGCGTTCTGGTCAATGGCGAGCCCATCTGGGCCGAGCAGTGGCAACCGCAGGAGTGGCTAACGCAGCGCTATCTGGCGGGACAATCCCGCGAGGCACTGCCAAACCCGGATCCCTGGCAGCTGTTCGGGGCACGACAGGGCGGCCCCGTTCATGTCACCCTGAACCACCCAGGCGGCCCGCTCACTATCACACTGGTAGGTCACTCACCGGATGCCAAGTACCTGGCGGGACTGCTGCTTGCCCCCTATCCGGCCCCCACCAGCAAAGAGGCGCTCCCGAATAGTGGGAAAGATCACGCTGTATTGGCCGACGCTACCGCAATCGTGCTGACCAAGCAGCGCCAGCTGTTTTTGGAGAAGTGGACTCTGGCCCCCTATTCCCCAACCCCAGCCCCTGCTTCGCAGCAACTGAGCCTCACGCCGATTACAGATGCCGCCCCAACCCTGCAGATCGCCCCGCTATCTGCGGCCGATGCGTTGCAGCAGGCTTCACAACCGGTGCTGGCGGCCCGTGGCAGCCAGCTGTTGCTGGAGTTTGCCATACACGCCGCCACCGACGATCCGGCCCCCTTGCTGGTGATCCAGCCCCCCGAACAGGCAGGATCACCGCTGGCGCTGATCCCCTATTACGGCAAGTGGCATCTGGTTCGCCCGCAGGCGAGCGGCACCCTGTTGGCCCCCTCGGATCAGGAGCTGGTCGAGGGGATCGCCGGGCTCACCCTACTGGCAGGCGTACCTCGGCGTCTGGTGCTGCAGATCACCGTCCCTCGCGATGCGCCTGCCGGTCACTATCTCGGCAATATTCAGCTGCTCAGCCAACAGCAACTGGTGCAGCTGCCACTGACTATCGAGGTGCTGCCGTTGACCCTGCCCGCGGCCAGCAAGCCGGTCGGCATCTATGTCGAAGCGCCCCCCTATCTCAACTGGCTGAGCCCCAACCCCGAGGCGCTAAAAGAGCAGATCGCCACGGCCAGTCGCTGCGATCTGGCGCGGCTCGCCAAGCTGGGGATCAGCGGCCTCTCGCCCGCCCTGCCACAAGATGAAGCAGGGATGCGGGAGATCATGGGAGAAGCGGCCGGGCTCGGCTTTGTGCCCCCCCTGCTGGCCTATACCCCGCTCAAACGCTGGGGGGGCGACCCTGCCAGCCAGCTTGATCAGTGGCAAGCGCGGCAACAGGGGCTGACCGCCAGCGGCTTGCCCCCGCTTGCATGGAGCCTCTTTGATGAGCCCGATCTTGCCACCCTGCCCGCCATCACCACCTTGGCGCGGGAGATGAAACGGCGGGATCCGGCGGTGATCCGCGCAGGCCACTTCAACCACCCGGGTCAGGTTGGTCTGCTCGCAGAGGTGGAGATTGCCCTGATCAACGCAGGCTTTGGCGCCGACAAGGCCGATGTGGCGCGGGTGCGCCAGCACAAGGTCACCCCCTGGTTTTACAATCTGGGCACCCCGAGAGCCGCCGGGTTCTATCTGTGGCAGAGCGGCGCCGAGGGCTATTTGCAGTGGCATGGCCGCATGCCCACCGCCCTGCCCTATGACCCCACCGATGGGCGGGAGAGCGACTTTATGCTGCTCGGCCCGCAAGCCTGCGAGGCGCACCGACTCTCTCACGATCTGTTGCTGTTGCAGCAAGCCATCGAGGATCTGCGCTGGCTCGCCTGGCTGGAGCAGGAGGCCCGCTATCAAGTGGAAGCCGCCCTGCTGCTGGAGCGTCTGCGGGATCAACTGCCGACCCGCTGGCAGGTGGCAGAGCAACTGCCCTCTGCCGCCTGGATCCAGTGGCGCCGCGAGATTGAACAACTGGCCAAGGGATTGAAAACATTGCAAACTGGTGCCAACTCATCCTCCTGAAGTGACTGCGTATGGCCAACCAGATTCCCCGCTCCACCGCAAAAGACAGCGCCCTGCGCCGCCTGTTGCCCCTGATGCTGCCGCTGCTGATCCTCACCGGTTGCGCCCGTCAGGAGCCGGTCAATGAGACCCTGCCGATCCTCAACCAGCTGCGGGAACAACAGCTGGCCGAACAACCCCAACTGCAACTGCAGTACCAGCAAGCGGAGACACAACTGCCAGCGGATCAGGAGCAGCAGTTGCATCAGTTTTTAGGACGCAAGGATCCGGCCCGGATTGCGCTGGTAAGCGGCCCCGGGCTGCAAACTGACATGCTGGAGAGTGCGCGGATGGCGAGCGTGCGACTGACCGCCCTCACCCGTTTGCTGGGAGCTCGCGCCATTGAGCTGGAGCCCCACTATGACCCCATGCTGGCCCCCAATACCTTGCTGATCCGCATTCTGCCAAGCGGTGAATCGGGGGCTGTCACCCCATCGGCGGCGCAATAAGGCCGAGGCAAGAGGTTGGCAAAGCCACCCGATAGAGGGGATAAGGGGTCAGCCCCCACAATTTGCGCCAACCCTGGGTCAGACGGTACGAGAGCAGCGGCGGACTCTGGTGCAGCTCGCCTAAAAACATCACCCCCTGACTCATCCCTTCACCCGCCAGCGTCACTGACATCGCCTCACTATCCGGCGCCACCAGCATGGCCTGCAACAGGCCGTCACAGCGGGGATGGGCCAGCTGATAGCTGACATAGGTGCCGCCCAATACCGGCGTAGCCACCCGCAAGCGCCATCCCAACTGGACCAGCTCCATCAGCATGGGCTTGGCCCCCTCGTTAACTGCCCGGTTCTGATAACGCCAACCCATGGCGGCAGCACTGAGCAGCGCCACCAGCAACAGCAACAGATATCCCCTAGATAGATGCATCACGGCGTCCCCGGATAAAGAGGATGGTCATCACCAGCAACATGATGGCCCACTGGTAGAGCTGGGCCAGCGAGCCGGTATGCAGCCAACCATACCAGCGCAGATCCAGGCTCATCAGCACCAGCCGCAGCTGATTGGCCCCGATATAGAGCAGGCAAACCAGCAGCAACATGGGCCACTGCCGGTAGAGTGGGCGCTCCGGTGCCAACCAGCAGCAGGAGACCAGCCAGGAGAGCACCACCAGATAGAGTTGAGAAAACGAGGAGCACCCCTTGAGCACAATCAGCGCATGGCCCCCCAACCGCTCGATGCGATTGCCATCAAGGCGAGTCTCCCAGCCCAGCAGTTGCAACCACTGGCCCACCCCCCAGGCATCGAGCGCCAGCACAGGGCCGGAGAGCAGGGCAAACACCTGCTGCCCCCACAACACCGCCACGGTAAAGGCGAGCACAATCTGCAACACCGCCCGCTCATCGCCACTCTGATGACGGCGCCATAGCGAGGCCACCAGCAACAGACAAGCCAGCGCCTTGCAACTGGCGCTGGGGATCAGGATCAGCAGGATAAAGAGGGCGAGCGCTAGTGGATGCGGACGCCAGCTCGGTGCAACCCGCGATGCAATTTGCCACCAGATAGCAATCAGCAACACCACCAGCAGGTTGAAGTGGCCCATATTGAGCCACACCATGCCCCACTGATTGGCCAAACCAAGTAGCAGCCAGTTGGGTGCCCACTGCCAGGGACGGATCTCCATCGCAACTCCTGCCGGTTATCAGCGCTTTTGACCGCTGACGCAAGTTCTCGCAAGTTCCATGCCTGCCCGGCCTCACCCGGACCAAACCAAATCAGAGGATGCAACAAAGCTGGCACGCTTTATTCATTCCCCCTGCTGGCACTAGCGCCAGGGAGAAGGAGTGAGCAATGAAACTCAAACCGTTGGCAGGGCTGCTGGGGATGTTGTTGGTAACCTCCCCCGCATACGCCTTGACCGAAGTCGATACCGAACTGCAACTGCTGATGGATGTGTCGGGCAGCGTCAGTTCATCGGAATTCAATTTGCAGTTACAGGGGTATGTGGACGCCTTTTACAGCCAGGAGGTACAGAGCGCCATCCTCGATACCAGCGGCGGCAAGCTGGGATCCATTGCCGTACAGATGATCATGTGGAGCGGAGCAACCCAACAATCGGTGATGACCGACTGGTTCCACCTTTATGACATGACCTCCATCAACAACTTCGCCGCCACCCTGGATGCCCTGGTACGCCCCTATGCGGGGATGACGGCCCCCGGTTCGGCGATGGCCTTTGGTGCCCAGCAGTTTGATATCAACGACTACACAGCCGCCCGCCAGGTGATGGATGTGTCGGGTGACGGCATCCAGAACGCAGGTCTGGATACCTCCACTGTGCGGGATCAACTGCTTGCCTCCGGCATCGATACCATTAACGGCATAACCATCGGACAGGACTATCCCGATGGGGTACTGCAGGATTGGTATCTCAACAACATCGCCGGTGGTCAGGATGCGTTTGTGATCAACGCCACTACCTTTGCTGACTTTGGCAATGCGCTGGAGCTCAAACTGGCGGCCGAAATTGAGGGGGGCATTATTCCGGAAGGTGCACTGGCCGCCCCCATCGAGGAGATCCCGCTGGCAGCCCAGCTACTGCTCGGTATGCCGCTACTGCTGGCCTGGCGCTATCAACGCCGAACTCAGGGCCGTCCGCAGCAAACCAACTGGCAACAAACGCCTGCCATCGGCTGATTTATCACCCCGTGTGTTGCGATTAGGGAGCTATGGCTCCCTGATTTTTTTGCTGGTGCTATAACCTGACATATCCAAATGACTGATGATTTTCAAACTAGTCACTAACTCTCGTTTGATAAGCAGCAACGAATTATGTACAGACTCTAAAAATTTTTACCATATGTCGCTAGACAGTACTGAAAACCCCATGCGCTATCATCCTCTTGAAACTCTTGCTATCCGAAATGTTTTTCTCGATGACAATTTGGACAAAGTGCAATCACATTATCCAAGGTGTCTTCCCCACCAACCGATAATGGAATAACATGATGAACTTCCAAATATGGCGAGTTATCTTTCTTTCGAACAAATGGAGCTGATTTTTCACATCCTTCACAACAACCTTTAGCCCTAATTAAAGCTTCAGCTACAACATCTGGATTTCTTTTATAAACCGATATAGCAACTGTTACTTTTTGAGGGTGTTTCTCTGCATTTTCAAGCCGCTTCCTACGCTCACTAGGACTAACAGCCAGAGCACGTGCCACCTCATCGTTGAAGTTTTCATTAAACTCTTGGATTGAGGTAGATGCATAGTCTTCTATAGCCTTTAAAAAAAGATCAAGAGATAGATCATCCCCTTTATTCATCCATGCATTTACTTTTTCGTTTTTATACGTATCTATTGCATTTGGAGAAGGGAAGTTATTTAGCCTAAACAAGGGTGATGTGTTACCTGTTGTTATGCCGATTTCACAACTTACGTCATCAGAAAGCTGCTTCAAATAGAATTTCTTTGCTCTATTTTTTTCTCCTGCCAAAGCGAACCTCTCTTCAAGCACTGGGTGAAAAAATTTCAATTCTTTATCACGTTTATTCTGAAAATGTGGCTGTTGTTCCCTTTCAAATACAAACCCGACTCTTTCCATTCGCTTACGCAATTCTGAATAAATAATCTCTCTATCATTTCCCATAAACTATCTCTATTTCAACTATTACTGTGCTTGACCTTGAGGTCTTCAATGGCAAATGGCGGACGGCGCTTGTGTAACATGCGATGGCAATTAGCGCATACAGGCCGTAAATCTTCCACCGGATCTATGAGGTACTCCTTGCCAATGTCAGCAAGCTGGCGAAGGTGGTGAACCTCTATATAACCACGCCCAATATCTCCATATGCAGACTCAAAGTTGAAATTACATATTTCACAACTGTAACCATAGTACTCTAGACATGCTTGTCTCGCATGTGGGCTTCTGTCATATGTTTTTGCTGTCACTGTTTTAGATTTCCCCTCTGCATATTTTATGATCGAGGATGGCGATTCTGGTGCGAACCCAAAACATTGGCTTCCTTGAATTTCAGCAAATATTTCACTCGCAATTGAGTCTGGTACTGTCAGACCTCCAGCCTCAGGAGTCCACTTAAAACTAGGGAATTTATCCTGAAGAACTGATAAGGATATAATTGGCTCTTCGGATAGGGCTTTGAAAAGCAAATCAGTACGAAGAGCCATTTTCCCCTGGATGGCTTTTTCTTTATCCCAATGTGGTAATAGGTAAGGGGTAGACGATACATACCCACACCCAATTATTCCTTTTGGTTCTACCCCGAGCTTCATGAGAAAAAAACATCCCCAGTTACGATCTTTTTTGTGTTTCCACAACTCCAATGTATATCATAAGGCTTACCATTATTCACCCGGTATATAGCATCGCTCTGATCTACCCAACGCCAGCGCTTCGGATTCCATGTATAAAGATATGAATTCATAAATTTTTCATCCATAATTAGAGTTAGCCAGAAGGTAACATTACTATTTTTTAGTAAAACCTTTATTCAGGCCCGTATCATTCTACATAAATACCATTAACAAATATTTTTAGAATGATTACATAAACAACCAGCTGAAATTCATTGGTGGCCTAATCATCAACGTCTTTCGTGGGCTCATCTTTTACCTCTGTGTAAAATAACAGTCAATAAACGGAATTGGATATCTCTACCAAAGCTAATCTTTGTCAACACATCTGAACAGTGCTTGACGTAAATCATATCAAATGCTGTAGCTGACCAAGAAGATGACAAAGTCTTATAAAAAAGCCTCATCATGAGGCCTTTTCAGAAATATTCAAGTTCCGGCTGATAGCCAGCTTTTGTGGCAATCACCCCGGCTCTGGTGACATGGGCAACACCTGCCCATCGAGCGCCTGATCACTATGGGATGGATAGTCCGGCATCGGCTCGCAGTAGGGAATACGGCTTAGTACCGGTGCCTTGACCAGGGCGGCCAGTTGATCGGAGCGGCGCAGGCTGGCATCCGCCAGTTCGGCCACCAGCGCCAGACCGCAGCCCAGCCCCAGCCCGCCAACAATGCCCGCCAGCAGAAACAGCCAGAGCGGGTAGTTGCTCGGCTTGCTGGGGGCAAAGGGTTTGTCGATCACCTTGATCCGCTCCCCCTGCTCGAAGTTGCCCAGATCGCCGGTCACCTTGGCCTTCTCGTAGCGCAGCAGCAAATCCTGATAGAGGGTGCGTTTAACCGCCAGATCCCGCTCCAGCTCGGCGAGCTGGCGCTCGGTATCTCCCTGGGAGTCGACCACCTTGTCCAGCCCATCCAGCTGGCTCTTCAGGCCGGCGGCGTTTTGCTCCGCCTCCGTCAGCTGCGTCTGGGCCAACTGCCACTCGGGCCCGCGGGCCATATCCGGTTGAGATTTGAGCTGCTCAAACTCCTGCTGCAACTGGTCAATCTGATAGCGCAGGCTCTGAACCTTGCTGTGCTCGTCGCTGTAGCGGGCCCGCAGCAACACCAGCTCGGTGCGCATCAGTTGCAGCTTCTCATCCAGTTGGCGGGCCAGCTGGCTCTCCTGCCCCAGCGATAGCTGATCGACCCGTGCCTTGGCCTGCTGCAGGGTGATCAGGCTCTCGGCATAACGCTCCTGCAAGCCATAGAGACGGGCGACGTTGGTACTCTGCTGCTGGGGCAAGGCGCTGGCATGCTCCCGTTTAAAATCGGCGAGCAGCTGCTCGGCCTCTTGCAGTTCGCTGCGGCGGCTGTCGAGCTGGCTTTGCAGGAAACGTTCGGACGATTCCGCCGACTGGCGCCCCTTGCTGAGCAGGTTGAAGAAAAAGCGCCGCGAAATGGCTTCGAGCAAACCGGCGCTGTTGGCCGCCGAATCCGCTTTGACCTTTATCTCGATCACCTCATCGCCGATCAACCGCAGCGAGACGGCACTCGAGAGCCAGTCCATGATGGCATCGCGCTGGGCTGGCGGGGTCTCGTCATTGACCAGACCGCGGTCCCGCGCTACCCCGTCCAGCACATAGCGGCTGCGCAGCAGGGCTTCGAGCACCGCAAAGCGATCCTTGAGACTCTCCTGAGTGATCAGATCCTTGAGGGTCGGGGTCTGGTTGGCATCTTGCGGCACCATAAAGGTGGTGCGGCTCTCATACTCCTTGGGGGTGAGCAGACCGACCGTCACGCCCACCAGCGGCATCACCAGTACCGGGATCACCAGCAGATAGCGACGGCGCCAGGCGGCAAAGAGAATGATGTAGAGGTTGTAATAGAACTGAACAGGCATGGCATCACTCCCTGAGAAAAGCCCTCCCCCCGCTCGATGCAAGGGCAGTGCCACCAGAGGTGCTGATCGCCTCTGTGGGCAGATCGCAAGAGTGGTACAAGATTCGCATTCTCCCGCTATCCGGGGTGTCACCCCTTCCCTTGCCGGAGCGCGAACCATGTTGTCATCAACCCCGTCGCACAGACCCCATCCCCGCAGGGGCGCCTGCGCCCAGCCCGTCTTACAACCTGTCGTGCAAATCGTGCAGCACCTGCAGCCCGGCGGGCTGGAGACCATGGTGCTCAACCTCACTCAGGCAAGCCCGGCCGAGCAACCGGTGCATATCATCTCCCTCGAAGGGCACAAAGGGGATGTGCTAAGGGCATGGCCCGCCCTGTATCCCTTCGCGGGCAATATTCACTGTCTGGAAAAGCCCGCGGGCTGGTCGCTGGCGACCCTCTGGCGGCTCACCCGACTGCTGCGCCAACTCAAGCCAGCCGCGGTACATACCCACCATCTTGGGCCCATGCTCTATGGCGGCCTCGCCAGTCGGCTGGCCCGGGTGCCCACCCTGATCCACACAGAGCACGATGCCTGGTATCTCGATGATCCCCATCAGCGCACGCTGGCCCTGTGGGGGCTGCGCGCCTTCAAACCCATTCTGGTGGCCGATGCCACGCCGGTGGCCAACCAGCTGCTGGTCAAGCTGGGCCAGCTGTCGCCAACCGTGATCCCCAACGGCATCGATGAACAGCGTTTTGCCCCGGGCGCCGCCGCCCTCGCCCGTCAGGAGATGGGGCTGCCACAAGGGGTCAAGTTGATTGGCTGCGCCGCCCGCCTTGAGTCGGTCAAGGGTCACACCTTGCTGCTGGAGGCGATCCGCGCCCTGCCGGAGGAGGTGCATCTTGCGTTGGCAGGGGTCGGCAGTTTGCAAAATGCGTTGCAACAACAGTGTCAGCAGCTGGGGATCGCCCATCGGGTCCATTTTCTGGGGCTGGTCGAAAACATGCCGCGCTTCTATCAGGGGCTGGATATCTTCTGCCTCCCCTCGCTGGCAGAGGGGATGCCGCTCTGCGTGCTGGAAGCACAGGCGTGCGGGGTACCGGTGGTGATGAGCGATGTGGGGGCGGCCAGAGAGATCGTCTGCCAGGCCAGCGGCCATATCCTGTCGGAGCGGGATCCCGGCCGCCTTGCCCAGCTTCTGGCACAAGGGTTGCTGCAGTGCCATAGCCTGCGTGCCGTCACCCGTGAGTTTGTGTGCCAGCAAAGCAGCTTGAGCCGGATGGCTCAGGCCTATCAGCAGCTTTACAGCCGCTGATCAAGCGACCCGATGACCAGAGGAGCATCCCATGGAATGGATCATGATCGTGTTCTGGCTGTGCGCTGTACTGGTGGTCTACCACCATGTCGGCTATCCCCTGCTACTCAAATTCGGTGGTCGGCAGGCGCGCAAGGTAGCCAATCCACCCCGCCCTCTGGATCGAGGGTTCAAAACAGACGCCACCGATGAAGCGCTGCCGACCATCACCCTGTTGATGCCGGTCTACAACGAGGCGGCGACCATCGCGGCCAAGCTGCAAAACCTCGCCAGCCTCGATTACCCCGCCGACAAGCTGTGGGTGCATGTGCATTTCGACGGTTGCAGCGACAACAGCTACCCCATTGCGCTAAGCCAGCTCGGAGATCCCGCCCTGCAGCAGTTGCAGATCAGGCTGTTTGATCACCCCCGCAATCGCGGCAAGGTCGCCGTGCTCAACGAGGCCATGACACGGGTGCACAGCGATCTGGTAGCCCTCACCGATGTCTCGGCCCTGCTGCCCATCGACAGCCTGCTGCTGGCGGTCGCCCATTTTGCCGATCCCAAGGTAGGGGTGGTCGGGGAGGCATACCGGTTCTGGCAACCGGGCTCCCAGGGCGAGGAGAGCTACTGGCAGTATCAAAGCCAGATCAAGCTCTGCGAATCGGCCCTTGGCGGCATGCTGGGTGCCCACGGTGCCTTTTATATGATGCGCCGGGAGTGCCTCACCCCGCTGGCCGCCGATACCATCAACGACGATTTCATCCTGCCGATGCAGGCCATCGCCAAGGGGTATCGGGCTGTCTATGACAATCGCTGCGCCGCACTGGAGCTGGAAGTTTCCGATGCCGCGCTGGAGGCGACACGACGCAAGCGGATCGGGGCTGGCAACACCCAGCAGCTGCTGCGGTTGCTGCCCCTGCTGCACCCCAAGTTCGGCTGGGTTGCCTTCAACTTTGCCAGTGGCAAGGGGCTGCGGGTGTTGATGCCGCTCTGCCTGACCCTGCTTTGGCTCTGCGCCATCCCGCTGGCCACCCAATCCCTGCTGTTTCAACTGCTGCTGGGGCTGCAACTGCTGGGGTATCTGCTGGTCATCTTGATCCAGCTGACCCCTGTGCACCCCTGGCCCAATCTGTTTCGCAAAATCCACTATCTGGTACTCGGACACTGGTACAACGGCATGGGCACCCTGCGCTACTGCCTGCGCGCCCCCATACGTTTCATGTCACAGGAGAAAGCCGTATGACACACCCCATTCCAAGATTGACCCTGGTGGTCAAACGCAGCATGGATCTGCTCGGTGCCACTTTTGGCCTGCTGCTGACGCTGCCACTGTGGCCGCTGATCATGCTGGCCATCCGGCTCGATAGCCCGGGGCCGGTGTTCTTTCGTCAGCTGCGGATCGGGCGCAGCCACGCCACCCATACCGAGCTCTTTTTCATGATCAAGTTTCGCACCATGCGCGCCGACGCCGAGGCGGCCACCGGGCCGGTCTGGTGTGGCAAGGGGGACAGCCGGATCACCCGCAGCGGCGACTTCCTGCGCAAAACCCGGCTCGATGAGCTGCCGCAGTTTATCAATGTGCTCAAGGGGGAGATGTCGCTGATCGGCCCCCGCCCGGAGCGACCCGGTATCGCCAATCGGCTGGAAGATGCGGTGCCGTACTTTATCGAACGCACCTATGAAGTGGCCCCCGGCATTACCGGTCTGGCGCAGGTCAATCAGGGTTACGACGAGTCGCTGGATGATGTGCGCAGCAAGCTCGCGTTCGATCTGGCCTACTCGGTTGCTCTGCTCCACCCCTGGCGCTGGCTGGTGCAGGATGTGCATATCATCGGCAAGACGATCGCCATCATGGTCGGCAAGAAGGGGCGCTAATCCCGCCAATCTCAGCCACATCTCAACCCCATCAGGCCATTGCCACTGCAATGGCCTTTTTTTATGGCGCATCCTTGTTGCAAATCAATGGTGATCACAGAGAAGTCAGCGATCTGATCGCCATCATCTTGCCCCATCCATCCAAAGGCCTGATGCCAGATTAACCAACCGCAGGAACCCAAGCGTTGCGTGATCACAGAAGCAATCCGCCCCCTGCTTCCCATAACACCGGCACATAAAAAACGAGTGGCCAGCAGCCACTCGTTTTGGCGGGTTTCGCTTTGTGATTCAGACGCCGTAGACAGCCAGAATATCGGTCACCCTGTTGTTGACGCTGTACCCGCGGGCGATGGTGTTGCGCGCCGCCTGACTCATTTTGCTGCGCGCTATCTCATCGCTGCGCAGCCAGTAGTTGACCAGCTCCGCCATGTCCCGCACATGGCCGGGCTCCACCAGCCAGCCATTGGATTTATGGTCGATCAGGTTGACCAGGCCCCCCACCGCAAAGGTACAGACCGGTATGCCGTGGGCCATCGCCTCCAGGGCCACCAGCGGCAACCCTTCAAAGCGGGAAGTGATGCAGAGCAGGTCGATGTTGTGCCACTCATTGGCCATGTTCTGGAAACCATGAAGCTGGACGCGATCACCGTACTGCTGCCATAGAGCCCTTTTCATGGGGCCATCCCCGTAGAGATGAAACGCGCCCTCCGAGCAGAAGGCGGCCAGCTGGCAGAATGCCTCCGGCCCCTTTTCCGGCGAGAGGCGGCCGACAAAGGCAATCCGGTTGCCAGTTACCGCTGCCGGCGTCGCAGGCATGGGGACAAAGTTGCTGATCACCGTGCTTGGCACAGGCAATTTGCGAGCGATGGGCTCGCTCACTGCAATACACTTCGCAAAACGCGCTGTGGTACGATCCAGCCAGCTGTAAAACTTCAGCACCCCCTCCCCGTCATCCCCGCTGTGAAAAGTCGAGACCACCGATTTACCGGTGAACCAGGCTGTCAGCCGCCCCAGCACCCCGGCCTTGTAGCCGTGGGTATGGATCAGCACAGAAGCAGGCTGGCGAGCCAGACGGCGCATAAAGTCGCGGCTGTTGTGGCACACCTCATAGGGCAAACCCTGCTGTTTGAGCAGGGTCGTAAAGGGGGTCATGCCGTGGTTGCTCACCAGCACTATGGTGGGGCGAAATCCCCTGGCCAGCAGATCGTTGGCCAAGTGGATAATGTGAACTTCTATTCCACCGACCTGACGCGCATCGATGGCCAGCCAGATCTGCTGCATGGGTAACATAGGCACCTCCTCCCGTGGCTCCATGCCACCTGAAATGAGGCGTTGCATAGAGCGGGCCAGTCAGGCAAAGAGGGGCTGGATCAGGCGCCGGGACAGGCGACCAGCAGGAGGGTCATGTCATCGAGGGCGGCATCATTGATGCGCTCATCAAACCAGCGGGCAATGCGATGAGCCAGTTGCTCAAGACCGGGCCCCGAAGTCAGGCAGATCTCCTTGAGCTGAGCCTCCCAGCACTGGCGCTCTGCGGCATCACGGCTATCGAGCAGGCCGTCGGTCCAGAACAGCAGGATCTCGCCGGGCTTGAGCTGACGCTCATTGGTCACGAAGTGGGGATCCGGGCGCAAACCGGGCAAGGGGCCGGTCACGCCGACCTGACGGATGGTGCCGGGCCCGATCAACCAGGGCGCAGGGTGGCCCGCGCTGGCCCACTGCACCCGCCCCTCGTTGCCGAGCTCAATACAGAGGGTGGTGAGCAGGGTAGCCCCGAGGAGCGGATCACTGTGAACCGCATTGGACAAGATGGTCAGCAAACGGGCGGGGGCGCGCTCCAGATCGTGCGCCGTCAGCAAGCCGCGCAGATAACCGGCATAGGCATGGGCAAAAAACTTGGCTTCCGCGTCGTGGCCCATCACATCCCCGAGCCACAGCACCCGATCCTTGACCAGCAGAAAGTCCCCGCCCCCCACGGTGGCCGCGCGGGTTTGCAAAGCCAGCTGGTATCCCCCAATGGAGGTGGAGGGCAATAACGGGCGCAGCGCCGAGGTCATGCGCTGATCCAGCTGCTCGCCCCATTGCGACTTGAGCTGCTCCGATCGTTGTAGCACCCGCGAAACCGCCAGCAACAGGTCCTGCTTGGTGATGGGTTTGACCAGAAAGTCATCGATCCCCAGCGCCCCCGCCCGACTCTGGGTCCACTGATCCTGATGACCGGTCAGGAAGATAAAGGGCACCCCCTTCATCTTGGGATCCTTCATCAACTGCTGGCGCAGCCCAAAGCCATCGATCCCCTCCATCTCGATATCGGAGAGCACCAGCGCGGGGGGCTGCTTTCCAAGCGCCAGCAGGGCGGCATGGGAGTCGGCATAACTTTCAACCCGGTAGTGCTCATGGAGATAGGCGGTGAGCAGGGCACGCATCACCTTGTCATCGTCGATCACCGCGAGCACCGGCAGCTGGTTGACCGGGCCCTGCTGGCGAAGAGTCACGCGATTGCGCTCACCGTCGCGAGAGAAGTGCACCTCGGCAAACAGCTGGTGCACCAGCGCCAGCCCGTATCCCCCCTCCTGCAGTTCATCGGGTAACGGCGCACTGGCAAGACTGGGTTGCGGGCCGCCATCATCCTCCAGTATCAAACTCAAGCCCGTTTCATCTTCTTTCAGAGTGAGCCAGAGCCGGGTCGCGGGAGGAGCTGTGTGCTTGACGCTATTGGTGGCCAGCTCACTGAAACAGAGCAGCCAGTTGGCTTGATCCTTTGGGGAGACCTGAAACAGGGAGAGTCCCTGTGCCAGCCGGTTGCGCAGTTCGCGCACCGCCTGCAGGGTTGCCGGAGCAGATCGCAACCAGTCATCCATATCGGGCCTCCATCAGCGAGCGATCAGATCCGGAAATTGAGCAAGGCGCTGCGCCGACACCAGCGCTTGAGCCATTCGGTCACCCGGTTACTGGGCAGCCGGTTGAGTTCGCGCAGGATCTCGCTGGCCAGCCCCGGGTTGAGTTTGTCGTTATAGACAGCGCCAACCAGATTGGCCTCGGCACGGGTCAGTTTATCCACCGCACTTTGTACCACGGTCGTCGGGGTCACCCCGGCCAATACCACCAGCAGCGCCCCTTCACAGGCCCCACACACCTGATCGGCCGGAATATTGCCCCGATTGAGGGCGGTGAGCGGCGAGGTATCGAAGATCACCACATCGTAATGCTCCAGCCAGCGAACCAGCAGCTGACGCAAGGTATCCTTGTTGCGAAAGGCCATCAGATCCTTGCCCGGCGCCGGGAGCAAGGACAAGGAGCGGCCAGTGGCCACAGGCTCGGGCACATCATTGGGACCCCAGGCAACCGCCGTGGCGCGGCCGGGGTGATAGAGATTGAGATCCACCAGCAGGGTGCGCAGCCCATCCGCCTCCGAGCGCCTTGCCAGCGCATCGCAGATGGAGCTCACCCCCTCTCCCCCTTCTGACGAGGTGACCGCCAGCGAGCGGATCCCCCGGGCGACCGTCGCCGCGTAGAGGGATTCGAGCTCCAGATATTGAATGGGGATGCTCATATCAAAGCGTCCCGACCAGGGCCACCACCGAAATCGTGGTCAAAATGTCGCGCATGCCATCCATGAAAATGGCCCAGTTGCTGCTCTTGCTGTCAGGGATAAAGACGGTGTCCCCTGCGCGCAGCACCGGTAACTGGCTAAAGTCGGGCTCTTTGGCAAAGCCGTCGAGATCGAAGCTGCGGGCCTGATCCCCCTGACCACTGGTGGCCATGTTGATCACCACAATCTTCTTGATATAGGCGCTGCTGGTCGGGCCCCCTGCCTCGGCCAGCAGATCCAGCAGGGTCATGGAGGAGTCAAAGCGGTAGCGACCGGGACGGGCTATCGCTCCCAGCACCCGAATGGTGTTCTCCTTCGGCTCGTCGAGCCAGGGACGATTCTTCTCCGGCAGGTAGATGGAGTCGCCGGGCAGCACCTTGGGCAGCAAGGTTTCATCGCCGGTTTCAAAGTAGAGAGCAAGGTCGAGCTTGCTGACCCGCGCAGTGCTGCCACTGCGATGGGCGATACGCACATTGCGCAGATCCGCCGCTGCAGTCGGGCCATCGGCGGCCGACAGGATGTCGATAAAGCCCATCTGCTCATTGAAGGCATAGCGACCAGGGGCTCCGACCTGACCGAAGATATAGATGGAACTGTCCGGTGACTGGCGCACCCACTGGGACTTGTTGTCACTGGGATCGGTGGGCAGCTCGGGGATCATGATGGTGAATCCGGCCCGGATCTTCGGCAGGCTGGCGAGCGCCCCCCCCTGATGGAGAAACTTGTCGAGATCAAACAGGGTCGGCGTGGCCTGCCCCCCTTCGGCGGTCAGGATCTGCACCTTGGCGATATCGGCCCGCTCGTTGGGGCCACCGGCGTGGGCAATCAGATCCAGCAGCGACATCTCGTCAGACCATTCATAACGCCCCGGGATCCGCACCGCCCCCATCACCATCACCGCCCGCCCGGGTGCCACTTTCAACCAGGACTTCTCGTTGATATCAGTTTTTTCCGGCACAAAGATGGCATCACCGGGTTTGACTTGGGGCAGCGCCTTTTGCATCCCTTCGGTATAGGCCTGCAAGTCGATGGGTTCGATCGTGCCATCGGTGCGCAGCAAACGGATCTGGCGACTCTCGGCATAGCGGGTCGGGCCGCCGGCATTGGCCAGAATATCGAGGAAGGAGTCCCCTTCCCGCCCCTCATAGGCGCCGGGTTTGAACACCTCGCCCATGATGTAGATGGTGCGCGCCCCCCGTTTTATCTGCTCTTCATCCTTGGGCACGAAGATGGTGGCGCCCGGCGCCAGATTGGGCAGCAGCTTGTTGTTGCCGGAGTCGAGATAGGCTTTGAGATCGAACAGCTCGGGGGCATCACCATTGATCACCCGGATCCGCTCCACCCCGGCAAAACGGGTCACCCCACCGGCTCGCATCAGCAGATCCACGATGGAGTTGCCACTCTTGAAACTGAAGGCGCCGGGGCTGTTGACCTCGCCAAACACCTTGATCGCCTTGCCGGTATCGCCATCCCCACCTGCCGCCAGGGTTGCCGCATCAAAATCAATCTGCACGTTGCCGATCAAAGGGGATGCTGGCACGAACACCACATCAAGGGATTGCAATGGCGGCAACACGCTGGCATCGCCGGTATCGAGATAACGCTTGTAGTCGAAGCTAGAGACCGTGCTGCCACGCCGCACCTGCATATTGTTGAGCTGGGCACCAGGCACCAGACCGCCAGCGGCATCGAGGGCCATCTGCACGTTGCCATCGGGCGCCAGATCATAACTGCCGGGTTTTTTGACATAGCCCATCACGCTGATCAGCAGCCGCTTTTCCAGCAAGGTGACGGTCAATTGAGAGAGGTTGTTGTAAACAGGTTTGAGGGCGGTACGGATCAGTTCATCCGCCTGTGGCAGGGTCTTCCCCCCCACCACGACATTGCCAACTTCAGGCAGTGCAATCTCTCCCTGCTTGTTGATCTGGAAAGGTTGGTCAAAAGCAGGCTCACCGGGTTGCACTATGGCCAACCGATCACCGGGAGCCAACAAGGTGGAAGCCAGTAACGGGCAGGTGAACAACAGCAAGAGAACACAGATCAATCCTTCGAGAGAGCCCCGTTTCATAGACATCCTTTTCGTCTGTTACGTCTGCCCCCATTGGCGTAAGGGGTGCCCTGACCAATCAGCACGACAGCCATCCGCTGTTGTCTGTTGCAGCCGCAAACGTACTTGTTGTAGTGATTGTGCCAACACGGTCTGACGCCAGGCTACATCCGACCAGAGCCGTCCGTGCATATCCCGTTCGATATCAATACGTTGAGATTGTAGTCTTTTCAACTCGGCAGGCATACACCCCTGCAGACTCGCTTGCTTTAATTCCGTCAGCTGCAAGTCGAGTTCCTTCTGACGCTCATCATAACGAGACCAGACCCGCCGTTCATCCTCATTGACCGGAATTCGGGTGGGTCTTGCCTCGGCCATGCCGCCATACCCCTCCGGCGGCCACTGCGCGCAACCCGACAGCAGGATGGATGAGAGCAGGATACCAACCCGCTTCATGATGCAGCGGCCATCATGCCGCGAGAGCGCATATAGGCTTTGATGCTCTCATGGCAGGGGATCACCCGGTCGATATGCAGCATCTCCAGCAGGTCATGAGGTTGGCCAGGCCCACAGACAAGCGCCATCTGATGCCCGTTCATAATCAATCTTTTATAGAGAAATACCAAGGCTCCGATCCCCGACGAGTCGATAAAATGAACATCGCTGATATCGGCCAGGATATCTCCTGGGTGGGTCGAGAGGGTTTCAAACAACGGGCGGAGCTCACTGACGGCCATCGCGTCAAACTCGTTTTCCAGTACCACTACCTGGATATCATTAAGGGTGTAAGTCATGCTTTCCATCGCTAGCTCCTTGTCGATTCTCAGACTATTTGCTGTCACGGCATTCAGCACGCTGCAAATGTTATGCCGGGCAGTGCCACGGCTCTTGTTCTCCAAATGATACTCTTTGCGCCTTATTCGCCGACACCCACTCCTCGTTTTGATTGCCAAATTGCAATTAACCTCCCCCGCACGTTGCAAACTGCAATTCACCTTGGCCGAGATCGCCCGATAACAGGCTAAATAGCTGATAATTCAAGCCCATTAGACCGGGCCCGATTATTGCTTGCCTTTGGACACACTTCACAAGCCACCGTTGGCTCGGCCCCCATGCCGCCATTTTCCAGGAAGGAGAGATCATGAAAGCAGGCCTTTACATCGCACCACTGCTGGCAGCCCTTTGCGGCACCGCATACGCAGCCCCCTCCCCTGACAGCGCCGTGTTGAAGGTTGAAGGCGCCATCAGCAGCCCCACTCATCAGGCTCTGGCCCTGTGGGACAGCGCCATGCTGGATCAACTGCCGGTACACGAAATCAAAACCCATACCCCCTGGTATGACGAAGCCAAGACTTTTCGCGGCCCGCTGCTGCAAGATGTATTGGCCAAGGTCGGGGCAACCGGCAAACAGCTCACTATTACCGCGCTCAATGACTACTCGGTACAGGTGCCGACAAGCGATGCCGAGCAGTATCGGGTCATCCTCGCCCGCACGATCAATGGCAAGCCACTGTCGGTGCGTGACAAAGGGCCGCTGTTCCTTGTCTATCCGTTCGATCAATATCCCGAACTGCAAAACAAGCTCTATTACGGTCGGGCTATCTGGCAGATCAGCGCGATAAAAGTGGAGTAGATCCCATCATGCGTTCCATGGCGGCCAGTCAACGTTTCTTGTTTGTGGTGCTTTGTGTGCTGCTCCTTGCCTTTGCCGGTATTGGTACCATCCAGTACCGGCAATTTCAGGATCTGCAGCGCAGTACC
This sequence comes from Aeromonas sp. 600479, assembly GCF_049175515.1. Classification (NCBI taxonomy): domain Bacteria; kingdom Pseudomonadati; phylum Pseudomonadota; class Gammaproteobacteria; order Aeromonadales; family Aeromonadaceae; genus Aeromonas; species Aeromonas sp. 600479. The sequence goes on from NZ_JAAKVF010000001.1 coordinate 317,695, forward strand.
AGCCAGGGCGAAGACAACGTGATGTGGAACTATTTCCAGCTCTATAACGAAGCGCTGCGTTTTCAAAGCTCGCTGCTCCATGAGTCGCAACCGACCTTCCAGCTCAGATACGATATTCTGGTCAGCCGCATGGATCTGGTGTTGGAGAGCAAGGATCGCAGCCTGCTTCAGCAAACAGAGATCTACCAGCAGGCAAGCAAAGCCATTCGATCCTACATCTCTCTGGCGGATATCTGGCTCGGCCCGGAAGCCACCAAGCCGCTGGACAATCTTGCCCATCAGGAGCTGCGCCAACAGCTTGCCTCCCTGCTCCCCCTGCTCCATCAGCTGACTCTGGAGGTGAACCAGCAGGCGACCCTGTTTGATGTGGCGCGTCGCGACAGCGTGAGGGAGCAGATCATCACGACGACACTCATCGCGACCCTGCAATTTGCGCTGCTCTTTGTGCTCGCCCTGCTGATCTGGCGGCAAATGAATATCTCGTTTCTGCAACACAAACTGATGCAGCAGCTCAATGACAAACTGCTGCGGGCAAATCAGGCGGCAGAGGCAGGCACAAGAGCCAAAAGCAGCTTTTTGGCCAACATGAGCCATGAAATTCGCACCCCCATGAATGGCATTCTCGGCATGCTCTCACTGCTGGCCGACCGGGATATGGATCCGAGGGAGCGAGACTATCTGGAGACGGCACGCGAATCGGCAAACCATCTGCTCGGTCTGCTCAACGACATTCTGGATGTATCCAAGCTGGAAGAGGGCAAGATCGAGCTGCAACTGGCCCCCCATCACTTGCCCCAGCTGCTGGAGGATATCCGGGCCCTGATGCAGAGCAACTGCGATGCGAAAGGGATCAAACTGACCCTGACTGTTGCCCCCGATACGCCGGAATGGTTGATGATCGACCCGCTGAGGGTGCGCCAGGTCCTCTTCAACCTGGTGAGCAATGCCATCAAGTTCACCCATCAGGGGGAAGTAAAGATCCACGTTGATAGCACCCTGTTGGAGCAGGATCGCCACTCGATACGCATCTCGATCCAGGACACCGGGATCGGCATGAGCAAAAGTCAGTTAAAGAACCTGTTTCAACGTTTCGCTCAGGCGGATGTCTCGATCACCCGCCAATATGGCGGATCGGGCCTGGGACTTGAAATATCCCGTAACCTCGCACGCCTGATGGGCGGCGATATCTCGGTAGAGAGCAGCGAGGGACATGGCAGTACTTTTACCTACATCTGGCCCGCCAGAGCCACGACCCCCTCGATTGTTTGCCTGCCGTCCAAACCGCTGGATCAGGAGAGTTATCGCATCTTGCTGGTTGATGACAATGCCACCAACCGCAAGGTGATCGGCGCCATGCTCGACTCCGTGGGCCATCAGGTCACACTGGCCGTTCAGGGAGAAGAGGCGCTGGAGAAACTGGGTCACACCGAATTTGATCTGGTGTTGATGGATGTCCAGATGCCAGTGATGGATGGCCTGGTGGCCACCACCCGGATCCGCACCTCCCAGATGCCTTGGGCAGATATCCCCATCATCGCCCTGACGGCTGATGCGATGCCGGAATCCAAGCAATACTACCTCTCCCATGGCATGAACGGGTATATCACCAAGCCCATCAATAAAGAGACGCTGCTAAGCGAGATAAACAGACATATTTCCCATGGTCGGCTCAAATACAACGCCACCCTGCGTGTCACCAAGTAATAAAAACCCGCGGATTCCGGGCTACTGATTGCTCATCTGGGGCTGCATTGTCGTCTGCAGGCCACTGCATGGGCTTGGGTCTCGAACGCACGCAGTTTCACAACAGCTGCACGGGCCGTCAGCTTGTCTCGGGGACGCAGGAATTTTTTTGGATCTCCTTACGATGACCACAGGGGAGCACTGTCACCTTGCGGTAGTACCAGATACCTTGCGGAGAGAGCCAGAGATTCACAGAGAAGACTCCTGATTCATCCACACAAAGTGGATTACCAAGAGGTCTGAAGGGGGAAATTAGCTGTAACTTATTGAATGGCAGAAACAAGTGGTGGCCCTACCAGCCACATCCCGGCACTCGAGTCCCCCGCCTTGGCTGCTACCTTCCGGTCCTGACCAGGTCGACGGGTTATCAATGCGAGAGGACCAATAGGACCACCGGCGAGGAGAATAGGCAAACTGGCCTCTCAATGCAATGGCTTTCTTCCCTTCGATTGTTCGTCTGCCTTATTTTTCAACAATCTGCCGAATGAATCAGCTAAACAGCATAAATTTCGCCCCCACCAGCAGCATCAGCAGGGCAAATGCTTGCTTGAGGCGTTTTGGTGACAGGCGATGCGCCAGCTTGGCACCAATGCGGGCGAACTGGGTACTGGTCAGCACAATGCCCAGCAGGGCGGGCAGATAGATGTAGCCCACACTCCACTCGGGCAGATCGGCATGATCCCAACCCGCATAGAGGTAGCTGAGGCTCCCCGCCAGCGCGATGGGTATGCTGCAGGCTGCAGAGGCCGCTACCGCATTGCGCATTGGCACCGAGTTCCAGCTCAGATAAGGGACAGTGAGCGAGCCACCGCCAATACCAAACAGGGCTGACATCCAGCCAATGATGGTACCGGCAATGCCTGTGCCGAGCGGCCCCGGCATATGGCGCTCCGCTTTGGGTTTAAGGTTGAGCCCCATCTGTAGCGCCATGCTCCAGGCGAAGCAGCCGATAATGATATTGAGGGTGCTGGTGCTGAGCAGATTGGCGGTCATGCCGCCGAGCCAACCCCCGATCAGCATGCCGGCGCCGAGTCGGCGGATCATCACCCAATCGACGGCGCCCGCCTCCCGGTGGGCCCGCAGCGAGCTGAATCCGGTAAAGATCATGGTGGGCAACGAGGTGCCAAGGGCCAGATGAGTAATGATTTCAGGGTCGATGCCCTGGGCGCGAAAGGTAATGACCAGCACGGGGACAATGATAAGACCGCCGCCGATCCCGAACAGTCCCGCCAGCATACCGGCAAAGGCGCCCAGCAGGAGGTAACCCATAAACAGCATAAAAATTCCTGTGTTAAACAAAAACTGGCCAACACGGCCGGGCAACAGTGGATATCTGCATGAAAAAAAAGAGATGGCGCGAGGGCCATCTCTTCATTGTGCCGGTTAGTGCAGTGGAATGGTACCGTCCATCACCTTGTAGAAGGCCAGCACGGCACAGCCGAGCAGGGCCGCCGTCATCCCCTGCTCCAATCGGTTAAGGCCGCGCAGACCGTGATGCTGACGCGCCTTCCAGTAGATGAAGATGCCCGGACTATAAAGCAGCGCCACCAGCAGCAGGTACTCCACACCGGCAGCATAGACCAGCCAGCAGCCGTAAACGGTCGCCACCAGGGCCAGCAGCAGGTCACGCTTGCGCTGATGAGGTTGACCCTGATAGGTCTCCCCTTTCAATGCCAGCTTCAGGCCATAAGCGCCCGAAAAGACGTAAGGCACCAGCGCCGCCGAGGTGGCGATGTTGACCAGCGCCAGATAGGTGCTGCTCTGGAAGTAGATGATGATCAGGAAGATCTGCACCAGACAGGTGGAGCACCAGAGGGACACCTGCGGCGAGCCGTTCTTGTTCTCCTTGGCAAACCAGCCCGGGAACACACCGGTCTTGCCCGCGATGTAGGGCACTTCAGCGGCCAGCACGGTCCAGCTGAGCAGAGCACCCATCACAGACACCACCAGACCAATGTTGATAAGCCAGGCGCCCCAGGGGCCGACCACGGCTTCAAGGATCATGGCGGTCGAAGGGTTCTTGAGCGCCGCCAGTTGCGGCTGGCTCATGACACCCAGCGAGAACAGGGTCACCATCACGTAAAGCGTCAGGGCGCCGAGCAGCGCCAGCACGGTAGCTCGGCCCACATCCTTGCGATGACGGGCACGGGCAGAGACCACCACGGCCCCTTCAATCCCGATAAAGACCCAGAGGGTCACCTTCATGGTGGACTTGACCTGATCCATCACGGAGCCAAGCTCCATGTTGTTCTGGCCCCAGATATCCAGAGTGAAGGTATCCATGTTGAAGGCCAGCAGGATCGCGACACAGAAGACGATGAGCGGCACCATCTTGGCGATGGTGGTGACGATATTCACCAGCGCAGCGACCTGCACCCCGCGCAGCACCAGCGCATGCACCGACCAGATCAGGATGGAGGCCAGCGTGATGGCCACCGGCGTATTGCCGTCACCGAAGATGACGTTGTCAGGCGTATCGAAGAAGTAGCTCAGGGCGCTGAACACTACGATGGCGTAAGAGACGTTGGCCAGCAGTTGGCAGAGCCAGTAACCCCAGGCGGCGTTGAAACCGATGAAATCGCCGAAACCGGCCTTGGCATAGCTGAAGATACCGCCATCGAGATCAGGGCGGCGCATGGAGAGGTTCTGATAGACCAGCGCGAGACAGATCATGCCCAGACCGGTGATGGCCCAACCCAGGGCGACCGCCCCGGCACTGGCATGTGCAGCAATGTTTTGTGGCAGACTGAAGACCCCGGCGCCGACCATGGAGCCGATCACCAGCGAAATGAGGGCGCCCAGCCCTAGTTTCTTGTCCATTTCAATCCTGTTTATTTAGGCGGCGGCAGAGCGTCCGTATTCATACTGCGCGCAATATGGGAGGGGCTGGGAATCCTGACCCCGTGAAAAAGGCGGCAACTATATTGCATGACTATTCCGACCGCAATCCCTCGTCCCGTCAATCATGCACCGCCTTGACCGCGCGCAATTTTACAGCACTGACCCATATGGCCTGTGAGCTGGCTCAAATTAACCAAGACCCATTGATATTTCACATTTTTCTGCCAACACAACCTGACTCGCATGATTCCCATGCATCGCCATTCAAACGCTCTCTGTATAAATAATCTGCATAAAAAAGCCCCGGTGGAAACACCGGGGCCCATTATGTAAATCCCTATAAACGCAAACCGCCATCCAGTTCTATCATCCGTCCCGACAGATAGTCGTTGGCAAAAATAAAGCTCACCGTCTCGGCCAGCTGTTGCGCCTCGCCAAGGGTGCCGACCGGAATGGCCTGCAGCATCCGCGCCATCGCCTCCGGCTTCATCGCCGCCGTCATGTCGGTGGCAAACACCCCGGGGGCAATCCCCATCACCCGAATGCCATGGCGCGCCAGCTCCCGCGCCCAGGTCACCACCAGCGAGGCAACCCCCGCCTTGCTGGCGGCATAGTTGCTCTGGCCAATATTGCCAGCGCGGGCGATGGAGGAGATGTTGATGATGACGCCCCCCTGGCCCCCTTGCGCCATCAGCGCCGCCCCCTCGCGAGCGCAGAGGAAGGTACCGGTGAGGTTGACGTCAATCACGCTCTGCCACTGGGCCAGCGTCATCTTCTCCACCAGCTCACCCTCTTTCACCTTGATCAGCATGCCATCGCGCAAAATGCCGGCGCAGTTGATAAGACCGTGCAGCACGCCAAAACGCTCCTTGATAGCAGCAAACACGGCCTCGACCTCGGCTTCGCTCGCCACATTGCAGACAAACAGCTCGCACTGGCTATCTTGATCGCACTGACCATTCTGGCTGCGAACCATGGCGGCGGTCGCCTCCAGATCGGCGCGATTGATGTCGAGCAGTGCCAGCGTCGCCCCCTGTGCGCCCAGGGCCAGCGCAATGGCCCGTCCCAAGCCACGTCCGGCGCCGGTAATAACGATGACCTTATCTTTGATATCCATCAATGCTCCTTGTAGCTGGTCGAAGGGAGATGCCTTGAAGAGAGGTGGCCCGTCAGGCGGGATCCTGTTTATCCAGATAGAGTTCGACGATGCTGGAGAAATCGCGGCTCCCCTGCCCCTGAGCGGCATGCAGGTTGAACAGGTTACGCGCGAGCGCCCCCATCGGCACAGCGCTGTGGCCATGCTCAGCCAGCGCCATGGCCAATCCCAAATCTTTCACCATCAAACGGGTCATAAAGCCCCCCTGATAGTTGCGGGCGGCAGGGACATTCTCCATCACCCCGGGCCAGGGGTTGTAGCGCTCCAGACTCCAGTTGTTGCCGGAGCTCTTGCCCATGATGGTGGAGAGCACGGCGGGATCCAGCCCCTCCTTCACCCCGAGGGCCAGTGCCTCGGCAGTGCCCGCCATATGGATCGCAAGCAGCATGTTGTTGCACATCTTGGCGATCTGCCCCGCCCCCAGCGTCCCTGCGTGAAACAGGTTCTGCCCCATGCAGGCGAGCAGAGGTTTCGCCGCCTCGAAATCCGCCGCGTCGCCGCCAACGATAAAGGTGAGCGTCCCGGCGGCTGCACCGGCGACACCGCCCGATACGGGGGCATCGATAAAGCGCAAACCGCGGGCGCGGGCCGCCTCCCCGACCTGACGGGCAGAGTCGACATCGATAGTTGAGCAGTCGATCACCAGTGCGCCAACCGGCAGGGCTGCCAGCAGATCCTGCCCCTCAGACAACCAAAGATCGCGCACATGCTCCCCCGCAGGTAGCATGCTGATCACCACCTCGCAGCCGGTCACCGCCTCTCGGGCATCCCCCGCGGCGATGCAGCCAGCGGCGATAGCTCGCTCAATGTTTTGGGCAACAAGATCAAACACCTGCACCGTGTGCCCGGCCCTGGCCAGATTGGCCGCCATGGGGCCCCCCATGTTGCCGAGCCCGATAAACCCTATCCTTGTCATCCCGCTTGCTCCTTGCGTTGCTGATGGCGGCGTCCGCCGGTTGCCAACCTGTTATTCCTTGCAGATCAACGGATTGCTCCCCTGCGGCCAGCGATAGAACTCATCCAGCCACTCCCCCTCCGGTGGCAACTGTTGCCAGCGGGGATCTTTATCCTTGTCGATCAGCAGTGCCCGTACCCCTTCCACAAAATCCCCCTTGAGCACGCAGTTGACCGAGAGGGTCAGCTCCTCGGCAAATACCTCTGCCAGGGAGTTGCGGCGAGCCTGCCAATATTGACGCCACAAAATGGCGCGGCTGATGGGGCTGCCGGTGCGGCAGAGCTGCTGCGCCTGCTGGAGTACCGCCTCCTGCTCATCGAACTGAGCCTCGAACAACCGAGCCAATACCCCTTGCAGCGTGCGCCCCGCCAGCAGGGCATCGATCCTCTGTTGATGGGGCAACAATACTGGCGCAGGCAAGCGGGCCGCCACCTCACCATGCAACCCCGTGAGCAGCAGATCGATCTGCTCGCGGGGATCACCACTGCCAGCCCACTCGAGCACGGCGAGGCGTGACAACAGCGCACTGCGCTTGCCACTGGCGATGGCGTGATCCGCCAGCCCAAGACCGATGGCATCACTCCCGTTGAAGCGGGCGCCAGTCAGACCGAGCCAGAGCCCGAGCCGCCCTGGCATCCGGCTTAAAAACCAGCTCGCCCCCACGTCTGGGTAGAGGCCAATGGTCACCTCCGGCATGGCAAACAGGCTTCTTTCGGTGACAACCCGAAAATCGGCTCCAGCAAACAGGCCAATGCCGCCCCCCATGCAGATACCGTCCGCCACGCAGATCAGGGGCTTGCGGTAAGAGTGGATGTGGTGGTCGAGCCGGTACTCCTGCTCGAAAAAGTCGCGGGCATATTCGAACAGTTCCGATCCGCTTGCCTCCTGCTTGCGGTAATAGAAGGAGCGGATATCGCCACCGGCACAAAATGCCTTCTCACCCGCCCCCTGCAGCAGCACACAGACGATGGCGGGATCCTGCTCCCAACGGGTCAGCGTCTGTTGCAGGATCTGGATCATCGGCAGGCTTAATGCGTTGAGAGACGCAGGGCTGTCGAGGGTCAACACCCCGATCTGATGGCCATCTTCGGTGGGATAACAGCTAACCTTGACCGGCTCACTCATAAACGGCTCCGTATGGATTTATTTTGTTGGGCCATATTGCCAGCGCGGTAAGCGTTTCTCCAGGAAGGCGGCCACCCCTTCACGCTGATTGGCATCGCTAAAGAGATCGAGAAACAGCGACCGCTCAAGGGGCAAGGCGGCATCCCGCGGGCCACTGCGGCCCTGATTGATCAGGGTTTTGCAGGCGCGCAGGGCGCTCGGGCTCTGGCGCTCCACCAGATGGGCCATCTGGTGCGCGGCCTCCCACGCCTGACCGGTTTTCACCACCTCCTCCACCAGCCCCATCTCGTAGGCCAGCGAGGCACTCACCTTCTCGCCGCAGAGGATCATCCGCTTGGCCCAACCCGGCCCCACCAGCTCGGTCAGGCGCTGGGTGCCACCGGCACAGGGAAGCAAGCCCACCGAAGCTTCCGGCAGTCCCAGCAACGCCTGCTGCTCGGCGATGCGGATATCACAAGCCAGCGCCACTTCCAGCCCGCCTCCCATGGCATAACCATTGATGGCGGCGATACTGACGCCGTGAAAACGGGCCAGCGCCTCGAAGGCCTTGCCAAAGGCCTCGGCTACTTCGCGGGCCAGCTCGACATTCCCCTCGACAAACATATTGAGGTCGGCACCGGCGCAGAAAAATTTGTCGCCCGCACCACGGATCACCAGTGCCACCACATCGGGACGATTGTCGAGCTCCACCATCATCTGCAAAAAGGCCTGCAGGCTGGCGAGGGTCCAGGTATTGGCAGGGGGATGGTCGAGGGTGATATAGGCCACGTGGCCATGATATTCGAGTCTGATCCTTGTCATAACATTGTCCTTGTCGATGAAGCTGCCGCCATGATGACAGGCTTGAATGACACCAACCTGTGGCTGGCTCACAAAGCCGAAACCGGCATGGCATGGTGCAAATCGGGTGGCAGGCAACACGCCCTTGATGCGACCACCGGTTAGCCCAGCGACAAACCGGGATCGGCAAGCATGCGGCGCGCGATGATGAGTCGCATCACCTCGTTGGTGCCCTCCAGAATGCGGTGTACCCGGGTATCGCGCAGATAGCGCTCGAGCGGATACTCGCGGATAAAACCATAGCCGCCAAAGAGTTGCAGAGCCTCATCGCACACCCGATAACCGACATCGGTGGCAAACCGTTTGGCCATGGCGCACCAGGCACTCTTGTCGGGATCCCCGCGATCCAGCTTGTCAGCCGCCTGACGCACCAGCAGGCGAGCTGCAGCCAGCTCGGTCGCCATATCGGCCAGGCGAAACTGCACGCTCTGGAATTCGCTGATCGGGTGACCAAATTGCTGGCGCTGCTGCACATAGGCCAGGGCATCGTCCAGTGCCTGCTGGGCAGTGCCCACCGAGCAGGTGGCAATATTGATGCGCCCCCCATCAAGGGCCTGCATGGCGAACTTGAATCCTTCCCCCTCTTCGCCCAACCGATAGCAGGCAGGAATGCGAACCCCATTAAAGACAACCTCCCGGGTCGGCTGGCTGTTCCAGCCCATCTTCTCTTCTGCCTTGCCATAGCTCACGCCGGGGGCATTAGCCGGTACCATAAAGGCAGAGATCCCCTTCGCACCTTCACCACCGGTACGGGCCATCACCACCAGCACGTCAGTGCTGCCCGCTCCCGAGATAAAGACCTTGGTTCCCTCAATAAGATAATTGTCACCCTCGCGCACCGCCCGGGTCTTGAGGGCCGCCGCATCGGAACCCGCACCCGGTTCGGTGAGGCAATAGGAGCCCAGCAGCTCGCCACTGGCCAGCTTGGGCACCCACTCTTTGGCAACCTCGGTGGGCAACCAGCTACCCAGCATCCAGCTCACCATGTTGTGGATGGTCAGATACGCAGTGGTCGAGGTACACCCCATTGCGAGGCGTTCGAAGATGAGGCTCGCATCAAGGCGAGGCAGCCCCAATCCGCCAAACTGCTCCGGGGTATAGAGGCCACAAAAACCTAGCCCGGCCGCCTGCTTGATGGTCGGGATCGGAAACTCATGATCCTTGTCCCAGCGCGCGGCATGGGGTTTGAGCGCCTCATCGGCAAAGGCGGCGGCCGCCTCCACATACGCCTGTTGATCATCGGTCAGGGTAAAATCCATCTCGTCTTTCACTCCCTTGTTGCCCCACGCTTATTTTCCCGCGCTTACTTACCTGAGTTAGTGCTTTATGACGCGACGCCCACACGCTGCGTCAGTCGGATCTGCCACTATGGCGCTGTTGTCGTGGTAGCTGATGACGCTCTCATAACTACCTCTCTATCGACACACAACAGATTAACAATTAATTTACGTTTACGCTAACGTAAACTTGTGGCAGAAGTGAAGTACAAAAATGGACCGACCACTGCCAGCAGTAACGCCGAGTCAGCCGGTCGAGCCCACCTTCCTACCCGACTGTCATATCCGCAAGGAGAGCATGGATGCAGATGGATGAGACCCTGAATGCCCTGACCGAACAGGTTGCGGCCTTCTGCCAGAAAGTGATCGCCCCGCGCGCCAGCGAGATCGATCAGAGCAACGCCTTTCCCCGTGATCTCTGGCCCCGGATGGGTGAACTGGGGCTGCACGGCATCACGGTGGCGGAGGAGTATGATGGGGTGAACCTCGGCTATCTGGCCCACGTGCTGGTGATGGAACAGGTAAGCCGCGCCAGCGCCTCGGTCGGCCTCTCCTACGGCGCCCACTCCAATCTCTGCATCAATCAAATCCACCGCCACGGCACGGCGGAACAGAAAGCGCGCTACCTGCCCCCGCTGGTAAGCGGCGAACATGTGGGAGCGCTGGCCATGAGCGAGCCGGGCGCCGGGTCCGATGTGGTGAGCATGCGCCTCACCGCGGAGCGCGAGGGGGATCACTTCGTGCTGAACGGCAACAAGATGTGGATCACCAACGGGCCCGATGCCGACACCTTCGTCATCTATGCCAAGACAGATACCAGTGCGGGCCCCAAAGGAATTTCTGCCTTTATCGTTGAAGCCGGCACTCCCGGTTTTTCTACCGCCCAGAAGCTCGACAAGCTGGGGATGCGCGGCTCCAGCACCTGCGAGCTGGTGTTCGACAACTGCCGAGTGCCGCAGGAGAACCTGCTGGGCACCCTGCACGGCGGGGTCAAGGTGCTGATGAGCGGGCTCGATTACGAGCGGGTGGTGCTGGCTGCGGGCCCCCTTGGCATCATGCAGGCCTGCATGGATGTAGTACTCCCCTATGTGCGCGAGCGCAAACAGTTCGGCCAAGCCATCGGCGAGTTCCAACTGGTGCAGGGCAAGCTCGCCGACATGTATACCCGCCTCGCCAGCAGCCGGGCTCTGGTCTACTCGGTGGCGAGCGCCTGCGATCAGGGGCGCACCAGCCGTAAAGATTGCGCCGCCGCTATCCTGTTTGCCGCCGAAAATGCCACCCAGATGGCCCTCGATGCCATCCAGTTGCTCGGCGGCAACGGTTACATCAACGAATACCCCACCGGCCGCCTGCTGCGGGACGCCAAACTCTACGAGATCGGCGCCGGCACCTCGGAGATCCGCCGCTGGCTCATCGGCCGCGAGCTGATGGGGGATAACGCATGAGCAGGCTCCACTCCCGTCTCGACACGGCGAGCCCGGAATATGCGGCCAATCGGGCTGCAATGCAGGTGCTGGTCGACGATCTCCACGCCCGCATTGCCGAGATCGCGCTAGGGGGCGGCGCGGCCAACAACGCCCGCCATCAGGCCCGTGGCAAGCTGCTGCCCCGCGAGCGCATCTATCAGCTGCTGGACCCGGGCTCCCCGTTTCTCGAACTGTCGGCGCTGGCTGGCTGGCAGGTCTATGACGAGCCGGTACCCGCCGCCGGTATCATCACCGGCATCGGCCGGGTCTCGGGCAGGCTCTGCATGCTGGTGGTGAACGACGCCACCGTGAAGGGTGGTACCTACTACCCGCTCACCGTGAAAAAACACCTGCGTGCCCAGACCATCGCCGAGCGGCTGCGTCTCCCCTGCCTCTATCTGGTGGATTCCGGCGGCGCCTTTCTGCCGATGCAGGATGAGGTGTTCCCCGACCGGGATCACTTTGGTCGCATCTTCTACAACCAGGCCCGCATGTCGGCCCAGAATATCCCGCAGCTGGCGGTGGTGATGGGGCTCTGCACCGCAGGCGGCGCCTACGTGCCCGCCATGGCGGATGAATCCATCATGGTCAGGGAGCAGGCCACCATCTTTCTGGCGGGTCCGCCGCTGGTCAAGGCCGCCACCGGCGAGGAGATCAGCGCCGAGGCCCTGGGCGGCGCTGAAGTGCACTGTGCCCACTCCGGCGTTGCTGATCATATGGCCCGTGACGATGCCCATGCGCTGGCCATCGCCCGCACGCTGGTTACTCATCTGGGTAACGAGCCGATAGAGAGCAGCCCCGGCTACGAGCCCCCCTGCTACCCGATCGAGGAGCTCTACGGTCTGGTGGGCACCAGTCTCAAACGCCCTTACGACGCCCGCGAACTGATTGCCCGACTGGTGGATGGCTCTGACTTTGACGAGTTCAAGGCGCTGTTCGGCACCACACTGGTGACCGGCTTTGCCCGTATTTGCGGCATGGAAGTGGGTATCCTCGCCAACAACGGCGTGCTGCACAGCGACAGTGCCCAGAAGGGGGCCCACTTTATCCAACTCTGTAACCGGCGTGCCATCCCGCTGCTCTTTTTGCAGAACATCACCGGATTTATGGTGGGGAGTAGCGCAGAAAAAGAGGGGATCGCCAAGCACGGCGCCAAGCTGGTCACAGCAGTGGCCTGCAGCCGGGTGCCCAAGATCACCCTGATTGTCGGCGGCAGCTTTGGCGCTGGCAACTACGGCATGTGCGGCCGCGCTTATGAGCCCGATTTTCTCTTTAGCTGGCCCAACAGCCGTATCTCTGTCATGGGTGGCGAACAAGCTGCCGGAGTGCTGGTGCAGGTGCGTCGGGACAAGCTGACTGCCGAGGGCAAAGATTTGAGCGAGCAGGAAGCGGCCGCCATCCGCGCCCCGGTGATCGAACAGTATGAGCGCCAGGGTCACCCCTACTACGCCAGCGCCCGCCTGTGGGATGATGGCGTCATTGACCCGGCCCAGAGCCGCACCGTGCTGGCGCTGGCGCTCGCCGCCTGTCAGGGTGCCCACATTGAACCCGAGCAGTACGGCATCTTTCGGATGTAAGGAGCAAAACGATGTCAGATCCACTTACTTCCTCAGCACTTGGCTCTTCAACACAGGGCCCGTTTCGGCTGGAGCGGCACGGCCCGCTGGCCGAGCTGGTGCTGTCGCGCCCGGCCCGCCACAACGCCTTTGATGCCGACCTGATGCTGGGGTTGCTCGACTGCCTCGATGATCTGGCCCATCTCCATGGTCATGATCTCGCCGAACGCCCTCACGCCCTGCTGCTACGTGCCGAAGGCAAACACTTTTGCGCGGGCGCCGACCTCAACTGGATGCGTAATCTGGCCCACGCCGATTTCGAGCACAATCGCGAAGACGCCCGGGTACTGGCGCGGCTGATGCAGACCCTCGATGAGCTTCCCTTCCCTACGGTGGCGCTGGTGCAAGGGGCCGCCTACGGCGGGGCGCTGGGCCTCATCTGCGCCTGCGATCTGGTGCTGGCCAGCGACGATGCCCGCTTCTGCCTCTCTGAGGTGAGCCTGGGTCTGGTGCCTGCGGTGATTAGCCCCTACGTGGTACGTGCCATGGGAATGCGTCAGGCGCGCCGCTACATGCTCAGTGCCGAGCCGTTCGATGCCATTACCGCCTGTCGGCTCAATGTGGCGCACCAACTCTGCAAACCGGATCAACTGCTGGCGGAGGGACGGGCGCAGGCCCTTCGTCTGTGCCGCAACGGGCCGGAAGCGATGAAAGAGACCAAACGGCTGCTGGCGGCGATAGAGGCCCATCCTTCCCGCCTGCACGAAGAGAAAACTGTCGAGACCATTGCCCGGGTTCGGGTGGGGCTTGAAGCCCAGGAGGGGATGCAGGCCTTCTTTGACAAACGCCCTCCCGCCTGGCGTCCCCGTTTCAAGGATGAGACATGACCCATCACACTCAGATTAAACGCCTGCTGATTGCCAATCGCGGCGAAATCGCCGTGCGCATCATCAAGACGGCGAAACGCCTCGGCATTCACACCGTCGCCCTCTACTCCGATGCCGACGCCCATGCCATGCACACCCGTCTGGCCGATGAGGCCTGGCATCTGGGGCCCGCACCGGCCAGAGAGAGCTATCTCGACACCGGCAAGGTGCTGAAGATTGCCAAAGAGGCGCGCGCCGATGCCATCCATCCCGGTTACGGCTTTCTGTCGGAAAACAGCGATTTTGCCACCGCCTGCGAACAGCGCGGCCTGCGCTTTGTCGGCCCAAGCGGCGCCGCCATTCTCGCCATGGGCGACAAATCGGGCGCCAAGGCGCTGATGCAGTCCGCCGGCGTACCTGTACTGCCTGGCTATCACGGCACGGATCAGCGGCCGGACTTCTTGCGCGATCAGGCGAGCCAGATTGGCTTCCCGCTACTTATCAAGGCCGCCAGCGGCGGCGGTGGCAAGGGGATGCGCCGGGTCGATCAGCTGGCTGACTTTGACGAGTCGCTGGCGGCAGTCAAGCGGGAGGCCAAGGCTGCCTTTGGCGACGATCTGGTGCTGCTGGAGCGCTATCTGCCCCAGGCTCGCCATGTGGAAGTACAGGTCTTTGCCGATAGCCTCGGCAACGCCATCTATCTGGGGGACAGGGACTGCTCCTTGCAGCGACGCCATCAGAAGGTGATCGAAGAGGCGCCCGCCCCCGACATCCCTCCGGCTCTGCGCCGCGCCATGGGGGAGGCAGCCGTGGCCGCAGCCAAAGCCATCCACTATCAGGGGGCGGGCACTATCGAGTTTCTGCTCTGCAAGGATGAGTTCTTCTTTATGGAGATGAACACCCGGCTGCAGGTAGAGCATCCGGTCACCGAAGCGGTGACCGGGCAGGATCTGGTGGCCTGGCAACTGGCCGTGGCAGAAGGCAAGCCGCTACCACTCACCCAGGAGGAAGTGGTGCTGCGCGGCCATGCAGTGGAGGCGCGCCTCTACGCCGAGGATGTGGCGGCCGGTTTTCTGCCCGCCAGCGGGCCTATCCACTGGCTCCACTGGCCCGTTGGCGTGCGCATCGACACCGGCGTTACCGCTGGCGATGAGGTGAGCCCCTATTACGATCCCATGATCGCCAAGCTGATCGCCCACGGCCAGAACCGCGCCGAAGCGTTCGCCAAACTGGCAGATGCGCTGGCGGCACTGGATCTCGGGCCGCTGGTGCACAACGGCCCGTTGCTGCTGCGCCTGTGTGAAGAGCCCGACGTCCTGGCCATGGGCCACCATACCCAGTGGCCCATTCCCACCACATCACAGCCCATTCCTGAGCTCGCCTGGCCGCTGGCAACCCTCTGGCTGGCGAGCCGCCCTGCGGGCACCTCCCCCTGGCAGCAAGCCTGCGGATTTCGGCTAGGGCCGGCTCGCTGCTGGACAGCGGCGGTGCGCATCGGTGATGAGCACCGGGTATTGACCCTTCACGATCATGGCGGCCAGTTTGAGTGGCAAGGAGAGACCCGTTGCCACCAGAGAGGTGACGACCATATCCGACTACAACAGGGTGGCGGCTGGCAACAGATCCCCATTCAGACGGTCGCAGGCTCGGAGGCAGCCTTCATCATGACCCTGGGGGGCCAGCGCATCCGTTTCACTGCTGATGATCAGCAGCACAGCCACCACCATGAGCAGGCAAACGAGAAGGCGCAGGGCGCCATCGCGCCCATGCACGGCATAGTGGTAGCCGTACTGGTCGAGCAGGGGCAAACGGTCAGCAAGGGGCACCCCCTGCTGGTACTGGAGGCGATGAAGATGGAGCACCAGTTGCGCGCAGAGCGGGACGGGGTAATTGAAGCCCTGCAGTGCAAACAGGGCGAGCAGGTAAGCCAGGGGACCGTGCTGGTGCGCTTTGCCGAAGAGACAACTTCACTGGAGGATCACCCATGAACCGATCACAGGACGTCCGTGACGACAGGGTCAGTCTGGTGGAGATGGGGCCGCGAGATGGCCTGCAAAATGAAGCTGCGCCCCTCTCCCTGGTACAGCGGCTGGAGCTGATCCAGCGCCTTACCGACAGCGGCCTGCAACGCATCGAGGTGGGTGCCTTTGTCTCTGCCAAAAAAGTGCCGCAGATGGCGGACTCCGCAGCGCTGTTCGAGGCACTGACGCGCAAGGGCTCAACCCGTTACGGCGCTCTGGTGCCCAATCTGCAAGGCTTGCAGGCAGCCATTGCCGCCCGCGCCGACGAGATTGGCCTCTTCACCGCCTGCTCCGACGGTTTTACCCGAGCCAATATCGGCATCAGCGTGGAGGAGTCGCTGGTGCGCTTCGCCCCGCTGGTGCAGGAAGCTCGCCGCCTCGGCATCAAGGTGCGCGGCTACCTCTCCACCGTCATCGCCTGCCCGTTCGATGGCCCGACCCGCCCGAAACGGGTCGCAACCATGGCCGAGCAACTGCTGGATCTCGGCTGCCACGAAATTTCGTTGGGGGACACCATAGGCGTTGGCACCCCGGGCACGGTGGCGCCCATGCTGGATGCGGTGCTGCACGAGATCCCGGCCGGCCGGCTGGCGGTCCATTTTCACGACACCTACGGCCAGGGGTTGGCCAACCTGCTACCCGCGCTGGAGCGCGGCATTCGCACCATAGACTGCTCGGTAGCGGGCCTTGGCGGCTGCCCCTATGCGCCGGGCGCCTCCGGCAATGTGGCGTCAGAAGAGGTGGTTTACCTGCTGCACGGCCTTGGCATGACAACCGGAGTGGATCTCGACAAACTGGCGGCCACCGGCCAGTGGGTCTGCGAGCAGCTCGGTCGCCCCAACGGCTCACGGGTCGGTCAGGCCTTGCACGCCAATGCCGAGCGGCTGCGCGCCCGCCTCTGCCAGCCACACGCCCAGCGACAGGAGTCATAACCATGTCGCGTTCCCTGTCCGGCAAGGAGATCACCTACAGCATTTCGGAGCTGGCCCACGAGTTCGATGTCACGCCGCGCACCATCCGCTACTACGAGGACGAGGGTCTGCTCACTCCCCAGCGGGAGGGTCAAACCCGCATCTACAGTCATCGGGACAAGATCCGGCTCAAGTTGACCCTGCGCGGCAAACGGCTGGGGTTTAGCCTGGCGGAGATCCGCGAGCTGTTCGAGATGTATGACACCGACCGGTCAAGCAAAACCCAGCTCCACTCCATGATCCAGCTGATCGAGGCAAAACGCGGTGTGCTGCACCAGCAACTGGAAGATATCCAGATGGTGATGGCCGAGCTGGAAGCCGCCGAACAACGCTGTGTTAATTCCCTTAACAGCTTGAAAACCGACACAGATTAACCGAATCTGGGATCATGTCATTACCTTGGTGATCTCATGAAATATTGGTGCTGGTTATTGTTGTTCCTCAGCCTGCCCGGTTGGTGCCATTCCCTCGTCAAAGTTGGTGGCTATCCCTATGCGCCCTTCGTGGTCAAACTCTCAGATGCGCACTATGAAGGGCTGACACTGGATCTTATCGAGCAGCTCAACGCGGTGCAAAAAGAGGTGACCTTCGTCTTTGTCCCCACCTCGGCTGCCAACCGCTACAAAGCGCTTGATATGGGTCGCTTTTCGTTGATGCTGTTTGAAGACAGCAACTGGGGCTGGCAAACGGAGAAACTCAAGATGACTGCGCCTTTTCTCGGTGGTGGCGAAGTCTATGTGGCCCTGAGCAAAGAGGGCCGGGATCAGCGCTTTTTCGATGACCCCTCTCGGCACCACCTTATCGGGGTGACCGGCTACCACTACGGCATCGGCCAGTTCAATGCCGATCCCATCTACCTGCAGCGCAAGCTCAATATCACCCTGGTCAAAGACAATGTCAGCGCCCTGCAAGCACTGCTCAAAGGGCGTGGTGAGGTGGCCATTATCAACGTCTCTTACCTTAACCAGTATCTGCTGGCCCATCCCGACACAGCCAACCAGCTGCTGATCTCGAAAAAATGGGATCAACAGTATCAACACCGCGCCATTCTTCACCCTGCGGCACCCATTACTCCTGCCCAGCTGGAACAATGGCTGGCAGCCCTGCAACAAAAGGGTGAACTGGATCGCCTTTGGACAAAGTACGGCGTACAACAGTACGCAACCCCATGATTACTATCCAGCTTTTCTGTACCATGGTGGGAACCAAATGGGAGTGCACCAAATGAACACTACCGAGCCAGCGTCCCACAAACCCCGCTTTCTGCGCTACCTTGCCTACGCTTTCCTGCTGCTTCTTATCCTGATCACACTGCTGCTGTGGCAGACCCCCCGTCTGATCCAACGCTATCTGCCAGGCTGGCTGGCCGAGCACTACGGCCTGCAACTGACGCTGGGGGAGATTGATGTTGGACTGCGCACCCCTTCTCTTACCCTCGGCGCGACTGCCCTGCTCGATGCCAAACAGCAACCTATCATCCGTTTTGAGCAGCTCTTTATCACCCCCGACCTACAAGCCAGCTGGCAGCAGAAAGGGGTCGTGCTTTCCGCCGTCACCCTGATCAAACCCGTAGTGCTGCTGCAACGGCTGGCAGACAAAAAGGGGGATGTTCGACTCAATCTGACCGATGCGCTGGCGACCGTGCTCACTTCTGCCCCCTCCCCCGAGCCCGAGACAGCCAGCGCCCCGCTACTGGTCGACATCGCCAGCATCGCTGTCACTGATGGGCATGTGCGCTATCAGGATCAACGCAAGGAGAGCGAACCCGGCTGGTTGCCGCCTCTCTATATGGAAAAAGTGACCATCAAGCTCGATAACCTGCGCACCAAGGCAAACCATCCGACTGCCTATCAGCTGAGTGCCGCCATCAACGGCAAAAGCAGCCTCGCCGCTCACGGCAAGCTCGATGTGATGAGCGGCATGGGTCAGGGCAAGGTGAGCCTCAAGCTGGTCGAGCTGAAACCCTTCGCCCCGCTCTGGGCACCCTATCTCAAGCTGGATCTGGCCAAGGGCCACGCTAATGCGGAGGTGGAGTACCAGCTCAAAGAGGGCAAGCAAGGGGTGCAGTGGCAATTGTCCAAAGGCAAGCTGACCCTGGACAACTGGCAGCTTAAAAAACTCAAGGGCGACGAGTTTGCCCGCTTCGGCCAGCTGGCTCTTAGCGATCTGGCTGTCGATGGCCAGAAACAGTCGCTCCAGATCGGCAAGATCACCATGCAACAACCCCTGATCAAGGCCACCCTCAACCCACAGCAGGAGCTGGATCTGGCCGACTTGCTGATTGAACAGGCTCCCGCCAAGCCCGTCAAAGAAGCCTACGCCGCAAACGAGGTGGCCAACAATGCGGCGCCCAAGTCGGCACAAAAAACAAAGGCTGCAGGTAACGGCAAGAAACACAGGGCAGACAAACCCTGGCAGTGGCAGATCAAGCAGATCCTTATCGACAAGGGTGATCTCACCCTCACCGAATCGAGCAGCGGCAAACCGCAGGCACGTCAGATCTCAGGCCTCAAGCTAGCGCTGGGGCCACTGGGCAGCAAGGGGGAGCAACCGAGCAAACTGACTCTGGCCACCCAGTTCAACCAGAGCAGCCCCCTCGCCTTTGATGGCCAACTGACCCTGAGCCCCTTCACCCTAAGCGGCGACATCAACCAGCAGGGGCTGCCCCTGACGCTGGCGCAACCCTATCTGGCTGATCTGGTGCGTATCAAGGTGCAAAACGGGCTGCTGAGCAGCAAGACCCGACTCGATCTCGCCACCACCGCCCAGGGAGATCTCAGCAAGCTGACCCTGCAAGGGGGGCTCGATGTCAACGGGCTCAAAGTGGTCGATCGGGCAGACAATCAACGGCTGCTGGAGTTCAACACCCTGGCCCTCACCGGTCTGACGTACGACGGCATCAGCCAGCAGATGCGGATCAAGGACATTGCCCTTAACAAGCCCTTCGCCCGCATCGAGATCAACGAGGATGGCACCACCAACCTGCAACAGCTGCTGCTGCCACAACCGGCGTCAGCCAAAAGCACTCAAGCGGCGGCAGGCAGCAAGGCTCCCGACTTTCGTTTCACCATCGACCAGCTGCGCACCGAGCAGGGCAACCTGCGCTTTGCCGATCGCAGCCTGAGTCAGGATTTCGTGGCCGATATTGCCTCGCTGGGCGGCCAGAGCCGCCATATCAGCAATATTCCGGGGCAACGCTCCGATCTCGCCTTCAACGGCAAGGTGGATCGCTATGCGCCGGTGACCATTCGTGGCGGCACCAACCTGCTGGTCGCCAACCCGATCCTCGACATCGCGGTGGCCTTCCACAATCTGGAGCTCACCACCTTCACCCCCTACTCGGGCACTTATGCCGGTTATGCCATCGACAAGGGGCAGCTCTCCATGAAGCTGCACTACAAGCTGGAAGGCAACCGACTGGAGGGGGATAACGACATCACCATCAAGAAGCTGCAACTGGGCGAGAAGATCAAGAGCGATCAGGCCAAGGATCTGCCGCTGGGGCTGGCCATCGCCCTGCTGAGCGATGCCAACGGGGTGATACAGATGAACCTCAAGGTGAAGGGAGATCTCGATCAACCGGACTTCAGTATCGGCAATATCTTCTGGGATGTGCTGGGCAACACCCTGAGCAAGGCGATCACCTCCCCCTTCTCCCTGCTCGCCTCGCTGGCCGATGGCACCGACGATCTCGACGAACTTCCCTTCCTGCCGGGGGAGCCCGATCTCACCCCCACCCAGCAGGAGAAACTGGTCAAGCTGGCACAGGCCCTCAAGGAGAGACCCAAGCTCAGCATGAACATTCGCGGCAAGGTCAACTTCAACGAGGAGCGCCCCATCCTGCAACGGCAAAAGCTGGAGCGGGTACTGGCCAAGCTCACCGGCAATCAGGCGGATCTCGACCTGCTGGAACAGGATCCCGCACTGCAAGAGGCGCTGGCCCAAGCCTATGAAGAGCGCTTTGGCGAAGATCTAAATGATCTGGCGGACCGCCTCCATCTGGATGAAGAGAGCGCGGCACTGCGGGCACAAGCAGTGATCCTGCTGCGGGATCAACAGCTCATCACCGCCAAATCCCTGCGCAATCTTGCCATGCGCCGGGCGCAAAATACCAAAGAGTTTCTGGTCGACAACCAGGGGATCGCTCCGGAGCGGCTGTTCGTGCTCGACAGCCAGGTCAAGGAAGAGGACAAGGAAGCCAAAGTGATCCTGACACTGGATCAGTGACGCCGCCGCACTGCGCAAAAGCGTAATAAAAATACACCCCCTCAACTATTTTGACACCTTTTGCTCACCAAACAGCCTGCTTTGGTGAGCGTTTGGCCTCTGATGCAAATAATCACGTAGTTTTTTTACGATTTATCCCCCTTGCCCCCTTGCGGGCGCGCCGCAGCCTGCCTAAAATCGCGCGTCTTTTGTTAACCCCCACCTCTATTTTTGGAGAACGCCACGTGAGCGAAAAATTGGCCAACCCTGCCCCTCTGGGTCTGATGGGTTTCGGTATGACCACCATCCTGCTGAACATCCATAACGCAGGTTTCTTCCCCATCAGCGCCATGATCCTGGCCATGGGCCTGTGCTACGGTGGTCTGGCCCAGATCATCGCCGGCATCATGGAGTACAAGCGTGGCAACACCTTCGGTGTGACCGCCTTCATCTCCTACGGCACCTTCTGGTGGAGCCTGGTGTTCCTGCTGGTGATGCCGACCATGGGTCTGGCCGAAGCCACTCCGCACGCTTACATGGGTTGGTATCTGCTGATGTGGGGCATGTTCACCCTGTTCATGCTGGTTGGCACCGTCAACTACCCGCGCGTGAAGCAGTTCGTGTTCGCTTCCCTGACCGTGTTGTTCTTCCTGCTGGCCGCCCGTGACTTCACCGGCAGCACCCTGATCGGCACCATCGCCGGTTTCGAAGGGATCATCTGTGGTGCCAGCGCCATCTACCTGGCCATGGCCACCGTGATCAACGAGCAGTTCGGCCGCACCGTAATGCCGATCGGCGATCACAAGAAAGCCGCCGCCGTACAGCTGAAAGCCGCTGCCTGATAGGCAAGCCCTCAGATTGTGAAAAAGGCACCCGAGGGTGCCTTTTTGCTATCTCGAATAACCGTTCAACAGATCGGTTATCAGCCAAGTGACCCGGCGTCCCCCTCCCCCGCCAGCAAGCGGGTTGCGGGGAAACGCAGTGCAGGATCCTGACTGAAGAACTGGCTCAGTTGTCGGTATACCGCCGGATAAACCTGCTGCAACCGCAGCGGGTCGGTAAAGAAACACTCGCAGCAGACGGCGAAAAACTCCGCGGGATGTTCAGCAGCATAGGGATCGATGGCCGTCACTTCGTCCCGGTCGAGTTGCTGGCACAGCTCATCGAAGGCGGCCTGAAAGGCCTGTTGCCACTGCTGGCTGCTCATCTGCCCCGGCAACGGCGGCGCACCGTCCGCCTCACCGCCCAGCATATCGAGCTTGTGGGCCAGCTCGTGGATCACCAGATTAAAACCGTCCCAGTCGCCATCTTGCTGCAGTTCGCTCCAGGCCAGCACCAGCGGCCCTTGCGGCCAGGATTCGCCAACGTTCTCCTCTTCAAACTCGCTCACCAGCCCGAACTCATCTTGTACCTCCTGCCTGCGCGTGACAGGTTCGGGAATGATGATGATTTCGTGAAAGCCGCGATACCAGTCAGCCCCAAGATGCAAGATGGGCAGCGCCGCCTGCAGCGCCAGCACCGCCTGTTGACGGCGGCTGAGCTCGACCCCGATCAGGGTCAGGGTCTTGCGCTTGAGCAGCTGTTGCCCCAAGCCGATAAGCGTCGTCTGTTCGGCGTCGCTGAGCCCTTGTAAGATGGGTACAGCCGCCAGCGCCTGACGCCACAATGCCAACTCATCCTCACTCATGGACGTTTGCGGGCGACCACCCAGCCATTTGAACCATCCCAGCACGCCTACTCCTTCTTTATGATGCAAAAAACAGGTTACAGCAGTTTGACGAACCGTTTCGGCCGCTCCAGATAATCCTGCGCCAGATAGAAACGGTGGGCCGCCTCGCGCTTGAGACTGCTGGAGAGCTCCAGCTGGACGCAACCTGCGGCCCGCGCCATCGCTTCGGCGCCCTTGAGCAAGGCTGCGCCCACTCCCGCCCCTCTTGCCCCTTCATCGACAACCAGCGCCGAGATCAGGCCCCACGCTGGTGCAACATGCAGTGGTGCCAGCTTGTGCCACACCAGCACGCCGACCACCTTGTCGCCCTGAGAGGCGAGCAGCACAACGCTCGCGGGATCCGGCGCCAACAGGCGCGCCGTCACGTCAGCGCCTTCGGCAGGATACCCCAATTGGGTGAACAGGTGGGCGATGGCGCTCCCGTCGTCGGCCTCAGGGGGACGGATCGTCAACGTCTCAGAATCATTTTTCATTGTTGGCCTCATGTTTGCTTTCCATTGTGTTACGCCCGTCACATTGTCTGGCGCAGATCAACAAGGAGGATCTCATCTTTACTCATAGAAAACGCTGCCTGCCATTATCCCCCCACCCTTGTCAATTCACAAATTTGCAACAAGGCAACATTTTTCGCTGGGAAGCACCGATACAACTCGATATGTTACAAGCCATGCATGGCGCCTGTTTGCGCTCTGCTTAACCCCTCAACCTCGCGCTCATTTGTTAACTGGATTGTTAACAAACAGGGCCAAAAACAGTGACAGAGAGCGAGGCCAAGATCTCGCCAAGACAGCGCCACAAACACAACAAAGGAGTTGTTGTACATGAATGAAATCGTCAATGCCATCAATGGTGTAATCTGGAGCCCTGCGCTCATCTACCTGTGTCTGGGGGTTGGTCTTTACTTCTCCCTGCGTACCCGTTTTTTGCAACTGCGTCATATCAAAGAGATGGTGCGCCTGATGTTTGATGGCAAGAGCACCGATGCCGGTGTCTCCTCATTCCAGGCGCTGGCCATGACCCTGGCCGGTCGTGTGGGGACCGGTAACATCGCCGGTGTGGCCACCGCCATCACCTTCGGTGGCCCGGGCGCCCTGTTCTGGATGTGGATGGTCGCCTTCCTCGGCGCCAGCTCCGCCTTCGTGGAGTCCACCCTGGGTCAGGTTTACAAAGAGAAGATCAACGGTGAATACCGCGGTGGCCCAGCCTTCTATATCGAGAAAGGGCTTGGCATGAAGTGGTACGCCTGGACCTTCGCCATCGCCACCGTCTTCGCCTGCGGCGTGCTGCTGCCAGGCGTGCAGGCCAACTCCATCGGCTCCAGCCTGCAGACCGCCTTTAATATCGATCCGAACGTCACCGCCGCCGGTCTGGCGCTGCTGCTCGGCTTTATTATCTTCGGCGGCGTCAAGCGTATCGCCAGCTTCGCCAGTACCGTGGTGCCCTTTATGGCGCTGGGCTACATCATCGTGGCTTGCGTCATCATCGCCCTCAATATCGGCCAGCTGCCGGGCGTGATCCTGCTGATCTGGAAGAGCGCCTTCGGTCTGGATGCCGGTTTCGGTGCCATTCTGGGTCTAGCCATCATGTGGGGGGTAAAACGCGGGGTCTACTCCAACGAAGCCGGTCAGGGTACCGGGCCGCACGCCTCCTCTGCTGCGGCAGTGAGTCACCCGGCGAAGCAGGGTCTGGTGCAGGCGTTCTCCGTCTATATCGACACCCTGTTCGTCTGCTCCGCCACCGGCTTTATGCTGCTGATCACCGGTCTCTATAACGTACAAGGGCCAGACGGCGCCGCCATCTACACGGGTATTGCCGGTATCGCAGCAGGCCCGGGCTATGTGCAGACCGCCATGGAGAGCATGATGCCGGGCTTTGGCAGCATTTTCGTGGCCATCGCGCTGTTCTTCTTCGCGTTCACCACCATCGTTGCCTACTACTACATCGCCGAAACCAACATCGCCTACATCAACCGCAAGATAAATCGCCCCTGGCTCACCTTCTTGCTGAAGATTGCGCTGATGGCTGCCACCGTCTACGGCACCGTCAAGACGGCGGATCTGGCCTGGGGCATGGGTGATATCGGGGTCGGCCTGATGGCCTGGCTCAACATCATCGCCATTCTGCTGCTGCAAAAGACCGCCTTCACCTGTCTGAAGGATTATGAAGCGCAGCAGGCACTAGGGATTGACCCCGTATTCCACCCGGAGAAGCTCGGCATCAAGAACGCCGATTACTGGGTGGGCAAACGCTCCGAAGAGAACCTGGAGCGGGAGAAATCAGGCCATCAGTTCGAGCCGGATCAGGATCGCAAGACCTCCTGAACCAGAACGACATAAGACATCAATAAAAAATGGCAGCCTCGGCTGCCATTTTTTATTTAATTAATTTCAAAAAGTTATATTCAAACCAAGGAGTTAAGTGCCACACAAGGGGACACTTTGGGACGTGAAAAGACACCAAAATTGGCAAAATGTGGACACTTTTTTCTGCCCATTCCCGGGGGAAATCACGCTGGTTGAAGATGGTTTTCCAACGGGTTAAAGCGGACAGCGTCATTGAGATAATCCGGTGCAAAGTGGGCGTATGTCATCGTCTGATGAAATATCAAGTGGCCGCCCTCAAACGGCGGAACGCCCCCGTTTATGGATTTCGCGTGTGCGAGGCTCACCACGACGGCACCCCGCACTGGCATCTGCTGCTATTTATGCGCCCGGAAGATCGCAACCGGGTGATCGGCATCCTGCAACGCTATGCGCTGACCGATGACCACGAAGAGCTGGTACGGGATATCAAGGGAGCCCCACCCTTTACCGATTTTACTCCCCGCTTTGACTGGAAAGAGATAGACCCGGCCAAGGGCGATGCCGCGGGCTATATCGCCAAATACATTGCCAAGAACATCGACGGCGCCTACCTGGACGACGACGAAGAGGCTGGCACCGCCGCCGATGAGGGCGCCCTGCATGCCGTGGCCTGGGCCAGTTGGTGGGGCATTCGCACCTTCCAGCAGATCGGCGGCGCCCCGGTCGGGGTATGGCGCGAGCTGCGCCGCATCAGCAATGCCAAGAAGAATGCCGAACTGGTTGGCCCACCCAAGCCCGTGCTGCAAGACCCGCGCTTTGAGGCAGCCCGCTTTGCCGCAGATAACGGCATCTTTCGCTGCTACCTGCACGCCATGGGCGGCGCACTGGCCACCCGTGCCGAACACCCCATCAAGCTAGCCCACCTTATTGAGGAGCAAGCAAACAGCTATGGCGAAGACATCAAGCGCCTGATGGGCATTACCTCCGCTCGCCTGGGCATCAAGACCCGCCTGCAAGGGTGGGAAATTGTGCCTGCCGGCACCCATGAAGCCAGGAAAGCCGCAGAGGCTGCAGCGAGGGGGGTTGGGGTTAAGACGGGCGACAGCCCGGCACCTTGGAGCTCTGACAATAACTGTACGCTACCGGATCCTTGTGCCTTCGCAGACTAGGTCATGAGGGAGCAATGGGGGTTATCGCCCTTCTCCATCGACCGTTTGCGGGCTGGTTCCAGCGTAAATACGGACGGTTTCACCCTCTGGCTTGAGAACGGACAAGTGCAGTCGAGCCGCTTGACCCCATCGGGCAATGACGACCCACTTATCGAGCTGGAATGGCTGCGTGCCTTGGTCGGTGTACCAGAACCGGACGAGCAGCCCGACACCGTTCCCCCCTATGATGAGCATTGGCCGACACTGGTGATGGATTGCTACGAGCTGTTCAACACCTGCGGATTTGAGGCATGCCATCAGTGGATCACGGCTTTGCCAAATCCGTATCGGTGTGAGCTCTGGCGCGTGCTTGATAAATTAGACTGGGCAGACCGACATGAAGTGGAAAGTCCATTTTTTGACGAACGGATGAGCTAAGTAGCGTGTGACTAATCTTTTTGCCAAGCTGGAAGACCTACAAGACGAATTGCCCGATACATCTCATACCCACAAACTACTGGTGGCACACCTGCCTGGCGTCTGAAGAGGTGCTTGAGTGGCTGCAACAGCAAGCCATAGCAATGATCGCTGGGTATACCGGCAGGAACGGATAGCCCCCCCGACCTCAAACCATTTCCGGCGGCCAGAAAACCCGCGCGTAAAATGAAACCCCTCTGAATCACATCAGGCAAATAGCCTGCTATCGCCAATCAAGGAACATACAGAATAACCTACTAATTCTTACATACTGCCTGGTTAATGTCGTATAACCCTTTGCCAGAATCCCCACCCATTAAAAAGTTACACAATGAGCATTTAAACACCAGAAGATGCAGCTCATATGACACAAGCAAATAACTGCGAATGTAGCTTTTAAGCACCGCCTCATTTGAAGCTTTTTATGGACAAATGACACAAAATTGTATAAAACTCAAATTATTAGCGCACTACACAGAGAGGCCATATGGAGTTTACAGTATTAGAACGAAATGAAAATTTTCCTAAAAATGCAAAAAATCTTGCATGTTTAAGAATTGATCATTGGAATGATTTTTCGTTCGTTACAATGTTCTACTTATCAGTTTTAGATGAAACAGGCATAGAACATAATATCGGATATATTAAAATTGGCTTTAAAGGTCAGACTACAGAAACACCAACCTACGAAAAGCTAAATAATAACTTCTTAAAACTATCCCCTAACTTCTTTTCTGTAGGTGCGGATATTGATTTTTATAAAAATTTATTTTTACTAGATGAGCAAGTAGCAAAAAATATCTTGGTTTCATTAAATGATGTTGCATTCAACCAGGACATTATAAATAGAGTGAAGGATGAAGAGGTTTTTGGCACTTCGTTACTTAGAGATTCAAGCTTAACTTCAATAAGAGGACAATACGCCAGAATTATTTATGGAAAGCCTGAGCTCACAGATTTTAAGTTTTCATTCATTCGTGATTACATGGATGACACATATCCTATTGAGCTTGATTTTAATGTAGAAGCTGGCTCAACCCCTAGTACAAATATACATGCATTGATTGGCAGGAATGGCTCAGGAAAAACTACCATTCTTAATGGAATGATTGATGCGATAATAAATAAGCAGGACAGTCTTCATCATTTTATTGATAATTTACGACGAAATAAAAGAATATATTCTGACTATTTCAGCAGCCTAATATCAGTTTCATTTAGTGCATTTGACCCTTTCTCTCCACCTAAAGAGCAACCAGACCCAAGCAAAGGAACATGTTATTTTTACATTGGACTCAAGGACCAAAAAAAACCTGATAAACTTCTAACTCTTGCAGAGTTGAGGAGTGATTTTGTCAAATCACTTATTGATTGCTATCGATTAAGTAAGAAGAGAAAGCTGTGGTTCAATGCCATTGAACAATTAGAAACAGATATAAATTTTGAGTCAATGTATTTGTCAGATTTATATGCGGTATTTTTTACCCTAAAGAAATCTCTGAATAACCGCAAACAAGTTGACTCTATCGAATTTAGAGAGCAGTTTCATGACAAAATAATGAACACACTAGAGCATCTAAGTTCTGGTCATGCCATTGTTCTTTTTACTATAACGAAAATAATTTCAAAAATTGAAGAAAAAACGCTTATCATACTCGATGAACCTGAAGGCCATCTCCATCCACCATTACTATCAGCATTTATTCGAACTTTAAGTGAATTACTTTTCGAACAAAATGGTGTGGCAATAATAGCAACTCATTCACCTGTTGTTCTTCAAGAAATACCCAGCACATGCGTATGGAATATTAACCGTGTTGAAGACATTATTGAACCATACCGCCTTGAAATAGAGACGTTTGGGGAAAATGTTGGCGTATTAACTAAAGAGGTTTTTGGTTTAGAAGTCAACAATTCTGGCTATCACTGATTGTTATCTAAATCAGTTTCTCAGAATATGAGCTATCAAGATATACTGACACAGTATAACAATCAACTAGGTATGGAGGCACGATCTGTTTTAAAGTCTATGATAATAAATAAAAGCAAGGCGATTAAAAGATGAAAAAGCTTTCTGAGCCACCATACTGTTTTAAAGATGTTTTAAACAAATGTCTCGATGGCATGAGACGAGAAAAAGATAAGACTGATCTTTTAAAAGCCACAAAGACCCTCATACCTATGGAGAGTCAATATCGTGAGTCTGGAAAAGAAGGAAGTTTATTTGAATTTCCTACATTTGATGACCTTGACATAGATACATCTATAAATCCAGAACTTAACAGGGAAAGACTTGCATATTTATATGCAGGAAATTTAAGGAGCATGAAAAAACCTGCTAGAGAGGTATATAACAAAATAATTTCTTCAGCAAGAAAGCAACGCTGTCCATTTTGTGGAGGACTTGGCACACCAAAAAATATTGATCACTTTTTACCGATAGCTCATTTCCCACAACTGTCTGTGTTACCATTAAATTTAATTCCATCTTGTCGAGATTGCAACATGGGGGAGAAGGGTGATGGTTACGCCACAGAGCATGGTGAGCAGATCCTTCATCCTTATTTAGATAAGGATATTTTTTATACTCGGCAATGGGTTTTTGCCCAGTATTTAATTAGTGATATTTCAGACCCTATAGAGCCCGCAGCAATCATATATATCGCAGCACCTCCACTCGACGGATGGTCCTTAGTAGATGCACAGCGAGCAATTAAGCACTTCTCTGATTTCGATTTGGCTAGCCGATACAGTGATAGAGCTAGTGACCATTTACCAGAGATTATAAGTCAAAGAAACAGCTTCTATAATGATAATAGAACGCTTTTGACTAGGGATGAATTAGAAAAAGAATTTGTAAAAACATTCTTAACACCTGTCATAAATAGTGATTTATTTGAGAACCACTGGAAGAAGGTTATGTATAGATGTTTATCTAAATCACGCTCCTTTTTACAGGGGATAACTGTTGATGTATACACTACGACTTGAAATTGATCCTCTTCAAGTACAGTTTATACATCCACTATGCTACTTACAAATAAGCAGAACACTACAATCTCCCCCCTCATTGAGGGGGACATTCCTAAACGCTTTATATCCTGCTTTATTTCTCCAACAAAATTAGGCCTTACCATTGATAGATTTGTGCTGAAAAACAGCCTATATCCAGCTATGAAGCTACACATTGCTACGTCCACTAAGTCCTCGCAATACCAACTGCCGCCCCTCTGGCGTCAGTGACCCCATCAGACTTAGCACCAGCTGGTTGATGGTCTTTGCTGAGGGGCTTAGGGTATGGGCGAACGACAGTGTGGCCACCCAGCTGTGGCCACACTCAGCGTCGGTGCACTGACAATAGAGATCCGAGACATCATCGCTCAGTCGGTTGGTCTTGGTAATGCGGCCCCGCTGGCCACACACTTTGCAATAAACCCGTATTACGCCCCCTTTTCTATCCAAATCAACAGCCTATCTTGCCACAGCAAACACTGTTTGTTTATACAGTTGAACCGATATTCTCCCGAAAATCGGCCCGCAGGGAGACGGGAGTCCCGCACTGTTGATGGCATCCTGGATAAGCTCACAGAGCAGCAGCACCTCGTTGCGGGCATAAGTGGCATCGTACTTCTCGGGATCCCCGAGCCCTCCCCCGCCATTGGTCGGAATAATGCCGGCCAGCGCCGCCGGAAAGCGGTGGCTGGTCAATACATCCTGGGCGGTGATCCCTTTGATCGCCGCGAACTCGTCCTTGGTGGCGATATCCCCCACCGGAATCAACTTGATGCCATCAGGCTTGCCGTCCGGGATGTTGACGAACATGGAGCGGAAGTTCCCCACCCCCTTGCTGCTCGCAATCATCTCCTTCATCTCCTCCTCGGTGTCATCGTCCATGTTCGGGTCGGTGGCATAGAAGATGAAGCCCATGTGGGCGCCGTTGAGGAAGTATTTGCGCCGAAACAGTGTGGCGTCCTGATTGAGCAGCGCCGACTGCAGGCAACCCAGATAATCGGGCATGCCGTAGATCGCTCGTGCAGCTCGCAGTCAGAGCGGATTGCGGCGCGGCCCGAAGGGCAGTCGCCAGCGAAACAGGCTGTTAAGGGTGGCCCGCCACTGATTGGGTCGCCCCAGGATCTGCTTTTGCAGCCGGGTCTCCTCTTTGAGCATCGCCTCGTCACTGCGGGCCCAGGCCTGGCTGTAGAGCTGCTTGATCCCCGCCAGTGCATCCGGCGACTTGGTGATAAGGGTGCGGGCAAACTCTCGCGCCTCCACCAGCGGATCGGCGCAGACCCGGCTCACCATCCCTAGAGCTTTGGCCTCGATGGCATCGAGCTCGCGCCCGCTCATGGCCAGCTCCATGGCTGTATCCAGCCCCATCAGGTTACGCATGGTGACGCTACCGCTCATGTCGGGGATGATCCCCCACTTGATTTCCATCACCGAGAAGCGGCAATCGGGGGTGCTGAAGCGAAAATCGGCGCCGAGCGCAATCTGCAAGCCACCGCCAAAACAGACTCCCTGGGTCACTGCAATCACCGGCACCGGCAGCTGGTGCCAACCATAGGCAACACGCTGGGCCAGATTGGTCGCCTCGTCCGCCTCGCGCTTGAGAATATCGAGCGCCGCCACTGGCTGCTTGAGCATGGACTTCACATCCAGCCCGGCGCAGAAGGCCCGCCCCTCGCCGTGCAGGATCACCGCCCGCAGCCCCTTGTGCCGGGCGAGCTGCGTCAGCGTCTCGTCGATGGCACTGAACATGGTGCGGTCCAGCGCATTGAGTTTGTCCCCCCGCGTCAGCATCACTTCGGCAATCCCGTCGTGGATCTCGCACTTGACCCTTGGTTTTTCCATCTTCCTTGTCCTCTCCTTGATCCCTGAAACTGACTCACTGGTCATACCACCACGTTATCAGAGTGTGAACAGGCGGTACAGCTGAGACTAAAGTCGGCTGGTCGCCTCCCCCTCCCTTTGTCACACTGGGAGCTGCATGAGTGCCGCAAGCCAGCAGAGGACGCTGTCATGTCAACCCTGTTCAATTTTGCCAGACCACCGTTCGACCGACTGGATGAGGAGGCGCGCGAGCGGCTCTCCCGCCACCTCTCGCTCTGCTATTTTCGGGCCGGGGATCTGCTGCTCAAGGAGGGGGACGAGCCTCCCGGCCTCTATCTCATTATCAAGGGGGCGGTGGAAGAGTCGGCCCCTCACCACCAGTTTGGTGATTACGGGGTCGATGACCTGTTCGATGTGCGCGCCCAGTTTGACGGCCGCTGCCGCCACCGCTTCACCGCGCTGGAAGATAGCCTCTGCCAACTCATTCCTCGCCACACATTTCTGACGCTCTGTGAGCAGGATCCGCAGTTTGCCAGCTACTTCACCGCCAATCTGGCCGAGCGCCAACGCCAGCAGGAACAACGCGAACAACTGGGGCAGAAGAATCTGGCGGAGTTTATCCTGACACGCATCGAACCGGGCCACCTGCAGGCACCGCTTATCGTCGACAGCAAGTTGTCACTGCTGGCGGCGACCGAAGCCATGGTGAGCAAGGGGACCGATTGCCTGCTCTACCCGGCCCACGATGGCTCCCTCACGCTGGCAACCCGCAAGACCTTGCTCCATGCCCTGACCCTCAAGGGATTGCCGCTGACGGCCCCCCTCTCGGTGCTGACCCCCACGCCGCTCATCGGTCTGCCGCTGGAGAGCTATCTGTTTGATGCCCTGCTGCTGATGACCCGCCATCGCATCAAGCGACTGGTGGTGTGGCGCGGCAACGAAGTGGCGGGCATCTTGCAACTGACCCAGGTGCTGGGGCTCTTCTCGACCCACTCCCACGTGCTGACGTTGCGCATCGCCCGTGCCGACAGCCTGCCGGCGCTGGAGGCGGTGGCCCGCGAACAGCAACAATTGACCCGCTCGCTGTTTGCCCAGGGGATCCACACCGCCTTTTTGATGAAGCTCATCGCCACCATCAACGAGCAGCTGATCGCCAAAACCTTTGCGCTGGTGATCCCCCCCGAGGTGCAGGATAAGGTCTGCCTGCTGATGCTGGGTTCGGAGGGGCGCGGCGAGCAGATCCTCAAAACCGATCAGGACAACGCCCTGATCCTGCCAGAAGGGCTGGCATGGCCCACCCAGGCAGCCGATCTGGCCGAATTTAGCGCCCTGCTGGAGCGCCTCGGCTACCCGCTGTGCCCCGGGCTGGTGATGGTGAACAATCCGGCCTGGGTGAAAACAGGTAGCGAGTGGCAAAGCGCCATTGCCAGTGCCTGCACCACGGCAAAAGAGGATGAGCTGCTCTGGCTCGCCACCCTGGCCGATGCTCACCCCATCGCGGGGGATCGACAGCTCCATCTGCCGGTTGCCAGAGCGCTGCGCGAGCAGTTGGCGGACAGGCGGGATCTGCTGGCAGAGATGGTGCGACCGGCGGTGGCCTTTCACGCCCCG
The DNA here is from genome assembly GCF_049175515.1 of Aeromonas sp. 600479. Classification (NCBI taxonomy): domain Bacteria; kingdom Pseudomonadati; phylum Pseudomonadota; class Gammaproteobacteria; order Aeromonadales; family Aeromonadaceae; genus Aeromonas; species Aeromonas sp. 600479. Next base: position 350,816 of record NZ_JAAKVF010000001.1, read on the forward strand.
CTCACCCTCTTTGGCCGGCTTGAGCAGCGTCCCGAAGGGCTTGATCTCAAGCGGGGCGGCCTGTTCCCGCTGGTGCACGGTATCCGCATGTTGGCCCTTGAGGCAGGCATTCTGGAGACTTCAACCCTGGGGCGTATCGACGCACTGGTGGCCGCCGATCGGCTCAGTGCCGACTATGGCAGCAATCTGGCAGAGGCGTTTCGGCTCTTTATCCGGCTGAGGCTGCGCAGCCAGCTCAAGGGGGGCAATAGTCGGGTGCAGACAAGCGAGCTGAGCCACAGCGAGCGGGATCTGTTGCGTCAGGCGCTGCATCAGGTGAAGAAATTCCAGCAGTGGCTCACCTTGCACTTTCGTCTGAGACAATAGTCATGTTGAGCCGCGCTCGACGCTACTGGTATGGCCGCACGTTCCGAACGGGCGAGTTCGCGCCGCTCTTTGCCACCCCACCGAAAGATGAACAGGTCGCCCTCGATTTCGAGACCACCAGTCTCGATCCCGAGCAGGCCGAGATCGTCTCCATCGGGGCGGTGCGCATTCAGGGCAACCGGCTGCTGACCGGCGAGGCCCTCGCCATCAAAGTACAGCCACCGGCCAGCCTGACCAGCCAATCTGTGGTGATCCACGGTCTGCGCCATCAGGATCTGCAACAGGGGATGGAGCTGGAAGCCGCGCTGCGCCTGCTGCTTCACTTTATCGGCCCCCGTGAACTGGTGGGCTATCACGTAGCCTACGATCTGCGTATTCTCAATCTCGCCTGCCAGAAATTGTGGGGATTGACCCTGCCCCAGCGAGGGATCGAGGTGAGCCAGCTCTATCACGACCACCTCTATCGCCGCTATCCCGATGCGGCTATTGACCTCCATTTGAGTGCCATCTGCAGCCACCTTGAACTCCCATCCCTGCCCGCCCACGATGCCCTTGCCGATGCCACCACGGCCGCGCTTATCTACCTGCGCCTGACCTGCGGCTCGCCGCTCACTTATCCCAAAGTCTAATTGTCGAGAAATAACATTTAATTCACATTTTGCTTACATGAGCAGATTGCCTGCTCGTCGAGGTTACCCCATCCACCGCTGACACTCATGTCATGGAGAACTGCAATGGAACAGCAAAGCTATCTGAGGATCCAGCAAGATCCCAACTTCCAGGAGCTGGTCGCCAAGCGCCAGCGTTTTGCCTGGGCCCTCTCGGCTCTGATGCTGGGACTCTACCTGGCGTTTATTCTGCTCATCGCCTTTGCCCCCGGTTGGCTGGGCACCCCCTTGAGCGAAGGGTCGACCATTACTCGCGGCATTCCTGTCGGGGTAGGATTGATCCTCTCCTCCTTCGTGTTGACCGGCGTCTATGTCTTTCGCGCCAACGGCGAGTTTGATGAACTGAACCAGAAGATCCTCAAAGGGGTGCAATCATGAAAGGCAAGTTGCTGCTGTTGACCTCACTGGCCTCCTCTCCCCTGCTGGCGGCCGATGCAATCTCTGGCGCCGTGGAGCGTCAGCCCCTTAATGTCGCCGCCATCGTGATGTTTCTGGTGTTTGTGGCCGCTACCCTGTTCATCACCTACTGGGCCTCCAAGCGCAACCGCTCGGCTTCCGACTACTATGCGGCCGGTGGCCGTATCACCGGCTTCCAGAACGGTCTGGCCATCGCCGGTGACTATATGTCCGCCGCCTCCTTCCTCGGGATCTCCGCGCTGGTCTACACCTCCGGCTATGACGGCCTCATCTACTCCATCGGCTTTCTGGTGGGCTGGCCCATCATTCTGTTCCTGATCGCCGAACGGCTGCGCAATCTCGGCAAATACACCTTCGCCGATGTCGCCTCATATCGTCTCAAACAGACTGAAGTGCGCACCCTCTCCGCCTGCGGTTCGCTGGTGGTAGTCGCCCTCTACCTGATCGCCCAGATGGTCGGTGCCGGCAAACTGATCGAGCTGCTGTTTGGCCTGCAATACCATGTGGCCGTGGTGCTGGTTGGTATCCTGATGGTGCTCTACGTGCTGTTTGGCGGCATGCTGGCCACCACCTGGGTGCAGATCATCAAGGCAGTGATGCTGCTCTCCGGTGCTAGCTTCATGGCCATCATGGTCATGAAATCGGTCAACTTCGACATCGGCGCCCTGTTTAGTGAAGCGGTCAAAGTGCACGAGAAAGGCTCCGCCATCATGAGCCCGGGCGGGCTGGTCTCCGACCCCATCTCCGCCATCTCGCTCGGTCTGGCATTGATGTTCGGTACCGCCGGCCTGCCCCATATCCTGATGCGCTTCTTCACCGTGAGCGATGCCAAAGAGGCGCGTAAATCGGTGTTCTACGCCACTGGCTTTATCGGTTACTTCTACATTCTCACCTTCATCATCGGTTTTGGCGCCATCCTGCTGGTAAGCACCAATCCGGCCTTCAAGGATGCCACCGGCGCCCTGTTGGGCGGCACCAACATGGCAGCCGTCCACTTGGCTGATGCAGTGGGTGGAAGTCTGTTCCTCGGCTTCATCTCTGCCGTGGCATTTGCCACTATTTTGGCGGTAGTTGCCGGATTGACCCTGGCCGGTGCCTCTGCGGTCTCCCATGACCTCTATGCCAGCGTGTTGAAGAAGGGCAAGGCCAACGAGACCGATGAACTGCGCGTCTCCAAGATGACGACTCTGGTGCTCGGTGTGGTTGCCATTGGTCTGGGGATCCTGTTCGAGAAGCAGAACATCGCCTTCATGGTCGGTCTGGCCTTCTCCATCGCCGCCAGCTGCAACTTCCCGGTGCTGTTCCTCTCCATGTTCTGGTCACGCCTGACCACCCGTGGCGCCGTCTACGGTGGCTGGCTGGGACTGGCGAGCGCAGTGACCCTGATGATCCTGGGTCCGACCGTGTGGGTGAAAGTGCTGGGCCATGCCCAGGCCATCTTCCCCTACGAGTACCCTGCCCTCTTCTCCATGGGGTTGGCCTTCATCGGGATCTGGTTCTTCTCCATCACCGACAGCTCCCAGAACGCCGCCGACGAGCATGCCAAGTTCCTGCCGCAGTTCGTTCGCTCCCAAACCGGGCTGGGGGCCTCTGGCGCTACCTCCCACTAACAGTTCAAATTCATCCTTCCAAGCCGGCTTCGCGCCGGCTTTTTTTATTGCCCATCAATCGGCTGCATGCCCCGCTTGCCCCGATCAAGATCACACTTCTCGCTAAAACTTTCGGGGGATCTGTGCCATAATGCGCGCCATTTGACAGACCAATCGGGACACATACCTTGTTAAGTAGCAACAACATCACCATGCAGTTCGGCGCCAAGCCGCTGTTTGAGAACATCAACGTCAAGTTTGGCGGCGGCAACCGCTATGGCCTTATCGGCGCCAACGGCTGTGGCAAGTCCACCTTTATGAAGATCCTCGGTGGTGATCTGGAGCCCACTGGCGGTAATGTGAGCCTGGATGTCAACGAGCGCATCGGTAAGCTGCGTCAGGATCAGTTCGCCTACGAAGATATGCGCGTACTGGACGTGGTCATGATGGGTCACACCGAGCTGTGGGCGGCTATCGCCGAGCGCGATGCCATCTACGCCAACCTCGAAGCCACCGACGAAGACTATATGAAGGCCGCCGAGCTGGAAGGTCTGGTTGCCGAGTATGACGGCTACACCGCCGAAGCGCGCGCAGGCGAGCTGCTGCTGGGTGTCGGCATTCCCCTTGAGCAGCACAACGGCCCAATGAGCGAAGTGGCCCCAGGCTGGAAACTGCGGGTGCTGCTGGCACAGGCCCTCTTCTCCAACCCTGACATCCTGCTGCTGGACGAACCGACCAACAACCTGGATATCAACACCATTCGCTGGCTGGAGCAGGTGCTCAACGAACGTGAAAGCACCATGATCATCATCTCTCACGACCGTCACTTCCTGAACTCCGTCTGTACCCACATGGCGGATCTGGACTACGGCGAGCTGCGCGTCTACCCGGGCAACTACGACGACTACATGCTTGCCGCCACCCAGGCGCGCGAGCGTCTGCTGGCCGACAACGCCAAGAAGAAGGCCCAGATCGCCGATCTGCAATCCTTCGTCTCCCGTTTCAGCGCCAACGCCTCCAAGTCCCGTCAGGCGACCTCCCGTCTCAAGCAGATCGACAAGATCAAGATTGAGGACGTCAAGGTCTCCAGCCGCCAGAACCCCTTCATCCGCTTCGAGCAGGACAAAAAGCTCTATCGCAACATCCTGGAAGTGGAAGGTGTATCCAAGGGTTATGGCGACGGTCCCCTGTTCAAGGGCCTCAACATGATGATGGAAGTGGGCGAGAAGGTCGCCATTCTGGGTACCAACGGTATCGGTAAATCCACTCTGATCAAGACCCTGGTCGGCGCACTGGCACCGGATACCGGCACCATCAAGTGGTCCGAGAACGCCCAGATCGGTTACTACGCTCAGGATCACGCCGAAGACTTCGACACTGATCTCAACGTGTTCGACTGGATGGCCCAGTGGAAACAGGAGAACGAAGACGAGCAGGCTGTACGCTCCATACTGGGCCGTCTGCTCTTCTCTCAGGACGACATCAAGAAGCCGGTCAAGGTGCTCTCCGGTGGTGAACAGGGTCGCATGCTGTTCGGCAAGCTGATGATGCAGCGCCCCAATATCCTGATCATGGATGAGCCGACCAACCACCTGGACATGGAATCCATCGAATCCTTGAACATGGCACTGGAGCTCTACCAGGGGACCCTGATCTTCGTCTCCCACGACCGCGAGTTCGTCTCCTCTCTGGCGACCCGTATCCTGGAACTGACCGAAGATGGTATCCGCGACTTCGGCGGCACCTACGAGGATTACCTGCGCACTCAGGGTGTGGTGTAACCCCCGCCCTGCAAGCTCGCTATGAAAAACCGGCACTTATTGTGCCGGTTTTTTTATATCTCATGTTTATGGCGACTGATATGGCTTACGGCTGCGCAGCGATCACTGGGAGCAGGGCTTGATTATTCCCCTCGCCCACAGATAAAAAAACGGCTCCATCAAGGAGCCGTTTTCAATGGATTGCGCAGTGCCGATTACTCGACGGTCGCTTCCACACTGGTGAAGTACTCGATCTTGGCTGTTTTGCGCAACTCGTCGATCAGCGACTTGTAATCCACCTGAGCTTTGCCCTGACCCAGCTGAGCTTGCAGCATGGCAGCCATACCGGATGCGGCGGCAGGGACGTTGACCTTGTCCAGCGCAACTACAACGCGGTCACCATTGGTCTCGGCAACCAGAGCCACGCTCGGCTTGCCGTCGACCGGATGAGGCAGTGTGAACGCCTGGGCAATCAGGTTCTGATCCAGCTCGCGATCGAAGCGGGCAACCCCTTTGTGGGTCTCCACTTTCAGACCGAGTGCAGTCAGATCGGCGGTGATGCTCTCACCGACTTTCAGCTTGTCCAGCAGGCCCTGGGCCTTGCCACGGGCTACTTCGCTAGCCTTGTCATGCTTGATGGCGGCAATCACCTGCTCTTTCACCTCGGCCAGCGGCTTGACCGCTTTGGGCTTGTGACCAGTGATGTGCAGCACCAGCGCCTTGCCGTCAGCCAGCTCGATCACGTCGGAGTTGGTGTTGTCATCGCGCAGCTGTTCGGAAAACGCCACGGAGAGCACCTTGGGATCGTTCAGCGGAGCCGGAGCAGTCGCCTGGGTGAAGAAATCGGAAGATTGAACCTTCATCCCCATGGCATCAGCGGTCAGATCCAGCGAGTCCGGGTTTTCGAAGCTGTTGTCAGCCATCTTCTGCTGCTCGGCGAAGAACTTCTCCTTGGCCTTGTCAGCTTGCAGACGAGTGATGGTCTCTTCTTTCACATCGGCAAACGGCTTGGTCTGGGCTGCTTCAACCCCCAGCAGCTTGATGATGTGGAAACCGAACGGGCTCTTCACTACGGTGGAGAGATCACCAGCCTTGTTCAGGGCAAAGGCCGCCTTCTCGAAAGCCGGATCCATCACCCCTTTCTCGAACCAGTCCAGCTCGCCGCCTTTTTTGGCAGAGAAGGTATCGGAGGAGTCAGCCTTGGCCAATGCAGCAAAATCATCTCCAGCTTTGGCTTTGGCCAATACGGCCTCGGCCTTCTGCTCAGCCGCTTTCTCATCCTTGCCAAACGGGATCAGAATATGAGCCACGTGGCGACGCTCGGCACGCTGGAACAGATCCTGGTGCTGATCGTAGTAATCCTGGGCATCCTGCTCGGTGACCTTGATATCTTTGGTGAGGTTGGCGGCGTCCAGCAGCAGATAGTCGACCTTGACCTGCTCGTCGTTCATGAAACGGGCACCATTGGTCTTGTAGTACTGCTCCAGCTCGTTGTCGGAGACCTGAACGTCAGCCATGTAGTTGGCGGCAGCCAGACGAACCAGGCGCAGATCGCGAGTCTGGTTGTAGAGCTTGTCGAGCTGCTCCGCTTCACCCTTGAGAGAGAATTCGGTGCCCAGCAGGGCGCTCATCAGCTGTTGACGCACCATATCCTGACGCAGGGAGTCACGGAACATTTCGGGAGTCATACCAGCACGACGGATCAACTGAAGATAGCGGTCATTGTTGAACTTGCCGTTCTCAGCAAACTCCGGCATCGCTACGATGGCCTGCTTGATCTGTTCATCGCTGATGCGCAGACCCAGTTCACGGGCCTTGCTGTCCAGCAGCGCCTGATCGATCAGCCGATCCAGCACGCCACGGCGGAACTGTTTCATGTAATCGGGGTTCGCGGCCAGCTGGCTGAATGCCTCTCCCATCTGGGATTCCATGCGGGCGCGCTCGTTACGGTAGGCATTTTCCAGTGCCGCAGCACTGATCTCGGTGCCATTGACGGTGGCGGGGGCGGTACGGGCCGGGCCGTTCAGGTAACTACCTACACCAGCCAAGGCAAAGGAGAGGATGATCAGGCCCAAGATAACCTTGGCTACCTTGCCCTGCGCCCCTTCGCGTAGTTTATCCAACATCATGTTTGTACTTATGCTCCCGAACTCGATGGGCGTAAACAATAAAAAGGCGCACCGATTGCGATGCGCCTTGGTCAATCAGTATGAGAGAAGACTCTCTAACTTGTCTGGTCTGCGACCAAGGACGGTAGCCGACGGATATCAGCGACCGACTTAGTTAACAGCGTCTTTCAGGGCCTTACCGGCTTTGAAGGCAGGAACTTTACCAGCAGCGATTTCGATGGTCGCGCCAGTCTGCGGGTTACGGCCTGAACGGGCAGCACGCTCGCGTACAGCGAAAGTACCAAAACCGACCAGAGCAACCTGGTCACCCTCTTTCAGCGCTTCACCAACAGCATCAATGAAGGCATCCAATGCACGGCCAGCGGCAGCTTTGGAGATATCGGCACCGTCTGCAATCTTGTCAATCAGTTGAGATTTATTCACTCTTATATTCCCCTTTTATCGAACACCGCTGCGGCGCTGATTTCCTTGGCCACAACAAGTGGAGGTTTTATAGCAAGCCTCCTGATCAGTTGCAAGTGACAACCTGGCGCAAACCCGCGCCACACAACGCATTGCGACTCATCACGAGTACCCGATCGGTGGTCAAGGCTACTTCCGTTATCGGGCGCATGCAAGCCTTAACCACCCGCCGAATGCGCCAAATTTGCGGCGCATCAACATTTACACGACAGAAACGCGCTCAAACCCCTGCGGATTGTCCTGCAACGCCAATTCCAGCACCTCGTCAATCCAGCGAACAGGATAAATTTCAAGGTCTTGTTTGACGTTTGCCGGGATCTCCTCAAGGTCACGCTCGTTCTCTTTCGGAATAAGCACTCGCTTGATGCCGCCACGGTGGGCTGCCAGCAACTTCTCCTTCAGACCACCAATGGGTAGTACTTCGCCGCGCAAGGTGATCTCTCCTGTCATCGCCACATCAGCACGAACCGGATTACCGGTCAAGCTGGAGACCAGTGCGGTACACATGGCGATACCGGCGCTCGGACCATCTTTCGGGGTGGCCCCTTCCGGCACGTGCACGTGGATATCACGCTTCTCGTAGAAGTCGGCGTTGATGCGCAGCTTCTCGGCACGGGTGCGCACCACCGTCATCGCCGCTTGAATGGACTCCTGCATCACTTCACCGAGGGAACCGGTATAAGTGAGCTTGCCCTTGCCCGGCATGTTGGTGGTCTCGATGGTGAGCAGATCGCCCCCCACTTCGGTCCACGCCAGACCACACACCTGACCCACCTGATTCTGGTCGGTGGCCTTGCCGTAATCGAAACGCTGCACCCCGAGGAACTCCTTGAGGTTCTCCTGATTGACCTGAACATGCTTGATGCTCTTGTCCAGCAGGATGCGTTTGACCGCCTTGCGACAAATCTTGGAGATCTCGCGCTCCAGACTCCGCACCCCCGCCTCGCGGGTGTAGTAGCGGATCACCCCGACCAGGGCAGAATCTTCGATGGTGATCTCGGACTCTTTCAGGCCGTTGCGCTGGATCTGCTTGGCAACCAGATGCTGCTTGGCAATGTTGAGCTTCTCATCTTCGGTGTAACCGGAGAGACGGATCACTTCCATCCGGTCCAGCAACGGGCCCGGGATGTTCATGGAGTTGGAGGTGGCCACGAACATCACGTCCGACAGGTCATAATCCACTTCCAGGTAGTGATCGTTGAAGCTGTTGTTCTGTTCCGGATCCAGCACTTCCAGCAAGGCGGATGCGGGATCGCCGCGCATGTCCGAGCTCATCTTGTCGATCTCGTCGAGCAGGAACAGCGGGTTCTTCACACCGACTTTCGCCATCTTCTGGATGAGTTTGCCAGGCATGGAACCGATATAGGTACGGCGGTGACCGCGGATCTCCGCTTCGTCACGCACCCCACCGAGGGCCATCCGCACATATTTGCGGCCCGTCGCCTTGGCGATAGATTGGCCAAGGGAGGTCTTGCCCACACCGGGAGGCCCAACCAGACAGAGGATGGGGCCCTTGAGCTTGTTCACCCGTGCCTGTACCGCCAGATATTCAAGGATGCGATCCTTGACCTTCTCCAGGCCATAGTGATCGGCATCCAGCACCTCTTGCGCCTTGCCAAGGTCTTTCTTGACCTTGGAGCGCGCTTTCCACGGCACCTGAACCATCCAGTCCACATAGCTGCGCACCACGGTAGCCTCGGCGGACATGGGTGACATCATTTTCAACTTGGCAAGCTCGGCCTGCGCCTTTTCACGGGCATCTTCCGGCATGCCAGCCTCTTCAATCTTGCGATTGAGGGCTTCAAACTCATCCGGGCTATCTTCCAGCTCACCCAGCTCTTTCTGGATGGCCTTCATCTGCTCGTTGAGGTAATACTCGCGCTGGCTCTTTTCCATCTGCTTCTTGACGCGAGTACGGATGCGCTTCTCGACCTGCAGCAGGTCAATTTCCGACTCCATCATCGCCATCAGGAATTCGATACGCTCGGAGACAGAGACAATCTCCAGCACCTTCTGCTTGTCTTCCAGCTTGAGCGGCATGTGGGCCGCCATGGTGTCAGCCAGACGCGCAGCATCGTCGATCGCCGAGATCGAGGTCAGTACCTCGGGCGGGATCTTCTTGTTGAGCTTGATATAGCCTTCAAACTGGCCGATGGCGGAGCGAACCAGCACTTCCTGATCCTTCTCCTCAATGGCTTGGGAGGGGATGTACTGGGCCTCGCAGACAAAGAAATCCTTGTCGTCGATCATCCGCTCCAGGCGAGCACGCTGCCCCCCCTCTACCAGCACCTTGACGGTGCCATCCGGCAGTTTGAGCATCTGCAGAATATTGGCCACTGTCCCGACGGAGAAGATCTCCTCCACCGTCGGCTCGTCGGTTGACGCATCCTTCTGGGCCACCAGCAGAACTTTCTTGTCCTGCTCCATGGCCGCTTCCAGACAGCGAATGGATTTTTCCCGCCCCACAAAGAGTGGAATGACCATGTGGGGGTAAACCACCACGTCACGAAGAGGCAGGACGGGAATCTCGATGCGTTCTGAACGCTCTAGGTTCATATATGTCCTCTCGGCTTGTTATACCGTTGGCAAAGCGCTTGGCTGAGTATATGGGGGCGCAGAGATGAGATTCAATCGCCGAAACCGCAAAAAGCATGAAAGGGGCAAAAAGCCCCTTCCATTTGATTAAAAATCAGACATTTACTCTGATGCAGCAGCCTGGGTCTCGGGATTTTCGTAGATCATCAAGGGCGCAGAGTCCCCTTTGATCACGGTCTCGTCGATCACCACCTTGCTGACCCCTTCCAGAGAAGGCAGGTCATACATGGTATCCAGCAGCACGGCTTCCACGATGGAACGCAGACCACGAGCACCGGTTTTACGCTCCATCGCCTTGCGGGCTATGGCGTTGAGTGCGTCGTCACGGAACTCGAGCTCAACCCCTTCCAGATCGAACAACGCAGCGTACTGTTTGGTCAGCGCGTTTTTTGGCTCTTTCAGGATCTGGATAAGGGCAGCCTCGTCCAGTTCGGTCAGGGTCGCGACCACCGGCAGACGGCCGATAAACTCGGGGATCAGACCATACTTGATCAGATCTTCCGGCTCTACCTTGGCGAAGGTCTCGCTCAGGGTGGCCTTGGCATCCTTGGATTTTACCTCGGCGCCAAAACCGATACCGGTCCCCTTCACGGAACGCTGCTCGATCACCTTGTCCAGACCGGCAAAGGCACCACCACAGATGAACAGGATCTTGGAGGTATCAACCTGCAAAAACTCCTGCTGCGGGTGCTTGCGACCACCTTGCGGCGGCACGGAAGCAATGGTCCCTTCGATCAGCTTGAGCAGTGCCTGCTGTACCCCTTCCCCGGAGACATCGCGGGTGATGGAGGGATTGTCCGACTTGCGGGAGATCTTGTCGATCTCGTCGATGTAGACGATGCCACGCTGGGCCTTTTCTACGTCGTAGTCGCACTTTTGCAGCAGCTTCTGGATGATGTTCTCCACGTCCTCGCCCACGTAACCTGCTTCGGTCAGGGTGGTCGCATCGGCCATGGTGAACGGCACATCCAGCAGGCGAGCCAGAGTCTCGGCCAGCAGGGTCTTGCCGCTGCCGGTCGGGCCAATCAGCAGGATGTTGGATTTGCCAAGCTCCACACCACTGTTTTCGCCGCTGTTGCGCAGACGCTTGTAGTGGTTGTAGACGGCAACGGCCAACACCTTCTTGGCATACTCCTGCCCGATCACATAGTCATCGAGATGAGCGCGGATCTGATGAGGGGTCGGCAGCTCGTTACCATCGCGCTTGGGCGAGATCTCGCGGATCTCTTCGCGGATGATGTCGTTGCACAGCTCGACACACTCATCGCATATGTAGACGGAAGGGCCAGCGATCAGCTTGCGCACTTCATGCTGGCTTTTGCCGCAAAAAGAGCAGTAGAGCAGCTTATCACCCTCACCCTTGCGTTTCTCTGTCATTCAGCAACCTCGTTTTATCAATAGAGGATGGATCGGCCTGTTGAGTTTACAACAGACCGGGACACCCTGCTCAGCTACGCTGGCTCAGGACACCATCTACCAGACCATAGGCCACGGCCTGCTCGGCGGACATGAAGTTGTCACGATCGGTGTCACGCTCGATGGTAGCCATGTCCTGACCGGTGTGGAACGCCAGGCGCTCGTTCAGGGTATTTTTAATCTTCAGGATCTCCTGGGCGTGGATCTGGATATCAGATGCCTGACCCTGGAAGCCACCCAGTGGCTGGTGGATCATCACGCGGGCGTTAGGCAGGCAGAAACGCTTGCCCTTGGCGCCACCAGCCAGCAGGAAGGCCCCCATGGAGCAGGCCTGCCCCATGCAGACGGTGCTGACATCCGGCTTGATGAACTGCATGGTGTCATAGATGGACATGCCCGCAGTCACCGAACCACCCGGCGAGTTGATGTAGATATAGATGTCCTTGTCCGGATTCTCGGACTCGAGGAACAGCAGTTGGGCAACCACCAGATTGGCCATGTGATCTTCAACCTGACCGGTCAGGAAGATCACCCGCTCTTTCAGCAGACGGGAGTAAATATCGTAGGAACGTTCACCCTTGGCAGTCTGTTCGACCACGATGGGGACCAGCGCATTGCTGGGAGAATCGGTCATATCGTTATAGTTCTTGTACATAAGGCATTGTCCCTAAAATAAAATGGCCCGAGTGGAGATCACACGAGCCATTATACTTAACAGTCTTGACCTTAAGTCAAATGTTCTTAGGCAGCGGCGCCAGACTTGTTGATCACTTCGTCAAATGCAACTTCTTTTTCGGTCACTTGCGCTTTGGACAGGATCAGGTCGATGGCTTGATCTTCTACTGCCAGGTTACGAACGCCGTTCAGCATCTGTTCGTTCTTCTGGTAGTACTCGATCACTTCCTTCGGATCTTCGTAGGCAGTCGCCATGGACTCGATGATGCTGTTTACACGGGCATCGTCAGCCTTGATCTCGTTGGTGCGGATCACGTCACCCAGCAGCAGGCCTACGCGTACACGACGCTCGGCTTGAGCCTGGAACAGTTCAGCCGGCAGCTCGGGAGCGTTGCCGCCCTGGAAACCACCGAAGCGCTGCAGAGCCTGCTGACGCAGTGCGTCGATCTCTTGAGCAACAGCTGCTTTCGGCAGGTCGATTTGGTTGGCTTCAACCAGACCGTTCAGAACCTGCTCTTTCACGCTGTTTTTCAGGGCTTGAGCCAGTTCGCGTTCCATGTTCTTGCGCACTTCGGCTTTCAGCTCTTCAACAGAACCGCTTTCGATACCGAAACGCTTCACGAACTCTTCGGTCAGCTCAGGCAGGATCTGCTCTTCAACCTTGATCAGCTTGGAAGCGAACTTGGCCTCTTTGCCTTTCAGGTTTTCAGCGTGGTAGTCAGCCGGGAAGGTCACTTCGATGGTGAACTCGTCGCCCGCTTTCTTGCCCAGGATGGCGTCTTCGAAGCCCGGGATCATACGGCCAGCGCCCAGGACCAGGTTGAAGCCTTCAGCTTTGCCGCCGTCGAACTCTTCACCGTCGATGGAACCGACGAAGTCCATGGTCACACGCATGCCATTGGCAGCAGCAACATCGGCATCAGCCCAAGTAGCGTGCTGCTTGCGCAGGGTGTCGATCATGTTGGCCAGATCTTCATCCTTCACGGTCGCAACCGGCTTCTCGACCTTGATGGTCTCAAGACCTGCAACTTCGAACTCCGGATACACTTCAAAAGTGGCGGTGAATTCGAAATCCTGACCCTCTTTGATCTCTTTCGGATCCATGGTCGGGGCACCGGCCGGGCTCAGTTTGTTTTCGATGATGGCTTTGATGAAGTTGCTCTGCATCATTTCATCAGCAACGCGGGCGTGAGCCATGGCGCCGAACATCTTCTTGATGATGGCAACCGGAGCCTTGCCAGGACGGAAACCGTCGATGCGACGAGTTTTGGCCAGGCCATTCAATTCTTTACGCACAGCGGCGTCTACGGTAGCAGCCGGTACAGTGATGGTAAGACGGCGTTCCAGACCCTGGGTTGTCTCTACAGAAACTTGCATTCTTCTACCTCGTTCAACTCAGCACTGTGTGCTGACCCTTTATTGCCCCTGGGCAAAGCCCGGAGTCTTCCTGTTTATAAAGACAACGATATGTCTTTGTGATGAGAAAATATGACGCGGCATTATAGCGGCGCACTTTGGTCGAGTCGAGCCACACATCCCCCACATTGAGCGGCGTGCAAGCACAATTCGTGCAAAACTGCCCTTTATATGGGGAGAGAGGACCTCTAGTTCAACCATCCAGTGAGGATAATTTTGCGTTTGCTCACCTTTTTTCATCCGAACGCCGCTTTATTACCCATTTTTCGCCGATAAACAGGTCACCGTTGCGGACGACGACTCAATTTGACCAGCCAAATGGCGATTGGGCCAATCAACCATTGCGTCCCTACCCCTCCCTCGTTATGGTGGCAACCAAATTGATGATCTGGAGTCACTCACATGGCCTTTTTCCGCTTCTTGTTCAATCTGCTCTGGTTTGTACTGGGAGGTGTCTTTATGGGCCTGGCCTGGTGGCTGGCCGGTCTTATCTGCTTTATCTCGCTGATCGGCATTCCCTGGGGACGAGCCTGCTTCGTGATCGGCACCTTTACCTTCTTCCCGTTTGGCAAGCAGGCTGTCAACCGCAAAACCATGACCGGCCAGAGCGATATCGGCACCGGCACTCTGGGGCTGATTGGCAACATCCTCTGGTTCGTGCTGATCGGTGTCTGGCTGGCCATAGGCCACATCGCTTCCGCACTGGCCTGCTTCGTGACCATTATCGGTATTCCGTTCGGTATCCAGCACCTCAAGCTGGCGCTGATCAGCCTAGCGCCCATTGGCCAGATGATTGTGACCAATCAGGAGGCTGAATCGGGCCGCTATATCCGCTAACTGCGGGAAATGCGCGGGCAGACGCTGCCCAACAACGAAAAAAAGGGCAGACTAGGGTCTGCCCTTTTCTATTCTCTTTTGTTGAGGCAATCATGTTACCCAGTCACTTTTTCGCCAATCTCGCCCGCATGAAACTCATCTATCGCTGGCCCCTGATGCGCAACATCCAGCCGGAAAACATTTCCGAGCACAGCCTGCAGGTGGCTATGGTGGCCCATGCCCTCGGCATCATCAAAAACCGGCTGTTTGGCGGCAGCGTGAATGCCGACCGCGCCGCCGTGATGGCCCTCTATCACGACAGCAGTGAGGTGCTGACCGGCGATCTGCCCACCCCGGTCAAATACTTCAATCCCGAGATCGCCCGCGAGTACAAGAAGATAGAACTGGCCGCCGAACAGCGGCTGCTTGGCATGCTGCCGCCGGAACTGGTAGAGGATTTTCGCCCGCTGCTCGATTCGGCAGCCCAAGATGGCGAGCTGGCCAGGCTGGTCAAGGATGCCGATACCCTCTGCGCCTATACCAAGTGCCTCGAAGAGATTAATGCTGGCAATAGGGAGTTTGAACCGGCTCGCAAACGCCTCGAAGCCATGCTGGAAGCGCGGATGAGCGATGAGATGCGCTACTTTATCGACACCTTCGTGGCCAGCTTCTCCCTGCCGCTCGATGAGCTGAACGCACACTAAGACAAGTCACTCGAGCTGAAAACAGAAGGGCCCGCCGGTTTGCACCGGCGGGCCCTTCGTTCTTTATCGTCTGATCAGATGTGGCGCATCAGTGACCCAGCTCGCGGGAGGGTACCAGACCGCTCGCCCGCCAGGCGGGATAGAGGGTCGCCACCAGACTCATCAGAATGGCGGCGCCCGTCACGATAAGCAGATCCTGCATATGCAACTCGGTCGGCAAGAAGTCGATAAAGTAGATATCCGGATTGAGGAAGCGGTGACCGATGAGCTTCTCGATAACCCCCAAGATCTGGGTCAGCTTGCTGGAGAGCAGCCCGCCCAGCAGGGCGCCGAGCAGGGCACCGGCCACGCCGTTGACCATCCCCTGAATGACGAAGGTAAGCCGGATCTGGCCAGGGCTCGCCCCCATGGTTTTCAGGATGGCGATTTCGCTGCGCTTCTCGTTCACCGCCATCACCAGGGTGGAGACAATGTTGAAGCAGGCGACGGCCACAACCATCAGCATCACCACATACATGACGGTACGCACCATCTGGATGTCCTGATAGAGGTAGCCCTGGCTGTTCATCCAGCTACGGATATAGACGTGATGGGGGAACTGCTGCGCGGCGGCAATCGTAATATTTTGTGCATTAAGCACATCGCTCACCCGCAGGCTGAAGCCCTCCACATCGCTGCCCATGCCGGTGATCGCTTGCGCATCGGCCAGATGCATAAAGCCGAGCAGGCCGTCGAGCTGCCCGCCGATCTCCAGCAGCCCCACCACGGTCAGGGCTTCGCGGCGGGGATTCTTGATCCCGGCCTGATCGCCCCCTTGCGGCAGCAGCAGGGCAACAGAATCCCCCACCTTGACGCCCAGTTTGTCGGCGATGGTCTTGCCAAGGATCACCCCACGTTCACCCGGTTGCAGCTCACGCAGACCACGGCCCGTCATGTATTTGCCTGCATCCGACAGATTGGCTTCCAGATCTGGCAGCACGGCGCGCAGTTGTACCCCCTTGAGGGCGGAGCCATGCTCCAGCAGGCCATTGAGGCGAATGACCGGGGCGGCCGCCTCAACGCCCGGCTGGGCCAGCAGGTAGTCACGCAGACGTGGCCAGTCCGGCAGCGGCCGCTCGACGGCGTCCAGCTCACCTTGCGGCACGACCGAGAGCACCCGATCTTTTAGCTCCCGCTCGAAACCGTTCATGGCGGAGAGGCCCAGGATCAGCGCCATCACCCCGAGGGCGATACCGATCAGGGAAGAGGCAGAGATAAAGGCGATAAACCCGTTGCGACGGCGGGAGCGGCTGTAACGCAGGCCCAGAAAGAGGGGCAGCGGTTTGAACATCAGGCAACCTCCGCCATCACGCCGCTCACCAGGGTCACCCGGCGATGGAGCTTGGCCGCCAGGCTCAAGTCGTGGGTCACCACCACAAAGGCGGTACCCAGTTCACGATTCAGTTCACACAGCAATTCGTACACCGCGGTGGCACTGGCGTGATCCAGGTTACCGGTCGGCTCGTCCGCCAGCACCAGACTTGGTTCGTTGACCAGCGCACGGGCAATCGCCACCCGCTGGCGCTCGCCACCGGAGAGCTCGGACGGTCTGTGGTTGAGACGGTGGGAAAGCCCCACCCGTCCCAGCATCTTGGTTGCCTTTTCGGTGGCAACCGCCACCGACTCACCGGCGATCAGCAGCGGCATGGCCGCATTTTCCAGCGCACTGAACTCGGAGAGCAGGTGGTGAAACTGGTAGACAAAGCCCAGCTCGCGGTTGCGAAAACGGGCCTGGGTGCGGCTGTCCCAGTGGTGGATATCCTCACCCTTGAACAGCACGGCGCCGCTGGAGGGGTTGTCGAGGGCCCCCATCAAATGCAGCAGAGTAGTCTTGCCGGAGCCCGAGCTCCCCACCACCGCCAGCATTTCACCGGGCGCGACGCAGAGATCAATCCCCTTGAGCACCTGAGTCTCCAGCTCCCCCTCTTTATAGACATGATTGAGTGCCTGGCAGCGCAGCAGAGGTTCACGGGATACGGCTTCATTCATAACAGGGGCTCCACTTACGCCAGTGACCACAGAGGCACCAGTAACAACGCCG
This sequence comes from Aeromonas sp. 600479, assembly GCF_049175515.1. Classification (NCBI taxonomy): domain Bacteria; kingdom Pseudomonadati; phylum Pseudomonadota; class Gammaproteobacteria; order Aeromonadales; family Aeromonadaceae; genus Aeromonas; species Aeromonas sp. 600479. Next base: position 367,909 of record NZ_JAAKVF010000001.1, read on the forward strand.
GTACTCGCACCGGAGGTAACAACAGAAGATGTATTATTCACGGCATTACTCATAACGCAGCGCCTCGGCCGGTTTAACCCGCGCAGCGCGGGCCGCCGGATAGAGGGTGGCACTGAAGCTCAGCAGCACGGCGCCCAGCAAGATGGTGATGACCTGAGCAGGCTCGACAATGACCGGTAGACCGCTGCCCCCCGCCGCCATATAGAGGTTGAGCCCCACCGCATTGAGCAGGGGGTTGAGACCCAAGGAGAGCGCAAGGCCCGCCAGTCCGCCAAACAGGGCGCCAATCACCCCGCTGGAGGCGCCGAGCACCATGAAAATTTTAACGATCCCCGATTCACTCATACCCATAGTGCGCAGGATGGCCACTTCGCCCTCCTTGTCCGTCACCACCATCACCAGCGCGGAGAGGATGTTGAAGGTGGCGACGGCGATGATCAGCACCAGCATCAGCCCCATCATCCGCTTTTCCATGGCGACCGCCTGGAACAGCTCGCCCCGCTCGCGGCGCCAATCCTGCCAGACCAATCCGTCGGGCAACGGCGTCTTGATCACCTCATCGGCCGCAAAGGGATCATCGAGCCAGAGGCGAATGCCACCGACGGTTTCTGGCGGCAGACGCAGCAGCCGCTGGGCATCCCCCAGCGCGATCAACGCAATCTGGTTATCCACATCGGCGCCGACCCCGAAGATGCCGGAGACGGTAAAGAGGCGCTGGGCCGGTACCCGACCAAACGGGGTGAAGCGGGTCCCTTCAGTCAGGATCAGACGAACCTGATCGCCGATGGAGACATTGAGGCGGCGTGCCACTCCCTGCCCCAGCACGATGCGGTAGTGGCCGGCCTGCAGGGTATCGAGGCGCCCCCCCAGCATCTGGCTGTGAAGGATGTCATCCTTGGGCCACTTAGCAGGGTCGATCCCCTGCACGCTCACCCCGGTCAGCTGGCCGGGGCTTTGCAGCATCCCTTCGCTGTCGAGCATGGGAGCCGAGGCAACCACATGGGGTAAGTTGGCCAGATCCGGCAAGCCTTGCGGGTCTGCATCAATACGGCCAGCCTGGTTGGTCACCACCACATGGGGGATCACCCCGAGGATGCGCCCTTTGAGCTGCCCTTCGAAACCGTTCATCACCGAAATGACCACCATCAGGGCGGCAACCCCGATGGCGATGCCAAAGGTAGAGAACAGGGAGATAAATGAGACGAAGCGATTGCTGCGCTTCGAGCCTGCATAACGCAGGCCGATGGCCAGCGAAAGGGGCTGAAAAAGTCCGGTCTTCAAGGATATGTACGTTGCCAACAAAATAAGATACCGGATAATAAAGGGAAACCGTCCATGACAACAAGGGATAGCCTCCATGCAGGAACAGTTCTTCAGCGTCACTCATGCCACGCCGGTCAATGTGATCCCCATGCCGGCCGACTTCCACCTCCCCTCGCTGGAGGAGCTGGACGCTGAGCTGCCGGAGCCCTTTCGGATCTCTTCGGCCATTACCTCCATCGATCTGGTGACCACCCGCCTGCTGCGCAACCAGAACGAGTCGATGCACGATCTGATCGAGATCGTTAATCAGCAGTCCCGCAAGATCGACATGATCATGGGCTATGTACTCTCCCTGCAGGACCATCCGGAGCAGCGCTTTCACACCCTGCGCTTCGGGGCTGGCCAGCTCACCTACCTCCACCCCTATCATGATCACGGGGATGCACCGCACCTGCACCAGATCGTCCGCCTCAAGATTTTCCTGCGGGAAGAGGCGGCCGCCATCTACTGCTATGGCCAGGTCAAACAGCTCGACGGCGGTGAACATGGCACCCATGTGCAGCTCGACTATGTGCGGATCCGCGAAGATGACCGTGAACTGCTGGTTCGTGCCAGCCTCCACGTGCAATCGAAACAGCTCAAGCTGCGCGCCCAAGAGCGTCAGCGCTAACCAGAGCGAACGTCAGCGATAGATAACGTCAACGTTAAAAGAATCGAACCATGCCAATGACACTCCCCGCCTTGCCCGCCAAAGCGGGCCAAAAGATCACGCTCGGCCAGCTGGTCGGCAGCAGCCTCTCGCTGATTGCAGCCCGTCTCACCAGTGAAGCCAAGGGGCCGGTACTGCTTATCACCGCCGATACCCCGAGCGCCCTGCGCCTGGAGCAGGAGCTTCAGTACTTGCTGGCAGGCAAGCAGCCAGCCGCTCAATCCGTTCCCGTATTGCTGTTCCCCGATTGGGAGACCCTGCCCTACGACACCTTCTCTCCCCATCAGGACATCATCTCCCAGCGGCTCGAGACTCTCTACAAGCTACCGCAGATGAGCAAGGGGGTGCTGATTGTCCCCATCTCCACCCTGATGTTGCGCTGCGCCCCCCGGGTCTATCTCGACAAATACAGCCTGATGGTGAAGGCCGGCCAACGCCTCAATCTGCAACAGTTGCGCGGGCGGCTGGCCGAGGCGGGTTACGTGGCGGTGGATCAGGTGCTGGAACATGGCGAATTTGCCGCCCGCGGCTCCCTGCTCGATCTCTTCCCCATGGGCAGTAGCAGCCCCTATCGCATCGACTTCTTCGACGATGAAGTGGACTCCATCCGCCCGTTCGATCCCGAAACCCAGCGCTCCAGCGAACCGGTCAAGACGGTCAGCCTGCTGCCCGCCCGGGAATACCCTACCGACGAGGCGGCCATCGAACTGTTTCGCGGCCAGTTCCGCGAGCAGTTCGAGCTGTCGCGGGCCGAGGGTTCCGTCTATCAGGAGGTGAGCAAGGGGCGCTGGCCCGCCGGCATCGAGTATTATCTGCCGCTCTTTTTCAACCAGACCGCCAGCCTGTTTGACTACCTGCCGGAAGAGACCCTGCTGCTCACTGTGGGGGATATCTACCCCGCCGCCCAGCGTTTCTGGAACGATATCGGCCAGCGCTATGAAGACAGACGCTGGGACAACACTCGCCCCCTGCTACCCCCGGCCCAGCTCTATCTGCCGGTGGAGCAGCTCTTTGCCTCTCTGGGCCAATATGGTGCGGTGCGGCTGCAAGAGTCCGCTACCGCCGGTGATGCTGGTCAGCACGATCTGCCCATCTCCGCGCTGCCCGACCTGCAACTCGATCACAGCAAAGAGCAACCCCTGCTGGCGCTCAACCAGTTCCTCCAAGGTTTTGCCGGGCGCACCCTGTTTGCGGTGGAATCCGAAGGACGGCGGGAGGTACTCGGCGATCTGCTGGCGCGTATCTCACTGCAACCCAAGGAGTTCCCCTCTCTCGACGCCTTTATGGCGAGCCCGGATCGCCACGGCCTGCTGGTTGCACCGCTTGAGCGTGGCTTCCTGTGGCAGGAGGTCGGTCAGGATCCACTGGCGCTGATCACCGAGACCGAACTGCTGGGCGGCAAGGTGCGCAGCAAGCGGGCGCGGGAGAAGAGCAAGAACCTGAGCTCCGATGCGGTGATCAGAAACCTGGGCGAGCTGACCCAGGGTCAGCCAGTGGTCCATCTGGATCACGGGGTCGGCCGCTATCTGGGGCTCGAAACCATCGATGCCGGTGGCCTGCCCACCGAGTTTTTGACCCTCGAATATGCCGGCGGCGACAAGCTGTTCGTGCCGGTTACCAGTTTGCACCTTATCAGCCGCTACACCGGTTCTGATAACCCGCCCAGCCACAAGCTCGGCGGTGAAGCCTGGAGCAAGGCGCGGCGCAAGGCGGCGGAGAAGGTGCGCGACGTGGCAGCCGAGCTGCTGGATGTCTACGCTCATCGCGCCGCTCGCGCCGGTTTTGCCTTCAAGCACGACAAAGAGGCCTATCGCCAGTTTGCCGCCAGCTTCCCGTTCGAGGAGACCGACGATCAGCTCAACGCTATCAATGCAGTGCTGGGGGACATGTGTCAGGCCAAGAGCATGGATAGACTGGTGTGCGGCGACGTCGGTTTCGGCAAGACCGAAGTGGCGATGCGGGCAGCGTTTGTGGCTGTACACGGCGGCAAGCAGGTTGCCGTGCTGGTGCCCACCACCCTGCTGGCGCAACAGCACTACGACAACTTCCGCGACCGCTTCGCCAACTGGCCGGTGCGGGTCGAGGTGCTGAGCCGCTTCCGCTCCGCTAAAGAGCAGAGCGCAGTGATGAAGGAATTGGCCGAAGGCAAGGTGGACATCATCATCGGCACCCACAAGCTGCTCGGCTCCGAACTCACCTTCAAGGATCTGGGGCTGCTCATCGTCGATGAGGAGCACAGATTCGGGGTACGCCAGAAGGAGAAGATCAAGGCGCTGCGGGCCGATGTGGATATCCTCACCCTCACCGCCACTCCTATTCCACGCACCCTCAATATGGCAATGTCCGGCATGCGGGATCTCTCCATCATCGCCACGCCGCCCGCCAAGCGACTCGCCATCAAGACCTTCGTGCGCCAGCACGAACCGGCGGTGGTGCGCGAGGCTGTGCTGCGGGAACTCAAGCGCGGCGGTCAGGTTTACTACCTGCACAATGACGTGGAGAGCATCGAGAAGTGCGCCGCCGATCTTGCCGAATTAGTGCCCGAGGCCCGCATCGGCATCGCCCACGGCCAGATGCGCGAGCGCGAGCTTGAGCGGATCATGTCCGACTTCTACCACCAGCGCTTTAACCTGCTGGTCTGCACCACCATTATCGAAACCGGCATCGACGTGCCGAGCGCCAACACCATCATCATGGATCGGGCGGATCATCTCGGACTGGCCCAACTGCACCAGCTACGGGGCCGGGTTGGCCGCTCCCACCATCAGGCCTACGCCTATCTGCTCACCCCCCATCCCAAGCTGATGACCAAGGATGCGGCCAAGCGGCTTGAGGCGATCGCCTCGCTTGAAGATCTCGGCGCCGGTTTTGCGCTGGCGACCCACGACCTGGAGATCCGTGGTGCAGGCGAACTACTCGGCGACGATCAGAGCGGCCAGATTGAATCAGTCGGCTTCACCCTCTACATGGAGATGCTGGAGCAGGCGGTCGAGGCGCTGAAAAATGGCAAAGAGCCGTCGCTCGAGCAGCTGATGAGCCAGCACACCGAGGTGGAGCTGCGCCTGCCTGCGCTGCTGCCGGATGACTATATTCCGGACGTCAACATGCGCCTCTCCATGTACAAGCGGATCGCCAGTGCGGCGGACGAGCAGGAGCTGCGCGAGCTGAAAGTGGAGCTGATCGACCGTTTCGGCCTCTTGCCGGAGGCGACCAAAACCCTGCTGGAGCTGGCTGCCTTCCGCCAGCGGGCCACCGCCCTTGGCATTCGCCGGGTGGAGATGAGCGAGCGCGGCGGCTATCTCGACTTCACCCAGGAGACCAAGGTTAATCCGGCCTATCTGGTCAAGCTGCTCTCCAGCCAGCCCCGGGTCTACAAGATGGACGGGCCGACCCGGCTGCGTTTCCAGGTGCCGACCCAGGATCGTGCGATGCGCCTGAAACTGGTCGATGGTTTGCTGGCTGATCTGGCCAACAACAGCCTGTGAATCTCTGCAACGCTGGCGTCGACCCAGACAGATAACGCCAACTAAAACGGGAGCCAAATCGGCTCCCGTTTTTGATTTGCTATCTGACTACTGCGTACGTTCAGTTCTGATTGGCCGGATCCTCATGGGCAGAGAACTCGCGCATAAAGGCCTCGGCGCGCTCCACCATTTTGGTCGAGCCAACGAAGTAAGGGGTACGCTGGTGCAGCGCGGTGGGCTGGATATCCATGATCCGGCCAAAGCCATCGGAGGCCTTGCCACCGGCCTGTTCCACCAGAAACGCCATCGGGTTGCACTCATAGAGCAAGCGCAGCTTGCCATTCGGCGAGTTGGTGCCGGACGGATAGATGTAGATGCCGCCCTTGAGCAGGTTGCGATGGAAATCGGAAACCAGGGATCCGATATAGCGGGAGGTGTAGGGTCTGTGGGTCGCCTCATCGCGCTCCTGACAATATTTCAGGTACTTCTTCACCCCGTCCGGGAACTTGATGTAGTTGCCCTCATTGATGGAATAGATCTTGCCCTCTTCCGGGATGCGGATGTTCTCGTGAGAGAGGCAGAAGCAACCGATGGAAGGATCGTAGGTAAAGCCGTTGACGCCAAAGCCGGTGGTGTAGACCAGCATGGTGGAGGAGCCGTAAACCACATAACCGGCGGCGACCTGACGGTTGCCCGGTTGGAGGAAGTCCTCCAGCGTCACCGGCGATCCCTGCGGGCTCAATCGGCGGTAGATGGAGAAGATGGTCCCGACCGAGACGTTGACGTCGATATTGGAAGATCCATCGAGGGGGTCGATCAGCACCACATACTTGGAGTTTTTGGAGAGTGGTGAGTCAAAGGCCACGAAGTCCTCTTCCTCTTCCGAAGCCATACCACACACTTCGCCACGAGCTTCCAGTGCTGCCTTGAAACGTTCATTGGCGTAGACATCCAGCTTCTGCTGCACCTCACCCTGTACGTTTTCAGCGCCCATGGAGCCGATGATGTCAGCCAGCCCCGCCTTGTTTATCTCCCTGTTCACCACCTTGGCAGCGAGACGAATCGAGCTGAGCAACGAGGTCAACTCGCCGGTCGCAGTAGGATAATCTGCCTGCTTTTTGACGATGAACTCGCCCATGGTGATCATGTTTCGCATTTTTGGTCCTTTAAGATCATTTCCGTTGGCATTGAAAACGTTTGCAAGCATCGACAAAAAAAGCCGATCCTCGGCCGCTTTGTTTTGTAACCTAATGTAACGTCTGTTTTTTATTTTTGCAGCGAATTAAGCAGCCTGATAAATAGCCAATTTCCCCTTGCCCGATGATCATTCATGCTTTTTGCACGGTGTCATTCGATTACTTGCACCCCCTTAATTCGTGGTAATAACCTGCAGCAAGCCATAAGCTGACTGACCTTGAACCATTAAAAATGGAGTCTGATGGGCCTGTGCAGGCCTCAGCCATTGCCTCTTGAGATCCAATCGCCAATCCAGCACACTGATTTCGCTTTGGAAGCAAATAAAACTCAAGGATTATCAATGAACAAGACTCTCATTGCCGGCATGGTAGCCGGACTGTTTGCCCTTCCCGCCTGGGCTGCCCAAGTGCCTGCCGGTACCAAGCTGCTGCCAGATGCCCAACAAATCTATGTGACCAATATCGGCACCGAGCCCACTACCATCGACCCCCAGCTGGTGGAAGAGAGTGCCGGTAGCGAGATCGTCAACGATCTGTTTGAAGGGCTCTATGTACTGGATGGCAAGGGTAAACCCCAACCCGCAGGCGCTCTAAGCTACGACATCGACAACACCGGTACTGTATACACCTTCAAGCTGAGGCCGGAGGCCAAATGGTCAAACGGAGAGCCGGTCACTGCCGCAGATTATGTCTATGGCTGGCAACGGGCGGCCGACCCCAAGACCGCCTCCAACTACGCCTGGTTTATCGAATTGATGGGTATCACCAATGCCGGTGAGGTGATCCAGGGCAAGAAGAGCCCGGATACGCTGGGTGTCAAGGCACTGGATGACCATACTCTGCAGGTCACCCTTAACACTCCGGTCCCCTTCTTCCTGAAGATGCTGGCTCACTACACCACCTTCCCGGCCCCCAGAGCCACCATCGAAAAATTCGGCAAGGAGTGGGTCAAACCGGGCAACATCGTCTCCAACGGCGCCTTTGTGCTCAAGGAGTGGACCCCCAACGAGCGGCTGAGTGCCGAGCGCAATACCCACTACTGGGACAACCAGCACACCGTCCTGAACAAGGTGGTCTATCTGGAGATCGTCTCCGAAACCGCCGCTTACAACCGCTACCGCACCGGCGAGCTGCACTACACCACCTACCCACTGGAGCAGTACAAGCACATCAAGAGCCAGAGCCCTCAAGATCTGGTCAGCGCTCCCATGCTCGCCACCTATTACTATGTGTTCAATGTGAACCGTAAACCGTTCGATGATCCCAAGGTTCGCAAGGCGCTCTCGCTGGCCATCGATCGGGAAACCATTACCGACAAGATCCTGGGACAGGGACAGCTACCCGCCTTCAGCCTGACCCCACCGAGTGTCGATGGCTTCGATTTGAAAAAACCGGCCAGCCAGCAGCAGAGCAAAGAGGAGCGGATCAAGCAGGCCAACGCCCTGTTGGTCGAAGCGGGTTATGGCCCGGACAAACCGCTCAGCGTGGATATCCTCTACAACACCAACGAGAGCCATAAAAAGATCGCGCTGGCTGTCTCCTCCATGTGGAAACACAACCTGGGGGTCACCGCCACCCTCAACAACATGGAGTGGAAAACCATGGTCTCGGCACTGAACGAGGGGGATTTCGGGGTGAGTCGCTACTCCTGGAACGGGGACTATAACGATGCCTCCACCTTCCTCGATATCCTGACCTCCAGCAGCAGTGCCAACAGCGGCAAGTGGTTCAACAAGGAGTACGATGCCCTGCTGGCCAAGGCTCACGACTCGCAGGATGCAGCCGAGCGCAATCAGCTCTACCAGCAGGCAGAAGCACTGATCGAGGCTGACGCCCCTATCGCGCCGCTCTACTTCTACGTCAAATCGCGACTGCTCAAGCCGTTCGTCAAGGGTTATCCCTATGAGAGCCCGCAAGACATCGTCTATAGCCGGGACCTCTATCTGGTCGCCCAGTAACCGGTCTGGCACTACCTGATCATAAAAAAAGCGCCTGCATTGCTGCAGGCGCTTTTTCATTGGCGGCCAGCGGGCCATTGGGCCCACTTACGCGTTCGCGCAAGCTTACTCTTCGGGACAGGGCGCCAACGCCCCCCGGCGACTCCCCGCCACCACCGGACGCACCAGCAGCTGTGCCAGCAAAACACCCAGCAGAGTCAGACCGCCCCCGATCAGGTGATAGCTGGTCAGCCGCTCGCCCAGCAGGGTGATGGCAAGGCCAGCCGTCATCACCGGCAGCAGGTTCATAAAAATGGCGGTACGGTTGGCGCCGAGCAGGGTGATCCCCTGCATCCAGAGCCAGGGACAGAGTGCCGAGGCAGGGATCCCCGCATAGAAGATCAGCCAGAGCGCCCGCCCCTCGGGCAGCTGACCATCCACCAGCAGAAAGAAGGGGGTCAGGATCACCACACTGCAGAGCACCTGACCATAGAGCAGCGACCAGTTGTCGAGCCCCAGCTCCCACTTCTTGAGCAGCACGCTATAGAGGGCATAAGTACCCGCCGAGAGCAGCATGTAGACCGAGCCGATATGAATACCCTGGGTAAACAGCCGGGTAGGATCCCCCTGCCCCAGCAAGATAGACAAGCCGAGGATCGAGAGCAGCGCCCCCAGCACGGCACCCCAAGTGGGCAGCTCGCGCAGCAGCCAGATGCTAAGCAACACCGTCAACAGTGGCGTCAGCCCCATCATCAACCCCATCTCGGTGGCCCCCATGGTTTGCGCCGCGTAGTAACCAAAGGTCTGGTTGAGCACCATGCCCAGCAGCGCCAGCATGGCGATCTGCCAAAGACCAGCACACAGGCGAGCGCGTACACGCCATACCCGACGGGCCAGAAACGGGCTTAATACCAAGGCAGCCACCACCCAACGTGACCAGGCCAAGGCCGCGGGGGACAACATGCCGACCGCCAGTTTGCTGACGATGCCATTGCCAGCCCAGATGGCAATGCAGGAGAAGGGAAACAGAATGGCAAGGGGCATGAAACGATCCAGACCGAAGAGACAACAGCGGGCCAGTATAGGGAGCGACGGAAAATAAACAAAGGTGCGGAGCTGACCAGGCATCGCGCGAAAGCCAGTCGCCAGAAACAAATATGCCCGCAAAGGTGCGGGCATATCAGTGCAGAAACAGGTTCAGAAGCGCATCACGCGGCATCCATGTGCAATCTTGAGATCAGCTCGTTGACCTCGGTGACTGTCTGGCGGTGGGGAATATCCGCCGGATTTGGCATCAGCAACAAACCGGATTGGAAATCAAACCGCCCCCGACCATGAATGTAAATCCGACCTTTAAAGAAGGTTTTGACATGCTTTGCCACCATCAGTGGCAGGTACTTCTTGAACACTCTCATCGTTTGCAACCTCTTGCAGTTGTATCCGTATGACAGCAGCTTCTGCGAATTAATTCCGAAAAACATTTATAAAAATCCGGAAAACTCGCCCATCTCTTCCCAAAAAATTCAATCTATAACTTTTTATTAACTTTTAGCCTATTGTATGCGGCCCTTCGAGCCAGAGCAAGGCTCCTTTGCCATCATGCCACTCGATACAGGCAATCCCCGAAGTGGCGAACATGGGTGCTCCTGCGGCCGGGCAGAGGCTTTGCACCAGATAACCCACCAGAGGCAGATGGCTGACCATCAGGATCTGGTCATGTTGCTCAGCCAGAGTAGTGAGGTAGCTGGCCACGAAAGCGGGATCACCATAGGGAGTAATGTCGCCACTCTCTTCAACGGCTGCGGCGTCAGGTAACTCACTGCATATAGCTTGCCAGGTCTGGCGTGCCCGCAGATAGTTGCTGTGAATCACCCGATCCAGCGGGCCAATCAGCTGAGGCGCCAGCCAGCGAGCCATCTGGATAGACTCTTCAATACCCTGCTCGGTCAATGGACGCTGTTCATCTGTTTTCGCATTCATGCCAGCCTGGCCATGACGCATGATATAGATCTTCATTACAACCTCGCCCAAAGGGCCTGTTTTGATAGCCGGGGGATCTTACCCCGCTACGGGTGTGGAAACAATTGCGCTACCTCTCAGAAAAGGGTTTGCCTGACGGGATAGCGGGGTCGATAATCATGTTTAAATTCAAATAAATCCAACGTGAGTCACACGCCAATGAGCCCATATGCCAGTCCCAATGACCATCGGCAATACCATTTTCTGGAGCTGGCTAACCGGCTCAGGGTCTTGTTGATTTGTGATCCCGACACCGACAAATCCGCCGCCTCGCTAGCGGTCAATACCGGCCATTTTGACGATCCCGCCGACCGGCAGGGAATGGCCCATTTTCTGGAGCACATGCTGTTTCTCGGCACCTGCACCTACCCCAAGCCTGGTGAGTACCAGCAATTTATGAGCCGTCATGGCGGCAGCAACAACGCCTGGACCGGCACCGAGTTCACCAACTTCTTCTTCGAGATCGACAACGGCTTCTTCGAAGCGGGGCTGGATCGCTTCTCCCAGTTTTTTATCTGCCCCACCTTTGATCCGGAGTGGGTGGACAAGGAGCGCAACGCGGTCGACTCCGAGTATCGCCTCAAGCTGCAGGACGACATGCGCCGCAGCTATCAGGTGCATAAAGAGACAGTCAACCCGGCGCACCCCTTCTCCAAGTTCTCGGTGGGCAACCTCGATACCCTGGCCGATCTGCCGGGACGGGATCTGCGCTCCGACCTTATCCGTTTTTACGAAAGCCACTACAGCGCGGATCGCATGGCACTGGTGATGATCTCGCCGGAATCCATCGATACCCAGTTGCAGTGGTGCTGTCGCTACTTTGCTCCCATTTTGAATCACAATTTGGGAACCCCGACCCTCACCATGCCGCTCTACCGGCTCGACGATCTCGGCGTGCGCATCCACATCAATCCGGTCAAGGAGACCCGCAAGCTGTCGCTCAGCTTCCCCTTGCCTAATGTGGACGAGTTTTACGACAAAAAGCCCCTCACCTTCCTGAGCCATCTGATTGGCTACGAGGGGGATGGCAGCCTGCTCTCCCTGCTCAAGGCGAAAGGCTGGGTCAACCAGCTCTCGGCGGGCGGTGGCATCAGTGGCGCCAACTTCAAGGATTTTGGCGTCAACTTCGGCCTCACCCCTCTGGGCCTTGAGCATGTGGACGACATCCTCGCCGCCCTGTTTGGCTATCTGAAACTGATCGGCCGCGAAGGGCTGCAGAGCTGGCGCTATGACGAAAAACGGACCGTGCTCGAATCGGCGTTCCGCTTTCAGGAGCGCGGCCGCCCCCTCGATACAGTGTCGGGGCTGGTGCTCAACCTCTTTAGCTACAAACCTGAGGATCTGCTCTACGGCGACTACATGATGCGCGAATATGACGAGGGGCTGATCCGCCGCTTCCTCGCCAAGCTCACCCCGCACAACCTGCGTATCACCATCACTGCGCCGGAAGTGGCAACCGATCGGCTGGCCCGCTGGTATCAGACCCCCTACAGCGTGGAAACCATTACCGAGGCCGAGAAAATTCGCTGGCAGCAGAGCGAGCCGGATCCGGCGCTGGCGCTGCCCAAACCCAACCCCTTTATCAGCAGCCGACTCGATCCGCGTACGCCAGAGCTTACGGCCGACATGCCCGCCTGCCTTATCGATCGCCCCGGTTTTCGCCTCTGGCACCTCCATGAGCACCTGTTCAGCGTGCCCAAGGGCAATCTCTACATCTCCATCGACAGCGAACATGCGGTCAAAAATCCGCGCAATATCGCCATGGCGCGCCTTGCCGTGGAGCTGTTGGCAGACCACCTCAACGCCCTCACCTATCCGGCGGAGCTGGCGGGGCTGGGCTACCAGATCTATGCCCATCAGGGGGGCTTTACCATCAACCTGAGCGGTTTTGCCGACAAGCAGCCGCTGTTGCTCGACATGATCCTCGGCAACCGCACGCTGGGGTATCCGGATCCGGGCCGCTTCGCCGAGATCAAAGAGCAGCTCATCCGCAACTGGGACAACCAGTCCAAGGCGCGCCCCATCTCCCAGCTCTTTAACCAGCTCACCAGTTTGCTGCAACCGAACAACCCGCCGTTCGAGCAGTTGCTGCGCCACCTGCGCACCGTCGAGCTGGAGGAGATGCCCGGCTTCGTGGCCCAGCTGTTTGGCGAGGTGCATGTCGAGGCGCTGGTACACGGCGACTGGACTGCCGCCGAAGCGCTGGAGCTGGCCGCCCTGATGGAGCGCCACCTGAGCGATATCAATGGCACCAGCAGCAAGCCGAGCGGCGAGACCCGTCGTCCGCTCATCTCCATTCAGGACAGGGGCACCCTTATTCGCGAGCAGGGTTGCGATCACGAAGACTCGGCACTGCTGGTCTACTACCAGTCCCGTACCACCCGGGCGCGGGATCTCGCCTGCTTTACCCTGGCGAACCACATCATGTCCTCTACTTTCTTCCACGAGCTGCGCACCCGCCAGCAACTGGGGTATGTGGTGGGTGCCGGCAACCTGCCCCTCAATCGCCATCCGGGGCTGATCTTCTATATCCAGTCGCCGGTGGCGGGGCCGCAGATCCTGCTCGATGCGGTGGAGGAGTTTATCGACCTCTTCCCGCTGGCCATGCTCGAATTTACCGAGCAGCAGTGGCAAGAGAGCAAGGCGGGGCTGCAAGCCCAGCTGAGCGAGCGGGATGCCAACCTGCGCAGTCGCGGCCAGCGGTTGTGGGTCAGTATTGGCAACAAGGACCTGGGGTTCGATCAGCGGGAACGGGTCTGCGATGAGGTGGGCAAGTTGAGCCGCGCCGATCTGGTGCGCTTTATCACCCAGCTGCGCTCGCGCACCTCCGATCGGCTGATCCTCTGCAGCTATGGTCAGGGGCACGAACATGACGAGCGGATCACCGGCCAGTTTATCGATGATCCACGGGCATTTCGGCTCAATGCCGCCACCTTCGAGGCCTGATCAGGCCTCGACATCCTCCATTTTCCTGCCCGCGGCAAATCACAGACAATAAAAAGCCGACCCATCAGGGTCGGCTGGAAAAACCATAACAATTGCGACCAAAGCCGCCAAAAGTGAACATGAGCGTGAAAATCAGACACTGAGTTGCTGATCAGCAAGCGGGAAAGACCCGATACTCGCTTTGCAATGCCAACAGTGATTGAGAAACAGCCTCATATTAGGCACTCCCCCCGCCAATCACGTTGATCTACGTCAAAGGAGGTAGCGAAGAGCGCATAGCCCGATGATTTGTCGGCGCAGATCACCCTTTGCTCGCCCGTTAGCTGCCCGTTAACCCCGGCGAACCAGCCGGTAGGCTACCTCATCGAAGTAGGAGAGCTGGCCCGACAACACCCGCGGGTGATCCACCTCGGCGGCGCGCCCCAGCACCTCGATACGAAAATCGCGCTCAAACAGGGCTCGCACCTCCATCTCACCCACCGAGAAGGGGGGCTGACTCTGCTGCTCCGGCTGATATTCAAGGGTCACCAGCAGGATCTGGCCGCCGGTCTCGACCAGCGAACTGATCAGGGCTGCATACTGGCGGCGCATCGCGGTCGGCAGGGCGATCAGCGCCGCGCGATCATAGACCAGCCGGTAACAGCGACCCAGACTGGAGGCGGCGAAAAAATCCCCCTGAAAAATGCGCAGGCTGTCCACCTGATGACACTGATAAGGGCCTACTTCGCTCACGGTCGCGGCGAGCTGGTTTTCACTGAAGAACTGGCTGACGGCAAGGCTCGATAGCTCGAAACCGTCGACCGGATGGCCCTGAGCGCTCAGCCAGAGCATGTCACGGGACTTGCCGCACAGGGGAACCAGCACCGGCTCGTCCGCTTGCTGGGCTGACCACCAGGATTGCAGCCAGTGGTTGAAGTCCGCCTGATGAAAGCCAATCCGGTTCTCTTCCCAACGCTGATGCCAAAACGCAGCTTCCATCGTTATTACCCTTCTGTACTAAAGATGCCTCAATATCACAACTTAACCGGCACCGCGCAACCCTCTGCCCTCCCCTTTTTGCCGCGCAGCCTCGGCGTGTTATCGGGAGAATGGCGGGACGTCACCTTGCCGTGCGCCTCGCTGTCGCAATGAGCGCTATTGGCTGCGTTTATAACGTGCCTGCCAACGTCAATTAGATCACGACAGCGTGGCGCGAGCGGCCGCCAGCTGACGCTCGATATAAGCAAAATCGGGGCGTTCGGCGGGGAGTTCCGAGAGGCAGGCCGCTTTGAGCTGATGCAACCCATCAAGCAGTGAGTCTTGCGTATCGCAATGGGCCAGCAGCTCCTCCAGCAGGCAACCAAAGGCGCGCACTTCCAGTCGCTCAAGGCCCATGGCCCGCTCGCGGTCGCAGCGGTCATATAAGGAAGCGGCGCCAAAATCCCCCAGCAGGGCGCGAGCCGGCGCGTCAGAACCGCGGGCAAACAGAATATTGTGGCCGTAGAGATCCCCGTGCATGATGCCCGCGCGATGCAGATGGCCCTCCACCGAGGCGATGCCGTGGGCCATCGCCAGCGCATCCGGCACACTCAGATGCAGCCCCTCTGGATAGACATCCCGGGTGCAGGAGTCCAGGCTCGGCGGCCCGGCCAGATTGACAAAGGCCGGGTCGATCAGCTCCATCACCAGCGCCGGAATACCGGAGGGGTGATCAGCCACCTTGCCTATCACCTTGATAAGGTTGGGATGAGTGCCCGCCGCCAGCGATGCCGCCATCTCGCAGCGGGGCAACCCGTCGCTGGTCACCGCCCCCTTGAACAGCTTGACCGCCACCTGACTGGCATCGGCTCCGCCGCTCGCCTGAGTCACTTCATCAGCAGGATTACCCACAAGGGTGGCGCGATGGATAACGCCGGATGCTCCCTGCCCCAGCAGCTCGCCCAGCGCCAGCGTATCCCAGGCAAGGGGAGCGACATGGGCATCATCGATGGCCCGCGCCTCCGCCCCTTCGCTAAAGGGGTTGCCGGAGTAGGCGAGCCATGCAAGGCGCGGCAGCGAGAGCAGCCACTCGGGGAAGCGTTCGATGCGGTTGGCGGCGATGCGCAGCAGCTCCAGATTGCGGCAGTTGGCAAGACTTGCCGGCAACTCGCGCAGGCGGTTGCCCGCCAGCATCAGCTTTTGCAGGGCGTCGCACTGGCCCAACTCATCGGGCAACTGTTCAATTGCGTTATCGGTCAGGATCAGCCAGCGCAAACCGGCGGGCAGCGCCTTGGCCGACACGGTGGCAATCTGGTTATCCTTAAAGCCCACCATGGTCAGCGCCGGGCAGCGTCCCAGCACCTCGGGCAGCTCGGTAAAGCGGTTCTCGGAGCAGAAGATAATGCGCAGTTTGCCAAACCCGGCCAGCTCGTCGGGGAGCGCGCTTAGCTGGTTGCCGGTGAGATCCAGCACCTCCAGCGTCTCTTTCAGGCTCAAAATCTCGGAGGGGAAAACCGCAAGGTTTTCAGAGAGCTTCAAATGGCGGGCACCGCACAATTCACCCGCGCGCAGCTGTTCCAGAGTATGCATAACCGTTTCTCAATCCTGATGATCTGCCTGATGACGTAGCCAGCCATCAGCGCGCGCCGAACCCGGGTCCGGCGATTTTAAAGGGGGGCATTATAAAGAATCAGAGGGGCAGATCACCCCTTGTAGCTTGAAAGTATGCGGCTTATACGATCGCCAAGACAGCGACATCTATTGCACGTTGGCAGCGCTTTGCTCACGGCCTGCTTGCAATGCCGCTGTAGCATGACCTGAATGCACAGCGTAACGAATCCTTATTTCCGTCCGCACCCCAGCGATTGAATAAATACCAGCGTACGACGATTAAACTGTTCCGGCTGCTCCACATTGCAGACATGGCCGCACCGCTGGATCACCGCCAACGAGGAGCTGGCATCGATGGCCACCTGTTCGCGCACCGGTGCCAGAAACATATGATCCTCCTCCCCCATCACATAGAGGGTGGGAATGGGCAGGGAGCGTTCGCGAAAATAGCGCATCAGCGGGTTGACCTCGGTGGCGAGGCGGAACCAGCGCTTGAACTCTTTCTGGCAGAGCTTGCGGGCCTCGCGCACAAAGAGGTTGCGCGACTCCTGATGGTGCTGGCGCGGCATGATGATGAAGGCAAACAGCCGGTAGAGCCACATATAGGGCAGGAAGTGCTGGCCGAGTCGGCCCAGCTGCACCAGCACCCGCGATCGGATATCGAGCCGCAGGATGGCGCCCCCCAGTACCATGCTCTTGACCCGCTCCGGGCAGAGCTCGGCCAGATGGCGAATCAGGATGGTACCAAGGGAGATGCCGACAAAGTGGGCGCGGCGGATATCGAGATGATCGAGCAGCCGAACGATATCTTCGGTCACTTCCCGAAAGCTGTAGTGGCCCTTGACCACCTGTTGCAGCTGGTGGGACTGGCCGTGGCCGCGCAAGTCCAGCAGCAGCACATTGAAGTGCTCGCGATAGGCGCGCAGCTGCTTGAACCAGATGGAGGAGCTGCCACCGGCGCCGTGGACAAACACCACCCAATCCCGCTCGGGACCCAGTTCGAAAGTCTTGTGATACAACATCCAATAGGCTCCCTTGGTGATGGGGGGTATACTCGGCTGGCGCATATTAACAGAACAGGCCCGCCGATAGATATGCGCCTGACATGACCCGGATCACCCCTTGCGCGAGAACCCACCATGGATTTGACCCGTTTGCGCCACTTTCTGCTCTCCCTGCCGGGCACCACCGAAGATACACCGTTTGGCCCGGAGATCCTGGTCTACCGCATCGCGGGCAAGATGTTCGCGCTGGTGGATTGGCAGGCCGAGCCGCTTACCATCAACCTCAAGTGCGAGCCCGAGCTGGCGTTGCTGCTGCGCGAGATCCACCCCGAGGTCAAACCGGGCTGGCATATGAACAAACAACACTGGAACACAGTGACCCTGAACAGCACCTTGCCGGATGATCTCTGGCAAGGCTGGGTGCTCCACTCCTATGAGCGGGTTGTCGCGGGTTTGCCCAAAGCCAAACGGCCACAGGCGCCGCGCACCCTCTCCCCCACTGACGACCCAACCTTATGACGCCAGCACTGCGTATTATCCCCCTTGACGAGACACATATCCCCGCCCTCGTGACCCTGTTTGAGCAGGCGGTGCGACGCAGCGGCCCCGAGCACTACAGCGCAGAACAGGTGGAGCAGTGGGCCCTCGGTTCACAGCATCCGGGCTTTGTCGGCCAGCTGCGTGAACACCACGGCTGGGTGGCAGAGCAGGCAAATGTGCCCCTCGGTTTTGTCACTCTGAGCTCCGATGGCCACCTCAGTCTGCTCTATGTGAGCGCCGACCATCAGCGCCAGGGACTGGGCAATCTGTTACTCACCACGGCGCTCGCGGGAGCCAGAGGGCTCGGTCTGACGCTCATCACCACCGAGGCCAGCGCCTTCAGTTATGAGCTATTTTTACGACATGGCTTTACGTTGACCGGGCTGGAGTGCGTGGAGCGGGGCGGAGTCAGTTTTACTCGCCATCGCCTGCACTGCAGCTTGCCAAGCTAGAGCAAGCCACTAAAATACGCTCAATTTTCGTATTGTTACTGTATTGAGGCAGCAACCATGGTGGTAGAAAGTGAAGGCTATATCTCGCTGATCGAGTATCTGGTGGAGAGTTTGGGATTGTTTGAATCCCAACAGCAGAGCGATGGTGAAGAGACCATCGAAGACCTGGTCAGTGGCCGTGTTGCCAGCAACCTGATGGCCATTTGCGAACAAAACCCCCAGCTCGATCCCAAGGTGCGTTTCGCCATCATGCAGGAGGCCGACGCCGTGGTCGCCGATCTGGAAGAGGTGCTCTCTGCTGTCTGGCTGCGCGCCCCGACCCCGGAACAAAAAACCTTCCTCATCGAATTTATCGATCTCATCAAGAACCTGTTCGACAGCGCGATCGCCTGACCGATCGCCCCTCCCGAGCGAAAACAAGCAGATATGAAAAGGGCCGCCTTGGTGGGCAGCCCTGCTTGCTATCATTTTCAACCCGCCAGTGCGTTCATTCATCAGGCGGTTATCAAGGCAAGAAATGTGTCTGGACTTTGCATCCGATCCCTGGACGCTACCTAGTTAGTCCCGACTGGTCGCAATAAGTTCCCTCCTCCGACCATTTATTTTCACTTTTATTAAGAAATCGACTACAAACCTGTTCAGCGGTTCAGGCTTGGCGGCAAACAGACTCCAATGCCACCCAATCCGCAGTAGCCATCCGGATTTTTCTCCAGATATTGCTGATGGTAATCCTCGGCGTAGTAGAAGGGCGCCAGCGGCAGAATGCGGGTGGTAATGGCACGACTGTCGCCGCTTGCCGCCATCGCCTGCTGATAGGCCGCCATGCTCTGCTGGGCAATGATCTGCTGGCTCTCATCGCCATAGAAGATCACCGAGCGATACTGGGTACCAATGTCCCCGCCCTGACGCATCCCCTGCGCCGGATCGTGCTGCTCCCAGAACAGTCTGAGCAGATCGCCGTAGCTGATCACCGCCGGATCAAACACCACCTGCACCGTCTCGGCATGACCGGTCAGGCCGCTGCACACCTCTTTGTAGGTGGGGTTCTGGGTCACACCGCCCTGATAACCGGCCGCGGTGGAATAGACGCCCGGCTGCTGCCAGAACAGGCGCTCCACGCCCCAGAAACAGCCCATACCAAACCAGGCGATCTCCATGTTCTCGGGCCAGGGACCCTGGGTCGGGTTGCCATTCACCGCATGCTGCTGACCAATCACCATCGCTTCGCGTCGTCCCGGCAGGGCATCTGCCGGTGAAATAATCTGTTCCATGAATTCTGTCCTTGTATAAAACCCTGTGAAATCACACAGCTGACGAAAAGGAGCATCGAAGATAGCAGTTTATCGCGCTGGATCAACCGGCGGGCCCCTCCCCGCTCGCCCCAACAGCCATCTGCGCTTCCAACCATCCTTTCCCGATCTGCACGGCCAAGCCGCCCCTCGTAGAGACCAGAAACGGCCAAAATCAATATTTAGTCTTGATTTGTGAATTAATTTTCATATATTGAGCCAATCGCTGTTTTTTTATGGAAGAAATATCAAGTGCGTGAACGCGAACCCAGTCTGGTCAATGCCTTCCGGCAATCCACCCCCTATGTCAATGTGCATCGGGGTGCCACCTTTGTGCTGATGATGGGGGGAGAAGCCATCTGCCACCCCAACTTCGCCAATATCGTCAGCGATATCGCCCTGCTGCAGACACTGGGCATACGCCTGGTGCTGGTGTTTGGTTCACGTCCGCAAAACGATGAGGCGCTGGCCCGCGCCGGTATCGAGGCCCAGTATCACAAGCGGATCCGGGTCACCGATGACGAGAGTTTCACCATCATCAAACAGGTGTGTGGCGGCCTGCAATATGACATCACCGCCCAGCTCTCCATGGGGCTCGCGAACACCCCCATGCAGGGGGCGCGGATCAGTGTGGTGAGCGGCAACTTCGTCACTGCCCAGCCACTGGGGGTGGATGATGGCATCGACTTTTGCCACAGCGGCCGGGTGCGCCGCATCGACGTGGAGGGGATCACCCGCCAGCTCGATCAGAAGAGTCTGGTGCTCATCTCCCCCATCGGCTGCTCGGTCACCGGCGAGAGCTTTAACCTGAGCTCCGAAGAGGTGGCCCGCCGGGTGGCGGTCGATCTCAAGGCAGACAAGCTCATCTGCTTTAGCAGCACCCAGGGGGTGATGGACAGGCGCGGCGAAGCCATCTCCGAGCTCTTCCCCGAGCAGGCCGAAGAGCTGCTGGTGGAGCTGGAGCAGGCAGGGGAAGAGATGTCCGGCACAGCACGCTATCTGCGCGCGGCCATTGCCTCCTGCCGCGGCGGGGTGCCCCGCTCCCATCTGGTGAGCTATCAGGATGATGGCGCCATGCTGCAGGAGCTGTTCAGCCGTGACGGCCTCGGCACCCAGATAGTTCGGGAAAGCGCCGAACAGGCCCGCGCCGCCACCATCGAGGATATCGGCGGCATTCTGGATCTGATCCGCCCGCTGGAGGAGGAAGGGATTCTGGTGCGCCGCTCCCGCGAGCAGCTGGAGATGGAGATCGACAAGTTCACCATCATTGAGCGCGATGGCCTCATCATCGGCTGCGCGGCCCTCTACTGCTTTATGGAAGAGGCGATGGCGGAGATGGCCTGCGTCGCCATACACCCCGACTACCGCAACTCCAACCGGGGGGATCAGTTAGTGGCCAAGGTGGCCGAGCGGGCCAAGCGGCTCGGCATCCGCCGCCTGTTCGTGCTTACCACCCGCTCCATCCACTGGTTCCGGGAGCGGGGCTTTGATCCGCTGGAAGTGGAAGATCTGCCGGTGGCGCGCCAGCGTCTCTACAACTGGCAGCGCCGTTCCAAGGTTTTGTCAAAGACCATTGCCTAAGTCATTGATCCTGCGTTGAGTTAGCTGACAATTTGAACTTTTTCACAAACTCGATTGACAGTGCAATCCAACGCAGGGTATTTCTAAATGCACTCCACCACCCTGGTGGAGCCAGAAGAGGAGCGCTGCCCAGGCAGCCCAAGGGAGGACGCCAGCGTCCGGTGAACTTGGGTCAGGGGGAGCAGCGCCGAGACGAGTGAGGAGACTGGTAACCTCAACGTCGGCTGCGGGGGCTGAATCCCCCGGGTTGTCATCGGTAGTGATCATCCCCCACCGCGCCCTGTCAGGGGCGGTACGGGATGGGCTCTGCAGGTGGAGTGCTTCTGGCCGGGATAGCTTCGTTCATTCCTGCCATTTTCAGCCTCCTCCTCTCTTTTTTGCCCGATGGAACCGGAATCTTAAAATAAGACAGGAGTAAGCAATGAGCCCGATCAATGTCGCCAAGTTTGGCGGAACCAGTGTCGCCAACTTCCCGGCCATGAATCACTGCGCCGATATCGTGCTGGCCAATCCCGCCACGCGGGTGGTGGTACTGAGCGCCAGCGCCGGTGTCACCAACCTGCTGGTCGCTCTGGCACAAGGTGAGCTGGACGAAGCGGGCCGCGACGAGCAGCTGGCCAAGCTGTCCGACATTCAACAGGCAATTCTGGCCGACCTTGGCCACCCCGCCGAAGTGACGGCGCTGATCCACGATCAACTCGGCGAGATCCGCACCATGTCGCAGCAGGCCAGCCAGCAGACCGATGCCGAACTGGCTGATCGCCTCATCGCCTGTGGCGAGCTGATGTCTACCCGTCTCTTTACCGAACTGCTGCGCCAGCGCGGCGTCAAGGCCCACTGGCAGGATGTGCGCCAGCTGATGCGCACCGACAGCCGCTTTGGCAAGGCCACCGTCGATCTGGCCACCACCCGTACCCTCTGCCAGCAGACGCTGGGCCCGCAGCTGGGCGACAGCCTCATCATCACCCAGGGCTTTATCGGTGCCGATGGCGATGGCCGCACCACCACGCTGGGTCGTGGCGGCTCCGACTACAGCGCCGCCCTGCTCGCCGAAGCGCTCGATGCCGCCAGTATCGAGATCTGGACCGATGTGCCCGGCATCTACACCACGGATCCGCGCCTCGTCACCCGCGCCCGCCCCATTCCCGAAATCAGCTTTGTCGAAGCGGCCGAGATGGCCACCTTCGGCGCCAAAGTGCTGCACCCTGCCACCCTGCAACCGGCGGTGCGCCAGAATATTCCGGTGTTTGTCGGCTCCGCCAAGGATCCTGCCGCCAGTGGTACCTGGATCCGTGCCAGCACAGATTCAAGCCCGCTGTTTCGCGCCGTCGCCCTGCGCCGCCAGCAGGTGCTGGTGACCCTGCACAGCCTCAATATGTTCCACGCCTACGGCTTTCTGGCCGAAGTGTTCGGCATTCTGGCCCGTCACCGCATCTCGGTGGATCTCATCACTACCTCGGAAGTGAGCGTGTCATTGACGCTGGATCACACCGGCAGCCAGAGCAACGGCGAGCCGATCCTGAGCGACAAGGTACTGGCCGAGCTGGGGCAACTCTGCAAGGTGGAGGTGGAAACCGGTCTGGCACTGGTGGCGCTGATCGGCAACCGGATGAGCGAAGTGAACGGGGTGGGCAGTCAGGTCTTTGACGCCCTGCGCGAGCACAACATCCGGATGATCTGCTACGGCGCCAGCGCCCATAACCTCTGCTTCCTGGTCAAGGAGAGTGAGGCGGGCAATATCGTCAACCGCCTCCATCAGGAGTTGCTGGACTGACCCTCACCGCGATGCGGTTCCTACCATGCAACAGGGCGCCGACAAGGCGCCCTGTTTATTTATGTATCACTGACGTATTGGCTCAGGCAAAGCTGGTGGCGGGCAACTGGCAGGCCACGGCTTCGCGGCGCAGCTGCTGCAAGCGGGCCAGCAGCCCGGTCTGGCCAAGCTCCGTCTGTTGAGATGAGAGATTGTCCACCAGCAGCGGATAGTGATCCGTTACCGCCTGCTCCAGCCAGTCAAGACGACGCAGGGTCAGCGGGCCGCAGCTCTGGCCGCTCAGATCATCGGCCACATCGAGCTGGTGGCTGCGATACATGTCCCGCCACCAGTTGGCGGCCAGCGCCTCGTCACTCGCCAGCGCGGTGCTCCACTCCCCCTGCAGGGCTTGCAAGCGGGCCAGCACAGGGGCACTTGCCCCTTCGCGGATCAGGTGATGGATCTCCCGTTTGACCCATTTCAGACAAAGCTCGCGCCAATAGCGAAATTGCGGCAAGGGATCGGCCTCATCGAGCCAGAGCCCCGAGAGAGTGCGGGTCTCCAGCCGCTCCGGCACATGGAACTGCGAGTCGACCAGACCATTGGAGTTGTATTCAAAGCGGGGGTCAAAGGTCCACATATAGCCAAAGTCGAACACGCAGATCTGCTCGCCATCATCGAGCAGGTTGCCAGGGCTCGGGTCCCAGTCAAACCAGCCCCAGCGGGCCAGCTCACCCTGCACCTCCAGCATCTGGGCCAGATTGCGCTCGTTGAGCTGATGGACCGGCACACCCCGCAACCAGGGGGAAACCAGCACTCCAGCCCGCGCCGAGCCAAAGCTGGTGCAGACCACATGGGAGAGGATGGTGGGATGCAGCTCGCGCAGCGCCTCGATTTCACGCCGCCGTTCCAGCTCGGTGAGGAAAGCGGTCTTGCCATCAAGGTTGGCTACCAGCGAATCCTGACGCCGCCGCTTGAGGCACCAGTGATGCCCCTCTACCTTGAGGTGAAACACCTCGGCGGTAAGACCGTGGCGATAGACCTTGACCACCGCGGGATGAGTATCCTTTAGTTTGGTCAGCTGGGCCAGTGGCAGCGGACAGTCGCGCTCGCGTCCGATCCGGATCTCTTCCTTGCTCTCCAGCATGCGCAGTAATCTGGCCTGACGCGCCATCACCTTAGGATTCATACATGTACCTCCTGTCGCTATTGAGAGCCTAAACAGCACACCCCTCCCAAGCCAGTGGCAAAACCCCATGATGACGCTTTCATCACATATTCCGAACAACCCCTCGATCGGGATCACAATTTGCAAGGTTGAGCTGTAACCAAATATTCATTAAGTGGTCATTAAATTGACAAGTTGGAACAAGGCCCGCACCATCGGGTCAAACTCTATACGGATGAACGATCTCTCCCTTACTCGCTCAAAGGATGAGCTTATATGAATCGCCCCTCCTCAGGCCGCCCCCGTGCCCTGAGTCTGTCCTCCGGGCTACTGGCCCTGCTGGGCGGATTGCTGCTGCTGACGCTGTTATTACCGCTGATCAATCCCGGCAGCTGGCTGGGCCGTGCCCAACCGCTGGTGCTGGGCCCCGCCGACAATCCGCTGGCCACCCTCACCCGCCACGCCCTGCTCTATAAAAGCGACAGCCGCGGCCTCTATCTGGTGGTGCGCAGCCAGTGGCTGTTGCGGGGGCCGCTGCAAGCGGGGGACAAGGTGCGAGTGGAGCTGCTCAACGACAAGGGGGAGCGGATCGACCAGCTCAGTCAGGCGGTGGATAAGCGTCAGGTGTGCCGCAATAACCGCTGCTCGCTGGATCTCAACAGCACCTTGCGCGCCCCGGACGATGCACTGGCCAGCCGCTATCAGCTGCGCATCGGTCTGCTGCTCAAAGATCGCCCCGAGAGCGGCGATTTCAGCCAGATCCTGCAAACCCTGCCGGAGCAGGGCTTCAACCTCACCTATCTGATGGTGAGCCTTACTCTGGTACTGGTTCTGAGCGCCGCCGTGCTCAAAACGGTGCTGCCAACGCTGCGCCGCAGCCTGCGCTGGCGGATCATCGGCAGCCTGCTGCTCGGCAACCTCACCTTCGTGCTGCTGCACGGCTTCGTGGTGTTCAAGCTGGGGGAGTTTCTGCTCTGGTCAGGCTTTCGGCCGGAACACTACTATCTGGCCTGGGGCAGCATGGTGCTGGGCTGGAGCCTCTGCGCGCTCGCGGGCTTCAACCTCTATATGGGGCTGGTCTTTACCGCACTTTCGGGAATAGGCCTGCTGGCCAACTTTATGAAGATCGCCATCTACGGGGTGCCACTCGGGGGTGATGATTTTGGCAACCTGCTGGCGCTGCTGCGGATTCTCCTCGATCAGCACCCCATCCTACCCATCTTCACCCTTTTGCTGGCACTGTTTCTCTGCTGGCGCTTTGCCCTGTCACGCTGGGTGCTGCGCACCGCAGCCGCCACCGTCGCCTTCTTTGCCCTCTGTGTCTTTGCCACCCAGACCGGCAACAAGTTGCTGGGGGCCAACATTCGTTACGTGGATCGCGCAGTCAACTACCACAGGGACATCATCCGCTCCGGCCCCGGCCTCTATCTGTTCAATCTGGTGGACGAGATGCTGCAAAGCGGCAGCGTGTTTCGCTACCCCTTGCAGATCAACGAGCTGACCCCGCAGTTGAGCCATCCGCCCCAAGGCATTGCGCCGCGCTGGGATCTGGTGATCGTGCTGCAATATGAGTCGCTCTGGCTCGACTGGAAGGGGCGTATCTGCGCCCCGGCCCCCACCCTATCCCTGCCCGCCAGCGTGCAGCAGTGGCAAAAGACCATCCACTCCCCCACCACTGGCGGCATGACGGTGCTGGCGGAGTTCGAGATGAATACCGGCCTGCCGGTGGGCTTGCTCAAGCAGGGGGTGGTGCCCTACTACTACCTCTCGGAGCAGGTGCCGGGGCTGGCCCAGAGCGCCAGACAGAGCGGCTATAAGACGCTGTTCGCCCACCCCTACGTAGAAAAATTCTGGGGCCGCGCCAAGGCAATCCCGGCGCTCGGCTATGAGGAGCGTTGGTTCGATACCCGTTTTACCACCCTTGAGTACAAGGGGCTCTATATCTCAGATGATGCGCTGATCGACCACCTGCTCAAGCGCAGCGAACAGGATGATAAGCCGCTGTTTGCCTATGCGGTCACCATGCAGGGGCACGGCCCCTTCGATGGCCCCCGCTATCAGGGGCAGGAGCGCAGCGGCGCCTGCCCGAACCAGAGCGAGAGCGACACCCAGTTGCTCAACACCTACTACACCGGGGTGGTGGATGCCATGGCCTCGCTTGAGCGTCTGCTCAAGACCCTCGACCAGTCGGGCAAGCGCTATCTGGTGGTGGCCTTTGGCGATCACCAGCCGTTTTTGATGTCCGCCGGCAAGGGTATTCACGGCGACAAACCGGCGCGCGATGCCACCTACCAGATCCCCATGATGGCCTTTGCCCGCAGCGATGATCCTCTTATCCTCGGGGAACAATTTGCTCCGGTGCGCCAGCTCTACCAGATGGGTCAGGCCACCCGCCAGCTGCTGGCGGGGGATATCACCCCCATCGAGGACAAGCCTCTGCTCCATCCGGTGCTGGGAGAAGAGAAGGGGTTCGACCCCTCGAGCCTGGTTCCGCAGATCCGCGCCAGCTTCCGGCCCGATGCCCAACCCTGAGCCTTAAGCCCTGCAACACGAATAGATGAGGCCGCAATAGCGGCCTCTGGTTATTACTTTCTCTTTGTCACTGCGACTGCAAAATCCCGTCTTTAGCGGGCGTTGCGGGTTGCAACGGCATCCGCCAGGTTGCGCAGCAGCACTTCGGTATCGGCCCAACCGATGCAGGCATCGGTGATGCTCTGACCGACGGTGAGTTCACGCCCTTCCACCAGATCCTGACGGCCTTCTACCAGATGGCTCTCCACCATCACACCAAACACCGCCTTGCTGCCGGCACGCAGCTGACCGGCTACATCTTCGGCCACCACCATCTGGTTCTTGAACTGCTTGCTACTGTTGGCATGACTAAAGTCGATCATCACCTTCTGGGGCAGACCGGCTTTCTCCAACCCCTTCACAACTTCGCTGACATGGGCCGCGCTGTAGTTCGGCTCACGACCACCACGCAGAATGATGTGACAGTCCGGGTTGCCGCGGGTCGCCACGATGGCGGAGTGACCGTATTTGGTGACCGACAGGAAGTGGTGCGGCGCACTGGCAGCGCCAATGGCATCGATGGCAACCTTGATGGTGCCGTCAGTGCCGTTCTTGAAGCCCACCGGACAGGAGAGGCCGGAGGCCAGCTCGCGGTGTACTTGGGATTCAGTGGTACGGGCACCGATCGCGCCCCAGCTCATCAGATCCGCCACATATTGCGGGGTGATCATGTCGAGGAACTCGGAGGCAGTTGGCAGCCCCATGTCGTTGAGATCCAGCAACAGCTTGCGACCAATGCGCAGACCATCGTTGATCTTGCAGCTATTGTCGAGGTACGGATCGTTGATCAGCCCCTTCCAGCCCACTGTGGTGCGCGGTTTTTCGAAGTAGACCCGCATCACGATCTCCAGCTGACCTTTCAGCTCGTCGCGCAACGCCTTGAGGCGCTTGCCGTACTCCAGCGCGGCAACCGGATCATGGATGGAGCAAGGACCAATCACCACCAGCAGACGATCATCTTCGCCAGCCAGGATATTGTGAATGGCCTGACGGGATTCAAAAACGGTGGACGAGGCCACCTCGGTAGCCGGAAACTTCTCAAGCACCGCAACCGGGGGTAATAACTCTTTGATTTCACTGATACGAACGTCGTCGGTTTGATGCTGCATGACAAGGCTTCCTGCTAGATGACTGCGATTAGGAAATCTCAACATAGCCCGCGACAGGGCATGTGTAAATAGGAAATTACAGCAATCACCAAACTATTTTGCATGGCAATCTTGCAAGTTATTGAAATGATGCTAGGCGAAATGACGATGCTGGTGAGGAAGGCAAGAAGGCCCGCTCAGCGCGGGCCCGAAGCGTCGATGATGACGGGTTTGTCAGTGATCAGCCACGCGAGCTGATACTGGCCAGCTTGTCGAAGTAATCCGGGAAGGTCTTCGAGGTGCACTTGGGATCATTGATGGTGACCGGAGTATCCGACAACGCCACCAGCGAGAAGCACATGGCGATACGGTGATCGTTGTAGGTGTCGATCTCGGCATGTTTGAGCTGGGTCGGCGGGGTCACGGTGATGAAGTCATGCCCCTCCTCCACTTCAACGCCAAGCTTGCGCAGCTCGGTCGCCATGGCGTGCAGACGATCGGTCTCTTTCACCCGCCAGTTGTAGATATTGCGAATGGAGGTCGGCCCCTCGGCAAACAGTGCGGCAACGGCGATGGTCATGGCCGCATCGGGAATATGGTTCATGTCCATATCCACTCCGTGCAGCGGTGCCTGCTCCGCCTCGATAAAATTATCGCCCCAGGTGATGCGCGCGCCCATCTTCTCCAGCACGTCGGCGAAGTGGATATCACCCTGAATGCTGTGCTTGCCGATACCGGTGACCCGCACCTTGCCCTTGATGGCGCCCGCTGCGAGGAAGTAAGAAGCGCTGGAGGCATCTCCTTCCACCAGAAAGTCACCCGGACTAATGTAGGTCTGGTTGCCCTTGATGTAGAACAGCTTGTAGTTGTCGTGCTCGATGACCACCCCGAACTGCTTCATGATGTGCAGGGTGATATCGATATATGGCTTGGAGACCAGCTCTCCCTTGATGTGGATCCGGGTATCACCGGCCGCCATCGGCGCCGCCATCAAAAACGCGGTCAGAAACTGGCTGGAGACGGAGCCATCGACGTGCACATCGCCGCCCCACAGCCCCTTGGCGTCCACCACCAGCGGCGGATAACCATCGTGTTTCAGGTACTGGATATGGGCACCCGCTTCACGCAGGGCATCCACCAGATGGCCGATGGGACGCTCTTCCATACGCGGCTCGCCACCCAAGGTATATTCACCGGAACCGAGGCATAGCGCGGCGCACAGCGGTCGCATGGCAGTACCGGCGTTGCCGAGGAACAGATTGACCGGCTCTTTCACCGCAAAACTGCGACCCAGACCCTGCACGGTACACTCGGTCTTGTCGGCGGAGAGCTTGTACTTGACCCCGAGCTGGGTCAGCGCAGCCAGCATATGACGAATGTCATCGCTGTCGAGCAGGTTGGTCAGACGGGTGGTGCCACGAGCCAGCGCCGCCAGCAGCAGCGCACGGTTAGAGACACTCTTGGAGCCGGGCAGATTGACCTCACCGGCCACACGAGAAATGGGTTCCAAACGCAACGAATTCATAGACTTCCTGTGCTATCTCAAAAATAAACGCCTGTCCGGACGTTAACAGCCTGCGTCCCGCTCGGCAAGGGCACTTTCAGCGGAAATCACACGGCAAACGCCAGCGCGCTGGTTCTGTTGAAAAAAAGACGCCGGGGTATCCCCGGCGTCTTGAATCACTGCAATAGCTGGAAGCGGCTCACGGGTTGTCACGAGAGGCCGCCAGCAAGCACGTATGTACTTTCTTTTCAGCCGTGGCGCTTGGCAAAGCCATCCATAAAGCTCACCAGGGCCTTCACTCCCTCCAGCGGCATGGCGTTGTAGATGCTGGCGCGCATGCCACCGACGATGCGGTGCCCTTTGAGGGCCAGCAGGCCGGCAGCTTCCGATTCTGCCAGGAACTGCTTGTCCAGCTCGGCATTTTTCAGCTGGAACGGGATGTTCATCCGTGAACGGCAGCTGACATCCACCTGATTGCCGTAGAAGGTCGACTGATCGAGATAGTCATAGAGGAAGTCGGCCTTCTCCTTGTTGCGCACTTCCATCGCTTCGAGGCCACCCTGTTCTTTAAGCCACTCGAACACCAGACCGGCCAGATACCAGGCGTAGGTGGGCGGCGTGTTGAACATGGAGTCGTTCTTGGCAGTGAGCTTGTAGTCGAAAATCGAGGGCACATCGGCTCTGGCCTGATCCAGCAGATCATCGCGCACGATGGCGATGGCAAGCCCGGATGGCCCGATATTCTTCTGGGCACCGGCATAGATAATGCCAAAGCGGCTCACGTCGATAGGACGGGAAAGAATGGTGGAGGAGAGATCCGCCACCAGCGGCACCTCGCCGGTGGCCGGGATGTCGAACATCTCGATGCCGTCAATGGTTTCGTTCGGGCAGTAGTGAACATAGGCCGCATCGGCGCGAAACGCCGGCGTCGGCAGCAGGTGGGAGATCCCCTGCTCGTTCTTGGCAACACCCTGGAAGGTCTGGATATCGCCATACTTTTTGGCTTCATCCACCGCGCTCTGGGACCAGACACCGGTCAGCAGAAAGTCCGCTTTCTTGTTGGCCCCGCCCAGCAGGTTCATGGGCACGGCGGAAAACTGACCGCGGCCGCCACCGTGCATGAAGAGCACCTTGTAGTTGTCCGGCACCGCCAACAACTCGCGCAGATCCGCTTCGGCCTTCTCGGCCACCGCCATGTAGGGCTTGCCGCGATGGGAAAGCTCCATGACCGAGGCTCCCAGCCCCTGAAAATTACAAAATTCGCGCTGGGCGCGCTCCATGACTTCAACCGGCAGCATGGCGGGGCCGGCGCAGAAGTTGTAAATCTGTTTGCTCATGACGCTTTCCGTGAGTGGATGAGAGTAATCGATGACTTGTCAGGTTTTACACAAGAGCAGCCAGCGGATCAAAGGCTTTTTGGGAGCTGGCTCAACCTTTTACCGTCACTCTGCATACCCCTTGCAGCAGAAAAAGCCCTGAACGGGTCAGGGCTTGCAGGGAACATGCACAGAAATGGCGGGCAGCGCGCATAAACGACCACAGCTCAGCCATTTCTGACAAATTTACAGTTTGGCGGTGAGCTCCGGCAGCAGGGTGAAGAGATCCCCCACCAGCCCGTAGTCCGCTACCTGAAAGATGGGGGCTTCGCTGTCCTTGTTGATGGCCACAATCACCTTCGACTCCTTCATCCCCGCCAGATGCTGGATGGCACCCGAAATACCGACCGCGATATAGAGCTCGGGCGCCACCACCTTGCCGGTCTGCCCCACTTGCAGATCGTTGGCGACATATCCCGCATCAACGGCGGCTCGCGATGCCCCCACCGCCCCACCCAGCTTGTCGGCCAGCGCCTCAATCAGGGCAAATTGCGCCTTGGAGCCCAGCGCTCGCCCACCAGAGACCACCACCCGGGCGGCGGTCAGTTCGGGCCTGCTGGAGCGCACCGCGCGGCGCTCCACCAGTCGGGTACGACCAGCGAATTCGGGCACGGCCAAGCGTTCGATGAGAGCCTGCCCGCCTGTCGCCGCCTTGGCAAACGCGGTGGCCCGTACCGTCATCACTTTGATGGGTGCCGAGCTTGCCACTCTGGCAATGGCATTGCCCGCATAGATGGGGCGCAGGAAGATGTCGCTGCTCTCGATAGCCGTCACCTCGGAGAGCATCTCCACCCCGAGCCGAGCCGCTACCTGTGGCAGCAGCGCCTTGCCCATGGTGCTCGCCGCCATCAGGCAGTGGCTGTAACCTTCGCACCAGCTGGCCAGCAGCTTGTCGACCCCATCCAGCAGCCCGTCGGCCAAGCGGGGATGTTCGGCAAGCAACACCTTGTCGACACCGCCAATGGCAGCCGCCTGTTCACCCGCCTCGGTCAGCCCCTGCCCGAGCAACAGCAGGTTAACCTGACCGCCGATGGAAGCGGCGGCGGTGACCAGTTGTGCCACGTTGTCGGCCAGATGACCCTGATGATGTTCGGCAATGATCAGCACGCTCATGGCAGCACCTTCGCTTCGTGTTTGAGTTTGTCCACCAGCTCGTCCACCGAGCCCACCTTGATCCCGGCGCTGCGGGCTGGCGGCGCCATCACCTCGAGCAAACGGGTCTGGTTGGCCACCTCAACAGCGAGTATCGAGAATGGAGCACTATCAAGCGGCTTACGCTTGGCCTTCATGATGTTGGGCAGCGAGGCAAAGCGCGGTTCATTCAAACGCAGATCGGCGCTCACCACCGCAGGCAACGGCATGCCGAGGGTCTCGAGGCCACCGTCGATTTCGCGAGTCACCAGCAGCTCTCCCGCTTCCACCTTGAGGGCTGACGCGCAGGTCGCCAGCGGCCAATCATTGAGGGCAGCCAGCATCTGGGCCACCTGATTGTTGTCTGAATCGATGGACTGCTTGCCGAGCAGCACCAGATCCGGCTGCTCCTGCTCACACACCTTGTGCAAGGCGCGGGCAACCGTCAGCGGGGTGAGCGTCTCATCGGTGACATAATGCAGCGCCCGATCCGCCCCCAACGCCAGCCCATGGCGCAGTTGCTCGGCGGCAGCGTCAGGGCCGAAGGTCACCACCACCAGTTCGCTGGCAACCCCGGCTTCCCGCAGCCTGACCCCCTCCTCCACCGCAATTTCACAAAAGGGGTTGATCCCCATCTTCACATTGGCGAGCTCCACGTCGGAGCCGTCTCCCTTCACCCGGATCTTGACGTTGTAGTCGACTACCCGTTTGATTGCGACCAGCAGCTTCATGGGGTCATGCCTCGTCTCTTTGGATTGAATTCATTAGTGTGCCTCTGCGTTTGTTGCAGTACGCTCTTCCCTGATTTTTTGCTTTTTCTTGCCCAGTTTTGCTTACAACTGCTTTACGTTTACGTAAACTACCAGCATTACCCTAGGCCAACCAGAGCGCAGAGGCAAGATGGAACGGGAAGCAATGGAATTTGATGTCGTCATCGTCGGCGGCGGTCCGGCGGGGCTCAGTGCAGCCATCGCCCTGAAACAGCAGGATGCCACTCTCTCGGTCTGTCTTCTGGAGAAAGGGGCGGAAATTGGCGCCCATCTGCTCTCCGGCGCCCTGTTTGATCCCGTCGCCTTGCAAGAGCTGCTGCCGGATGGCTGGCAGCAAGCACCGCTCGGCGTACCGGTCAGCGACGATCAGGTGCATCTGCTGCAAAGCGAGCAACGCTCCCTGCAACTACCCGCCTGGGCCGTGCCACCCCGGATGCACAATCAGGGTTGCCATGTGGTCAGTCTTGGCAATCTCTGCCGCTGGCTTGGCCAACAGGCGGAGCAGCTGGGAGTCGAAATATACCCGGGGTTTACCGCCAGCGAACTTATCATGGAAGCAGGCCGGGTCAAGGGGGTCATCACCGGCGATCTGGGGCTGGATCGGGCTGGGAACCCAAAAGCTGATCATGTGCCCGGCATGGCGCTGCTCGGTCGCTACACCCTCTTTGCCGAAGGGGCCCGCGGCCATCTCGGCAAGCAGCTGATCGCCGAGTTCAATCTGGAAAACCCAGCCCAACCCCAACACTACGCCATCGGCTTCAAGGAGCTGTGGCAACTGCCTGCAGGTCGGGGCAGAGCAGGACGGGTGCTGCACGGTAGTGGCTGGCCCCTTGGCAAGCAGAGGGGTGGCAATAGCCACGGTGGCTTCTATCTCTATCACATGGAGGGGGATCAGGTCGCGGTCGGGCTGATTGTCGATCTTAACTACCAGAACCCCTGGCTCAGCCCGTTCGACGAATTCCAGCGCCTCAAGCATCACCCGCTTATCGCCGGCGTGTTGCAAGGGGGGGAGCGCATCAGTTACGGCGCCCGCGCCATCACCAAGGGGGGTTGGCACGCCCTGCCCCGCATGCATTTTCCCGGCGGCCTGCTGATCGGTTGTGATGCGGGCACCCTCGACTTTTCCCGCATCAAGGGGATCCACACCGCCATGAAATCGGGGATGCTGGCGGCAAAAACCGTCGCAATGGCACTGCGGGGAGGCGATGAGGGGGGCCGAGATCTGGCACAGTATGGCGACGAACTGCACCAGAGCTGGCTGGCCTGCGAACTCAAGGCGGCGCGTAACTTCGGCGCGGCGCTTCACCGCTATGGTCCCTGGTTAGGCGGTGCCTTCAACTGGCTGGAGCAACGGCTGTTTGGCGCAAACTCGCCCTTCAAGCTGCTCGATAAGGCGCACGATTATCGTCAGCTGCGCGTGGCCAGTCGCTGCGAGCCCATCCATTATCCCAAACCCGATGGCAAGCTGAGCTTTGACAAGCTCTCGTCTGTGTATCTGGCCAACACCAGTCACGACGAGGATCAGCCTTGTCACCTCAAGCTGCAGGACGAGCGCATTCCGGTCGAGGTCAATCTGCCCACTTGGGCCGAACCCGCCCAACGCTACTGCCCGGCAGGGGTGTTTGAAGTACTGGAAACGGAAGGTGCGGCCAAGCTGCAGATCAACGCTGCCAACTGTATTCACTGCAAGACCTGTGACATTAAAGATCCCAGTCAAAATATCATCTGGACTCCACCACAGGGGGGCTCCGGGCCCAATTATCCGAATATGTGATGAAGCGGGGCAGCGGCAACAAGCCGCCCCAGCTAGCCCTCCCCCAGCCAAAGGCGGGTTCTACCCCGCATAGCCGCTCAGGCGATCCGACCTCGCTGGTTTTTTGAACAAACAAGCTGAATCCCTGATGAATAGCCACTGACAAGCGCGGCCCGCCCCTGTATAGTTCGCCGCATTCAGGTTTTCCATCGGCCCGATCTGCTTATCCACGGGATCGCCTTCTGCTGCGATCTAAGGCCGCATGACCTGTGCAACCATCCCTGATTACCCATGACTTTTTAAGGGGGGACAGATGATCACCGCCTACATTCTCAACAACAAGGTGCTGGACATAGTCACGCTCGGGCCTGACGACATAGTACCTGACAACACGGTCTGGCTGGATGCCTACAAGCCGGACACGGCAGAGCGAGAATGGTTGACGGGCCTGTTCCTGGAAGAGGTCCCCGACAAAGAAGAGCTCGACGACATCGAAGCATCCGCCCGTTTCTACTGGGATACCGATGGTCTGCACATTCACTCCCTGTTTCCCCAGCGGATCGGTCGTGACACCAAGGGTGTCCACGTCTCCTTTACCCTGCGCAACAATCTGCTGATCAGCATTCGTGAAGATGACATCGGGCTGGTACGCCTGCTGCGCCACTACATGCGCCAGGATCGGCTTGAAGTGGAGGATGCCCTCGATATCCTGCTGGAGGTGCAAAACCTCAAGGTAGAGTACCTTTCCGACCTTATCGAAGATGGTTACAAAACGTTGGAAAACACCGCAGATCAGATCTTCGAGCCGGATCAGATCAACCCCATGCTCAAGGAGCTGTTGGCACAGGAAGAGGCCAACGGTCAGATCCGTCTCTCCCTGCACGATACCCGCCGCGCCCTGCGTTTCCTCAAACGCAGCCTGCGCCAACGCATGAGCCTGGAGCAGAACAAGTGGATCGACGAGATGCTGCACGACGTGGAGTCTCTCTTGCCCCACACCCAGTTCCTGTTTGACAAGATCAACTTCCAGCTGGAAGCCTCCATGGGGGTAACCAATCTGGAGCAAAACAAGGTGATCAAGATCTTCTCGGTAGCCGCCGTAATCTTCCTGCCGCCGACCCTGATCGCCAGTATCTACGGCATGAACTTCGGCCGCATGCCGGAGCTCGCCTGGGAGTATGGTTATCCCATGTCACTGGTGCTGATGGTGATGTCATCGCTCGGCACCGGGCTCTTCTTCAAGCGCAAAGGCTGGCTGTAACGCCAGCTGCCCGGCACAAAAAGATTCTCGCGGATTGGGGGGCATGGCCCCCGATTAATTCCCACCCTTTCCCTTGCCTTGCAAAGGGGTCGCCTTCGCCCCATATCCTCTGCATCACTTGCACTCTATGAATGGATATCGGGCAACCATGACCCTCTACCCCGAACACCGCTATAACGATCACGGCCAGTTGCGCCCGCCCCTCTGGTTCTGGCCCATCGCCCTGTTGCTGACCCGCTCGGTCTGGCTATTTCTGATGGCCGGCGTCACCCGCGAGAGCGGCAGCGAGATCCTGACCCTCTTCTATCCCGACAGGATAAGTCTCTACATCAGTCTGCTGACCGACGTACCCGCCATGCTGGCGTTGCTCGCCTGCGGGGGCACCTATCAGCAGACCCAGAGCATTCGCGCCAGACTCCGGCGCAACAGCCCGTTGCTGCTGCTCTGCTCTGCCATCAGCGGCCTGTTGATGCAACTCCACAGCCTCAATCTGCAGAAGTGGTCATTCAGCTGGCCCACCGCACTGGTGCTGGTCGCCAGCCTCTGGTCACTATGGTATCTGCTGCGCAGCCGCCAGCTACGGGAATATGCTGCTGATGATCCTCATCAGGAACCCTCCATCTAGCCAGACACGTGGTCATAGCATCGGACCGTAAACATGAGGAGGCCGCTGCCCCGCTGTCGAGGAGCGACAGCGCCCGCACTCTAACCCCATTGGTGACACCCAATTGGATAAGGGATCATCAATATAGGTGTTCGGTCACTGCATTCAGCTTTGATTCATCAGCAATACAACTGATAACACTTTTCATTACTCTTACAGCGTTATAAACTTGCTCCCCCCGGGCTGCCCCGCCCGGGTGCTGGAGCCTTTATGACAAGCCTTTCTCTCTCACCCCGACAATTCTGGCAGTGGCTGGCCTACCACCATCAGGCCGCCGAGGGCACCCTCTATCTGATGTTCTTCTCCGGCCTGCTGCTGTGGGAACCGCTGACCCCGCTCTGGTCGCTGGCACGCTGGAATCTGTTTTTCCATGTGATGCTCTCGCTCACCCTGTTTCCCCTGCTGTTTGGCGCCTTCTGGCTCTCCCACCGCAGCTTGTTGAACCGCAGCAACAAACCCTTTTTGCGCACCACGGGGCGGATTATCGAAGCCCTGCTGCTGATCTGTCTGGCCAGCGGCCTGCTGCTGGTGCTGCACGGCACCCCGGGCGATGCCATGGGCAACCTCGCCAGCTGGGCCCACTGGTTGAGCGCATTGGCGTTAACTCCTCTGGTGCTGCGCCACGCCTGGCGCTGGACCATCTTGAAATGGCGCACCTGACCCCATGTTGAAGTCTTCGTTCTCTGCATATTTGTCACCCCTGCTGGCCCTCATCTTGCTGCTGACCAGCCACTTTGCCACTGCCCAGCAGATGGGCGCCGGGATGCTCGCCTATAAGGAGGGGCAAAGCCCGCGCCTCGTCACCGCCAACCTGAGCGCAGGTTCCGTCACCCTGCTGGAGCGCGATAGCGGAAAGCGCCTGAAAGAGGTGCCGCTGGGGGGCGATCTGCGCCAGCTGGCCCGCGCCGATGGTGGTACCCTGCTGGTCACCGACTACAGCGGCGATCGCCTGCTGCTGCTGGATGATGATCTCGATCTGGAAAAGACGATCCCCACCGGCCACCGCCCCTATGGGGTCATCTTCGATGTCAAGCGGCAGTGGTTCTGGGTCACCCTGTTCGAATCCGCTCGTCTGCAGGCCTACGACACCGCCGGCAACCTCCAGCTGGATGCAGAAACCGCCGAGACTCCCCGTGGGCTGGCCCTGACCGACGACGATCGCCTGCTGCTCACCCACGCCATGACCGGCCAGCTCGCCATCTATGATCTCGCCAAGCTCGGCCACGGCGCCAAGGGAGCTTCGCTTCCCAAGCCCAAGCTCATTACCCTGGCCGAGACCCATAGCGACACGCCGAGCGACTCTCAAGGCTTGCCGCGCCTGCTCGATGGCATCGCCCTCTCCCCAGATGGCAGCGAGGCCTGGCTGCCCCATGTGCTGTGGAGCTTCAGCCACCCCTTCCAGTTTCAGAGCACCGTCTTTCCGGCTGTCTCCATCATCGATCTCGATGAGGAGAAAGAGCGGGTCGATGAAAGAAAACAGCTCTTTTTGCAGATCAATCTGCCAAGCGTCGGCAACCGCAGCCAGATCGTCTCCAACCCGTTCGCAGCGCGCTTTGCCGCCGACGGCAAGCGGGTCTATCTGACCCTTGCGGGCTCGGAAGATCTGCTGGTGTTTGATCTCTCCCGCAGCGGCAAGCAGAACAGCAACCGCCACCGCCGCAAGAAGTTTCAGGGGGGCGCCAAGGCGACCCAGCTCTTGCGTCACCTGCCGGGCCAGAATCCGCGGGATCTGCTGATCGATGGCGACCATATTCTGGTGCACAACGCCATGGGGCAGGATCTTACCCGCCTCAATAGTGGCGGCAGCGGCCCGTTTGCCCGAGTCACGGTCGATGTGCCCCACTTCGCCAAACTGGTAGAGACGGATCCCCGCCCCGAGCCGATTCAGCGCGGCGAGCGGCTATTCAACCTTGGTAACACAGCGTCCAACTCACGCTTCCCCATGGCGGGAGACAACTGGATGAGCTGCAACTCCTGCCATCTGGACGGGTTCAATTTCACCAACCGCTATCTGATGGCGGCCCATCGCCAAAAGAGCGGCGACAACGCCATCAACGGCCACGCCAACCTCACCAACATGGTGGCGGGGGATTTTGTCGGCGAATACCTGCGCATGACCCAGCAGACCCAGGGCGGCATGGGCCATGACACCCGCGATGGGGCCGAGGTGGTTGACCCCGCCCAGCCTCAGCCCGAGGTGAAGGTAATGATGGAAGATCTGCACGCCTTCGTCACCGCCGATGGCAACCTCCCCTATCTCGCCAACTGGCTGCGACTCGATGCCCCGCGCACGGATCCCGCCAAGGCGCCGACCACTCACCCGAAGGAGTGGCTCAACTCCGCCTCCTGCCAGAACTGCCACCAACAGGCGTTCAAGGATTGGAGCGAGAGCAACCACCGGCTGATGGGCAACTCCCACCCCTACTACAAGGTGGTACAGGCGCTGGCCCGCGAAACTGAGGGCGAAGCCTTCGGTCAGTGGTGTCAGGGCTGCCATATGCCCCAGCAGGTGATGACCGGCCAGCTGGATCTGCCCAAGGGCTCCCACATGTTCGAGCAGGGTGGCGCCTCGCTGATTGCCGCCCACAAGGCGGGCGAACCTGTGGTGGAGGAAGGGACCGGCTGCGTGCTCTGCCATCGCATCACCAAGGTAGAAGATGCGGGCGGCAACAGCGCCTTTACAGTGAATTTGAAAGACCGCGAGAGCTATGTGTTCGAGGATGCCCCGGGCGGCAGCCTCCAGCACTGGATGGCTGAGCGGCAGATCAACGCCCGTCCGGCGGCCCACAAAGCCTCCTATCAGAAGGATTTCTACCGCGACGCGGCCCTGTGCAAGTCGTGCCACAACGAGTTTGCCCCGGGCACCGGCGCCAATATCGTCAACACCTGGGACGAGTGGGAGAACTCAAGCTTCGCCAAGGCCGAGGATCCTGCCAAACGGCGTACCTGCATCGACTGCCATATGAACCCGGAGCCGGGCAATGGCGGCGCGCCGGTGGCGGGTCAGTCCACCGAAAACGGCACCATGAAAGCGCGGCTCTATCGCCACAACTTTACCGGTGCCCAGCACCAGCTGGTGGGGCTGCGTAATCCTGCGCTTGAACAGGAGAGTCTGGCCCTGCTGCGCTCCAGCGCTACCCTCTCCGCCCGTATCGAACAGGCTGCCGATAGTCAGCAGCTGGTGGTGCGGGTCGCCAATACCGGCGCGGGCCATGCCCTGCCCACCGGGGTGGCTGATTTCCGTGAACTCTGGCTGGAGCTGACAGTCACCGACGCCAGCGGCAAGGTGGTGCTTGCCAGCGGCCAGCCGGTGGATGGTGCTGTCCCTGAAGATGCGCGACTGTTCAGAAAAGTGTTCGGCGATGCCGAGGGCAAGCCGGTGGGGCTCAAGTTCTGGCGCTACGCCAAACTGCTGGAAGATACCCGCATTCCGGCCGATGGTTGGCGCGATGAAGCCTGGCCGCTGCCTGCAGACGCCCAAGGGCCCTTCAAGGCCGATATCAAACTCAATTTCCGCACCTACCCCAAGTGGGTCAATGATGCGGTGCGCGCCGCCGAGACGAGCTTGCCGGAGCCACCCATAGTGCAGCTAAATCGGTTGCAACTGACCTTGCCGCCTCTCCCCATAACGCCCGCTACGGAGCCTCAATCCTGATGTTTGCAAGTTTTCTGATTACCCTGCGCGAGGGGCTGGAAGCCTTCCTGCTGGTCGGCATCTGCCTCTCCTACCTCGCCAAGCTGGGGGCGAGCCGCTACAACAAGTTCATCTATCTGGGGGTGGGGCTTGGCCTTATCGCCTCCCTTATCGTCGCCTTCCTGTTCCAGGTGGTGGTGAGCC
Source organism: Aeromonas sp. 600479 (assembly GCF_049175515.1). Classification (NCBI taxonomy): domain Bacteria; kingdom Pseudomonadati; phylum Pseudomonadota; class Gammaproteobacteria; order Aeromonadales; family Aeromonadaceae; genus Aeromonas; species Aeromonas sp. 600479. The sequence continues at coordinate 407,754 of NZ_JAAKVF010000001.1, forward strand.
AGTTCGAGAGCGAGCGCTACAACCACCTCTTGATGGCGGGGATCCTGATGTTTGCCACTCTGGTGCTCACCTATATGGCGATCTGGATGCAAAAACAGGCCAAATCCCAGGTGGGAGCCATGACGGCGCGCATCGATGCGGCCATCGATGGCGGCAACCTGTTTGGGCTGGTGCTGCTCGCCTTTCTGGCGGTGATGCGCGAAGGGTTTGAAACCGTGCTCTTCTTCTCTGCCCTGCTCTATTCGGGCCAAGGGGTCGATCTGCAATCCGGCCTGATAGGCGCGCTGGCGGGGCTGCTGGTCTCCATCGCGCTGGTGTGGGGGCTGCTGCGCTCCACCCGCAAGGTGGCGCTGGCCCCCTTCTTCCGCTGGACCGGCCTGCTTATCATCATCATCGCCGCAGGCTTGCTCTCGTCCGCAGTCAACATGTTGCAGGCGGCAGATATCATCACCTTCTGGACCACGCCGGTGTTCGACATCAGCCACATTCTCGACGATCAGGGGGTATTTGGTACCTTCCTGCGCGCCCTGTTTGGCTACAATGCTTCACCCGCTGGCTTGCAGCTGCTGACCTGGGCCCTCTATCTGGCGATCTTCGTTACCCTCTGGCAGCGCAGCTATCGCCCGCAGGTGAGCGCCGCATCCAGCAAGGGCTGAGCCCGCACGCCCTGTGGCAACAAAGCCACGGGGTAACAACACTATTCGGGAGCCGCGCCTTGGCGCGGTTCCCTTATCTATCAAGCAGTTTCGGAATAGGTCATGAGCGATAACAACAAGAAAAGCATTGCAGTGCTGGGTGCTGGCCCCGCCGGTTTGATGGCGGCCTGGCGCCTGCGCCGCGCCGGTTTTGCAGTCACCCTGTTCGAGCAGGAGCCGGTGGTCGGTGGCATGTGCGCCACCCAGACCTTCAAGGGGCGCGATGGGGAGTATCGCTTCGACTACGGCGGTCACCGCTTTATCACCAAAAACCCCGAGCTGCTCGCCTTTATCGACGAGCTGATGGGGGACGACCTGCTCCACGCCGAGCGCAAGAGCGTCATCCGCTTTGGCGGGCGCACCTATGACTACCCCCTGAACCTGCCCAACCTGCTCAAGACGGCACCGCTCGCCCTGATGGCGGGTGCGGTGAAGGATCTGCTGCTGTTGCCCTTTAGCAAGAAGCCGGATGATTTTGCCAAGGCGAGCTTTGCCGAGTGGATCCAGAGTCACTTCGGCCGCACCCTCTATCGCCAGTTCTTCGAGGGTTACACCGGCAAGCTGTGGGGCATCAATCCGGACAAGCTCTCCGCCGACTGGGCTGGCCAGCGCATCAGCCTCATCGATTTGAAAGACGTGGCGCGCCGCCTGCTGCCAAGACGCAACGGCAGTATCTCGGTGCGCACCTATGCCCGCAAATACCGCTACCCCAAATATGGCTTCGGCCAGATCTTCACCACCTTGGGCGAGCGGCTGGTGGCAGAGGGCGTTGAGCTCAAAACCGGTGCCACCATCACCCGCCTTGAGCAGGCCGATGGCCGCATTGAACGGGTTTATTGGAAACAAGATAACGTTGAGCTGAGCGAGCGCTTTGATCAGGTGATCTCCACCCTGCCGCTGCCGCTCACCTGCCAGCATCTGGGCTTGCCGTGCGATCTGCACTACCGGTCGCTTCGCTTCGTCAATATGCCGCTCAAACAGGAGAACCTGTCGGACAACACCTGGCAGTACCTCTCCGACCCCCATATTCTGGCCACCCGCTTGCAGGAACCGCGCCGCCGCAGCCCCTTTATGGCGCCCCAGGGCCAGACATCGGTGATGCTGGAGATCCCCTGCAATCCGGGGGATGCCACCTGGCAGGCACCGCTCTCTGATCTGCGCAGTCGGGTTACCGCTGATCTGGCGAGCCTCGGCGTCGATACCCAGAAGCTTGGCGATGAAACCTTCGAGGCCCGCAGCGAATACGCCTATCCGCTGATGGATCTCGGTTATCAGGCCCGTCGCAACGAAGCCATCAAGGCGCTGATGCCCATCACCAACCTCATCATGACCGGCCGTCAGGGGACATTCCGCTACATCTTCACCGACACCGCCATGGAGATGGGGATGATGGCCGCTGACATGGTGATCGACGGGGTGGACAGACGCCACGCCATCTTTAACCATCGCAACGAAAACACCGTAATCGAAACCCAGAGCGTGGCCTGATGGCCGCGCCATTGGCATAAGTAAGGAGAACAGGATGACCATCCGCCCGGGTTTACTCGCCCTCACCCTGCTGCTGCTGACCCTCAGCGAACAAGCACAGGCTTACTCCTACGCCGCCGCCGGCAAGGAGCCGCTGATCGACGCCCGCGAGGCACTGCTGGGCGCCGCCACTGACGGCAAGGATGTCAGCGCCACCTTGAGCGAAATTGCCGAGGAGCTGACCTATCTGGAGCAGCACCACAAGGTGGAATTGCAAGCGCCACTGGCCGCAGCCATCAAGGCCAAAGACGCCGCGGCTACCGCGGCCCTGCTCAACCGCGCCTACAAGGCGGAGATCGAGCGCCGCCTCGAAGGGGCAAGCCAAAATCTTGGCGACTACCAGACCGCCAAGGTGCTGGTGGTCAAGAGCAAGCGCTTCCTCGACTTGATCCTCCCCTCCCTCAGTGAAGGGGATCGCAAGGCGGCCGAGCAGGCGCTGGCCAAGGTGCTCGATGCCATCGGTAACCCGGGGGTATTCGGGGTGGGCGCCAAGCCCGCTGATTCCGCAGCTTTTAGCGATGCAGAAAAAGCGCTGATGGCCGTGCTGGCGCCGCTTTGATGACCTCTCATTGATGCCGACGGCCCCCCTCATCCCCGGCCCCTCTCCCGCAAGGGGAGAAGGGGGGCGTCACCACGGCCGATTACGCTTCGCTAATCGACCCTACTTGCTGATCCTGCTGCAACTGGTCTGGCTCGGCTGGCTGCTGGCCTTCCCGGTGGCGCTCGATTCCGACGATGCCCTCAATTTCGCCCACGGGGTGACGCGCTTTAGCGTGCTGGAGTTCTCACCCCACTTTCCGGGCTACCCCGCCTTTATCTGGCTGGCGCGGCTGATCAATCTGCTGGTGGACGACCCGGCCCGTGCGGTGCAGTGGGCAAGCCTGCTCGGTAGCAGTTTGCTGGCGCCGCTCGCCGCCTTGCTGGCGGTCAAATTGTGGCAACGGCCCAGCCTGCTCGCCCCCGTCTGGCTGCTGGTATTGGCCCTGCCGCTCACCCCGACGCTGGCGCTCTCCGGCCTTTCGGACGGGCCCGCGCTCGCCGCCTGGCTCGGGTCGCTGCTGGCCTTGCAGCAGCGCAGAATTGCGCTGGCGGGTCTGCTGCTGGGCCTTATGCTGGCACTGCGCCCCTCCTATTTTGTGCTGGCGCTGCTGCCGCTGTGGCTCGGGCTGGCGCAGCAGGGCACGCGCGTCAGGTTTGTGCTCCCCATCGTGCTGGTGGGGCTTATCAGCCTGCTGTTTGTCTGGCAAGCCGATGGCTGGGCCTATTTCAGCGAGGGGCGGCGCTTTACCGACGGCCACTTTACCCTGTGGGGCAACACGGCGGCTGCCCACGGCGATCGGCTGCTGAGCTGGGCGCGCACCTTCAACGATCAGCTGACCCCGCTCTGGCCTATGTTGATGGGTGCCTTGCTGGTGCTGCCGCTTTGGCAAAGATCAAAAAACCACCCTGCCGCCCTCTCCCCACTCTGGACACTCTACTGGCTCGCCCTGCTGCTCTGGACCCTGTTTGGCCAGAATCCCGACAATCCCCGCCATCTGGCGCCCATTACACTGCTTGGCATAGTTCTGCTGGCAGGTTGGCTGCCGCGCCGTGGCGAGGGGGTGGTCGCGGTGGCCGGATTGCTGCTGCTCGGAGTAACCTTTACCCTGCCCCGTCCACCCGCCATGGAGCAGGCAGCAAGGCTCGCAGAAAAAGCGTGTCCGGCATTGGTGACCCAGTGGGGAGTGCGGCTGCTGCGGGAGACCACAGCCTTGGCCGTCACCGATGGCTGGTACAAGGGGGATGCGGCGCTGGCACTCTCTCAGGGAGCCTGCCGCCTCAGTCGCCGCCCCATCGCCGCGAACGAAATGCCCAGCGCGGTGCGCCAGCACTGGTTTGCCCCACGCTTTGCCGCCGAGCCCGGACTCTGGCTCGCCATTCCCTCGCGGCAGACAACCCATGGGGAAAGTGACAAGAAACATATAAAGAGCACAAAAATCCGCCAAGGCAACTAAAAAAGAGGGGAACAACTCGGGTACACTCACAGCGCATCCATAACAGACGAGTCTCCTTATGCGTGTAACCAGAGAGTGGCTGTGGGTTTTGTCGGTGCTGACCGGGGCCTGTGCCCTCCTGTTGCTACCATTCTGGCTGCGCGGCGGCAGTCAGGGCCATGATCTGTTTCACCACCTGCTCTCCGGTCACTTCTTTGCCGTGCAACTGTGGCAAGGTGAGCTCTATCCGCGCTGGTTGATGGAGATGAACGGCGCCTTCGGCAGCCCGGTCTTTTTCTTCTATCCCCCCCTGCCCTACTATGTGAGCGCACTGTTCGCCGGCCCCACCCCACTGGCCCACGAGGCGATGACGCCGCTGCTCTGGAGCAGCAGCGTGGCACTCTGGCTCTCCGGCCAGTTTGCCTATCTCTGGTTGCGTCCCTTTGCCGGCCACGGACGGGCGCTGGCGGCCAGTCTGCTCTATATGGCGCTGCCCTATCATCTGGCCATCGATATCTACGCCCGCTTTGCCCTGGCGGAGAGCTGGGCCTTCGTCTGGGCGCCGCTGGCACTGCTGGCGCAGGATCGCCTCTGCCGCGGCGCCCCCTTTGCACTACTGCTGCTCGCACTGGCGGTCTCCATGCTGACGCTTTCCCATCTACCAAGCACCCTGCTCATTCTGGGCTTGCTCACCCTGCGCAGCCTGCTACTGGTCTGGCGCTACAAGGGGAGCACAGCGCTTGTCAGTGTCCCTGTCACCGCCTCCCCGCTCATTGGCACCCTGCTGGGCCAGCTCTGGGGGTTGGCGATGGCCAGCCTGTTGCTGCTGCCCGCTCTGCTGGATCAGGGGGGGATCTCCATGGAGCAGATGCGCACCGGCATGTTCGAATTTCAGCGCAACTTTCTCGATCGTTTGCCCCAAAGCCGTGATGACTGGCGCTTTCGCGGCCATCTCGCCTGGCTGACGCTGCTCACCCTGGCTCTGCTACTGGTAGCTTGGGCTGCCGCCCGCGAGCCGCGCCATCCCGAGTTGCTGCTCTGGGGGGTCATTGGCACCCTGAGCTTTCTGATGATGCTGCCTCCAAGCGAGCCCCTGTGGCGCCTGCTCACTCCGTTGCAACTGGTGCAATTTCCCTGGCGTCTCAATCTGCTGCTGGTCATCGCTACCGTCGCCGTGGTGGCGCTGGGTACCCCCACCTATCGCCCGTGGCAGTGGGTCTGGTGGCTACTGCTTGCCCTCACCCTGCTCTCGCAGGGACTCTATGTACGCGAGGCGCCGCTCACCCAGGCTCCCGTAAAGAGTCAGCTCGACGGGGAGTTCGACAGCAAGCGCAGCGCCCGCGAATATCGGCCAAAGCAGGTGCCACGCGGCATGTTTGCCCCCACTCTGCTGGCCTGGAAAGAGGAATTCCAGCCCGCCATCACCAGCGACCATCAGGGGGTGAACTGGCAGATCCAGCGCTGGCAGCCTCGTCATATCGAATTGACGGTGGATGCCCCGGCGCCCGCCAAACTGATCCTGCACCAGTTTGATTATCCGGGCTGGCAAGCAAGGCTCGACCAGCATCTGCCCCTTAGCGTCAGCAGCACCCGTAACGGGCTGGTACAGGTCTGGGTGCCCGCCGGACAACACAGCCTCACCTTTACCCTCACCGCCCGCTGGCCGGAGCGGCTCGGGTACGCCATCTCGTCGCTGGCCTGGCTGCTCTGGCTGGGGGGAGTGATCCGCGCAGCGCGCCCGCGTGACCGCAAGCGTGCACCCCAAGGTGGCTGAGCCGCCGGGCACCTCCCCCTTTTGAGGGGGCAGGAACGTCATGCCGAGCGGGGGCAAACCTGATAGACTCGCCCTTCTCCCTTTTTCAACCAAGGTTCACCAGCGGATACCCTATGCCCCAATCGCCAACAGCTCAGGCTGCCGCCCTCTCCCCCCGTTTTCTGTTTATCCTGCTCGGCGCTCTGGCGGGTCTGACCCCGCTGGCGGTGGATATGTATCTGCCCGCTATTCCGGCCATCGCCCGGGATCTGGCCACCAGCATCGACGGCGCCCAGCTCACCATCAGCGCCTTTTTGGGCGGCTTTGCCATCGGCCAGCTCTTCTACGGCCCGCTCGCCGACAGCTATGGCCGCAAGCCGGTGATCCTGGCGGGGCTGGTGATGTTTGCCATCGCCTCGGTGGGCTGCGCCATGGCGGACTCCCTGCCTGAATTGCTGGCCTATCGGATGTTGCAGGCGGCGGGCGGCGCGGCGGGCTCTGTGGTGGTCAATGCCCTGCTGCGCGATCTGTTCGAGAAGGATGCCTTTTCCCGCGCCATGTCGTTCGTCATTCTGGTGATGACCCTGGCGCCGCTGGTGGCGCCTGTGGTGGGCGGCTATATCAGCGCCCACGCCGACTGGCGGGTGATCTTCTGGCTGCTGGTGGGGATCAGTCTGCTGATCTGTCTGGTGATGCAGTGGAAAATTCAGGAGACCCTGAAACCGGAGCACCGTCAGCCGCTCAAGATCGGCCAGATCCTCAAGAACTACTGGGGGGTGCTCTCCCATCGCGGCGCCATGGGTTACGTGCTGTGCGGCTCCCTCTCCAGCTCCGGCATGTTCGCCTTCTTAAGCGGCTCCCCTTACGTCTATATCGAGTATTTCAAGGTGCCGACCGAGCACTACGGCTGGCTGTTTGGCCTCAATATCCTGCTGATGATGGTGGTCACCTTCGTCAACAGCCGACTGGTGAAAGGGGTGGGCGCCGAGCGGATGCTGCAATACGGTCTGCTGGTGCTGCCCTGCGCGGGCGCCCTGCTGGTCTACAACGCCTGGAGCCAGACCGGCGGCCTGTGGGGCATCGTCATTCCGGTGGTACTGTTTGTCGGCCATATCAGTCTGGTGGGCGCCAACGCCATGACCGGCCTGATGGGCCACTTCCCGCAATCTGCGGGCACCGCCTCGGCACTGGCGGGCACCCTGCGCTTTGGCATCGGCGCCCTGGTCGGGATTCTGGTCAACCTCAATCCGCCCCACTCGCCGCTGCCGATGGCCATCGCCATCGCCTGCTGCGGCGTGGGCTCCACCCTGAGTTACTGGCTGCTGACCGGCAAGCGAGGCGATTGATCCCCCCGCCGCCTGTCAGGGAAAACGAAAGAGGCTTCCGTCGACGGAAGCCTCTTTTCGTACTGGAGCCCAGACGTTCAGAACTGGGCACTGTTGAGCCAGAGGTGCGCCCCTATGCTCACCAGATAACCGAGCAAGATGGCCGGCAGCCACTTCAGGTGGCCAAAGAAGGTATACATGCCGTGGGCCTGTCCCATCAGGGCAACACCGGCCGCAGAGCCGATGGAGAGCAGGCTGCCGCCCACCCCGGCGGTCAGGGTCACCAGCAGCCACTGCCCCAGCGCCATATCCGGGTTCATCGACAGCACGGCAAACATCACGGGAATGTTATCCACGATGGCCGACAACACCCCGATGAAGATGTTGGCTATGGTGGGATCCCCACCGGCATAAAACCAGTGTGATACCAGCTCCAGATAGCCCATAAAGCCCAGCCCCCCTACACACATCACCACTCCGTAGAAGAAGAGCAAGGTATCCCACTCCGCCTTGGCCACCTTGTTGAACACATCGAATGGCACCACAGAGCCCAGGCTGCGCAATCTTTCAGTGTCGCCATTGCGTTCGTAGAGCGCCCGTTTGCGTGCAAGGGATCGTGGCAACGACTTGCGCAGATAAAACCCGAAAAACTGCAGATAACCGAGTCCCAGCATCATGCCCAGTACGGGTGGCAGGTGGAGGAAACTGTGGCATAGCACCGCCGTGATGATGGTCAGCAAGAACAGCGCGACGATGCGGCGGGCACCCCGCTTGAGATCGACCACCTCGTTATCAGCCTCCGGCACATGACGCGGCACCATCAGGCTCATCAGGATGGCCGGGACCAGAAAATTGAGCAGAGAGGGAATAAGCAGGGTGAAGAACTGGCCAAATTGTACCTTGCCCGCCTGCCACACCATCAGGGTGGTGATATCCCCAAAAGGACTGAAAGCACCACCGGCATTGGCTGCCACCACGATATTGATACAGGCCAGGTTCACAAAACGCCGATCACCATTGGCCACCTTCAACACGACGGCACACATCAAGAGCGCAGTGGTCAGGTTGTCTGCCACCGGCGAGATGCAAAATGCCAACCCGCTAGTCAACCAGAACAGGGTGCGCAAGTGAAAACCGGATCGCACCAGCCAGGCGCGCAGGGCATCGAACAGCCTGCGATCCTCCATGGCATTGATGTAGGTCATCGCCACCAGCAGGAACAGCATCAGCTCGGCATATTCCAGCAAGGTATGGCGAAATGCCTGCTCGGCGACAGGGCTCATCCCTTGTTGCTGGTAGGCGATACCGATCAGGATCCAGATCACCCCGGCGGCCACCAGCACGGGTTTGGACTTGCGCAGTTGCAGATACTCTTCAGCCATCACCAGGGCGTAGGCCAACACAAACAATCCGACACAAAAAAGTCCGATGGCGGAGGATGTCAACAAAACAGGGCCACTACTGGCATGGGCGGGAGGGATAAACAGGGAAAGCAGCAACATAACAGGGGTGAGCGCAGACATGGTCTCTTCCTTTTAGAACCGTCTGGCAACCATGCTAGCACCTGGATGAAAAGAAGAATTCATCCAGGTCAATTAACGATTAATTGGTGTGCTGTCAAAACGCGGGATTATTTCTTGCCGAAACCCGACTGCTTGAGGGTATAACCTGCGCTGTTCTGCCAGGCATCCAGCCCGCTACGGTTGTTGCCCGCCACCAGACTGGCCGCCAGACTCGGGCTGTTGAACAGCTGATCGGCGGTAAAGACAAATCCGCCCTGACTGCGGGGCACTATAACCCCCTTCTCCAGCAGTTCGTGACGCAGCTCGATCACAGCTTCACGCAGGGAGGCGGCATCCTCGCCATTGGCGGTGGAACCGGCCAGCACCATAAAGCCCGGATTTTGCCGCTTGCCCACCGGATAACCGTGGGCCTCGGCCCCTTTGCCGTTGAAGTGGTAGAGCTCGCGCTCCCCCGGCCGGTTGTCGGAGAGTGCCTTTTGCAGGGTCATCAGCTCGTTGTAGATCTCGATGGGGACGACGGCAGCCTGCTTGTTGCCCTTGCTATCGATGATAAAACTGACTTGCTTGTGTAACATCCTTGCTCATCCTGTGACCCATGGAAGCCCCTATTCTAACCACCTCGGGCAAGCGGGATCCAGCGAGGATCCACTGCTCTTTTGCCGCCTTGATCACTAACTGGCACTCTTGATCAGCCGTAAGGGGTGTTGATCAATGCTGGCCGTGCTAGCGTACCAAGCATGATGAAAGCCATTGACCATCAAACGGTTATCCCATGCTGACCCTGCGCAACCTCTGCAAGAGCTTCGATAACGGCAGTGAACGACTGCCGCTGTTCCACCATCTCGATCTCGCCCTCCCCGCTGGCGAGATCACCCTGCTGCTGGGCCAAAGCGGCTGCGGCAAGTCGACCCTGCTCAATCTGATCGCCGGGCTGATTGCACCGGATGAAGGGGAGATCTGGCTGGGGGAGACCCGGATCGACACCCGCTCCCCCGACGAGCGGGCGCGCCTGCGGGGCCGCCATTTCGGTATCGTCTATCAGGATTTCAACCTGCTGCCGACCCTCAACGTGGCCGAGAATCTGGCCCTGCCGCTCGCCATCAACGCTCTGCCACCGGATGAGGCCAGGATTGACCTGTTGCTGCACAGGCTCGATATGAGCCACAAGCGCCATGCCTGGCCGGAGCAGCTCTCCGGCGGTCAGCGTCAGCGGGTGGCGCTGGCCCGCGCCCTCATCCATCAACCCGGTTGGCTGCTCGCCGACGAACCCACCGGCAGCCTCGATGAGCACAATGCCGAACAGGTAATGGCGTTGATGGTGGCGGCAGTGCGCGATACCGGCGCCGGTTTGCTGCTGGTGAGCCACAACCCCGCCTATGCGGCCTTGGCCGACAGAGTGCTGCGCCTCGAAGGGGGCCAACTTATCGAGCTCAAGGGACCCCGTCATGACTAAACGGCGACTGCAACTGCCGGGAGCACGCTGATGCTGCCACTCAAAGCGCTGCTGCGCCTCTATCGCAGTCACCCCTGGTTGCTGCTGATGAGTCTGGCCGGGCTGGTGTTGGGGGTGTCACTGGTGGTGGCCATCGAGCTGCTCAACCACAGTGCCCGTACCAATTTTGTTGCCGCCCGCAGCCAGCTGGCAGGGGAAGCCAACTACCGGCTGGCCCCCGCTGGTGGGCTGGATGAACAGCTTTATGTACAACTGGTGACCAGCCAGCCCGCCCTCGATGCCATGCCCCAGATCCATGGCTGGCTCAAGGATGAAGAGGGGCGCAGCTTTCAACTGCTTGGGATGGATCTCTTCAACCCCGGCCCCCTGCGCCAGCTGTTTGGCGCCCAACCCGCAAGCGAGCCCGCCTTTTCCCTCAACCGTGCCGACAGCATCTGGCTGGCGGCCCCCGAGGCAGATCGCCTTGGCTGGCAAGCAGGCCAGAGCCGCCGCTTTGTGCTGGGCGGCAGTGATGGCGCAAGCGCCCGCCCCCTGACCCTGACGCTGGCGGGCACGTTCGAACCGGGCGCCGTGCCCATGGAGCGGCTGCTGATAACCGATATCGGCCTCGCCCAGCCGTTGCTGGATAAAACGGGTCGGCTCGATCGCATCGTCTTCAAGCTAAGCGACGCCGAGGCTCGTACCCTGCAGGCCACCCTGCAAACCCGTTACCCGAACCGGCCCTTGTGGCTTGAGCCCATTAGCCCGGCGCTCGATGCCAGCCAGCTTGGCGATGCGCTGGCCCTCAACCTGACGGCGCTCTCATTGCTCGCCATGGCGGTGGGACTGTTTCTGGTGTTCAACGCCCAGCGATTTGTCCAGAGCGTGCGCCGCCCCCAACTGGCCCAGTTGATCATTCTGGGGATGGGGCCGAGCCGGGTGCTCCGCTGGCTCATTCTGGAACTGCTTATTCTTGCCACCATCGGCACCCTGCTCGGGGTGCTGCTCGGCAGCCTGTTGGCGCTGGCGCTGATGGGGCAGCTCACCCAGGCGCTGGCCGATCTCTATGGGCCCAACCCCATCGATATGTTGCGCCTCTCCCCCGTGAGCCTGCTCAAGGCGCTGTTGATCGGGCTGCTCGGCACGCTGGCCGCCAACCTGCCCGGCTGGTGGCAACTGCTGCGCCAATCCCCCCTCGAACTGCGCGCCGGGAGCAGCCGCCCCCCTGCGCACCCGTGGCGACGGCGCGTGCTGGCCATCGCCATCTTGCTGCTGTGCGCTCTGTGCCTGTGGCTGCCGCAAACCGGTCTCACCGGTGCGCTGTTTATCGCCGGAGGCTGGCTGCTGGCCATGGCGCTCTGGCTGCCCGATGCCCTGCGCGGCCTGCTTGGCTGGCTGCGACGGCGCGCGGGCGGCCCCCTCACGGCCCGGCTCGGGGTAGCCGAGACCCTCTATCACCTCGATCGCACCGCCATCGCGGTGATGGCGTTGCAGCTCGCCATCGCGGCGGCCATCGGCATCGGGGTCATGGTGTCGAGTTTTCGCTCAAGCGTGGAGATCTGGCTCGGCCAGCGTCTGGCCGCCGATCTCTATGTCACCGCCCCCAAGGGGGTGGCGGGCAGCAAGGGCACCTTGAGCGAAGCGACCCTTAAGCCCCTGCTCGCCAATCCGCTGGTGAGCGCCGCCTCGCGCCGCTCAGTGCATCCGGCCCGCTGGCAGGGGCAGCCCATCGAGTGGGCGCAGATGGATTTTATCCCCCAGCTTAAAGCGGCCTATCCGCTGCTGGCCGGACGCTGGCCGACCCGCCCAGACGAAGCGCTGGCGAGCGAACCGCTGACGGTGCGCCTCGGGGTCAAGGTGGGCCAGACGTTGGCGATCAGCGGCGAGCAGGGGCCAAGGCAGTTCACCGTCACCGGCGTCTATCAGGATTACGGCAGCGACAAGGGGCAGATCCTGCATGCCTTCGAGGCGGGGGCGGTGCAATCCCTCGCCCTCTTTAGCGACCATCCCGAGCAGCTGGCCGACCACCTGCGCGAGCGCTTTGGCGAGCAGCTCAATCTGCTCTCCGCCCCCGCCATTCACAGCGCGGCCCTCAAGGTGTTTGACCAGACCTTTGTGGTGACCGAGCTATTGAAACTGCTGATCCTCGGCATCGCCTTTGTCGGCATAGGCTCGGCCTTTATGGTGCTGGGGCTGGCGCGCCGTGGCGAGCTGCAGATCTTGCAGAGTCTGGGCTTGAGCCCCCGCCACTGCCGCCAGCTGCTGGTGTGGCAAGGGGCTGGATTGGGGCTGCTTACCGCCCTGCTGGCTCTGCCGGTGGGGTATGGCCTCGCCTGGGTGCTGATCGAGGTGGTCAACCCTCGCGCCTTTGGCTGGCGCCTCGCCTTCGAGGCCGCCCCCCTTCATGCGGTCACCGCCCTGTTGCTGGCACCGGTATGTGGCGCACTGGCATCCTGGTATGCGGCAAGGAGAGTGGTATGAAACAGATCAAAGGGTGGCCGCTGGCGCTGGGTATGCTCTGGACGCTCTATAGCGGAGCTATCGCTGCCAGCGATCTGGGCGCCCTGCTCGGGGGTGGCAGCGACAGCTTTAAAAAGGTGCTGCTGGGGCAAACTATCAAACTGCCGGAGGATCACGCCGCCCACCCCGATTACCGCTCCGAGTGGTGGTATCTCACCGGCAACCTCAAGGATGAACAGGGGCGCGAATATGGCATGCAGTGGACTCTGTTTCGCCAGGGTATCGAACAAGATCTTCGCACCAGCAACCCCTGGCTCACGCCCCAGCTCTGGCTGGCCCAGTTTGCCATCACGGATCTCGACCGTGGCAGCCACCAGCAAGATGAGCGGGCCAGTCGGCAGGGGCCGGGACTGGCGGGGGCCAGCGGCGGCCAATATTGGCTCAGGGAGTGGCGGCTTGCCTCGCAAGGGGCGGCGCTCTTCCCCGCCACCCTCAAGGTACAGAGCAAGATTGGCGAGCTGAACCTCACCGTCACTGCCGCCAAGCCGCTGGTGCTGCAAGGCAAGGCCGGTTACAGCGAGAAGAGCCCAGGCAACGCCTCCTTTTACTACTCCTACCCGCGCCTCACTCTTCACGGCACCCTGACTCGTGATGGCGAGACCCGCACCGTCACAGGCCAAGGGTGGTTTGATCACGAATGGAGCAGCTCGGTATTGGCCGAGTGGCAATCGGGCTGGGACTGGTTTTCGCTGCAACTGGCCGATGGCCGCGAGCTGATGCTGTTTCGCCTGCGCACCAAGGCGGGCCGCGCAGAGCCTGAGAATCGCTACGGCATCTTGATTGAGCGGGATGGCAGCAGCCGGATGCTCGCCCCCGACGCGATTCGCCTTACCCCGGGCAACACCTGGCGCGGCCCCAAGGGGCAGAATTACCCCGTCGAGTGGCAGCTAAACGCCGCCGGAATGAGCCTCACCATCAAAGCCCGTCAGCCCAATCAGGCCATGACAGGTCGCTTTGACTACTGGGAGGGCGCGGTCTCTGTCTCGGGGGATGCCAAGGGGGTCGGCTATCTGGAGATGACGGGCTATTGATCCAGGAGCGTGTCTGTTGATTGCAATCGCCGTCAATGCCCTGCCAGGCAGGCTTGATGATGCACGCAGCCACCATGGCGCCGGGGCTCTCGCCCCTCACTGCAGCACACAGGGCGCGCCGCACCTGGATCCGGCGATTTTAAAGGGGGGCATTATAAAGAATTCGGGGCTCAGTTCTCCCCTTTTGTTGCCACGAAGGCCTGTATCGACATGTAGCAAAACGACTTGGGGACAAAGAGAGCAAGATTCGGGTCGTCCCGGCAAGGAGTGGTTGCCATAGTGGGGGCCAAACCCAAGTCGGTTGGAACCTATTGGGGTTCCAACCCACAGCCAACCTTGTGCGCCTCATATCTGGCGCACAACACACCTGCGAGGGAACTGCCATGTCATTACTGTCCAACAAGGTCGCCATCATCACCGGCGCCAGCTCCGGCATCGGTCGCGCCAGCGCCATCTTGTTTGCCCGGGAGGGCGCAAGCGTCGTCGTCGGCGCCCGCCGCCAGCCCGAACTGGATCTGCTGGTGGAGGAGATCCGCCACGAGGGGGGCCAAGCGGTGAGTCTGGCGGGAGATGTGAAAAGCGAGAGTTACGCCCGCGACCTTGTTGATCTCGCGCTAACCCGTTTCGGCGGGCTAGATATCGCCTTCAACAACGCAGGTACCACAGGCACGCCGGGCAGCGTAGAGCAGCTTGAACTGACGCAGTGGCAGGAAATTCTGGATACCAACCTCACCAGCGCCTTTGTGGGAGCCAAGTACCAGATCCCCGCCATGCAGGCGCGCGGCGGCGGCTCGCTTATCTTTACCTCCACCTTTGTCGGCCATACCCTGGGACTGCCCGGCATGGCGGCCTATGCGGCGAGCAAAGCGGGCCTCATTGGCCTGACCCGGGTGCTGGCCGCCGAGTATGGGGCACAAGGGATTCGGGTCAACGCCCTGCTGCCGGGGGGCACCGACACCCCCATGGGACGGGCTTTTGCCAATACGCCAGAGAGCCTCGCCTTTGTGCAGAATATGCATGCCCTCAAACGGCTGGCCCAACCGGAGGAGATCGCCCGCTCGGCCCTCTATCTCGCGTCCGATGCATCCAGCTTTACCACCGGCATTGCCTTGCTGGCCGATGGTGGGGTATCAATTTGTCGTACATGACCTTGCCACCCCCAAGATCCTGCGACCGAAACCTTATCGTGAGAGCGCCTTATGTCTGATTACGCCCGCATCGCCGATGCCATCCGTTTTATCGCAAGTCAGGTGGAGCGCCAACCCACTCTGGACGAGATAGCGGCGCACGTGCACTTAAGTCCCTTTCACTTCCAGCGGCTGTTCAGCCGCTGGGCCGGAGTGACGCCCAAACGCTATCTGCAGGTGCTGACCCTGGAGCGGGCCAAGGCGCTGCTGCAGGAGTCGCGTCCACTGCTTGAGGTGGCCGATACCCTGGGTCTTAGCAGCGGCTCACGGCTCTACGATCACTTCGTGCAGCTCGAAGCGGTAACGCCGGGCGAGTACAAGCAGCGCGGGGCCGGGCTGGTTATCGATCACGGGGTGCACGACACGCCCTTCGGTCAGGCATTCGTCGCCCTGACCCCGCGGGGGGTGTGCAACTTCTCGTTTCTCGATGAAAAGGCCCCACAGGCGCCGCTGGCCGCCCTCGCCCACAGCTGGCCTGCGGCAAGGCTGCAAGAAGCGCCATCACGCACCCAGGGGGTCATCAACACCATGTTCGATGGTAGCAAGGCGCCGGATCGCCCCATCTCCTTGCACGTGAGCGGCACCAACTTTCAGATCAGCGTCTGGCGGGCGCTGCTGCAGATCCCGCCCGCCAAGGTGGTGAGCTACGCCCAGGTGGCGAGCGCCGTCGGCAATCCCAAGGCTGCCCGCGCCGTGGGGTTGGCGGTGGGCGCCAACCCCGTCGCCTTGATGATCCCCTGTCACAGAGTCATCCAGCAAAACGGCAAACTCGGCGGCTATCACTGGGGCGAGACCCGCAAACAGGCGATACACGCCTGGGAAACGGCGAGGTATGAGTGAAGGTAGCCTTTAGTCTGCTCGGCCTGATGGGGGTGACGAAACAGGAGTGTTGGTTGTGAGTCAGCAGACAATAAGGCTGTGCCGGACAAGCGTGCGGCGATATACAGCGGGGAAAACAGAAAAATCGGGGCGCAGATCGCCCCTTTTGTTGCCTTGGCAAGACATGGTGCCTAGCCACCCCACCCCAGCGGATTTACGAAAAGACGTAGGGTGCAATAAGCGCAGCGCATTGCACCATTTGCCGAGCGGCTTTTGTGCAAGGTATGAGAAACAAAAGTAGAGGTGCAATTTCATTGCACCCTACGACACTCTAAATAGCGGAGGCATACCCCAGCCAGATTAACATTTCTCTGGTGAAGTAAGAGTTTCAATACGATCTTGATTTGATAGACAAACGTCAATTCCGTACTCAGTTAACTTGTAGCTAAAATACTCATTACCATTAAAATCAGAGCTATTTAATTTTTCGATCATACCTAAACGGGTGAGTTTTATTATAGCCAAGTTGATTTTAGCCGAACTTAAATCATATTTAACGAAACGGTTATACAAATCCCAACTAACGCAACCATCAACATCTGAGTTTACAGACTCAAGTAACACTGACAATGCGATCATATCTGTGTCGGTGAGCGTTGCTAATTGAGCATTTACATCAATACGTGGTTTTTCCTGAACAGAATCAAGTTCAAGCAAACCTTGTAGTTTGAAAGCTCGTTTTATTTGTGTAGCGGAGTAATTAAGAGATGAAGCTAAGTCTTCATCACTTCTGTTTGCATCAAAATCTGTTGGAGTAATACCTAGAAGATCACTTGGGAAATGCAAGTCAACGCCACGTGGTTTTACAATAAAACACCGGTTCTTTCCAATTGCACCAATAAACAAACCAAGTTCAAAAACTACGTTATCTCTTACAACATACTTTTCTCTAGATCTAATAACTGTCAGGTCATCAGGAGAAAAAATAAAAATAGAGAAATCTACAGACTTAGCTTTTGAAATCAAGTCATCAAGAGCGTTACTCGAAATGTTAAATGTACCATTCCGCCATATTGTAACTTCTGCATCAAACTCTAAGTTTTCAGCAATTGCATCTGCTATAGGTAGGCTTTCAACAGATGAACCGATAAATACTCTTGGCTTTCTCATAGTCCCTCCAATTTTTTGTTAAAAGTTCGCAAAGCCGTGAACGAAGTGAATAATATATTAAGGGTCATTTATTGAAATATGTCTCTAATACATTACCTGATGCCTCATCAACTCTGCAGTTGAATCCCGCAAAATTCCCTACCCATAATGGAGATTCACTTGTAATGTAGGTGTAAGCATCAACCGCACCTTGACCAATATCTGATGCCCGCCAAATAAAACTCCCCGCACGAGCATAGCAAAATAGGTTTCTAGCTGGGCTATTTCTCTCAAAGGCCATCCAGTCATATATGACCAAAACGTGTTCGTGAATCAGTGATGCGCTGAGGACTGGATATTCGCCTTTAAAGCGAACACCATCACCTTCAATCCAGTTTTCATGCACTGTAAGCTGCATGTGACCTCTAATGGCGATTAGATGGGAAGCGGTACAGGTCAGTTCACTGAGCTTGCCATATAACTCTGCGGCTACTCTAGCTTGACGAAAAAGGCTGTTACCGAGCCAGTATGCTAGCTAGTAAGGAAGATAATAAAAAGTGTGATATGGCAGTTTCCTGAGCAAGATCAACAAATTAAATAAGACGTACCAATACTGGACATATATCTGCGGTGCCAGATCATAGATAAAGAAAAGACGCCCTAAGGCGTCTTTCATATTTTCAGGATTTGGAGCAAACCGGTTAGGAGATCTCCCCCTCCCCGCCAAGCCCCGCCCCCAATCAAATCGGGGTAATGGAGGTGATATGGGCATCCCCGTCCAGTGATTTGAAGATCTGTACCACGGCTTCGCCATGGATCGGTTTGGCAAGCGGCACAGTGCTCTTGCACTTGAAGCGGTAGTTGGTGCCAGCCACCACCTGGGTGGAGACTTCAAAGGGTACGTACTGCACCCCGACAAATCCTTTCAGCGCCTGATCAAATACCGCCTGATCCTCGGCGGTCAGCTTGTGATATGCGGTCCATCCACCCACCAACACTGCTTGTTCTGACATATCAAACTCTCCGTGCTCTATGATCCCGACTCGTTTGGCCGTTCGGGCTGCGCCCCGTTGATTCAAGTGGTTTCCGGTCTCCACCGGGGTGTAATCACTGCCGGTTGGCGCGATAACGATGGGCCCGTTTGCGCAGCTATCTGCAACTGGCTCAGCCCTCCCCCTTGCCACAAGCCGCTGTTGACAGCGGGCTCAATTGGCATGAGAGAGCCTAGTGCGGGATGGCAAAAATGCCCCTGTCACATATGACAGGGGCAAGGTGGCGAAAAAGCTGCTCTAAAAAAGAAGATATGTAGCGCAAACGATTGAGAAAAGAAAAGACGCCTCAAGGGCGTCTTTTTGCATTTTTATGCTCGAAGGGTAGAAGGGCGCGAGTCGCTTATTCCCATTCGATGGTTGCGGGCGGCTTGCCAGAGACGTCGTACACCACGCGTGAGATACCGTTGATCTCGTTGATGATGCGGTTCGATACGTGACCGAGGAAGTCGTACGGCAGGTGAGCCCAGTGGGCGGTCATAAAGTCGATGGTTTCAACAGCGCGCAGGGCAATCACCCAGTCATATTTGCGACCATCACCCATCACGCCAACGGAGCGCACCGGCAGGAAGACGGCGAACGCCTGGCTGACCTGGTTGTAGAGGTCGGCTTTGCGCAGCTCTTCGATAAAGACTGCATCGGCACGGCGCAGAATATCGCAGTACTCTTTCTTCACTTCGCCAAGAACACGCACGCCCAGACCTGGACCCGGGAACGGGTGACGGTAGAGCATGTCGTAGGGCAGACCCAGCTCGAGGCCAACGCGGCGCACTTCGTCTTTGAACAGCTCGCGCAGCGGCTCGACCAGACCCATCTTCATCTCTTCCGGCAGGCCGCCGACGTTGTGGTGAGACTTGATGACGTGGGCCTTGCCGGTCTTGCTGGCAGCGGATTCGATAACGTCCGGATAGATGGTGCCTTGCGCCAACCACTTGGCGTTTTTCAGCTTTTTCGCTTCATCATCAAACACTTCGACGAAGACGCGGCCGATGATCTTGCGCTTGGCTTCCGGCTCGTCAACACCGGCCAGGGCCGAGAGAAAGCGCTCTTCCGCTTCAACCTTGATGATGTTCAGACCAAAGTGATCGCCAAACATCTCCATCACCTGCTCGCCTTCATTCAGACGCAGCAGACCGTTGTCCACGAAGACGCAGGTCAGGCGATCGCCGATGGCGCGGTGCACCAGCATGGCGACCACGGAGGAGTCGACACCGCCGGAGAGACCGAGGATCACTTCATCGTCACCCACCTGCTCGCGGATGCGGGCAACGGCGTCGTCGATGATGGTGGCCGGGGTCCAGAGGCATTCGCAGCCACAGATGTCTTTGACGAAGTGCTCCAGCATGCGGGCACCCTGACGGGTGTGGGTCACTTCCGGGTGGAACTGCACGCCGTAGAAGCGCTTGGCTTCGTTGGCCATGGCCGCGTGCGGGCAGGTCGGGGTCTGGGCGATGGTGGTGAAGTCGGCCGGAATGGTGGTGACCTTGTCACCGTGGCTCATCCAGACATCCAGCAGGGCATTGCCGTTGTCGGCGATGGCATCTTCGATGTTGCGCAGCAGCGCGCTGCTCTTGCCAGCTTCGCCCAGCACTTCCACCTTGGCGTAACCGAATTCACGCTCAGTAGAGGATTGCACCTTGCCACCCAGCTGCTCGGCCATGGTCTGCATGCCGTAGCAGATGCCGAACACAGGGACACCGGCGTTGAACACATACTCGGGGGCACGCGGGCTGCCCGCTTCGGTGACAGACTCGGGGCCGCCGGAGAGGATGATGCCGCTCGGATTGAATTCGCGGATCTGCTCTTCGGTTACGTCCCAGGCCCACAGTTCGCAGTAAACGCCGATTTCGCGCACGCGGCGGGCGATCAGCTGGGTGTACTGGGAACCGAAGTCGAGGATAAGGATACGGTGCTGGTGAATGTCTTTAGTCATTTTATTCCTGCATCAGGCTGATGTTGTCACAAAGGGCACGGGATAAAAAAAGGGTGGAAAAACGGGGCGCAGGGCCCCGTCTTATCAGCCCATCCGATAGTTGGGGGCTTCTTTGGTAATGGTCACATCGTGGACGTGGGACTCTTTCATCCCGGCGCCGGAGATGCGCACAAATTCAGCTTTAGTGCGCATGTCGTCGATGGTGGCGCTGCCGGTCAGGCCCATGGAGGAGCGCAGGCCGCCCATCTGCTGGTGGATGATCTCTTTGAGGCGACCCTTGTACGGCACGCGACCTTCGATACCTTCCGGTACCAGCTTGTCGGCGGCGTTGTCGGTCTGGAAGTAGCGGTCGCTGGAGCCTTTGGACATGGCGCCCAGAGAACCCATACCACGGTAGGATTTGAAGGAGCGACCCTGATAGAGCTCGATCTCGCCCGGCGCTTCTTCAGTACCTGCGAACATGGAGCCCACCATGACGCAGCTGGCGCCCGCGGCGATGGCCTTGGCGATGTCGCCGGAGAAGCGGATACCGCCATCGGCAATCACCGGAATACCGGTGCCTTCCAGCGCGTCAACGGCGTCGGAGATGGCAGTGATCTGGGGCACGCCCACGCCGGTCACGATACGGGTAGTACAGATGGAACCCGGGCCGATACCGACCTTGACCGCATTGACACCGGCAGCAGCCAGCGCCTTGGCGCCCGCGGCGGTCGCCACGTTACCACCGATGATCTGCAGATCCGGATAGGCGTCACGAGTAGCCTTGATGCGATCCAGCACGCCCTGGGAGTGACCGTGGGAGGAGTCGATCAGCAGTACGTCAACACCGGCTTCCACAAGCGCGGCGACGCGCTCTTCGTTGCCGGCACCGGCACCAACCGCAGCACCGACCCGCAGACGACCCTTGTCATCTTTACAGGCGTGCGGCTTGCGCTCGGCTTTCTGGAAATCTTTAACGGTGATCATGCCCTTGAGCTTGAAGTCGCCGTTCACCACCAGCACTTTTTCGATACGGTGCTTTTGCATCAGGGCAACCACCTCTTCGCGAGGGGCCCCTTCACGCACGGTGACCAGACGATCTTTCTGGGTCATGATCTGTTCAACGGTCTGGGAGAGGTCAATCACGAAGCGCACGTCACGGCCGGTGATGATACCGACCAGCTGATTGCCGTCAGTCACCACGGGGTAACCGGCGAAGCCGTTCTTGTGGCTCAGCTCCTTGATTTGGGCGATGGTCATGTCAGGGCGTACGGTGACGGGGTCAGTGACCACGCCGCTTTCGTACTTCTTGACCTTGCGCACTTCGGCAGCCTGCTGCTCGATGGACATGTTCTTGTGGATAAAGCCGATACCGCCTTCCTGGGCCAGTGCGATAGCCAGACGGGCTTCGGTCACTGTGTCCATGGCAGCGGAGATCATCGGGATGTTCAAGCTGATGGCGGAGGTCAGCTTGGTACGCAGATCGGCAGTATTGGGAAGAACTTCGGAGTGGGCGGGAACCAACAGTACATCGTCGAAGGTTAACGCTTCTTTGGCAATCCTGAGCATGGCAATATCTCACCGTTGAGGAAGTGGGGGTGTAAAATATTGCCGACGAAGTTTACTCACGCATTGGTCACTGGTAAAGAAGTTTTTTGAATTTTTTATGGCGTAGCCCGATTTAACGCGGCCAACGGCGCAAAAAACTAATAAATTCAGCTGTAATCATGCCTTTTTTCACGACAAGATGATCTTTTTTGTCGTTGAGCCCCTTTCTCCCTCCAACCTCCCGGAACAGCATTTTCCATGATCCAATTATGTGCAGCCGGGTGTTCAGTTTCCCTGATAGCGACCTGGCTTGTGCCAATTCATCAGCATGGCGTTCATCGCCAGCGCACTCAGGGTGGACCAGAGCAGCAAGGGCAGTGGCAAGGTGAGCAGGGAGAGTGCAAACACCAGCACATCAAGCACCATCTGGCTCTTTCCCGCGTTGATGCCAACGCGCCGTTGCAGCCAGAGCGTTACCACCCCGGTGCCACCTACGGAGGCATTGTGGCGCGCCAGAGACAACACCCCCATGCCGAGAAAGGTCCCCCCTACCAAGGCGGCAAACAGTGGGTGGACATAGCTCACCGTCAGCAGCAGCGGTACCGCCTGGGTGGCCGCCGAGAGGGTAACGTTGACGATCAGCGTCTTGATGGTGAAGGCGCGCCCCATGGTGTAGTAACAAAACACCATGAAGGGCATGTTGACCATGAAGAACAGAACCCCGATGGGCAAACTGCTGACATGGGCGAGCAGCAGGGCGATGCCCGCGATGCCACCGGTGATCATGCCGGAACACTTGAGCAGGTTGAGACCGACCGCGATAAACATGACCCCGAGCACCATGCCGTAAACATCGTCCTTGAGGGTGTGGGCCAGGGCTTTGGTCGCCGGCACGGGCGACATGGTCATTTCACCTTCCATATGACTCCTTTCCATGTTTGCTGTGACATCAGGGCACCAGTCACTGGGCCGAAGGGGTCGGCATACTCGGGCGCCCTGGCCATTTCCCCTGCCGGTCCCCCTGCCGACATCACAAGACTCAGCAAAAAAAGCGCCAATCAACACAAGCATCCAGGATAAGCTGAAAAATCAAATTTAAATTCCGACATTCTGCCTATGACAGGAGCAACACACCCATTCATGGGACAAACATCAGGCTGCATCAGCATGTTTGACCAGCCACACTGAAGGCAGCTCACCATCTCCCCTTTTAAAGCCCGTTATTAAGTGGATCATGTTGATATGCTGCCACATGGCAGCATGAATCATGCTCGTCACAGGAGGGGCATAGGGTGGATACGGCATATTTCTCCAAGGTGGGTTCCTGCTGCCAATGTCGATGATGCGCACCACTTTGGGGCGAAAGCACCATAACAGAGCAAGCCACCCTCGGATGCCGCTTGCTCCCAAGCGATGTCGACGCTACTGCTTATTGCCTTCCCCGTCTGGTCCATCTCCCTCGATCCCTTGATATGCGGCATAAAAAAGTCGGCCCCAAGGCCGACTCGCTGCACACTGTGACAGACTTTCCTTATTTGAGATATTTACCGTCAACGCCCACCTTGCCCGGGCCGTTCAGTACCCAGACCCGTGCCGAATAGGCGGGCACCGCAAAGCTCAGACTGCCGTTGCTGACGTTCTGACTCGCGCCGGTCACCGCATCCGTATAGGTGCCGTTCTTCAGGCCACTCAGGTTTATTTGCTGGGCCGAACTGGCCGCGAGGCCCACGGCAGCGTAGCTGCCTTGAGCGCTCAGGTCACGCACGAAGCTGATGCCGCTGCTCCACTCGTTCACCTGGCTCATGGGCGCCTTCTGCAGGGCGGGCACCGCCTTGCGGATCTGGTTCAGGCGCTTGATGTGCTGGTAGAGCGGGTGGCTCGGAGTGGCCGGGTTGTCCAGCACCTCCCCGTAGTAGGCACGACCAGTCTGATCCACCGTCATGGTGGCCCCGTCGATATCCTGAGGCTTGCCCGCCTGGAACATCACCTCCTCCCCGTAGTAGAGGGTCGGGATGCCCCGCGCCGTCCAGAGCAGGTTGTAGGTCATGGCCGCATTGCCCTCTTCCCCGCCGTAGCGGTACTTGAAGTCGTTGTCCGGCCCCACGTCATGGTTCTGGAAGAAGGTGATGAGCTTGGTGGCATCCCCATAGACCCAGTCCATGGCAAAGATCCCGCCCACCCCGCCAAAGCTCCCCCGGGTAACGTTGTCACGGAAGGTGGAGAAGAGGGAGAAGTCCAGCACAGAGAGGCCGGAATCGCCCCCTGCCCGGGGATCCGCCGGGTTCGGCGTGGTGCGGGTATACCACCAGGGACGGATCACCGCCGAGGCATTGTCGTTGGCCAGCTCAGAGCCCCAGCCGGTGCCCTTGACCAGGTTCTCGCCAAAGACGAACAACCCCGGCTTGTGGGCCTGCCAGTCGTGGACATAGGTCAGCAGCTCGTCCCGCTCGATGTGCTTCAAGGTATCGATGCGAATGGCGTCAACCCCCATGTCGAGGTACTGGCGGATGGCGCCGTTGAGGTAGTCCTTGACGTTCTGGTTGCCGGTGGCGAGATCGATGCAATCCCCCGCCATGTGTTTGCGCTGCAGGGCGAGCGGGCTCTCCCAGTCACCGCCTGACATGAAACCGTCTAGGTGATACCAGGCGGGATCCAGGGTCTGGGCGTCGATGCCGAAGAAGCGGTTGGGGTTGTAGCCAGCACTCGGCACGGTGGCGCCTGTCTTGGGGTCCACCAGAGGCTGGGTGCCCGCCGGATCGGACTGGCAGCGGGCCTTGTACCAGTCGGGAGCAACCGGGTTGTCGTCGTCACAGCGGTTGGCGCTGGCGTAGTCCCCGAGGTTGCCCTGATAGGGGCCGTTGTTGATGAGCCCCTGGCTCGACCCCGCCGGTACGTAGTATTTGACGGGCAGGCGATCGATCCAGGTCTTGCCGCGCAGGCCGTACTGGCTCGAGTGGTTGAGCACCACATCCTGGATCACCTTGAGCCCCTTGGCGTGGGCCGCCTGGATGAACTCCCGGTAACCCGCCCCCGGCGACTCCAGACGGGGATCGACCCGGTAGAAGTCGTAGGCGTGGTAGCCGTGGTAGTCGAGGCCGGAGCGGTTCTCCACCGGTGGCGTCACCCAGATGGCGGTGAAGCCGAGATCCTTGATGTAGTCGATCTTGGCGATCAAGCCCTTGAAGTCGCCGCGCCAATGGGGATCCCCCGCCTTGTAGCGATCCCGGTTATGGTAGTTGTTGCTGGGATCGCCATCATAGAAGCGGGCGGTCAGCAGGAAGTAGATGCTCTCGGCACGAAAATCGCCGCTCGCCACACCCTGCTCGCCGATACGGTACTCGAAGCGCTGCTCGCGCTGATTGCCGCTGGCGTCAATGGCAAGGGTGCGGATCACCAGATCAGTGCCGCTCCCCTTGTCGCTCGCCACCAAGGGCTGGCCTGCATAGCGGGCCGACGCAGTGGTGGGCTGGCTGCCGTCCGTGGTGAAATGCACGGCGGGGGCGCTGTCCTGATCGTCGCTCACCCCCAGGGTGATGGACTGGCTGTCCAGATAACTCCCCGGGGCCGGGGTGGCCGTCACCGTGGGGGCCTGCAGATCGGCCCCGGCCAGCGTCTCCACCTCGATGGCCTTGCGCAGGCTGTCAAAGCAGATGCGATAGCGGGTGTTGGCGCTAACCAGGTAATCCTGGGCCGGATACGCCTCGGTCCAGTCCCCCTTGTGGTCAATCTTGAAGCGGGGGTTGTTACTGCCAAAGGCCTGCTCGGTGCAGAAGGTGGTACCATCCTCGATGGTCATGGGGGTGAGCCCCCAGTTGTTGGTCGTGCCCCGGAAGTACCAGCTGTCGCTGCTCTGTCCTGCCCCAACCACCACGCTCACGCTGCTGCTGCCCTTGGCGCCCTGATCGTCGGTGACCGTGAGGCCATAGGTGAAGGTGCCGGTCTGGGTGGTGCTGACGACGATGCTCTCCGTGGTCTCGCCGCTGCTCCACAGATAGCTCGTGATCTGGCCGTCGGGATCCGTAGAGTCGCTGCCGCTCAAGGTCAGTGACGCCCCCTGGGTCACATTCACCGTGCTCCCCGGGGTGATGACCGCGAGCGGCGGCTGGTTGTCATCCCCAAGGGGGGTGATGCTGTAGACCAGGGTCTGGTCGTTGACCTGGATGCGCACCGTACCCACGGCGTTCCAGAAGATGTCGCCGCCACTTTTCTCCAGCACGCCGTCGCCGTTGCTGTCGCCAAAGTTGACGGCCCAGTCGCCAGCCTGATCAAACTTGAGGCGCTGGCTCGCCTTGCCATCCATGTAGGCTTCCACCTGCCACAGGTGATCCCCTACCAGAGTCATGGGGAGGCTGGCCCAGCCGTTGAAGGTGCCGCGTACGTTGAGTTGCGGCAAGGTGCTGGCAAACCCCGAGGCCTCGCAACTGGCCACCGCCGTCGCGCTCACCGCCTGAGTGCTGGCGTTGATGCGGATCTGGTACGCCGTGTTGGCATTGACCCCGTAGTCGGCCGCCGGGTAGCTCTGCTGCCAGTTGCCGTACCTGTCTATCTTGAAGCGCGGTCCGCCGCTGGCATCCCCGCTCACGAAGCGCTGGCAGGTATCAAAATTGACGCCGTCCGTCGACGTCATGGCGGTCGCCGCCCATCCATTCGCGGTGCCCCGGAAGAACCACTCCGCCGCCGACGTCGGCGCCGTGATCAGGGTTCCCAACAATCCGGCCGCGAGTATCCATCTAGCCATTGATAGTCCTTTATTTTCATTGTTTTGTGTGTGATGCCGGTGTGCCCCGGCATTCCCCCATCCGCTACAGTCCCGCCTTCGGATGAGCCCGATCAGTCTAGAGTTCCCCATAACCAATTCATGGCGAATACGCGCAAAATGTGACCACCATCGACTTCGCTATTGGCTGTATGTGATTGATAGCGCTTTCATTTCCATGCAACACCGATTTGCAGGGAGGAGTGACCAACCTGATCCATTGACTCGGCGGACGAGGTGAAGTGGGGTAAGATGGCGACATTGTTTCTCTCCTCCGCCTTCGCTGGCGAGGAACCGTGCGCAGGAACCGCCTTGAACTATCGCAACGAATCCGGCCAAAACAGGCAACAGCAGGTCTTTACTGTCACCCGCCTCAACAGCGCCGTGCGCATGATCCTGGAGCAGGATCTGGGGCTGGTGTGGCTGACCGGCGAGCTCTCCAATCTGGCGATGCCAAGCTCCGGCCACTGGTATTTCTCGCTTAAGGACATGTCGGCGCAGGTACGCTGCGCCATGTTCAAGGGCAACAACCGGCGGGTGGCCTTCCGCCCGCAGGATGGCATGCAGGTGCTGGTGCAGGCGCGGGTCTCCCTCTATGAGCCGCGCGGCGACTACCAGCTGATCATCGAATCGATGCAACCCGCAGGCGATGGCGTGCTGGCGCTGCGTTTTGAAGAGCTCAAGCGCCGCCTCGGCGCCGAGGGGCTGTTTGACGAGAGCCGCAAGCGGCCGCTGCCCCGCGAACCGCGGGCGGTGGGCCTTGTCACCTCCGCCACCGGCGCGGCTTTGCACGATATGCTGACCGTGCTTAAACGGCGTGCGCCGGATCTGCCGGTCTTTATCTACCCGACTCAGGTACAGGGCAGCGCCGCCATCAGCCAGATCGTCGCGGCGATCGCCAAAGCGAACCAGCGCGCCGAGGTGGATGTGCTGATCGTCGGCCGTGGTGGCGGGTCGCTTGAAGATCTCTGGTGCTTTAACGAAGAGGTGGTGGCGCGTGCCATTGCCCACTCAGCCATCCCTGTGGTGAGCGCGGTGGGCCACGAGGTGGATGTCACCATCAGCGACTTTGCCGCCGACTTGCGTGCCCCTACCCCGTCGGCCGCCGCCGAGCTGGTGGCGCCGGATCAGAGCGCCCGGGCCCAGCGTCTCGTTCACCTCAAGCAGCGACTTCTGCAGGCAATGAACCGCCAGCAGACCGCCGCCCGCCACGATTTCATCCTGCTGCAAAAGCGGCTCGACCATCAGGATCCGAAGCGGCGGCTGGAGCAGCAGTCCCAGCGCCTCGACGAACTTTCTGCCCGTTTGCAGCAACTGCTGCGCCAGCGGTTGCATCAGGGAGAGCGGCGCCTCGCCAATCTTGAGCTGCGTCTGCAGAGCAAGAGCCCGGAGCGTTTGCTGGCTGCTGGCAAGCGCCGCCATCAGCTGGCCGAGGAGCGGCTTCATGCCCTGATTGCCAAGCGCCAGGATCTGGCAAGCCACCGCCTCGCCATGCTTACCGCCCGCCTCGACGGTGTGAGCCCGCTCGCCACCCTAGGACGCGGCTACTCCATCACCCGCACTCCACGCGGCGAAGTCATCAGCCGCGCCGATCAGGTCAACCGTGGCGACCAGCTCGTCACCACCCTGGCACAAGGGAGCCTGCAGGTGCGGGTCGAGGAAGTTATCAAAGACTCAGCGCAGTAAATCAGCTGCATCAAACCACCAGCCAATCTGCTATTTAGCCCGGCATCGACCCGTTAATCGGTCAAACAAAAAGGCCACCACCGCAAACAGGGTGGTGGCCTTTTTCATCTCGGGTGCTGGCGTCTGCTCACCCCTTGGCGCGGCGCGCCACCAGGGTGAACTTGTAATCATCGCTCTTGAAGAAGTTGCGACTGAACTCGAACACGGTGCCATCTTGCAAGAAGCCACGGGAGACCTTCTCGATAATGGGCTTGGCAGGGTCGATACCGAGCGCCTCCACCACCTGCGCCGAGGGGAGCACCGGAATGATCTCCTGCTCGCTGCGGTCAATCACCAGCTGCTTTACCTCCTCGATGTAGTGGTACTTCGACCCCTGCATCACCGCATAGCTGAGATCGGGGAAGAGGGCGAGCGGCATCCAGGTCTCCTCCAGCGTTACCGCGATCTGGCGAATAAAGCGCACCCGCTTGACGTAGTAGACCAGCGCCCCTTCCAGCAGATTGAGCCGCTCGGCCAGCTCGCTGCTCGCCTTGATCACCTCGAAGGCAAGAATGTCGCTGTGAGTCTCGGCCGCCGGATCGGTCACCTTCTCATAGAGGCTGGTGAGCTGGTAGATGTCGTAGTTCACCTTCTCCTGCCGCACGTAGCTGCCACTGCCCTGAATGCTCTCGATGACGTTGAGTTCGGTCAGCTGCTTGAGAGCCTGACGCACCGTTACCCGGCTCACCCCGAACTGCTCGCGCAGCTCGGCTTCGGTGGGCAGGGCATCGCCGGGGGCCAGCTCCCCTTGCGCAATCCACTGCTGGATGGTGTCGGCTATCTGGCGATACATGGGTTTTTTCGACACGAAAGGCCACCTCGTCGGCTCTGCACCATGATAAATGGAAGAGGCGCCATTCTACCCCAGTTGCCCGGCAGACAAAACGGCTCGGCCCCATTTGACCTAACAAATCACCTTGAACAAACAATACAAAAACAATACAAATAACGAATTGTATGATACCACTCACAAAAATCAGTCGGCCGGTTTGTTAGCATCGCTGTCACTTTCACCATGACGGCTTGCTGGCAAGCCAACCTGACAGAGGATCATCATGAATCTGACCAGTCTTACCGGCCCCCATCTCATCACGTTGCAAACCCGGTTTGCCGATCGGGATGCAGCCATTCATGCCCTGGCTGATCGGCTCGATCATGCCGGCAAGCTGCACGACAAGGCCGCCTTTCTGGCTGCGGTCATGGCCCGCGAGGCGCAGGGCCCCACCGCCCTTGGCGAAGGGCTGGCGGTGCCACACGGCAAGTGCGATGCGGTGCGCGAAGCGGCCTTTGCCGTCGCTACCCTGAGCGAGGAGCTGGGCTGGGAGGGGATCGACGGCCCCGAGCCGGTCAACCTGATCTTCATGCTGGCGATCCCGACCGATCAGGCGGGCTCCACCCATATGCAGCTGCTCACCACCCTCACCACTGCCCTGGTGGATGACGATACCCGCGAGGCGGTGCTGGCGGCCCAAAGTGCCGAGCAGCTGATGGCACTGCTCGATGGTGAAGGGGATAGCGGCAAGCAATCAGAAAAAGAAGACAAATCAGATACAAATCAACCCACTGTGGTCTGTGTCACCGCCTGTCCGGCGGGGATCGCCCACACCTATATGGCCGCCGAGTATCTGGAAAAGGCGGGGCGCAAGCTGGGCATTCGGGTACTGGTCGAGAAGCAGGGTGCCAACGGTATCGAGGATCGCCTGCCGCAAGAAGCGCTCAATGCTGCCGTAGCCTGCATCTTCGCCGCCGAGGTGGCCATCAAGGAGCAGGAGCGTTTTGCAGGCATCCCCCGGATCGAGACGCCGGTGGCCGAGCCCATTCGCCATGCCGAACGGATCCTGAATGATGCGCTGGAAGCAGCCAAGGCCGGACGCACAGCCCCGAAACCCAACCCCGGTCAGAGTGACGCGCCGACCGGCAAAAAGGTGAGCCTCAAGACCGAGCTCAAGCAGGCGCTGCTGAGCGGCATCTCCTTTGCCGTGCCGCTGATCGTGGCGGGCGGTACCGTGCTCGCCGTCTCTGTGCTGCTGGCCCAGATCTTCGGCCTGCAACATCTGTTTGATACCGAGAACTCCTGGCTCTGGATGTACCGCAAGCTGGGCGGTGGCATGCTGGGCACCCTGATGGTGCCGGTGCTGGCGGCCTATACCGCCTATTCGCTGGCAGACAAACCGGCGCTCGGCCCGGGCTTTGCGGCGGGACTGGCCGCCAACATGATTGGCTCCGGCTTCCTCGGCGGCGTGGTCGGTGGTCTTATCGCCGGTTACCTGATGCGCTGGGTCAAGCAGCATGTGCGCCTTAGCCCCAACTTCAACGGCTTTCTCACCTTTTACCTCTATCCGGTGATCGGCACCCTGGTGGCGGGCAGCCTGATGCTGTTTGTCATCGGCCAGCCGGTAGCCTGGCTCAACAACAGCCTTACCGAGTGGCTCAACGGCCTCTCCGGCACCAATGCGCTGGTACTGGGCGCCCTGCTCGGTTTTATGTGCTCGTTTGACTTGGGTGGCCCGGTCAACAAGGCGGCCTACGCCTTCTGCCTCGGCGCCATGGCCAACGGGGTCTACGGCCCCTACGCCATCTTCGGCGCGGTCAAGATGGTCTCGGCCTTTACCGTCACCTTCTCCACCATGCTGGCGCCGCGCCTGTTCCAGACCTTCGAGATCGAGACCGGCAAGTCCACCTGGCTACTGGGGCTGGCGGGGATCACCGAGGGTGCCATTCCAATGGCCATCGAAGATCCAATCCGGGTGATCGGCTCCTTCCTCGCAGGCTCGGTGGTCACCGGCGCCATGGTGGGTGCCATGGGGATTGGTCTCTCCACCCCGGGGGCCGGCATCTTCTCCCTCTTCCTGCTCCACGATGGCGGCCACGGCGCCCTGATGGCTGCCGCCGTCTGGCTCGGTGCGGCGCTGGTGGGCACCCTCATCTCCACTGTGGTGCTGATCGGCTGGCGCCGTCACGCCATGCAGCGCGGCACCTATCAGGTGGTCGCCGCAGAGTAAGGCTCATCTTCACCACCGTTTTTTCAACAGACTATTTTTCCGCACGGCAGGCAAGGGCCGCCGTGCGTCAGCAAAGGATCATTGTCATGACAGTTTCACGAGTTCACATCACGCCGCACATGCACTGGGATCGGGAGTGGTACTTCACCACCGAGGAGTCCCGCATCCTGCTGGTCAACAACATGGCGGAGATCCTGGCGCGTCTTGAATCCGACCCCGACTACAAGTTCTATGTGCTGGACGGCCAGACCGCAGTGCTGGAGGATTACTTCGCCATCCAGCCCGAGAACAAGGCCCGGGTGAAGGCGCTGGTGGAAGCGGGCAAACTCATCATTGGCCCCTGGTACACCCAGACCGACACTATGCAGGTGAGCGGTGAGTCCATCCTGCGCAACCTGCTCTACGGGATGCGCGACTGCCTTAGCCTTGGTGAGCCGATGAAGATCGGTTACCTGCCCGACTCGTTCGGCATGTCCTCCCAGCTGCCCCACATTTTCAACGGCTTCGGGATCGAGCGGGCCATGTTCTGGCGCGGTTGCTCCGAGCGCCACGGTACCGACAAGACCGAGTTCCTCTGGCAGAGCAACGATGGCAGCGAGGTGACCGCCCAGGTGCTGCCGCTCGGCTACGCCATCGGCAAGTACCTGCCGGAAGATGAGGAGGGGCTGCGCAAGCGGCTCGAATCCTACTTCGAGGTGCTGGAGAA
The DNA here is from genome assembly GCF_049175515.1 of Aeromonas sp. 600479. Taxonomy (NCBI): domain Bacteria; kingdom Pseudomonadati; phylum Pseudomonadota; class Gammaproteobacteria; order Aeromonadales; family Aeromonadaceae; genus Aeromonas; species Aeromonas sp. 600479. The sequence continues at coordinate 439,386 of NZ_JAAKVF010000001.1, forward strand.
GGCCTCGGTCACTCAGGATATCCTGCTGCCCAACGGCCACGATCAGATGCCACTGCAACAGAACATCTTCGCCATCATCGACAAGCTGCGGGAGATCTACCCCCAGCGTGAATTCCACATGAGCCGCTTCGAGCAGGTCTTCGAGCGCATCGAGGCGTGCCGCGACCAACTGGCCACCCTCAAGGGGGAGTTCAACGACGGCAAATACATGCGGGTACACCGCACCATCTCCTCCACCCGGATGGACATCAAGTTGGCCCACGCAGCCATCGAGAACAAGATCGTCAACATCCTCGAACCGCTGGCGAGCATCGCCTGGGCGCTCGGCTTCGAGTACCACCACGGGCTGCTCGAGAAGATGTGGAAGGAGATCATGAAGAACCACGCCCATGACAGCATCGGCTGCTGCTGCAGCGACAAGGTGCATCAGGAGGTGATGACCCGCTTCATTTTGGCCGACGACATGGCCGAGAACCTGATCCGTTTCTACATGCGCAAGATTGTCGACAACATGCCTGTGGCGCTGTGCGAAGACGGGGTGCAGGTAGCCGACAAGCTCTGCCTGTTCAACCTGATGCCCTTCCCCCGTCAGGAGGTGATCAACACCAGCATCCGCATTCGCGCCCAATCCTTTGCCCTGAGCGATGAGGCGGGCCAGCCGGTCCCCTACTTCATCCGCGCCAGACGAGAGATTGACCCGGGACTGGTGGACAGACAGATCGTGCACTACGGCAACTACGACCCCTTTATGGAGTACGACATCCAGCTCTGCTATCCGCTGCCGGCCATGGGCTACTGCACTCTCCATATCGAGGGCAATCAGCCGGGACTGGAGCAGCCGGTGACGGCCAGCGGCGAGCTGCTGGAGAACGATTTTTACCGCATCGCCCTCAACGACAACGGCACCCTGCAGATCCTGGACAAGCTGCGCGGCACCACCTTTGATCAGGTGCTCACGCTCGAAGAGGGCTCCGATGATGGCGACGAGTATGACTACTCACCATCGCGGGACGAGTGGTTGCGCTACTCCACCGAGTTTGCGGTGACCCGCGAGATCACCCATCAGGCGTGGCAGAGCATCGCCACTCTCAAACTGCGTATGGCCTTGCCTGCCAACCTCGCCGAGCGTGCCAACCGCCAGTGCAGCGGCCACCTCGATGTCACCTGCCGCATCACGTTGGCGCATCAGAGTCCGCGCATCGACATCGAGCTGGAGCTCGACAATCAGGCCGATGATCACCGGGTGCGAGTGCTAATCCCCACCCCCTTCCCGAGCGACACCGTTGTCTCTGACAACCAGTTTGGCTGCATCACCCGCCCCACCCGCGACAGCGCCATGGCGAACTGGGAAGCGGAGGGGTGGAAAGAGGCCCCCATTCCGGTCTGGCAGCTGATGAACTTCGTCGCCCTGCAAGATGGCAAGCAGGGGCTGGCGGTGCTGAGCGACGGTCTGCGCGAGTTTGAAGTGATCGGCGAGCAGTGCGACACCCTGGCGCTCACCCTACTGCGCGGGGTCGGCGTACTCGGCAAAGAGGAGCTGCTGCTACGCCCGGGCCGCCCCTCCGGCATCAAGCTGCCGACCCCGGACTCTCAGGTGCGCGGCAAGCTCAGCTGCCGTTTCAGCCTGCTGGCGTTTGCCGGTGATCACATCAGCGCCAACGTGATGCAGGCGGCGCGCAGCTACCTCACACCGGTACGCTGCTACAACAAGATCCCGTTCGATGCCATGAAGCTCAACAAGGCAAGCTTCACCACCCCGCGCCACTTCAGCCTGCTCACCATGGATCCCTCCGGTCCGGTGCTGAGCGCCCTGAAAAAGGCCGAAGATGAAGAGGCGCTGGTGATCCGGGTCTACAACCCGAGCGAGCAGGCGGTGCTGGAGGGTGGCAAGGTGGCCAGCCAGCACACCCTGAGCGACTGGCAAGCGGTGCGGATGGACGAGCAGCCCCTGCCCCTTGAGCTGGCTGCTGGCGAGTTTGGCGAACTGGCGCCCTGCCACTCCCGCAGCGTGCGCTTTCGGGTGGCTCGCGGCTAACCGCCGGTAACACCCACAGGTAGCAACAGGCGAGGAAGAGTCATCCCCGCCTGTTTATCCCTTCAAGCTGGCCTGCCCCGCTTGATAAAGACATAAAAAAATCCCCGCCAATTGGCGGGGATTTTTATTGGGTTCTGCTTCATCCCGCGAGCGGGAGAACACGCTTAGCTGGCCTTGCGCAGGATCTGCTCAAGGTAGTCAGAGAAGCGGTGACCGTGATGCTCCAGCAGTTTCGGGAACATGGAGATGGAGGTCATGCCCGGGAAGGTGTTGATTTCATTCAGCAGGATCTCCCCCTCCTCGGTCAGGAAGAAGTCGATGCGCGAGAGATGGGTCAGTTTCAGCTGACGGAACGCCTTGAGGGCATAGTCGTGAATCGCATCGGCCTGCGCCTGGGTCAGCCCCTCGGCACGCAGCGCAGTCTCGGTATGGCTGGCGCTGCTGTACTTCTCTTCATAGGTGTAGAACTTGTCCTGCGGCACGCAGATCTCGCCCGGATAAGTCGCCACCAGCTCGTCACCGTACTGGTAAACCGCTACTTCCAGCTCGCGCGGCTTGACCGCTTTCTCGATCAGAACCTGTTCGGAGTAACCGAAGGCATCGGCAATACCTTTTACCAGATCCGCTTCGTTGCTGGCGGAGTAGCAGCCAACGGAAGAGCCCTGGGAAGCGGCCTTGATAAAGACCTTGCCCCACTTGGCCAGCGCGGCTTTGGCCTCGGCGAGCGCCGCCTCATTTTGCTCGGTCAGGAACAGGTACGGGGTGTTGGGAATACCGATAGCGGAGAGCCACAGCTTGGTGCTGATCTTGTTGAAGCAGATCTTGCTCGCCTCGGCATCGCAACCGAGATAAGGCAATCCGGCCAGCTCGAGGAAGGATTGCAGATCGCCGGTCTCACCCGGGTAGCCGTGGATGCAGGGCACCACGTAATCCACCGGACGGGCCACGCTGTCAAACGAAAGCAGCTTGTCGAGCCCCAGCTTGCACTCGCGGCCATCGGCACTGAGCCAGCGATCGGCGAACATCTCGACGCGGGTCACTTCGACACCGGGCAGAAGGCCCAGTTGTTGCTCGAGGAAATTGGCGCTGCGCAGAGAAACCTCGTGCTCGGAGCCACCGCCGCCGCACAGCAGCAAGACATGCATGTTCTTCATTAGATGTGATCCCTTGGGAAAAGCGGCCTCGTCATGACCATTTGATAAGCCAACCACCATAAAAACCGGACGAAGCCAGATACGAACATAAGTGCGCGCCAGTGTAGCAAGGGAGATCAACCCTTGTCAGCTGATGGGAGACCCATGACCCCACTTCTTGCAGTGAAAAGTCTCCCCTGTGTCAAAATCGGGACACATTGCCCCTCAGCGCGGGGGATCGACCCTTCCCATGCCGTTGCCATTGACCCGAAACCAGCCGGCAATGCTGTAGCGCTCCTGATTGGCAGGCAGCACCTCGTGGGGAAACTCCTCGGAGAGAAACATGACCAGCCGCCCCCCCTTGGGGCTGACATCCATCAGAAACTGCTCCTTGTCGTCATACATGCGCAGCACTCCACCCGCTTCGGGCAGCCAGTCGTTGTTGAGGTAAAACACGGTGGTAAGACGGCGGTTGGAGCGACCGGCAAAGGCATCCCGATGGGTGGCGTAAAAATCCCCGCTGCGATAGCGGGCGAAGTGGGCCTCGTAGTCGAACAATCCCAGCATCAGCATCCGGTTGGCGGCAAGACGCAGGGACTCCATCCGGGCGAGATAGTCGGCCACCGGCGCACCGAGGGAGGGCTCCAGCCAGTGGATCTGGTCACGGCGAATATCGGGATTGCCCTGATGCAGGGCGTCACGGCCGATCCCGGCCGGTTGCCATTCGCTTGGCAAACAGGCTTTGAGGGCATCCACCTCGGCGGCGGTCAAAAAATCATCCACTATCACCCATCCCCGGGTGTAAATGGCATCCATGGCAGCTTGATAGTCCAAGATTGGCTCACAATGAGTGGAGAGAGGGCGCTTTGTAGCGACTTACCGGCAAAGTCACAAACCGGTTTGCTTCTCTTGAGAAGTCCCACCATCAATACGCGAGTTGCTGCCCGCCTCCCCGCATTTTTGTCGCCAGTTGTGATCCCGCGCTGCCAAGGAGCGTATTGGCAGTCGAAACTGTGATGGCCCTTGCAATCGGGACGAGGAGGCGCCGCGGCCTCCTTGCGGTACCAAGAGCCAACCGATACCGTAGCCGCATCGCCATGTTGCTGTTCATCCGGCGCTTGTCTCTGTCACCGACCGAACCACTCACGGCACAACCCGCGCATCACCCACGAAAGGATCTTCTTATGCCTCTGCCCGATCTCACTTTGCAACGACTGGATGGTACCCCCTACCCGCTGACTCAACTGGCGGGCAAGGTGGTGCTGGTGGTCAATGTGGCCAGTCGCTGCGGCTTTACTCCCCAATATGAAGGGCTGGAAGCCCTCTATCGGGAACTCGGCCCCAAGGGGCTGGTGATTTTGGGCTTCCCCTGCAACCAGTTTGGCAATCAGGAGCCGGGGGATGCGGACGAGATCGCCCGCTTCTGCTCTCTCGACTATCCGGTCAGCTTCCCCATCATGGCCAAGTGCGATGTCAACGGTGAACAGGCCCACCCCTTCTATCAATGGCTCAAGAAAGAGAAACCGGGGCTGCTGGGGCTCGAAAACGTCAAATGGAACTTCACCAAGTTCCTGATCGACCGTGATGGCAAGGTGGTTGACCGCTTTGCTCCCACCACCAAGCCGGAGAGTCTGGTCACCCCCATCCGCGACCTGCTCTGATTGCTTTTCGCGATACAAAAGAGCGGCCGGTACAACAGCTACTGCGCAGCGGCCGCTCTTTTGCTATATTACGCCCCCGTTATCATTTCCATATCGTGGCTGGCCCCAACGCGCTGGCCACCCGTTGAGCCAAAGGCTCATCTCAGGAGTTTCTCTCGAACATGTCATTCAACGAACTGGGTCTGTCCCCGCACATCCTGCGGGCCGTCAAGGAGCTGGGTTACGAACAGCCAACCCCCATCCAGCAGCAAGCCATTCCGGCTATTCTGGCGGGTCAGGATGTGCTCGGCGGTGCCCAGACAGGCACAGGCAAAACGGCCGGTTTCACCCTGCCGATGTTACAGCGTCTGCTGGCCAACCATGGCCGCGGCCGACGTCAGGTGCGCGCCCTGGTGCTCACCCCGACCCGCGAACTGGCGGCACAGGTGGGCGAGAGCATCATCAAGTATGCCCACCACCTGCCGTTCAAGACTCTGATCGCCTATGGCGGTGTCAGCATCAAGCCCAATCTGGACGCCATCAAGCTGGGGGTGGACATTCTGGTCGCCACCCCGGGCCGTCTGCTGGATCTGCTGACCCAGGGCGCCCTGACCCTGAGCCAACTGGAAGTGTTGGTACTGGATGAAGCGGATCGCATGCTCGACATGGGCTTTATCGTCGACATCCGCCGCATCATGAAGGCGCTGCCTGCAGAGCGGCAAACCCTGCTCTTCTCTGCCACCTTCTCAAACGACATCAAGGCGCTGGCGGATGACCTGCTGAACGACCCCACCCTGATCGAGGTGGACCCCAGCAATACTGCCGCGGAGCAGGTGACCCAACGCATCATTCAGGTGGATCGGGAACGCCGCCGCGAGCTGCTCTCCCACATGATTGGCCGTGGCAACTGGCAGCGGGTGCTGGTCTTTGTTCGCACCAGGCAGATCGCCGACCGCCTCGCCCAGCAGATGCAAAAAGATGGCCTCAATACCGTGGCGATCCACGGTGACAAGAGCCAGGGTGCCCGCAACCGGGCGCTGGCCGATTTTCGCAGTGGCGAGGTGCGGGTGCTGGTGGCGACCGATATCGCCGCCCGCGGTCTGGACATCGATCAACTGCCCTACGTGATCAACTTTGAACTGCCCCAGATGGCGGAGGATTACATCCACCGTATCGGCCGTACCGGCCGCGCCGGTCGTGGCGGCGAGGCCATCTCGCTGGTCAGTCAGGACGAGCTGGGTCAGCTCAAGGCGATCGAAGCCCTGATCGGCCAATCCTTGTCCGTGGAGATCCTGGAAGGGTATGAGCCAAGCGGCAAGCCGAGTCGCCAGACTCTGCCGGGCAGCAAGCCGGTGCAGAACCCGCCTCGGTCTCGCGGTCATGCCAACGCCAAGAGCAGCAATGCCAAGGGCAAGCCAGCCGCGGGCAAGGGCAAAGCCAAGGGTGACGCCAGCAAAAAACCTGCACCGGCCCGCAAGCGGGAAGTAGTGGGCGAGGATATCGGCTTTGCGCCAATGCGCCGCTTGCCCAAAGCAATGCGCGACAGCTATCAGGAGAGCAGCGACGAGTAAGCTCGCGCGACGCTAACTGCCAAGCCAAAAGAGGGGGCCTGCAAGGCTCCCTCTTTCGTTATGGATCGCTCGGAGCCATGCAAGTGCTCCGTGCAAATGCTCCGCTCGGGCTCAAACCAGCGAATGGCGTACCGCGGCAGTACCATGGCTGGGCGGCGCAGAACCATCAAGCGGATTGAGCTGCAAGAACTCGAACAAGCCAGCCTGCATATTGACGTTCCAGAAGCGTCCGGCGAGGGTAAGTTGCAAGCGTGCGCTCCCGATCTCGGCCAGCCCGAGCTGCTGCCAGGCGGAAAAAAGCGGCATCAGATGGGTCAGCAAAGGCGCTGGCAGACGATCCAGCGCCAGCACACCGCTGTCGAGGGCGCCACGGAGCAGACCGTCCATCCTTGCATTGGGATTGCGTCCCATCACCATCCCGGGCGCCCGCTTGCCACTGGCCAGCGCGTCATGCCAGGGGGCCAGATCCCGACCATACATCAAGCCGTGGCCAAGAATGCTGCCCCCCGCACCGGCGCCAAAGGGGAGGATCTCCGCACCGCGCTTGGCCATCTGGTTATAACGGCTCTGCTCGGCCGGGCTGCGCCGCCAGTGACTGCAAGAGAGACGCTCCCAGCCGTGGGCTTCCAGTTGCGCCCCGCCATAGGCATACATGGCCGCCCGCTGCTGGCCATCGGCGAGCCAATCCAGGGTGCCCTTCTCCTGCGCTCGCTCCAGATTGGTGCCCTGCATGGCGATGAGCTGGTAGAGATCGACCCCGTGTACACCGCTCGCCATCACATCGCGGATATCCTGCTGCCACACGGCATCATCCTGACCGGGCAGACCAAAGATGAGATCCGCCACGATCACAGCCGCATCATCCCGGGTCAACTCACCCAAACGGGTCAGCAAGGTCTCCCTGTCATCGAAACGGGCAGCCTGCTGACGCACCCGGGTATCAAAGCTCTGCACCCCGAACGAGAAGCGGTTGAAGCCCCCCGCCAACGCCACCTGCCATTTCTCATCATCAAAGCCGTTGAGGCGTCCCTCCAGCGTCACCTCGGCATCCGCCGCCAGAGGAAAACGGCGGATCACGGCGGCCAGCATGGCCAGCTCGTCGGCGCTCATATCAGTCGGCGTACCGCCCCCCACATAGACGGCTGAAAACGGCATGCTCTGCGCCAGCGGGGTGTCAGCCGCCTGCGCAAGGGAGGCGCAGAGGGCGTTGACATAACGGTTGATCCGCGCCGGGTTGGCACCATTTTCAAAGAAATTGCAGAAGCTGCAGCGCTTTCGGCAAAAAGGAATGTGGATGTAGAGGGCGCGCTCCTCAGCTTCACTCTCTCGCTGCCACCAGCTCTGCCAGCCAGCCTCATCCAGCGGGAAGGGGCGCATCCCTCCCCGACTGGCGTGAGCCGAGGTCTTGGCGCTAAAAGCAAACTTGAGGGGATCCGGCGTGGCAATACCGGTCATGGAAGGGGTCAGATTCATGATGGTCACTATTATCAGCAAATAACGACAATGATAACGATTATCGTTACCGGCAATTTGTTCTGGATCAACCCGAGGAGCAGCCCCCCTCCTGAAAGCCATTTTGGCAACCTGCATTACCGATCTGCTTAACAGATTATTTACTCAAGAGTGGTTATCGTGTGCCGATAGAGAACCATCTCCCGCCGTTTCTTCGTCTACGATCAAGATGATACGGGATCACATAACAACACCAAGCGCATGGAACTTGCCCAAAATGCATAACCTCTCCTTGAACTGGAAAATATTCCTCCCTCTTGCGCTGGTCATCAGCACCACCTTTGGCCTCTGCTTCGAGCTCTCCGCCTGGCTGCAACGGGATCTCGCCATCCGGCTGGCAGAGGAGAAAGTTGAGAGCATGGCCAACACCTATATGGATCAGGTGAACGTGCTGATGATGACCGGTGGCATGGCCAACCGGCAGATAGTGCAGACCAAACTCAAGAGTGAAGCGGGCATCGTTGAGGCCCGCCTAGTGCGCGCGCCAGCCGTCAGCAACCTGTTTGGCCCGGGCCACCCGGATCAGAAAGCGCAGGATCCCCTCGATGAGCGTGCCATCAATCAGGGCGAAGCCATCCTGGAGCAGCAGGGCAACCGGCTCACCCTGATCAAACCGTTCAAAGCCTACAAGGAGTATCGCGGCACCCAATGTCTCACCTGTCACCAGGTCAATGAAGGGACCGTAATGGGGGCAGTGCGGATCAGTTATGACCTCAGCCACACCTTCGGCGAGATCCGCCACAACAACCTGATCCTGAGCGGCAGCCTGGCCGCCGTCTTCAGCCTCGGCTTCGGCTTGCTCTGGTGGGTATTGCAACGCTACGTGAAACACCCTCTGCGCCAGCTGCAACTCACCATGATCCGGATGGCCAAAGAGCGCGATCTCGCCCTCCCCCTGGTCAATCACAGCCGGGATGAACTGGGCCAGATGACCCGCGCCGTCAATGATATGGTGCAGGGCTTCCGCCACAGCCTGCAGGAAGTGGAAGGGGCAACCTACCAGCTCTATCAGGAATCAAACCAGATCCGTCAGGTCGCGACCCAGACCGAAAACTCGGCCCGTCAGCAAGAGGGGATGACCACCCAGGTCGCCGCCGCCGTCAGCGAACTGGCCGCCAGCTCTCATGAAGTGCGCGAACATGCCCGCCACAGCGCCGAGCTCTCCGCCCTCACCAATCAGGATGCCGCTGACACCAGTCGCCTCGCCCAGCACTCCATCACCGATATGGGCGAGATGTCGGCAGAGATCGATCGGGTGGATCAGGTGATCCAGCAACTCGACAGCCGCTGCCTGGCGGTTGACGGCGTACTCGAGGTGATCAAGGGGATTGCCGATCAGACCAACCTGCTGGCCCTCAACGCCGCCATTGAAGCAGCCCGGGCAGGTGAGCAAGGCCGTGGCTTTGCGGTGGTGGCCGATGAAGTGCGGGCCCTCTCCAACCGCAGCCGCGCCGCCAGCGAAGAGATCTCCCAGATGATCGCCGCCCTGCAAAATGAGGCCCAGAGCGCTGTTACGGTGATCGGGGATGCAAAAAGCAAGGCCGATGAGAGCATCAGCAAGACCGAAGCGACCCTGGCAGCCATGCAGAACATCATCGAGCGCATCGCCCGCATCAACGACCTCAACGCCCAGATGGCCCAGTCGGCCGAAGAGCAGGACAGGGTCTGCCATGAGGTAGACAGCTCGGTGAGCGATATTCGCAACACCTCCAATGACACCCTGGGTCAGGCGCACGCCGCCAACCTCGCCAGCATTCAGCTGGTGGAGCAGTGCCAGAAACTGGAAGCACTACTGAAAACCTACCGCTGGTAATACCGCCAACTGCAACAAGCGCGACTCTCAGTCGCGCTTGTTATTGCACATGGTTTTTGATGAGCAGTATCAATCACTTCTCAATCCTCTGAGCACATAGCCTCAACAACCATCCCACCAGGGCCCCAGCAAGGTGAGCTGCTGGCGGTCAAGATCGAGTGCCACCTCAATGCCAAGCGGCAACGTCAGCATGGGGTGGGTATGGGCGCAGTCAAACTCCGCCAGAATGGGGAAGCTCGGCTCCCCCACCACCTCCAGCAGGATATCGAGGGGGCGCTTGCCGCTACCCTGATCGTTGAACAACTCGTGCTTGCCGAGGATAAGCGCGCCGATCCGATCAAACACCCCGCACAGCTTGAGGTGGGCGAAGGAGCGCTCCAGCGTCTCGGCAGATTTCAGGCTGTCCTCCAGCAGCAAAATGTCGCCGCGCTCGATGGCCGGCATATAGGGAGAACCCCAGATCCCCGCCATGGTGTTGAGGTTGCCGCCGATCAGTCGCCCCACTACCTGGTCAGAACCCATCGAGATCAGCCGATTGGGCTGGCACTGCTTGGCCCGGGCCTGGTTCTCCCAGTCCAGCCGTTCATCGCTCCATTGTGCTGGCGTAGGCAACGTGCAGGGGACGCCAGCGTCATCGGCCAGCACAATCTGTAAAAAACTGGCCAGCGTCTCATCCACCAGCGGCGGCAACTCACCAAAGGAGGCCACCAGCGCCGGGCCATAAAGGTAACCAGGCCAGTTTGGGCATGGATGCCGAGCAGCAGCGCCGTCACATCGGAGTAGCCAACGATGATCTTGGGATCGCGCTTGAGCGCATCAAAATCGAGATAAGGGAGCAGGGAGTTGGAGTTGCTGCCGCCAATCACCGACATGATGCAGCGCACTTCGGGGTCGCGAATAAGGGCGTTGAGCTCCTCGGCCCGCGCGGCGATGGAGCCGGATCGCCAGTGATCCTGCTGGCCGGTGAGGCTGCCCGCCTTGAGCCTAAAGCCCTGCCCCTCAAGAAAGGCTTTTGCGCGGGCAAAACGCTGCGGGGCCCAGGCGGTCGCCGCGCTGGAGGGGGAGAAAAAAGCGATGGTATCGCCACATCGGAGCAGCGGGGGAACCAATAACGTCATGACACACTCATCCTTGCCAATATCCAGCCATCACAGAGTCGTTGAGACTCCTACACAACCCCTTTGATCACAACGGGTTTATCACTATCGTTTAGAAATACAAAACACTTGATTCATTATTAACAGATATTCTAAACACCATCCCCTTCCTAGAATGACCTCATTGCGATGGCCAACCCCGGTTGGTTGTCAGAACGGTCGGCCTGACAGCCCGAACGTTCTCTTTCCCACTTTTTCTCTCTGACTTATCAATGAGGTGCCTGTCATGAACAAAAACGCATCCCCCAGCGCATTGGTTGTAGAAGGCGGCGCCATGCGCGGCATATTTGCCAGCGGCGTGCTGGATGCGTTTATCGAACGTGACTATCGCCCATTTGACTTCGCCATCGGCGTCTCGGCGGGGGCCACCAACTTGCTGGCTTATCTCGCCAGCCAGCATGGCCGCAGCCACGAGATCCTGACCAAACTGGCGTGCAGCCAGCAGTTTATGGATCCCCTGCGCTTTGCCAAGGGGGGCAATCTGGTGGATATCCACTGGCTGTGGAACACCAGCTGCCGCAAGTATCCCCTCGACATTCACGCCTACCGGGAGACCGGCATCCCCTTCTATGCGGTGGTGACCAATACCCTGACCGGCAAGGCGGAGTACATCCGGGTCAAGCCGGAGAACATGAACGAGGTGCTGCCCGCCAGCTGCGCCATTCCCCTCGCCTCCCACGAATACCCGGAGGTACACGGGGTACCGATGACAGATGGCGGGGTGGCCGACTCCATCCCGGTGATCGAGGCCTACCGCCGCGGTGCCCGTCACCTGACGGTGATCCTCTCCGAGCCGCTCGGCTATCGGCTCAAGCCGATGCCCTTCCCCTGGATGATCCGCACCCTGCTCAAGACCCGCCCCGCGCTGGCACAGGCGCTGGAGCAGCGGGATCGCAGCTACAACGAGGCGCTCGATTTTATCGCCAATCCGCCGGAGGACTGCCAGATCGAGGTGATCGCCCCGGCCGACTACTTCCCCGTCTCCCGTTTCACCCGCGATATCAACAAGCTGGAGATGGGATACGTGATGGGCAAGTGCGCAGGCTATCAGGCCGCCCTGCTCAATTGATAAGGGTTTTACAGGCATGACCCGACCTGCCGCGACGCACGCGCCGCCAACACAATAACAATCGGGTCAGTTGAGCAACATGAGTCATAAAAACAGACCGTGGCGAGGCAAGCGCGGCCAGAACCGGTGCCAGACACTCTTAGCTGCTTGCGCCTCATCCCTATGCCAGGGCATCTCACCCTCATACAAGGTGTTTATTTATGTCGTTTCTTCTCACCCATCCCGCGCTGGCGCAGCTGTTCGAGCGGCTGCTGCCCGATTACCGGATCATGGCGCCCGCGGCCGAATATCGGGGCGGCCGCTTCTCCGACACCGACAACGTCACCTACCACAGCATCCGCCATCCGGCCGAGCTGGTGTGGCAGGAAAAGTCCCACTTCTCCCCGAAAGAGGTGGTGCTCCTCATCACCCAGACCCTGTTCCACTTCGACAATCTGGAGCTGCGCGAATCCAAGGTGGAGGCCAAGCCCACCCTGCTGTTCTTGCGCAGCTGCGATATCCACGCCCTGCGCAGGCTGGATCAGGTCTACCTGAAAAATGGCCAGAACAGCGACGTCTACTACGCCCGGCTGCGCAGCAAGCTCAAGCTGGTACTGCTGGAATGCCGCGAGAGCTTCGAGAACTGCTTCTGCGTCTCCATGGGCAGCAACGAGACCCAGGACTACGCCGCCGCCATTCGTCTGAGCGATGAGGGTGCCCGTATCGAGGTGAAGGATCCCGAGCTGCTCGGCTACTTTGCCGAGCAGGGTGAATCCGACGACTTCACCCCGGAATTTGTCCAGAGCAACCCGGTCAAGGTACGCACTCCGGACAGCGTCTGTGACGACCCCCAGCGGATCCGCCAGATCCTCACCGCCCATCCGGTCTGGGCCGAGTACGACAGCCGCTGCATCGGTTGCGGCCGCTGTACCACCTCCTGCCCGACCTGCAGCTGCTACAGCGTGCACGACCTCACCTATGCGGAGAACCCCAAGCAGGGCGAGCGCCGTCGCCAGTGGGCCAGCTGCATGGTGGATGGCTTCAGCGACATGGCCGGTGGCCACGGTTTTCGCGCCAAGCATGGCGAGCGCCTGCGTTATCGCGCCCTGCACAAGGTCAACGACTACAAGGTCCGTCAGGGAGAGGAGCACATGTGCGTCGGCTGCGGCCGCTGCGACGATCGCTGCCCTCACTACATCTCCTTTAGCAACATCATCAACAAGATGACCGATGTGGTCGAACAGACCATCGCAGCCGACAACGCGCAGGGGGCGAACTGATATGTGCCAGTGCCAGTGCCAGCAAACCGCAACAGCAAAACCGCAGCAGGACGTGGTCGAAAACCGCCTGCTGCCCAAGGCCTACACCATTCTGGCCACCGAGCGTCACACCGAGCTTGAGTGGAACTTTCGGGTCTCCCGCGACTTTGATGTCCACTACGGCCAGTTTGTGGAGATCTCCCTGCCCACCGTCGGCGAAGCGCCCATCTCGGTCTCCGACTATGGCGATGGCTATGTGGATCTGTTGATCCGCAAGGTCGGCAAGGTAACCGATGCGCTGTTTGCCCTCGATGTGGGCGACAAGGTGTGGATGCGCGGCGTCCACGGCAACGGCTATCCGCTGGAGACCTACCGCAACCAGCACCTCATCGTGGTAGCTGGCGGCACCGGCGTCGCGCCGGTCAAGGGGCTGCTGCGCCGCTTCAGCAAACATCCGGAAGAGGTGAAATCCCTCGACATGATCCTCGGCTTCAAGAACGAGCAGGCGGTGCTTTATCGCCACGAGATGCCGCTCTGGGCCGAGCAGCAGAACCTCATCGTCACCCTGGACGAGGGCAAGGAGAGCGAGCAGTTTCGCATCGGCCGGGTCACCGACTACATCGACCAGCTGGATCTCTGTGACAAGGAGGATATCCAGGTGATCGTGGTCGGCCCCCCCATCATGATCCGCTTCGTGGTGCTCGCCTTCCTCGAACGGGGCATCCCCAAGGATCGCATCTGGGTCGACTACGAACGCCGCATGGCCTGCGCCGTGGGCAAGTGTGGCCACTGCCGGATGGGCGACACCTATATCTGCGTGGATGGACCGGTCTTTCGTTTTGACCAGGCCCAGCATCTGATCGACTGAGGGAGAACACCATGAGTCTCGATATCGACATCATCAAGGCCCGCGCCAAGAACGAATACCGCCTCTCCAAGGTGCGCGGCGAAGCGATGATCAGCGTACGCATTCCCGGCGGGATCATGCCCGCCCACCTGCTGGCGGTGGCCCAGCAGATCGCCGAACAGTACGGCAACGGCCTGATCCACCTCACCACCCGCCAGAAGCTGGCGATGCCCGGCATCAAATATCAGGACATGGACAAGGTCAACGCCGCCCTCGAACCCTTTATCAAGGAGATCGAGGTGGAGACCTGCGGCATCGAGGTAGAGGACACAACAGCCGGTTACCAGACCATCGGCGGGCGCAATATCGTCGCCTGTCAGGGCAACACCATCTGCCAGAAGGGCAATATCGACTGCACCGGGCTGGCTCAGCGGATGGAGAAACACCTCTACCCCAACCCCTATCACCTCAAGATGGTGATCGCCGGCTGTCCCAACGACTGCGCCAAGGCCAACATGGCCGACTTCGGCATCCTCGGCATCGCCAAAATCCACTTCAATGCCGAGCGCTGCATCGGCTGCGGCGCCTGCGTCAAGGCATGCAGCCACCACGCGGTGGATTGCCTCGCCATCAAGCATGGCAAGGCGGTCAAGGAGGAGAGCAAGTGCATCGGCTGTGGCGAGTGCGTACTGGCCTGCCCGACCCTGGCCTGGCAGCGGGATCCCAAGCAGCTCTACATGGTCAAGCTGGGGGGACGCACCAGCAAGAAGACTCCCCGTACCGGCAAGCTGTTCCTCAACTGGGTGACCGAAGAGGTGCTGCATGCGGTGATCAAGAACCTGTTCGAGTTCGAGGCCGAGATGCTGGATGGCAAGCCCATCTACCTGCACATGGGTCACCTTATCGACCGGGCCGGTTATCACAAGTTCAAGGAGCGGGTGCTGCGCGGCGTCACCCTCAACCCGGAAGCCATGGTCGCTGACCGCATCTTCTGGGCCGAAGATCAGTACGTCGCCAACATGCACGTCAAAGCGGTGCAATAGGAAAAACCTCGTTTGGGGAAGCGTGATCAAGTGGCCGACACCGGTGGGGATCTGTCGTTGGCCCGGGCGTAGATCACCCTTCCCCTTTTTTATTCCCGTCGGGGGATCTTTCCCCCGACCATCCGGGGTGCGTCACGGCGTGCCCTGCTATCTCGCCCGGCGCGGCATTGCGAGCGGGCCAGCATCCGGAGCCTGTTATGGACTTTCTCCCTCTCTTCTGTCAGTTGCAAAACAAGCCGGTCCTGATCGTCGGCGGCGGTGAGGTGGCGGTGCGCAAGGCGCGCCTGCTGCTCGATGCCAAAGCGAAGATCACCATCAATGCCCCGCACCTGGAACCCCAATTGATGAGCTGGGCCGAGCAGGGACTGCTGACCGTCTGCGCCGCCGATTTTCATCCCGAACTGCTCGATGGCAAGTGGCTGGTGATCGCCGCCACCAACCAACAAGATGTCAATCATCAGGTCTTTCACGAGGCGAACCTGCGCCAGATCTTCTGCAATGTGGTGGACTCTCCTGCCCACTGCAGCGCCATCATGCCCGCCATCATTGACCGCTCGCCGCTGATGGTGGCCATCTCCAGCGCAGGCGCGGCGCCGGTTCTAAGCCGTCAGCTGCGGGAAAAATTCGAAGCCATGCTACCGCAACACCTCGGCCAGCTCGCGGCGCTGGCGGGCAAGCTGCGCGAGCGGGTCAAACTCATTCCGGACAAGCTGGCCCGCCGCCGCTTCTGGGAGCGGCTCTTTAGCCACGATCGCCTCGCCCGCCAACTGGCCCGCGGCCAGCAGCAAGCTGCCGAACAGAGTGTCGCTGAGCTGCTCGAGGAGCAACCGCAGAGCAAGGGAAGCGTCACCCTGGTGGGCGCCGGCCCCGGCGATGCGGGACTGCTTACCCTAAGCGGTCTGCAGCAGTTGCAGCAGGCGGATGTGGTGGTCTATGACCGGCTGGTGTCGCAGGAGGTGCTGGCACTTGTGCGCCGGGATGCCGAGCGGATCTTTGTTGGCAAGGAGGCGGGCCGCCACTGTGTGCCCCAGCAGGCGATCAACCAGCTATTGCTGGAGCAGGCCCGCCTCGGCAAGCAGGTGGTGCGGCTCAAGGGGGGCGATCCCTTTATCTTTGGCCGGGGTGGCGAGGAGCTGGAAACCCTGGCCGAGGCGGGCATCCCCTTCTCGGTAGTACCGGGCATTACGGCTGCGTCGGGCTGCGCCGCCTACAGCGGCATTCCCCTCACCCACCGCGATCATGCCCAGCGGGTGCAGTTCATCACCGGCCACGACAAGGAGGGCAATATCGCCCAGGAGTGGTCGGCGCTGGCGGCCCGCCGCCAGACTCTGGTCTTCTACATGGGGCTGGCCCACGCCGCCCGCATTCAGGATGAGCTGCAAACCCACGGCATGCCCGGTCATACCCCGGTGGCGCTGGTGGAGCAAGGCACCCAGCTCAGTCAGCGGGTGGTGCGCGGCGAGCTGCAGCAGTTGGCCGAACTGGCCCGTCAGGTGAAGAGCCCGAGCCTCATCATCATCGGCTCGGTGGTCACTCTGGCCGACCAGCTCGACTGGTATGGCAACGACAGAAATTGATCAATAAACGAGAAGGGCCGACAACCGGGTTGTCGGCCCTTGGGCAGCCAGCAGTTATCCACTTTATCCGTGACCCTGCCTGCGACGGCAGTTGTCGGCAACCCTTGCGTGGCGCATCACACCAGCACGGCAGTACCACTGATGCTGACCATCAGCATGCTGCCGTTTTGCCCCACCACCTCGTAGTCGATATCGATACCGACCACCGCATTGGCGCCAAGGGCGGCAGCGCGCTCTTTCAGCTCATCGAAGGCGATGTCGCGGGCACGGGCCAGCTCTTTTTCATAGGCGCCGGAGCGGCCGCCGATGATGTCGCGGATCCCGGCAAAGAGATCCTTGAAAATGTTGGCGCCGAGAATGGCTTCGCCAACCACGATGCCGCGGTATTCACGAATGGTTTTGCCTTCCAGCGTGGGGGTCGTCGAGAGGATCATCTTGAACTCCTGTGAGTAGCAGAAGGCCCCAGACTACCCCAACTGACAGCAAATCCCAACCGGGTGGTGGCCTGTACGACGCCGTCATTAAAAATCACGACGGTCAGATAAAAAACACCGCGCACGGGGCGCGGTGTTTGTTTCAGAGGGCCATTGCAAACGGCAACGCCATTACGGGTTGTAGGAGACCACCGAGCCACTGAGGCCGGTCATCTGGGAGATCCGTCCCTGCATCCCCTGCAGTTTGGCCTTGGAGACATCCGGCCCGATAAAGACACGGTTGAGCTGACCCTGCACCGGTGTGCGCGGCGAGGTGTGGGCAGAGTAGCCCGCCGCCCGCAGCTTGCTCACCAGCGCGTTGACGCTGTCGACGTTCTTGAAGGCACCAAGCTGGAGGATCCAGCTACCCTGCGCGGCCGCGGGTGCTGGTGTGGTCGACTGATTCATCTTGCTTTCAATCAGATCATCGAGGGACTTGATCTGACCCGCCTGTGGTTTGGCTGGCGCAGGTGCCTTGGCCACTTCAACCGGTTTGGCTGGCGTCGGCTTGGGTGCTGGCTTGGGCGGTTCGACCGGTTTTTTGGCCACCACTTCTGGCTTGGGCTGTGGCTTGGGTTGGGCATTCTGTTGCGACTGGACCGGTGCGGCAGGGGTTGTCGCCGGCTGCGCGCCGTTGCCCTGACCGGCGAGGGTCATGGGGTCAGCCACCTCTTCCACTTGCCACTGCTGGGCCGCAGAGGCCTGTTGCTGGCTGGCCAGATGATCGGCGGGCAGGCTGCTGGCTGCCGAGACCTGCAGCGCAGGCTTGGCAGGCTCCAGCTCGGGGCGCAGCGGGATCTTGGCAAAGGCCTCCTCCTTTTGTGCCAGCTTGTGACCATCCAGCAAGTCCGGCAGGAAAATAACAACCAGGGCCACCAGGATGACGGTGCCCACCAGACGGTTTTGAAACTTCGAGGCCAAGTTGAATCCTACCTTTACGTAACTCAATATGCGATTTGGCTCCCCGCCAAAGGGCTGGGGAGCCGGGGTGTGGCCTAGACGGCGACACCCGCCAGAATGTCGGCGACAGTGTAAAACGAACCAAACACAATGACCATATCGTCCGGACTCGATGCGGCCAACGCTGCCTGATAAGCGGCGCTGACATCATCAAACTCCCTGGCAGGCCCCTTGCCCTCTCCCAACGCCGCAGCCAGTTGCGCAGCGGTGGCGGCGCGCGGGCCGGTGAGGCTGGCCAGATACCACTCGCCGATCAGACCGTCGAGCTCAGCAAGTGACCCCGCCATGTCCTTGTCTTTGAGCATGCCGACCACGGCACGGCGCACACCCGTGCAGGGCATCTTACGCAATTGCGCGGCCAGATAGGCTGCCGAATGGGGGTTATGGGCCACATCGACGATCACCAGCGGCGCACTTTGCAACTGCTGCATCCGGCCAGCCAGCCGGGCATTGGCAAGCCCGTCACGAATGGCGGACTCCGGCAGCGGCAAGCCGAGGGATTCCAGCGCCGCCAGCACGGTCACCGCGTTCATCAGCGGCAGCGCCGGTTTTGGCAGATCCCGCCACTGGTTGAGGCCGTAATAATCCCAACCGCTCTCGTGCTCATCACCACGAAAATCGAGACCGACCTGACGCAGGTTGGCGCCAAGACGCTGTGCTTCGCTCGCGATAGTCGCAGGTGGATTGGGCTCACCGCTGATGGCGGGTTTGCCGGCGCGATAGACCCCAGCCTTCTCCACCGCCACGGCTTCACGGGTATCACCCAGCCAGTCGCAGTGATCGAGGGCAATGGAGGTGATCATCGCCACATCGGACTCCACCACATTGGTGGCGTCGAGCCGACCACCCAACCCCACCTCCAGCAGCAGCACATCGGGCGCGGCGCGGCGGAACAGCCACAGCCCAGCCAGCGTCGCGAACTCGAAGAAAGTGAGGGCAATTTCGCCGCGAGCCGCTTCCACCTCGGCAAAGGCGGCGCAGTGGTCGCTGTCGGGCAGCTCCTGCCCGTTGACCCGCACCCGCTCGGTAAAGTGCAGCAGATGGGGCGAGGAGTAGACGCCGACCTTATAGCCTGCGGCCATCAGAATGCTGGCCGCCATGGCACAGCTGGAGCCCTTGCCGTTGGTGCCCGCCACCGTGATCACCTTGAACGGCAGTTGGGTCAGCCCCATACGCCGGGCAACGGCACCGACCCGATCCAGACCCATGTCGATATTGACCGGATGGATCTGCTCCAAATAAGAAAGCCAGTCGACAAGCGACCGGCTTTGGGATTGTTGCATGTTTGAACTCATCTTCACTCTTCGATGACGTGAGTATTCAGCATTTTGGCGAGCAGGCTGGCCAGACGGTTACGCATGTCGCGACGATCGATAATCAGGTCGATGGCACCCTTCTCCAGCAGAAACTCGGAGCGCTGGAAGCCTTCCGGCAGTTTCTCGCGCACGGTCTGCTCGATAACGCGCGGGCCGGCAAAACCGATCAGCGCCTTGGGCTCGCCCACGTTGATGTCACCCAGCATCGCCAGACTGGCGGAAACGCCCCCCATGGTGGGGTCGGTCAGCACAGAGATAAAGGGCAGGCCAGCCTTGGAGAGTCGGTCTAGCGCCGCGCTGGTCTTGGCCATCTGCATCAGGGAGAAGAGGGCTTCCTGCATGCGGGCACCACCAGAAGTGGAGAAACAGACCAGACCGCGGCCCTCCTTGATGCACTCCTCGACAGCGCGCACGAAGCGGGCACCGACCACGGAGGACATGGAGCCACCGATAAAGGAGAACTCAAAGGAACAGGCGACAACCGGCACCCCTTTGAGGGTCCCTTTCATGACCACCAGCGCATCTTTTTCTCCTGTCGCTTTCTGGGCGGCAGACAAACGATCCTTGTAGCGCTTGGAATCCTTGAATTTCAGTACATCCTGCGGCTCCAGCTCGGCACCGATCTCGGTACGACCCTGCTCGTCGAGGAAACTCTCGAGACGGGCGCGAGCGCTGATGCGCATATGATGATCACACTTGGGGCACACTTCGAGGTTGCGCTCCAACTCTGCCCGGTAGAGCACCTGTTCACAAGCACTGCACTTGGTCCACACCCCTTCCGGAATGTTGTGACGACGGGGTGCAGTGATCTTGCTCTTGGGAAGAATCTTCTCAAGCCAGCTCATGGAATTCCTTAATGCTTTTGTGCCTGACAAAACGCATCGAGCATAGATTGTTCAATGACTTAATAGCTCGATGGCAACAAATGACGGGTCATTAAACCACAATTTTTCGGGCGCAGTTACTAAAAACTGGTCGTACCCGGTGCCGAGTCCGGCAGCCACAGCGGGCCGAGCGGCAACTGCGGCAGAGCAAACTCGGCCGGGTAATCCACGTCGACCAGATAGAGGCCACCGGCCTTGGCGGTCGGCCCGGCCAGATTGCGATCCTTGGCCGCCAGCACCTCGGCAATCCACTCCACCGGTTTGAGCCCCTGCCCCACCAGCAGCAGGGAGCCGGTGATATTGCGCACCATGTGGTGCAGGAAGGCATTGGCACGAATATCGAGCACGATGTAGGGCCCCTGACGACTGACGCACAGATGGGTCACATTGCGCCACGGGGTATTGGATTGGCAAGCGACGGCGCGAAAAGTGCTGAAGTCATGCTCCCCGATCAGGCTCTGGCCCGCTTGGTGCATCAACTCGGCATCAATGGTCTCGTGATAATGACTGACGCCACTGCCCAGGATCGCCGGACGGAAGTTGTGGTTGTAGATGACATAGCGGTAGCGACGAGCGGTGGCACTGAAGCGGGCGTGGAACGTGTCGTCCACCTCCTTGACCCAGCGCACGGCGATATCAGGCGGCAGGTTGGAGTTGAGCCCCAGGGTCCAGGCACCTTCGGCACGGTTCGCCTCGGTATCGAAGTGGATCACCTGGCCGGTCGCATGGACACCGGCATCGGTGCGTCCGGCACACTGGATGGAAACAGGGTGGTTGGCGATCCGGCTGATGGCCTTCTCCAACTCCTCCTGCACGCTGATCACTTCACGCTGACGCTGCCAGCCGAAATACCGGCTGCCGTCATATTCAATACCTAGGGCAATTCGCATGGATAAACTTGTCTTGTTGTGAAACGCAGTGAAAGAAACGGGGCGGATTATACGCGCTCAGCTAGAAAAGTCCCATAAAGCGCACAATTGGCTGGCATGCCTGGCCTCAACCCCATCAAACATCACCATAAAGAAGAGGGCAGCCCACTGGCTGCCCTCGTCATGCTCATCTCGTTATAGAAGGTGACTCATCCCAGCCGTTTGAGCAGTTTCTCAGCCTCGGCACGCTGATGATCAGTTCCCTGCGCTGCCGCCTCTTGCAGCAATTCGCGGGCGCTGTCCTTGTCATCAATCTCGAGGTAGGCGCGGGCCAGATCCAGCTTGGCTCCCACACCACCGTCGTCGGCATCCACGTCAAACCCGGTGGATTCCGGCAGCACCTCGGGGAAGCCATCGAGCCCCACATCCAGAGAGAAGCCCTGATAAGGCTCCTGCTCAGTGGTGCTGGCATCGGCATCGGCCAGCAGCTTGTCGATCTCGACGTAGCCGCTCTCCTGCGCTTGCTCACGCGGCTGCACATCTGCCGGATGAGACTCCACTTCGGTAAAGGCATCCTCAAAATCGGAGAGCGCCAGTTCATTGGGATCCCACTCCAGATCGAGCTCGGTCTCCTTGCCTTTGGTTGACTCAAGCCCCAACTCGGCCAACATATCATCAGCCGAACCATCCACGCTCAAGTCGATGGCATTGTTGCCCTCGCCCGCAGCCGGTTCATCCACCTCGTGTTCAAAATCACCCAGATCAAAACTGGCCAGATCATCAGCAGCCGAACTCTTGCTGCTTGCACTCAACTCCGGTTCCAGATCAGCCGAAAGATCCGCATCAAGCTCGGCAAACAGGGCTGCCTGCAGCTCCTCTTCACTCATGAGCTCATCAGCCCCCCTGGACTTGGGGTTGAACTCGCTGGCCAGATCCATGTCGGGTTCATTGGCCAACGCGACAGGCTCATCCAGCGAG
The DNA here is from genome assembly GCF_049175515.1 of Aeromonas sp. 600479. Taxonomy (NCBI): domain Bacteria; kingdom Pseudomonadati; phylum Pseudomonadota; class Gammaproteobacteria; order Aeromonadales; family Aeromonadaceae; genus Aeromonas; species Aeromonas sp. 600479. The sequence goes on from NZ_JAAKVF010000001.1 coordinate 461,501, forward strand.
AGATCGAGATCCGGAACCAGATCAGGGTCACGGCTGGTTGGCTGGGCAGCCATTCGCTCCGGCTCGAAACCTTGCAGATCTATCTCGCCATCGTCGCTGAAGACCAAGTCAACATCCGGCTTTTTAGCTGACGCATCGGGCTCGACCGGCATAAAACCATCAGGAGTGTTGAGATCCGGCATCGGGCGCACCGGCTCGTTATCAGTCAAATCGACGCTTAGCAGATCATCGAACTCGCTCTGCTCCTGATCCATCATCATGGCGGTGGACTCGGAGAGGCTCTTCTCCTGCTCCTCCAGCTCGCGACGAGCCCGAGCCCGCAGCCACAGGGTCACCAGCGCCAATACCAGCAGCACCGGCAACAAGATAATCATGGCGAGATTGAGCGGCGAGGAGAGTAGCTCCATCAGCCAGTGCTGCTTGGGTTCAGGCTCTGCCACCACGGGGGGGACAGGTCTGGCCTTCAACTCGGCTAGCTCTTTTTGCAGTGCTGTCTGATCCTGTAACTGGGCCTTGAGGGTCTCGACCTCTTCGGTCAGGGATTGCAGGCGCAGTTTGAGCCTGTGGTTCATCTCGGTCACCTGACCGAGCTGGGCGTTGGCATCTTCCAGTGCCAGCGCCATCTCGGTGGCCGGTTTGCCCACCGGTTTTTCAAGATCGGAAGGCAGAGGCGCCGGTGTGGTGTTTGCTGCGGCGCTCGTCGCCGGGACTGGGGCCACCGCCTCTTTTGACGCGGGCTCGCTCGCCTTGACAACATCTTTGGTTTCAGCAGACGGTTGCGGTGCTACAACAGGAGCAGGAATGGGGGCCGCTTTTGCCGCAGGCAACGGAGCTGGCGCAGTTTTCACCGGTTCGGCTTTGGCAGTCTCAACCTTCACGGGCTTGGCCGCCGGTTTGGCACCATGGGCCTGCTTCTCGGCGAGATACTTGGGACTCAGCCCCTTCCAGCTGGCGTTGTCACTGCGGAATCTGGCTCGCGCCTGAGCGTCGGTGATGACGCTCGCTTCGGCCACGGTCGGCAGCAAAATGCGGGACCCCACCAGAATGTGGTTGATGTTGCCATCGGCAAAACTGCGGGGGTTTTTCTCGTAGATCGCTACCATGGTCTGGTAGACGCTGACATTACTGGAGGGGCGGTATTTGCTCGCCAGACTCCAGAGGGTATCGGTTGGACGAACAGGGCCATAACTACCGGCATTGGCCGTGACCTGACGAACCACAGGCTGGGCGGTTGCACGTACCGGTTGCGCAACGGGTCTGGCGACCGGCTGCGCCAGCGGTTGGGTATTGACGGCGGGAGGTACGGGCTCGTCAGGGCCTTTTAGCTCGACAAAAAAAGGCTCCCGCGCCGAATCTTCAGCCTGGACGTTGCCCAGCAGACCCAATGCGAAAAGCGTTGCCAATGTTATGCGGGAATGTCCCATATTCGTTCCTTCGTATGACGGCCCTATCACATTGAAAAATCTGGATAGTTACCCCAAAACAGTCGGTTCAATATAAATCAGGCTCGCGTCGCAAGCCAGTAGTCCGACACATTTAGCACCCGACTTGACTCTGAGTGTAGGAAAAAACTTAATCAGTTGATATCGCAACAGAATCTTGATGTAACGGAGTGCGGCATGGGTCACACCCCGGTTTGATCACAGGCCGGATGCGCAGCACTCCCTGCTGCGCATCTGTGACATCTCTCCAGCCTTACAGATAGTCGCGAACCAGCAGCTCGGCAATCTGTACACTGTTGGTTGCCGCGCCCTTACGAACGTTATCGGCCACGATCCACATATTGATACCACTCGGATGAGAAATATCCTGGCGCACCCGACCGACCAGCACCTCATCCTTGCCGGTGGCATCACGCACCGGGGTCGGATAGTCCCCTTCGTCATCAAACAGGGTCACGCCCGGTGCATTGCGCAGCAGGTCCTTGACCTGTTCGGCATCGAGCGGCTGGTGCAGTTCGACATGTACCGCCTCGGCGTGGCCGTAGAAGACCGGCACCCGCACGCAAGTCGGATTCACGGCAATGCTGGCATCGCCGAGGATCTTCTGGGTCTCCCATACCATCTTCATCTCTTCACGGGTGTAGCCGTTGTCGGTGAAGCTGTCGATCTGCGGGATCAGGTTAAAGGCGATCTGCTGCGGATAGAGGGTCGGTTCTACCGGACGACCGTTGAGCAGATGAGCGGTCTGCCCCGCCAGCTCGCTGATCCCCTCTTTGCCCGAGCCGGACACGGATTGATAGGTGGCAACATTGATACGGGCAATGCCCACTTCGTCATGCAGCGGCTTCAAGGCCACCAACATCTGGATAGTGGAGCAATTGGGGTTGGCGATGATGTTGCGATTGCGAAAATCGGCCAGCGCATCCGGGTTCACTTCCGGGATCACCAGCGGGATATCTTCGTCATAGCGGAAGCAGGAGGTATTGTCGATAACGATGCAGCCGTGCTCGGCAGCAATCGGTGCCCACTTGGCAGATGCCTCGGCACCGGCGGAGAAGAGTGCGATCTGCACCTGGCTCCAGTCAAACTCCTCCACATCGAGGATCTCGAGGTTCTTGCCGCCAAAACGCACGGTATCACCGGCACTGCGGCTGGAAGCCAGCGGATAGAGGGTCGCTACCGGAAATTCGCGCTCTTCCAGGATCTCGATCATCGCCTGACCCACGGCGCCGCTGGCACCCAATACCGCTACGTTAAACTGCTGGCTCATTCTGTTCTCCTCTGATAATGCTGCAATGGCGCCGGCTGGCACCATGGTCGACAGACTCTCGCGCTGCGAGATGACGCTGCCTGATATAGCTGAGTTGGCGCAGCAGGATCTGCGCCAACTCAGTAAAAAATGGTTTCAGTATGGCCAGTACGGCTCACCTCTTCCCGTTATCTTCCAACAGTTTGCCCCCTGTTCAGGAGCGTGACAGCGCAAATCCCAAGGCGCCGAGCGCCTGACAGGCAAAGGCCCCCTCAATCTGCAGGGAGGACAGTTCACGGCGCTCGGGATAGTGTTTGCGCTGCTCGTCAAAGCTGCCGGACTGGCCGAGTCGTACCCGAAAACGGGCATCATCGCGGCGCACGTCATAGACCAGATGCACCAGCTGCTTGATCAGCGCCTGATCCGGTATGCGGCCCGGCACCACTGCCTGCACATCGGGAGCTGGCAACAGCTGACTCAAATCCTGACGAGGCTCGCGCCCCAGCTGCTGGCAGAGCGCCTGATAGAGCATCCAGGTACCGCGGGCCTTCCCCTCCAGGCTGTAACCGGCGATATGAGGGGTGGCAATCTCGGTATGGGGCACCAGCGCTGCCAGTGGCTCGGGCTCGTTCTCCCACACATCCATCACCAGTCGCAAAGGCGCATCGCCCAACTGACGCGCCAGCAGGGCCCGGTTATCCCACACCTCGCCACGGGATGCGTTGATCAGGATCTGCCCGGCAGGGCGCGCGGCAATCTGTTCGGCATCGAGCAGATGGTGGGTCGCATCCGGCCCTTCACGGGTGATGGGCACGTGGAAACTGACGATATCGGCGCCAAGGGCGGTCTGGTAATCGACAAAGCCCGCATCGGGAGTATTACGCGCCCTGGGCGGATCGCAGCGCAGTACCCGCATGCCGAGCGCTTGGGCCTTGCCAGCCACGCACTCGCCGGTATTGCCCGCGCCAATCACCGCCAGCGTCATGGCCGAGAGGTCGAGTTCGTAGCGCTCCGCCAGCACCAGCAGGGCTGAGAGCACATAATCCCCCACCGAATACTTGTTGCAACCGGGGGCGCTGAAGAAGGGAATATTGCGGCTTGCCAGCAGCGCCTTGTCCACATGGTCGGTGCCTATGGTGGCGGTGCCGACAAACCCGAGTTTGGGGCTGGTCGCCAGCAAATCGCCGTTGACGCGGGTGACCGAACGCACCAGCAGCACATCGGCATCCAGCAGATCGCGGGCCTGCATCTGCCGTCCGGGCAAGGCGACCACCTCGCCAAATTCGGCAAACAGCTCCACGGCATGGGGCATATTCTCATCAACGACTATCTTCATCGGGCTCTCTTTGGTCACAACCGCCACGGGGGCGCCATTCTAGCGCAAAGCCGCCCGAGATTTCAGCCTGTGATGCAATCAGGCGCGAAAGGGGACCACATTGTTCGGTGGCCACTCTCTTCTGCCGTTCAAACCGAGGATGTCGCCACAAATGTGTAAGCAGAGGTAACAAACGTGCTGCTCGGCTTTGTCCGGGCATGTCACGGTGGCACAATGCCCCTCTTTTTCGCGATCGCCCATATTCACCATGCCGCCACATTTCTCGTCGCTCTCTGTCTCCTCACTCACCCGCAGTCAGGTGCTTGGATTCACTGCCCTGCTGATCCTGCCCCTGCTGCTGCTCGCCACCCTGCCCTGGCAGCCTTTTCTGATCGACTCCCTGCATTCAGGCTGGTTATGGTGGTCATACGCCCTCACCCGCATGGTCGATATTCCCGGGATCGGGCTCAGTGGCGCTCTCTTGCTGCTGCTGACCCGCTACAAACTGAGACTGGAGTGGGCCTCCTTCATTGCGCTGGGGTGTGCACTGGCGGCCCTGCTAGCCAGCGACTGGGTGCTCAAGAGCCTGATCAAGCACCTGACCGAAGAGCCCAGACCCTATCTGATCTGGCTGGAGAGTCAGGCGCTGATCCCGGCTATCAAGAGCTTCTACGCCAGTAGCGTCGATGTGCGTAGCGAACAGGTTCATGCCGCCAGCCAGTTGCTGGCCCTGCCTGAGTGGCTCGGCCACCACTGGCAGGCCGAGGTGAACTACGCCTTCCCCTCCGGCCACAGCATCGCCGCCATCAGCCTGGCCCAATTTTTCGGCCTTATCTGGCTGGCCCGCGCTCCCACGGGCGTCTGGCTGCTGCCTCTGTGGGCACTGGGAATTGGTCTGTCGCGCATGGTGATGGGGATGCACTGGCCGGTGGATGTGCTGGCCAGCGCCCTGCTGGGGTCGTTCACGGCGTTGATAGCCGCCCGCTGGTGGCTGCACCGATACTGAAACCAGGCACTGCATTGTAAGCGGCTTACTGCAACGGGATGGGGGGACAAGCCTGTGCTTTTTTGCCATAATGCCGCCTCATTTTATCCCGACCGAGATCCCATGACCGACGCAGTTCATACCCTCAAGGGCCGTTTCCGTGGTTTTTACCCCGTCGTCATCGATGTTGAAACAGCCGGGTTCAACGCCAAGACCGATGCCCTGCTCGAGATAGCGGCTTACACCCTGAAAATGGATGAGCAGGGTTGGCTCGTTCCCGATCACATATTCCACTTTCATGTCGAGCCCTTCGAAGGGGCCAACCTGGAAAAGGCCGCGCTGGAGTTCACCGGCATCGATCCCTACAACCCGTTGCGTGGCGCTGTCTCGGAAAAAGAGGCGCTGACCGAGATCTTCAAGGGGATCCGCAAGGGGATGAAGGAGCAGGATTGCGGCCGCGCCATCATAGTGGCCCACAACGCCACCTTTGATCACGGCTTCGTGATGGCTGCCGCCGAGCGCGCTGGCCTCAAGCGCAATCCGTTCCACCCATTTGCCACCTTCGACACCGCTGCTCTCTCCGGATTGGCGCTGGGGCAGACCGTGCTGGCCAAAGCGTGCCAGAGCGCCCGCATCCCGTTTGACAATAAAGAGGCGCACTCTGCCCTCTATGACACCGAACGCACCACAGAGCTGTTCTGTCATATCGTTAACCGCTGGAAGAGCATGGGGGGTTGGCCGCCTGCGCATCCGGATGATGACACAACCGATGCCCCTACCGATGATGAGGGGCAAGAATAAACGGATGAAGGCTGCCACTGGCAGCCTTCGCTTTTTGGGGAAGTGATTGATTGCACAGCGCACCGGAAATCGCTATCAAGGTCACTATCCACCGCTGAGCGCGGGATGCACGGAGACAAACAGGTCACAAACCCTCAGGTTGAGCAACCTTGTGCCACATGCTGCTGCAATATGAGGGGTTTGACTGATTTTTTTCTCGACATTTGTCACATTTTTCGCAAACTAACTCCCCTTCACATGACAGACAGCAATAACAAACTATAAGGAAATCAAATGAATCCAGTTGTTATCGCAGTCGGGCTGATGCTGGTGCTCAGTCTACTGCGGATCAATGTGGTGGTCTCGCTGGCGCTGGGTGCCATTGCGGGCGGTCTGGTGGGCGGGTTGTCGTTGACAGATACCCTCACCACCTTCAGCGGTGGCCTGGGCGGTGGCGCCGAGATTGCCCTCTCCTACGCCATGCTGGGCGCCTTTGCGGTTGCCATCTCCCGCTCCGGGATCACCGACCTGCTGGCCCGCAAGGTGATCAGCCAGTTGGGCAAGGATGCCAGCTCGACCCGCATCATGTGGGTTAAAACCCTGCTGCTCTCTTCCGTGCTGGCCGTGGCCATCTCGTCCCAGAACCTGATCCCGGTTCATATCGCCTTTATTCCCATTCTGATCCCGCCGCTGCTGCATGTAATGGCGCAGATGCAGATCGACCGTCGTCAGGTGGCCTGTGTCATCACCTTTGGCCTGACCGCCACCTATATGGTGCTGCCGGTCGGCTTTGGCGGCATCTTCCTGAACAACATTCTGGCCAAGAACCTGATCGATAACGGCGTGCCCATCACCACCAGCCAGATCCCGCTGGCGATGGCCATTCCGGTTGCCGGTATGGTACTGGGCCTGCTGATTGCGGTATTCATCAGCTATCGCAAACCGCGCCAGTACGATCTGGCCAAGATCCTGGATGCCGAGCCCGAAGCGGTCGAGCTCAACCTCACTCATATCTGGGTGGCCCTGCTGGCCATTGGTGTAGCACTGGGGCTGCAGTTGATGACCAACAGCATCGTACTGGGTGCGCTGGCCGGTTTTGTCATCTTCACCTGCGGCGGCGTCATCAAGTTTCGCGAAAGCCAGGATGCTTTCACCCAGGGGGTGCGCATGATGTCGCTGATCGGCTTCATCATGATCTCCGCCGCCGGTTTTGCCGCGGTGATGAAGGCAACCCACGGGGTCGACTCTCTGGTACAGGTGGTCGCCTCCGGCATCGGCCAGCACAAGGGGATCGCCGCCTTCCTGATGCTGCTGGTGGGCCTGCTCATCACCATGGGGATCGGCTCCTCCTTCTCCACCGTGCCCATCATCGCCACCATCTATGTGCCGCTCTGTCTGCAGCTCGGCTTCTCACCGATGGCGATCATCGCGCTGGTCGGTACCGCTGGCGCGCTGGGGGATGCGGGGTCACCGGCCTCCGACTCTACCCTGGGCCCGACATCCGGCCTCAACGCCGATGGCCAGCACGACCATATCTGGGACAGCGTGGTGCCCACCTTTATTCACTACAACATCCCGCTGGTGATCTTCGGCTGGATTGCAGCCATGGTGCTCTGATCGCCCCTCTGACATCGAGCCATATACTGCAAAATACGAAACAAGAAGGCGACCTGATGGTCGCCTTCTTGATGATGACGTCACCTAATCACCAGGATATGGTCCCGAGAGGAGAAGCTCTTTATTGTGCTTCATGGATTCCCGACTCTGGATGATTGCGCACTATAGTAGCCGCAGACTGTTTCGCTCTTAGTCAGTCTCTCGCCACTGATGCCATAACAACGTTTGCCTCTCCCCGCTTTGTGCGCGACACCCGCAGCCACATACCACGCCGATTAATTGCTCAGCGATTGGATATCATTTTGAAAAACTGATACTTAACTAGCTACACTAGCCATTATCAACATACAGGGACGTGTAAAAAATGAGCTTGATTGGCTTGGTGCTGGCGTTGATCGCCATCCTTGGCGGCAACATGATCGAGGGTGGTCACCCCAGTGCACTGCTCGATCTGCCCGCATTCCTCATCGTGATCGGCGGCACCATAGGCGCTGCGCTGACCCAGTTCCCCTTCTCTGTCGTCGGTAGCACCATGAAGCGTTTCAAATGGCTGCTCTCTCCCCTCAAACTCGACATGCTGGAACAGGCCCAGTTGCTGGAGACCCTGGCAGGCAATGCTCGCCGCAGCGGCATGCTGGCGCTGGAAGGGATGATCGAGGAGATCAAGGATCCCTTCCTGAAGAAAGGGGTGCAGATGATGGTCGATGGCTACGAGAAGAACAAAATCCACGAGGTGCTGGAGAACGAGATCGAATTTGAACAGGAAGATCTCGAACAGACGGTCAAATTCTATGAAGCCATGGGAGGCTACTGCCCGACCATGGGGATCGTCGGCGCGGTATTTGGCCTGATCCACGCCATGGGTCTGCTGGATGCCCCCGACAAGCTGGGTGGCGCCATCGCGGTGGCTTTTATCGCCACCATCTACGGGGTATCCGCCGCCAACCTGATCTTCTTGCCGTTCGGCAACCGCTACAAGGGGTTTGCCCACCAGATCCGCCACTACAAGGAGATGACTCTGACCGGCATTCTCTGCATCGTGGATGGCGAGTCCCAAGCACGCCTGCAAGTGACCCTCGAACCTTATCTGGGAGGCCATGGTGGCGAAAAAGAAAAAGGCTGAAGCGCCGGAGAACCACGAACGCTGGCTGGTCTCCTATGCCGACTTCATGACATTGCTGTTCGCCCTGTTTGTGGTGCTCTACTCCTTTGCCATGGCCAAGCAGTCCGAAACCCGAGTGCTTATCCAGGGCTTTATCGAGTCGCTGGGTAAAATCGGCCTCATCTCCCCGCCTGCCGGCTCACCCTTGATGCAGGGGGGCACAGGGATTCTTGAACCGGAATCGAAGACCACGCCAAGCAGCCCGAAAGAAGAGACTGTGCTGGAGAAAGATGCCCCCATGGCGGCATCGGATCCATTCAACGAGACCATAGGTGCCTCGGAAAAGCCGAGCGCCACCGAATCCTGGCCCCATAAGACCAAGGAGCAGGAGTGGGTGCAGGTGACCAAGCAGAAGCTTGAGCAACAGCTCAAGGCCCAGATTGAATCGAAGGATCTGGAGGTCGAGCAACTCGGCAGTCAATTGGTGATCCGCATCGGCGAGAAGGCGCTGTTCCCCTCCGATTCGGCGTTCCTGCAGCCCCAGTTCATCCCGCTGGTCAACAAGATCGCCGGCATTTTGGCCAACATCCCGGGGCAGGTAGTGGTCACCGGTCATACCGACAACTCCCAAGCGCCGGTGGAGCTCTATCGCAACAACTGGGAGCTCTCGGTGCTGCGGGCCTCTTCCATCGTGCAGACCATGCTGACCAATCCCCAGCTGGATGCCAGACGAGTCATCGCTCAGGGTGTTGCCGACACTCAACCCCGCTTTGCCAATGACACCCCCGAACATCGCCAGGCGAACCGCCGGGTCGATATCACCCTCTCCCAAGGCAAGGCCGCAGAAGAGTCGCTGCAACTGCTCAAGCCCTAATCCCCCCGCTCCCGCTTCGCGCGGGAGCCTCTTTTTAAAAACAAATAACTCAATAATATCAACACCATAAGATCTTAATGATAATGATTGCCATTTATTGTCAAGTGGTCAGGCCTCTGCAATAATGCCGCCCTTCAGGCTTAAATAAAAACAATTATCATTATGAACAAACTGCTTCAGGCATGGCCGGCACTCCTGTGTGCCTCCGCTGGCGCGGCCGATCTTCCCCCTGTGGAGAAGGCTCGCAGCGACGACACCATCATTGTCACCGGGCAACGGGTACAACAGAAACTCTCCGATGTTTCCGGCTCCATCACCGTCATCACCCAGGAAGAGCTGGACCGTCAGGTCGCCAGCGAGCTGACTCATGTGTTTCGCAAGATCCCCGGTGTCTCGGTCACCGGCTCTGCCGGGCGACCGCAAAACATCAGCGTGCGCGGCATCGGGGGCAACCGTATCCTGCTGATCAAGGATGGGGTGCGCGTCAGCGACGGCTTTGGCGCCGACAACATCAATGACAAGGTGGGTCGCTTCAACTTCGACCTTGATGACATCAAGCAGATTGAGGTGGCCAAGGGGGCCGGCTCCTCCCTGCATGGCTCCGATGCCATCGGCGGTACCGTGGTGATGAATACCAAGCAGCCGGAAGATTATCTGCAACAGCAAGATAGCTATCTGGCGGCCAAAACCCTCTACGGTGGCGACAGCAACAAGAAGAAGCTCAGCATGACCGGCGCGGTGCGGGCACTGGAGAGCGAACATCTGTTGCGCCTCTCCGGCTGGCGTGGCAACGAAACCGCCAACTTTGAAGAGAACCGCATTCCGGCGGATCTGGATGGCATGAGTGCCTCCACCAGCAGCCGCCTCCCCCTCAATGCCCATCACGCTCTGCGGCTGGAGCTGGACTACTACGAGGATCACGCCAAACGCCAGATGGGGCCCAAAGCGGTGCCCCAACCCGATGGCAGCTGGGACGTGGTCGGTTTTCAGGAAGATGGCGATCAGCGCACCCAGGGCGGCAAGTTCAGCTGGGAGGCCAACGATCTGGGCATGATCGATACCCTCAACTGGAGCCTGTTTGGCAACCAGTCACGCAACGAAGCCAACCAGCGCCAGCTGCTGCGCAACGATGCCCTGAGCGGCTATCCCAGATATCGCAGCCAGCGCACCCTCTCCACCTTCGAGGAGCTGCGCCTTGGCAGTGAGCTGGAGCTGCAGAGCAAGCTGAGCACCGGCTCGCTGGATCACACCTTCAGCTACGGTGTGGAGCTGGAGCAGGCCAACCACGAGCGGCCGGTCAGCAATCTGACCCTGGAAGATGGCATCACCACCCAGGGACAGAAAGCCCCCTTCAGCAAGGCCGAGACCCGCCGCGATGGCATCTGGCTGAGCGATGTGATCGATCTGGGCAGCTGGCAGTTTACCCCGACCCTGCGCTTTGACCGCCAGCGCCTGCGCGCACCGGACAGTAATCTGGCCGAGAACCACAGCGACCACATCTCCCCCAGTGTGGCGGCCAGTTACCGCTTCAACGAGACATGGCGCAGCTGGCTCAGCTATGCCAACGGCTTCCGCGCCCCCGCTTACGATCAGGTTTACGGCAACATTCCTCACTACTTTGCCATGCCGCCGTTCGAGATCATTGCCAACCCCAACCTCAAGGAGGAGACCAGCCACAGTCTGGAGTGGGGAGTGAATGGCCAAAGCGACAACTGGAGCGTCAAACCGGCCGTTTTCTACAACCGCTACTACAACTTCATCGACTGGCGCCAGACCGGTTTTCGCCTCGATGACGGTGTCTTCCTGCGCCAATATCGCAACGTTGCCAAAGCAGAAACCTGGGGCGCCGAGCTGGCCGCCAGCCTCTGGCTGAGCGACGAGTGGGAGCTTTCGACCAATCTGGCCTGGATGGATGGCAAGGATCACCGCGGTGAGCCGCTGCGCACCCAGACACCGCTGGAAGGCAACACCACCCTGCGCTGGCAACAGCTCGACTGGGGGGTTGAGCTCAGTGGCAACTATGCCGCCGCCATGACCAAGGTGCCCCAGTGCGCCAATGCGCAGACTGGCTACAACGGTGCCTGCCAGAGCAGCGCAGGCTGGTTCAGTCTGGATCTCACCGGCGACTGGCAGATCACCGAGGCGCTCAAGGTCAATGCCACCATCGGCAACCTGCTCGATACCCGCTATGTCCGCTATCAGGATGTGGCCGGACTTCCGGCTGGCAGCGATACCTCTCTCTACAGCCAGAGCGGCCGCTACCTGTCAGCCAGCCTCAGCTACCGTTTCGTGGGGATGTGATGAAGCATCATGCAATCATGGCGGCCCTGTTGGCCGTCCCGTTGGCGTGGGCGCAAGAAGCCCTGCCACCGCCGATCCCGTCCCAGCCACACCTGATTTCAGGCAATCCCGTACGCCAGGATCCCTACTTCTGGTTGCGGGACGAGAGCCGTAGCAACCCGGCCATTCTCGCCCTGCTCAAGCAGCAAAATCGCTGGAGCGAGCAGCAGCTCGCCGCGCAGCAGCCGCTGGAAGCAACCTTGCGCGCCGAATTTGCCCGCCATCCGGCGGGGGAATCTGTGCCAGAGGACTGGCTTGTCCGCGGCGATCAGGCATGGCAGCTGCGCCCGGATGGCTCACTCTGGCAACGCCACGGGGGCAAGGTGCTGCAGCGGCTTCCCGCCAGAGCGGGTGAGGACTATTACGAAGCGGGCGGCTGGGCACTGAGCCCGGATAACCTCACACTAGCCATCGCCGAAGACAGGCGCGGCGATCTCGACTATCAGGTCACCCTGCTCGATCTCCAAAGCGGCAAGGTGCTGGCCAGTTTGGCGCAGCGAAGCGCTGATCTCGCCTGGTCACAAGATGGTCGCACCCTTTACACCATCGCCAATGAGCGCGACACCCTGCGCCCCTGGCAGCTGCGCGGCTGGCAGAATGGCCAGGAGCAGACTCTCTATGAGGAGCAGGATCCCGCCTGGCTGCTCAGCCTCTATCGCACCACGGATGGCCAGCATCTGGTGTTGCAGGGCAACAACCACGACAGCTCGGAGCAATACCTGCTCGACTCGGGCAAGCCGCAGCAGGTCAAACCCCGCCAGCGCGGGGTGGAATACTATCTGGACAGTCAATCCGGCTGGGTGATCAAGAGCAACCGGGAGGGGGCATTTGCCCTCTACTCAGCCAGCACGCCGCTCGGTGAGTGGCAGCGCCTGTGGCCCGCCAAAGAGGAGGATCTCGGCGATCCCGAGAAGTGGCGACTGTTTGATCGCCATCTGGTGGTGCAGTTTCGCCAGCAGGGGGAGGATTGGCTCGCCCTGCTCGACCGCAACGGCCATGAACGCCAGCGCCTGCCGCTGGCCAGTGGCGCCGGTACCGGCTGGCTGCAAGGAGAACATGACCCGGCCAGCGACCGTATTCTGGTGCGCAGTCAGGGCTTGAGCCAGCCCCCCGGCCAGCGCTGGCTGGATTTGAACAGCGGCCAGTGGATCAACGACCAGCACACCGCAGGCAATAAAGCATTGCCCTATCAGAGCGAGCGGCGCTGGATCACTTCTGCCGATGGCACCCGGGTGCCTGTCTCGCTGGTATGGCGCAAGGATCTGGCCCCTCGCGCCGTACTGCTCTACGGCTATGGCGCCTATGGCACGCCGATGCGCCCCTACTACCAGAAAGAGCTGTTAAGCCTGCTGGATCGGGGCTTTGTCTACGCCATCGCCCATGTGCGCGGCGGCGGCATGCTGGGGGAGCAGTGGACCCGCGACGGACGGGGCATCCACAAGCAGAACGGCATCAGCGACTTTATCGCTGCCGGCAACAACCTGCGCCACTGGTCGCCCGACGCCGCCCCTCTGCCCCTGTTTGCCATGGGGGGCAGCGCGGGGGGCACCCTGGTTGCTGCGGCCCTCAACCAGCAACCGACACTCTTTAGCGGCGCCGTGTTGCAGGTTCCCTTCGTCGATATGCTCGGCACCATGAGCGATCCTGCCCTCCCCTTGACCCGTCAGGAGTATCAGGAGTGGGGCAATCCGGCCAAGCCCGCAGAGTATCAGGCGATGCGTCGCATCAGCCCCTACGACAACCTGCACCGCGCCCCCTACCCGCCCCTGCTGGTCACTACCGCCCTGCACGATAGCCAAGTCCCCTACTGGGAGCCGGTCAAGTGGCTGGCCCGCCTGCGGGAGCACAGCACGGGCTCCGGCCCCTACCTGCTGCTGACCGAACTGGAGGGAGGCCACCGCGCCGGTGGTGGCGATCGGGCTCGTGAATTTGCCTTCTTGTTGCATCTGGCGGGGATCAATCAATGACCCTGCCGCTGATTGGGAGTACCACTATGAAACCCCTGTTGCCCGCCCTCTTGCTGGGGCTGGCTAGCTTTTCCACTCAGGCCGCCGAACTGCGTTTTGTCGAACAGGACGCCCCGGCCGATACCCGCCTCTGGCTCGAACAGCAGCTCGGCGTCACCCTGAGTGATGCCCCGGCCTATCAGCGCCAAGGCAAGCTGGGCCACTATCTACATTATCGCCAGCAGCTCAATGGCGCACCGATCGCCGGCCTGATGGCCGCCGTCAGTCTCGATGAGCAGGGTCGCCCGTGGCGCCTTTATCACAATACCCGGCTGATGCAGGCACAGGCGGCTCCATGTGATGAAGCAAGCCGCGCCGGGGTGGATGCCTATACCGCCACGCTGGATAGTACGGTGTGGCAATTCGCTGGCAGTGACGAAGCCCAGCCCTGGTACTGGCAGGATGGCGACACCTTGACTGCGGCCTGGCGTCTGCTGGCGGTGGAAAGCCAGCCGGGCAACAGCAAGAGCAGCCACTGGCAACTGTTTGTCACCTGCGATGGCAACGCCCTGCTGGGGCGCACGCTGCAAGAGGCCAACACCCGTGCCGAAGCGGTCCCGCTGGCAGGGGAAGCGGCTACGGTGCAGGCCCGCATCTTTGCCCTCGACCCACGCACCCAGTTGCAAGATGGCAACCTGCTGTGGCGCCACGATCTGGTGCTGGACAACGGGGCCTATCGCACCGTGCCGCTCAGGGTACAAAAGGTGGATGACACCTACCAGCTAAATGGCCCACGCGCCCGGGTCGTGGATGGCACGGCGCCGGAAACTGCCCCCTTTAGCAGCCCTGATGCCGATGGCTTCCAGCTGGATCACCAGCAACCCGCCTTCCTCGATATCAATGGCTACTACCATCTGGATCTGGCCCAGCGCCATGTGGAATCCCTTGGCTACCCGACGCTGATGGGCGGCCCCCTGGCCATCGATACCGATGCCGGGGAGCAGGACAACTCTCTCTATGACCCCTTCCTGCGCCGGTTGGAAATTGGCCGGATAGGGGTACCCGATGCGGAAGATCCCATGGTGATCTGGCACGAGTTTGGCCATGCGGTGCAGCACCATATCCTGCCCGACATGGGAGAAGAGGGTGACTGGGGCGCCATCGGCGAGGGCTTTAGCGACTATCTGGCCGCCAGCTGGCGCCAGCGTAGTCCAGAGGCTCGCCAGTTCGAGCCTTTCATGGTCTTCAACTGGGATGCCAGGATCAGCGGCCGAACGCCCCGTCAGCTCGATGATCTGCGGGCGCGCTATCATCCGGGCTTCCTCTATCCGGCTCACCTCACTATCAACGGCAGCAACGGCGACCAACTGTGGGGCACCCCGCTCTTCACCGCGCTGCGCCAGGCCGTTGAACAATATGGCGAGGTAGCCCGTGACGAGTTCGATACCCTGCTGATTGAATCTCACTTCGGCCTCGGCCCGCAGGTGCGGATGCCCCAGCTGGCGCGGGTCACCGTGGATACCGCCAACCGCCTCTATCCGGACCACAGCTATGGCAAGCTGCTGGAGCAGGCCTTCCGCCACCACGCCCTGCTGCCCACGCCCATCGCGGCCCGCCTTGCCGATGACAGCTACCTGTTGCCCGAGGAGAAAAAGAGCCTCGCCATCGAATTGACCAACCAGAGCGGCCGCCCCCTGACCGTGGCTGACGCCAGCCTGCTCCCGAGCAAGGGGCTCATGGGTGACGGTCACTGGCAGGGAGAGCTCAACGCCGATGGCACCGCCCGCTGGACCCTGCCGCTGGAAGCAGCGAGCAACCTGACCTGTGGCGAGGCAGTCACCTTGCCGCTGCAGTTCCAGCTCACCCTGCCCAGCCCCACCGAGCGCCAAACCCGCCTTGACCTGCAACTGCCGATCGGTGAACCGCTCTGGCAGCGGGCCATCGGCCAGGGTGGCCAGATCAAGGATGCGGTGAGCGATGAACGGCACGGCCTGTCCCGCTTCACTCTCACCCTGCCCGAGAGCAAGGCCCGCATCGACAGCGGATTCGTGGTCGCCCTCGATCTGGAGCACAGCAAACTGGAGCAGCTGGAGATCTGGCTCACCTCCCCTTACGGCACCCGGATTAGCCTGTGGAACAAGGGTTACGCCAGCCATACCCGGCTCAAGGGGGAGTTTCCCCGTGAACTGGTACCGTTCGAATCGCTGGACAAGCTGCACGGCGAACCGCTCGCTGGCCGCTGGCTGCTGGAGATCAACGACACCAGCGCCGGTGACACCGGTCAGTTGCGCAACTGGCGGGTCGCCCAGCAAGTCGGCGCCCGCTGCGACAAGGATGAAGCCCTGCCCAACACCGGCATCATTCCCCTTGAGCAGGATGAAGGGGGTGGCGGCACGACTTCACCCCTGCTGCTGTTGCTGGCCCTCTGGCCCCGCCTCTGGCGCCGGAGCACCCCGCGCCGTTGAATCCTGTACCACGGGGGTTACCGCCCCCGTGAACCTGTGACCGAATCAAGGAATGTGAAGTGAAACCATCCGTACTGGTTATTGCAACCCTCTCAGCCCTGCTCAGCGCCTGTGGCGGCGGGGAAGATAACGCACCACTGGCGATCCCGGACTACCGGGTCGATGTCGCCCTGCCGACTGCCGGTACCCTGTGCGCCGATCTGGATCAGAACTGGCAATGTGATCCTGCCGACCCTGCCGTCAGCGGCGAAGGAGTTGTGGCCCTGGTCAGCCGTTCGGCCAACATCGTCAACTCGCCCCTGCTGTTCGTACCGAGGAGCGGAGGCCTGCTGCTGGCACATCCGGCCGCCAAAGGGGATCCACAACGGCTGCAACCGACCCTGCTCAGCACCCTATTGCAGAGCCGCATTGCCGAAGGGGTGGCCGCCGATCGCGCACTGACGCAGCTGCTGGCCGATCTCGCGCCGCTGCAACCGGGCAGCGACCGCGCGGCCCTCGCAGGTCTCGGCCAGTTTGATCAGGCGCTGCAACAGGTGGCGATCAGTTTGCAGCAACAGGCCCGCACACGCCTTGCCAACGCCAAGGAGACCCAGTTGCTCACCACCAGCTATCGCGCCATCAGCCTGATGCTGGCGCAATTGGCTCAGGAGTGGCAGCGCAACGGCCAGTTTGCCGAAGAGACCCAAAGCGAGCTGCTGACCCTGCTGGTGCAGCAGCAGCCACGCAACCTGCTGACCGTCACCGGCGTCACCACCTTCAGCGATGGCAACGACCCGCTGCTGGAACAGGAACCCGCCGACTATCCGGGACAAGATGCCAGCTGGAATCGCACTCGTCCCCAGCTTGCCTATCGCAAACTCGATGATCGCGGTCAGGTTCTCCCCGACAACGCGCCGAGCTGGCAGTGCGTCAAGGATCTCAATACCGGTCTGGTGTGGGAGGTCAAATCGGATGATCCCTTGAGTCCTGACTGGAAAAGCAGACCCTTTGCCTATGAGGATGAGCAGTTCAAGGCGACCACAGGCGAGCAGCAAGCGGCCTACCAGCATATTCATAACAGGATCGAACAGCTCACCGCCGAAGGGGACCTGGCAGCCCTCGCCAGGGCCCAGGCGCTGACCACCCTGCTGACCACCCGCGCGTATCAGCAGTGGCTCAATGGCAAGCAGCGCTGTGGCATCAGCCAGTGGCGGCTACCCACCATGGGTGAGCTGATGTCACTGATGCACTACGGCAGCTTGGCCAGGGACCCGCTGGGTCAGCGCATCATCATGGATACTCGTTACTTCCCGGATATCGCCCCCTCGGAAGAAGGCTTCTTCCATGGTTACTTCTGGAGCGCCACCAGCAACACAGCTCAGCTCTTCTCCGGTGGCCCCATCAGCAAACGCACTGCCCTGTTCCTGGGAGACGATGCGGGCACCACCTATCCCGCGCTGGTGCAGCAAGATACCTATATCGAACTGATGCAGGTACGACTGGTCGCCACTTCCCAATAATCCGAGGAATATCATGAGCCTTTATCGCTTTTCGTTCGCCATGCTAGCACTGCTGGCCCCCCTGGCCCACGGTGCTGCCATTTGTGATGACACCATGGATCGCACCGCCCCCTCTGCCCGTTTTCTTGACCATGGCAACGGCACCGTCACGGATCAACACACCGGCCTCACCTGGATGCGCTGCAAACTGGGGCAGACATGGAGTGGCAACAGTTGCCTGGGGGAACCGACCGTTTACTACTGGCAGCAGGGGTTGCAAGTGGCGGAGCGGATCCGCAGTGACAGCAGCCATGCTCTCTATCACTTCGGCGGTATCAGCCAGTGGCGCCTGCCCGACATCAAGGAGCTGGCGACCCTGGTCGAGCATGCCTGCTACCAGCCCTCTCTCAATGAAGCCATTTTCCCGCGCGCCATGGCGGGGGGCGGTAAAGAGGTCAATGAGGGCTATGTCTATCTGATGAGCAGCACGGTGACCTCCGCCAATGGTCAGCGGGCGTATCTGGATATCACCTCGGGAGATATCGGTCTTCGCGCCATTGGTGCCTACCCGGATCAGGTCTTGCTGGTCGCCAATAAACCCTGACCGCCCCACGCTCGAAACCGGAACGCTATGACAGGAGAGGCTTGAAAGCCTCTCTTTTTATTGCCTTTTGAGCGTGCCCGTCTCCATTTTTCTCACCCCGACTTTCCCAACCCGCAATACCGATCAGCTCTGGTTTCACTCTCGGTATTTACCCCTTTAAGGTGATGGCAAGGATCAGCATTCTGCGCTCTCCCAGCCTTTCTCGCTCGCCATAATCAACAAAAAAGTGCGCTTCTTAACAAAATTTAATCGCCAGTTAACCGATTAATAATTAACCCGTAAAAATGACATGTAAATCAGTGCGAAAGTGTCATAATGCGTAACATTATTGTTAAGTCGCTTGATTAATTTGGTTAGGAAAAACCTCTATGTTTGCTGATATTTCTGCTCAACATTGGGCTTTTGCCATTTATGTCATCGGTGCCATCACCATCTGTCTGGTGATGATAGGCCTTGCCGCCCTGCTGGGAGGTCGCGCCTACGGCCGCTCCAAGAACAAGCCATTTGAATCTGGTGTGGACTCGGTCGGCAGTGCCCGCCTGCGTTTTTCCGCCAAGTTCTATCTGGTCGCCATGTTCTTCGTCATCTTCGACGTCGAGGCGCTCTACCTGTTTGCCTGGTCTGTCTCCGTGCGGGAGAGCGGCTGGGTCGGCTTTATTGAAGCCACCATTTTCATCGGACTGCTGCTTATCGGCCTGATCTACCTCTGGCGCATCGGCGCGCTGGACTGGTCACCGCGCAAACAGCAGTTGAACAACAAAAACAGTGATTGAACCACAGACCCTTTCCTTGAGGTTGCACCATGAAGTACACCCTGACCCGGATTGACCCGGATGCACCCGTTGAGCGCTACCCCCAGGAGCAGCGCCAGACCGTCGATGACCCACTGACGCAAGAGGCGACGCGCGGCATCATGATGGGCCGTCTCGAGGAGGTGCTGCAAGATACAGTCAACTGGGGCCGCAAAAACTCCCTCTGGCCTTACAACTTCGGTATCTCCTGCTGCTACGTGGAGATGTGTACCGCCTTCACCTCCCCCCATGATGTGGCTCGCTTCGGCGCCGAAGTTATCCGTGCCTCGCCCCGTCAGGCCGATTTCATGGTGATTGCAGGGACCCCCTTCATCAAGATGGCGCCAGTCATCCAGCGCCTGTATGAACAGTTGCTCGAACCCAAGTGGGTGATCTCCATGGGGGCCTGTGCCAACTCAGGCGGCATGTATGACATCTATTCCGTGGTGCAGGGGGTGGACAAGTTCCTGCCGGTCGACGTCTACATTCCGGGTTGCCCGCCCCGTCCAGAAGCCTTTTTGCAAGCCCTGATGCTGCTGCAGGACTCCATCGGCAAAGAACGCCGCCCCCTCTCCTGGGTGGTGGGCGATCAGGGGATCTACCGTCCCCAGATGCAGGCCGAAAAAGAGCGCAAGCGCGGCGAACGGATCAATGTGACCAACCTGCGCACGCCGGATGAGATCTGACCATGAAACTGACTCGTGATTTTCCCAGCAATTACGCCATGGCCCAGTGGCAGCCCAGCGACCACAAGGATGCCAAAGTCATTGGCGAACTGTTTGCCCACTTCGGGGCCGAGCACTTCACCGTGCAGACCACGCGCACCGGCGTGCCGGTGGTCTGGCTCCCCCGCGAACTGCTGCAGGATGTGATGGGCTTTTTGCGCAAGGTGCCCTCCCCGTTCGTGATGCTCTTCGATCTGAGTGCGACTGACGAGCGGCTGCGCAGCCATCGCGACGGTCTGCCCCAGAGCGATTTCACCGTCTTCTATCACCTCATCTCAATCGACCGTAACACCGATGTGATGTTGAAGGTGGCGCTGGCCGAGAGTGACCTGCATCTGCCCACCATCACCAACCACTTCCCCAATGCCAACTGGTACGAGCGGGAAATGTGGGATCTGATGGGCATCACCTTCGATGGCCACCCCCATCTGACCCGGATCATGATGCCCAAGAGCTGGCAGGGTCACCCGCTGCGCAAGGATTACCCGGCGCGCGCCACCGAATTCGATCCCTTCATGCTCGATGCCGCCAAACAGGACATGGAGCAGGAGAACCTGCTGTTCAAACCGGAAGAGTGGGGCCTGGCCCGCGGCAACGAGAACGAGGACTACATGTTCCTCAACCTCGGCCCCAACCACCCCTCTGCCCACGGCGCCTTCCGGTTGGTGTTGCAGCTCGATGGCGAGGAGATCCGCAACTGCGTGCCCGACATCGGTTATCACCATCGTGGTGCCGAGAAGATGGGCGAGCGCCAATCCTGGCACAGTTACATCCCCTATACCGACCGGGTCGAGTATCTGGGCGGGGTGATGAACAACCTCCCCTATGTGCTGGCGGTCGAGAAGCTGGCTGGCATCAAGGTGCCACAGCGGGTCGACATGATCCGGGTGATGATGGCGGAGCTGTTCCGCATCCAGAGCCACCTGCTGTTCCTCGGTACCTATATCCAGGACGTGGGGGCCATGACCCCGGTCTTCTTCACCTTCACCGACCGGCAGAAGATCTACACCATCATCGAGGCGATCACCGGAGCCCGTATGCACCCGGCCTGGTTCCGTATCGGCGGTGTGGCCCACGACTTGCCGAAGGGATGGCAACGGCTGGTACAGGACAACCTGCTGAGCTGGCTGCCCAAGCGTCTGATGGATTACGAAAAAGCAGCGATGCGCAACAGCATTCTGCGCGGTCGCACCATAGGTGTATCGGCCTACACCACCGAGCAGGCGTTGTCCTGGGGTACCACGGGGGCCGGATTGCGCGCCACCGGCCTCAACTTCGACGTACGCAAATGGCGTCCCTACTCCGGTTACGATCAGTTCGACTTTGAAGTACCGGTCGGCAGCAATGGCGATGCCTACGACAGAGCCACCGTGCGGATCGAGGAGATCCGCCAGAGCATGTCGATCATCGAACAGTGCATGAAGAACATGCCGGAGGGTCCCTTCAAGGCGGATCACCCCCTCACCACGCCGCCGCCCAAAGAGCGCACGCTGCAGCACATCGAGACCCTGATCAACCACTTCCTGCAAGTGTCTTGGGGCCCGGTGATGCCCGCTGCCGAATCGTTCCAGATGATTGAGGCGACCAAGGGCGTCAACAGTTACTACCTGACCAGCGATGGCTCCACCATGAGCTACCGGACCCGGATCCGCACCCCGAGCTTTGCTCACCTGCAGCAGATCCCCTCGGTGATCAAAGGCAGCATGGTGTCGGACCTCATCGTCTATCTGGGCAGTATCGATTTTGTTATGTCGGATGTGGACCGTTAAGTGATCCGCCCTCCCGGCCATGGCCGGGAATCGGGATCGCCGGACGAGCAGTAAAAGGACAAGCCACCAAAGGTCAAGTCATGAGCCAGCAATGTCAGTGTCACAATAATCAGACCCCACAGGGGCAAGGGGCATGCAGCAGCAAACAGGACGACTTCGTTCTGAGCCAGGCTGAACGCGATGCCATCGAACACGAGAAACACCACTACGAAGATCCCCGCGCCGCCAGCATCGAAGCGCTCAAGATCGTGCAGCAGGCCAGAGGCTGGGTACCCGACGGCGCCATTCACGCCATCGCGGCCGAGCTCGGCATTCCCGCCAGCGACGTGGAGGGGGTTGCCACTTTCTATAGCCAGATCTTCCGCCAGCCGGTAGGGCGCCACATCATCCGCGTCTGCGACAGCATGGTCTGCTACATCAATGGCCATGAAGATCTGCTGGCCGGTCTCAAGGAGGTGATGAACCTCGGCCCCGGTCAAACCACCCCGGATGGTCGCTTCACCCTGCTGCCGGTCTGCTGTCTTGGCAACTGCGACAAGGGGCCAGCGATCATGATCGATGACGACACCTATGGCGGCCTCGATCCGGTGACCTTGCTGAAAACCCTGGAGGCTTACCCATGAGCCTGCCGCAGAACAAAATCCTCGCCTCTCTTGGCACCGCCAACCGCACGGCCCGCACCGCCGAGACCCACCCGCTCACCTGGCGGCTGCGGGATGACGGCCAGCCGGTGTGGCTGGAGGAGTATCAGGACAAACAGGGGTATGACGCCGCCCGCAAGGCGCTCGGCCAGATGAGCCCGGACGAGATTGTCAGTACCGTCAAGGATGCCGGTCTCAAGGGGCGTGGCGGCGCGGGCTTCCCCACTGGTGTGAAGTGGGGGCTGATGCCCAAAGACGAGAGCATGAACATCCGTTACCTGCTCTGCAACGCCGACGAGATGGAACCCAACACCTGGAAAGATCGCCTGCTGATGGAGCAACTGCCCCATCTGCTGATCGAGGGGATGATCATCAGTGCCCGGGCGCTCAAGGCCTATCGCGGCTACATCTTCCTGCGCGGCGAGTATGTGGATGCTGCCATCCACCTGCGCCGTGCGGTGGAAGAGGCCAAGGCCGCCGGTCTACTGGGCAAGAACATTCTGGGCTCCGGTTTTGACTTCGAGCTGTTCGTCCACACCGGCGCCGGCCGCTACATCTGTGGTGAAGAGACGGCGTTGATCAATTCGCTGGAAGGGCGCCGCGCCAACCCGCGCGCCAAACCCCCCTTCCCCGCCGTCTCCGGCGTCTGGGGCAAACCCACCTGCGTCAACAACGTCGAAACCCTCTGCAACGTGCCCGCCATCATCGGCAACGGGGTCGCCTGGTATCACGGGCTGGCGCTGCCGGGCTCGGAAGATCACGGCACCAAGCTGATGGGCTTCTCCGGCAAGGTGAACAACCCCGGGGTCTGGGAGCTGCCCTTTGGCATCACCGCCCGCGAGCTGTTTGAAAATTACGCCGGCGGGATGAAGAGCGGCTATCGCCTGAAAGCCTGGCAACCGGGCGGCGCGGGCACCGGCTTCCTGCTGCCGGAGCACCTCGATGCCCAGATGTATACCGCCGGTATCGGCAAGGTCGGTACCCGGATGGGGACTGGCCTCGCCATGGCGGTGGATGACTCCATCAGCATGGTCTCCCTGCTGCGCAACATGGAGGAGTTCTTCGCCCGCGAGTCGTGTGGCTGGTGCACGCCCTGCCGCGACGGCCTGCCCTGGAGCGTCAAGCTGCTGCGGGCACTGGAGCGTGGCGAAGGGCAATCCGGCGATCTGGCGACCCTGGAGCAACTCTGCAGTTTCCTTGGCCCGGGCAAGACCTTCTGCGCCCACGCACCGGGCGCCGTCGAGCCGCTCGCCAGCGCCATCAAATATTTCCGCTCCGAATTCGAGGCCGGGATCAAGGGAAGCGGTGACAACCGCAAGCCGGTCAAAGGGATCCAGCCCAATCTGCTGGGCGAGCGCTGGTAACGACACCACAGATTTCACAAAACAGGTTTCAGGGAAGTTGTATGGCAACCATTTATGTAGACGGCAAAGAGTACGAGGTAGACGGAGCAGATAACCTGCTGCAAGCCTGTCTGTCGCTGGGTCTGGACGTCCCCTATTTCTGCTGGCATCCGGCGCTGGGTAGCGTGGGAGCCTGCCGCCAGTGTGCGGTCAAACAGTATCAGAATGCCGATGACAAGCGCGGCCGTCTGGTCATGTCCTGCATGACCCCGGCCACCGATGGCAGCTACATCGCCATCGAAGATGAAGAGGCTAAAGAATTTCGCAAGAGCGTGGTGGAGTGGCTGATGACCAACCACCCCCACGACTGCCCGGTGTGTGAAGAGGGCGGCGCCTGCCACCTGCAGGATATGACGGTGATGACCGGCCACAACAGCCGTCGCTACCGCTTCACTAAACGCACCCACCAGAATCAGGAGCTGGGCCCCTTCATCGGTCACGAGATGAACCGCTGTATCGCCTGCTATCGCTGCGTCCGTTACTACAAGGATTATGCCGGTGGCGAGGATCTCGGGGTCTATGGTGCCCACGACAACGTCTATTTCGGGCGGGTAGAGGATGGCACTCTGGAGAGCGAATTTTCCGGCAACCTGGTGGAGGTCTGCCCCACCGGCGTCTTCACCGACAAGACCCACTCCGAACGTTACAACCGCAAGTGGGACATGCAATTTGCCCCCAGCATCTGCCAGCAATGTTCCGTGGGCTGCAACATCAGTCCGGGCGAGCGTTATGGCGAGCTGCGCCGCATCGAAAACCGCTTCCACGGCAGCGTCAACCACTACTTCCTCTGTGACCGTGGCCGCTTTGGCTATGGCTACGTCAATCTGGCGGACCGCCCGCGCCAACCGCTGCTCAAAGATGGCAACGACCAGCTGACCATCACGGTCGATGGCGCCCTCAACCGCGCCGCCGATGCCCTGCGCACGGCCCGTGGCCTCATCGGCATCGGCTCGCCCCGCGCCTCGCTGGAGAGCAACTTTGCCCTGCGCGAGCTGGTGGGTGCAGACAACTTCTACGCTGGCGTCGAGCAGGCCGAGTGGGCCTGTCAGCTGAAGATGCTGCAGATCCTGCAACAGGGCGGCGTGCCGACTCCAAGCCTGCGAGACATGGAAGAGGCTGACGCCATTCTGCTGCTCGGCGAAGATGTCACCATGAGCGCCGCCCGTATCGCGTTGGCGCTGCGCCAAGCCGTCAAGGGCAAGGCTCGCGAGCTGGCCCGCAAGATGAAGGTGGATCTGTGGCAAGTCGCCGCCGTTCAGACCCTGGGTCAGAACGAGCGCTACCCGCTGCTCATCACCAGCCTCGACACCACCCGTCTGGACGATGTGGCGGCCGACAAGCTGCACGCCCCCTATGCCGATCAGGCGCGCATTGGCTTTGCCATCGCCAACCTGCTCGACCCGAGTGCACCGGCCGTGGCCGACCTCTGCCCCGAGCTGCAGGCACAAGCGACTCGCTGGGCCGAGCTGCTCGGCAACGCCAGGAAGCCGCTCATCATTGCAGGCTCCAGTGCCCGCGATGTGGCGCTGCTTGAGGCGGCCAGCAACATTGCCCGCGCCCTGAAAGGCCGAGGACTGGAAGCCAACATCGCGCTGGTTGGCCAGGAGGCCAACTCGCTGGGGCTGGCCATGCTGGGCGCTCAAACCTTGTCAGACAAGCCGCTCGAAGCCGCCCTTGCGCGTATCGAGGCCGAAGAGGGGTTGGCGCTGGTCACCCTGGAGAACGATCTCTACCGCCGCGCGCCGCGCAACCGGGTGGATGCTGCGCTGGCACGGCTGCAGCACCTGCTGGTCATCGACCATCAGGCGACCCCGACCGCCAACAAGGCTGATCTGGTGCTGCCAGCGGCCAGTTTTGCCGAAGCCGATGGCACGCTGGTGAACATGGAAGGGCGCGCCCAGCGCTTCTTCCAGGTCTATGCACCCGCCTTTTACAACGCCGATATTCAGGTGCGTGAAGGGTGGCGCTGGCTGGCGGCGCTGCAAGGGGCGATCGAACGCAAGCCGCTGCGCTGGCAGAACTTCGACCAGGTCAACCATGACTGTGCCACCAGCAATCCGCTGCTGGCTACCATGCTGGAAGCGGCGCCCAACGCAGGCTTGCGGATCCGTGGCATGCGACTGGCCCGTGAGCCGCATCGTTACAGCGGTCGCACCTCCATGCTGGCGGATCAGAACGTCAGCGAGCCGCGGGTAGCGCAAGATCCCGACTCCCCCTTCAACTTCTCCATGGAAGGGTATGCAGGAGCCCGTCAGCCGCTGCCGCAAGTACCGTTCGCCTGGGCGCCGGGCTGGAACTCTCCCTCCGCCTGGAACAAGTTCCAGGATGAAGTGGGTGGCAAACTGCGTGCTGGCGATCCGGGTCGCCGTCTGCTGGAAGCAAGCGAAGATACCCTTGGCTGGTTTACTACCATCCCCTCCCCCTTCAAGGCAGAGGATGCGCTGCAAGTGGTCAATTATGCCCAGCTGTTTGGCGGTGAGGAGCTGTCGGCCCGCAGCCCGGTCATTCAGGCCCGGATGAACGAACCCGAGCTGGTGCTCAATCCCCTTGATGCGCAGCGTCTGGCCCTCCACGGGGGCAGTCAGGTCTCCTTCTCCTGGGGCGGTAGCCACTGGCAACTGCGTCTGCGGCTTAGCGATCAGCTGAGCGCCGGTCTGGTGGGACTCCCCCTTGGGGTGAACGGCCTGCCGACTGCCCTGCAACAAGCCTCAATCACTAACCTGCAGGAGGTGATCGCATGAGCGAGTCGCTGATCGATCTGTTGCTGGAGGTGGGCAAGGCACTGATCGTGCTGGTGGGGATCGTGGGGGCTGGCGCCTTCATGAGCTTCATCGAGCGCCGTCTGCTGGCCCTGTGGCAGGATCGCTACGGCCCCAACCGGGTGGGGCCGTTTGGTCTGCTCCAGCTGGCCGCCGACATGATCAAGATGTTCTTCAAGGAGGACTGGATCCCGCCGTTCGCTGATCGGCGGATCTTTATCCTGGCCCCCATCATCGCCTTCACTGCCTTTATTCTGGCGTTTGCGGTGGTGCCCATTACCCCCACCTGGGGCGTGGCTGATCTCAATGTGGGGCTGCTCTACATCCTGGCCATCGCGGGGCTGGCGGTCTATGCGGTACTGTTCGCCGGCTGGTCGAGCAACAACAAATACTCATTGCTCGGCAGCTTGCGCGCCTCGGCCCAGACCCTCTCCTACGAGGTGTTTCTGGGCTTGTCGCTGATGGGGATTGTGATCCAGACCGGCAGTTTCAACCTGCGGGATATCGTCGAGGCACAGGCAGACTTGTGGAACGTGGTGCCCCAGATCCTGGGCTTTGTCACCTTCCTGTTTGCCGGTGTCGCCGTCACCCACCGTCACCCGTTCGATCAGCCAGAAGCCGAGCAGGAGCTCGCCGACGGCTATCACATCGAGTATGCGGGGATGAAGTGGGGTCTCTTCTTCGTGGGCGAATATATCGGCATCGTGCTGATCTCCTCGCTCATCGTGACCCTCTTCTTCGGTGGCTGGCACGGCCCCTGGCTGCCCCCCTTCATCTGGTTTGCCCTGAAGACCGCCTGTTTCATGGTGTTCTTCATCCTGCTGCGGGCCTCCCTGCCTCGCCCGCGCTTTGACCAGGTGATGTCGTTTGGCTGGAAAGTCTGCTTGCCGCTGACCCTGATCAATATGCTGGTCACCGCGGCAGTTGTACTGATAAGTACGCAGTGAGGCACTCAATATGAAAATTGTTAGTATTATTCAGGGTGTCGGCACCCAGTTACGCAGTCTGGCCATGGTCTTCTCCCATGCCTGGCGGCCCCGTGAAACCCTCAACTATCCGGAGCAGGCAGTCTATGCGGCCCCCCGCTACCGCGGTCGCATCGTGCTGACCCGTGACCCCGACGGGGACGAGCGCTGCGTGGCCTGCAACCTCTGCGCAGTTGCCTGCCCGGTCGGCTGCATCTCGCTGCAAAAATCCGAGCGGGAAGATGGTCGCTGGTATCCGGAGTTCTTTCGCATCAACTTCTCTCGCTGCATCTTCTGCGGCCTGTGTGAAGAGGCTTGCCCCACCACCGCCATCCAGCTGACACCGGATTTCGAGATGGGTGAGTATCGCCGCCAGGATCTGGTGTACGAGAAGGAGGATCTGCTGATCAGCGGGCCCGGCAAATACCCGGACTACAACTTCTATCGCATGAGCGGGATGGCCATCGACGGCAAGCCGAAAGGGGATGCCGAAAACGAAGCCAAGCCCATCGATGTCAAGAGCCTGCTGCCCTGAGGAGTCAATCATGGAACTGGCATTTTATGCCTCGGCCCTGGTGGCCATTTACAGCACGCTGCGGGTGATCAGCACCAGCAATCCCATGCATGCGCTGCTCAATCTCATCATCTCCCTCATCGCCGTGGCCATGATCTTCTTCTGCCTGGGTGCCGCCTTTGCGGGCGCCCTGCAGGTGATCGTCTACGCCGGCGCCATCATGGTGCTGTTCGTGTTCGTGGTGATGATGCTGAACCTGGGGAGTGCCCAGGCACAGGAGAAAAAGTGGCTCACCCCCATGACCTGGGGGGGCCCAGCCCTGCTCTCGCTGATCCTGCTGGGCTTTCTGGCCCACGGCATTCTCGGGGTGACCGGGGGCCTGATCGGAGTGACCGAGGTGACCGCCAAGCAGGTGGGTATCGAGCTCTTTGGCCCCTATGTGCTGGCGGTGGAGCTAGCCTCCATCCTGCTGCTGGCGGGTCTGGTAACCGCCTATCACCTGGGTCGGGAAGAGAAGAGCGGTGAAGTGCTCTCCGTCCCGCGCTCTGCTTCCCGCTCTGCACAAGAAGGAGGTCAGCAATGAATGGAATCCCCATGGAGCACGGCCTCCTGCTGGCCGCGGTGCTCTTCTGCATCGGCTTGTGCGGTCTGCTGATCCGCCGCAACCTGCTCTACATCCTGATGAGTATCGAGATCATGATGAATGCCTCGGCACTGGCGTTTGTGGTGGCGGGTAGCCGCTGGGCCCAGGCCGATGGCCAGATCATGTATATCCTGGTGATTTCTCTGGCGGCAGCGGAGGCCAGTATCGGCCTCGCCCTGTTACTGCTGCTCTATCGTCGTTACCACACCCTGAACGTGGACACTGTGAGCGAGATGCGCGGATGAGCCTCTTATATCTGACTTTTCTATTTCCGCTGCTGGGATGGCTGGTGCTGGCCTTCTCCCTCGGCCGGTTTGGCGAGCGTACCTCGGCGCTGATCGGGGTGGGCTCTATTGGCCTGTCGGCCCTCACTACCCTGTGGGTCGGCATCGACTTTCTGGGCAACCCGCCCGAGGGGGGCGTCTATATCCAGCGCCTGTGGCAATGGATGGCGGTGGGCAACTTTACCCCGAGCTTCTCGCTGGCACTGGATGGCCTGTCGCTGACCATGCTGGGGGTGGTGACCGGGGTGGGTTTCTTTATCCACCTGTTCGCCTCCTGGTATATGCGTGGGGAAGAGGGTTACTCCCGCTTCTTCACCTACACCAACCTCTTTATCGCCAGCATGCTGTTTCTGGTGCTGGCCGATGACCTGCTGTTTGTCTACCTCGGCTGGGAAGGGGTAGGGCTGTGCAGCTATCTGCTGATCGGCTTCTACTACAAGGATCGCAAGAACGGCGCGGCGGCCCTCAAGGCATTTGTCGTGACCCGGGTGGGTGATGTCTTCCTCGCCATCGGCCTGTTTATCCTCTATCGGGAACTGGGCACCCTCAATATCCACGAGCTGCTGGTGCGTGCCCCGACCCTGTTTGCCGAGGGCTCCCCTGCCCTGTCGCTGGCCTGCCTGATGCTCTTGGGCGGCGCGGTCGGCAAATCGGCACAGCTGCCGCTGCAAACCTGGCTGGCGGATGCGATGGCAGGCCCGACCCCTGTCTCAGCGCTGATCCACGCCGCCACCATGGTGACCGCCGGTGTCTACCTGATTGCCCGTACCCACGGCCTGTTCCTGCTGGCGCCAGAGATCCTCCATCTGGTCGGGCTGGTTGGCGCCATCACGCTAGTGCTGGCAGGCTTTGCCGCGCTGGTTCAGACCGATATCAAGCGGATCCTCGCCTACTCCACCATGAGCCAGATTGGCTACATGTTTCTGGCACTGGGTGTCGGCGCATGGGAAGGGGCCATCTTCCACCTGATGACCCACGCCTTCTTCAAGGCGCTGCTGTTCCTCTCCGCCGGTGCCGTTATCGTTGCCTGCCACCATGAGCAGAACATCTTCAAGATGGGGGGCCTGCGCAAGAGTTTGCCGCTGGTCTATGCCTGCTTCCTGGTGGGGGGCTCTGCGCTGGCGGCGTTGCCGCTGGTCACTTCCGGTTTCTACAGTAAAGACGCCATCCTGTGGCAAGTAGAAGCCTCTGGCCAAAGCGCGCTGCTGTGGGCCGGTCTGGCGGGGGCATTCCTCACCTCCCTCTACACCTTCCGGCTGATCTTTATCGCCTTCCATGGCAAAGAGCAGACCAAAGCCCATGCGGGCCACGGTCTGGTTCACCACCTGCCGCTGCTGGTGCTGCTGGTGCTCTCCACCGGCATAGGTGCGCTGATCACTCCACCGCTGGCAGGCGTACTGCCCGCAGGCCCTGGCGATCATATCGAAGAGGGGCGCCATGCACTGGAAATGACCTCTGGCATCATCGCCATCGCAGGCATTGCGCTGGCCGCGTTTCTGTTCCTTGGTGAGCGCCGTCTGGCCACCTCCATTGCCAACAGCGCGCCGGGCCGCCTGCTCAGCACCCTCTGGTTCAACGCCTGGGGCTTTGACTGGCTCTACGACCAGCTGTGGGTCAAACCCTATCTGCTGGCAACCCGTCTGGTCGGGCAGGATCCGCTGGACTGGATGATGGGCCTGCCCGCCTGGCTTGCCCTGCGTGGCAACCAGCTGCTGGCCTGGACCGTGACCGGCAAGTTGCGCTGGTATGCCGCCTCCATGGGGATCGGCGCCGTGCTGGTGCTGGCGCTGTTGCTGCTGGGGTAACGCGATGAACAACCGGACAATCATACAGCCAGGCTGTTTGCTCTCCCTGATGGAACAGGGAGCGCAATCTCATATGAACTTGAACGAGAGCTGATACCGTGACCTTACTCTGGATCTTGCTAATTCCTTTTATCGGCGGCTTGCTCTGCTGGCAGATGGAGCGTCTCGGCGGGCAGTTTGTCCGCTGGGTAGCCCTGCTCTCCATGAGCGCCAGCCTGCTGCTCTCCTGTGCCATCTGGCTAAGTGGAGACTTCTCCCTTGCCACCACGGGCCTCGACAGCGCGGGCGTCTCCGGTGCTGCCTCCGCCTGGGCCGCCGAGTGGCGCCTGCCGTGGATCCCCCGCTTCGGCATCTCTTTGCATCTGGCGGTGGATGGCCTGTCGCTCTTGATGGTTATCCTCACCTGCTTTATCGGGGTACTGGCCATTCTCTGTTCGTGGAAAGAGATCGTACAGCGCATCGGCTTCTTCCACCTCAACCTGCTCTGGATCCTGGGCGGTGTGCTCGGGGTCTTTATGGCGCTGGACCTGTTCCTCTTCTTCTTCTTCTGGGAGATGATGCTGGTCCCCATGTACTTCCTGATTGCGCTCTGGGGCCATTCGGTCACTGACGGCAAATCACGGATCAACGCCGCAACCAAGTTCTTCATCTACACCCAGGTGAGCGGCCTTATCATGCTGGTGGCCATCATCGGGCTGGTGCTGACCCACCAGCATGCCACCGGAGTCTTCACCTTCAACTATCTGGAGCTGCTCAATACCCCGATGAGCAAGGGCGTTCAGTGGCTGCTGATGCTGGGATTCTTTATCGCCTTCGCGGTTAAGATGCCGCTGGTACCGCTGCACGGCTGGCTGCCGGATGCCCACAGTCAGGCGCCGACCGCAGGTTCGGTGGATCTCGCCGGTATTTTGCTCAAAACCGCCGCCTACGGTCTGCTGCGCTTTGCCTTGCCGCTCTTCCCCGAGGCGTCCGCCGAATTTGCTCCCTACGCCATGGTGCTTGGCCTGATCGGTATCGTCTATGGCGCCATCGTGGCCTTTGCCCAAACCGACATCAAACGGCTGGTAGCCTACACCAGCATCTCCCACATGGGTTTTGTGATGATCGCCATCTACTCGGGTAGCGAGCTGGCCCTGCAGGGCGCCGTGGTGCAGATGATCGCCCACGGTCTCTCGGCTGCCGGCCTCTTTATCCTCTGCGGTCAGCTCTACGAGCGGTTGCACACTCGGGATCTGCGCCAGATGGGCGGCCTGTGGGGACGCCTGCGCTATCTGCCCGGCGTGATGCTCTTCTTCTCGGTAGCGTCGCTCGGCATGCCGGGCACCGGCAACTTTGTCGGCGAGTTCCTGATCCTGGTCGGCAGCTTCCAGGTTGCCCCTGTCATCACGGCGGTCGCCACCTTCGGTCTGGTGCTGGCCTCGGTCTACTCTCTCATCATGTTGCAGCGTGCATGCTTTGGCCCCGCCAAGGATGAGAGCATGCTCAAGGGGCTGGATCGCCGCGAGCTGACCATGATGATGGTGATCGCGGGCCTGCTGGTTCTGCTTGGCCTCTATCCCCAACCCGTGATTGACACCGCCAGCAGCAGCCTTATCAACGTGCTGCACTGGTATCTGCTGCCGACTGCTGGAGCCCTGCAATGACTTTCTCCGCTTCCCAACTGCTGGCACTGCTTCCCCTGCTGTTGACCACCGGGGCCATGGCGGCCCTGATGCTGGCCATCGCCTGGCGCCGCTGTGTCACCACCGCCTTTACCGTGACCATTGTTGGCCTCAACCTTGCGCTCTTCTCGCTGCCCATCGTGATGGCGCAAGGGGATCAGGGGGTCACCCCGCTGCTGCAAGTGGACAGTTACGCCGTCTTTTACATGGGACTGGTGCTCATCGGCGCCCTGGCCACCTGCACCTTCGGTCAATCGTGGCTGAAAGCCTACCCGGACAACCGGGAGGAGTTCTTCCTGCTGCTGCTGATCGCCACCGCTGGTGGTCTGGTGCTGGCCTGCTCCCGTCACCTCGCCTCTCTCTTTATCGGGATCGAGATGCTGACACTACCGATGTTCGGTCTGGTGGGTTACGCCTACCGCGAGCGCCACTCGCTGGAAGCCGCGGTGAAATACATGGTGCTCTCTGCCGCCGCTACCGCCTTCCTGCTGTTTGGCATGGCGCTGCTCTATGCACAGGCAGGCAGCCTGAGCTTTGCCGCCCTGGGGCAGACTCTGGCCGAGAGCCCGGCTCACCATCCGCTGCTGATGGGCGGTTTGGGGTTAATGCTGGTCGGCTTTGCCTTTAAACTCTCCCTGGCCCCCTTCCACCTCTGGACCCCGGATGTCTATGAAGGTGCCCCGGCACCGGTCGCCACCTTCCTCGCCACCGTCAGCAAGGTGGCGGTCTTTGCCGTGCTGCTGCGCTTCTATCTGGCGGTACCGGCGGCGAGCGATCCCATGATCCACTGGCTGCTGGCAGCCATGGCGGTCATCTCCATCCTGGTCGGCAACCTGCTGGCCCTGGTGCAGACCAACGTCAAACGGATGCTGGGTTACTCCTCCATCTCCCACTTCGGTTACCTGCTGGCGGTGATCGTGGCGAGCCGATTCGGCCAGATGCCGGTGGAAGCGGCCGGGGTCTACCTGCTGATGTATCTGTTCACCAGCCTGGGTGCCTTTGGGGTGGTGAGCATGATGTCGAGCCCCTATCGCGGCAAGGATGCAGACTCCCTGCACAGCTATCGCGGTCTGTTCTGGAAGCGTCCTTACCTCACAGCCGTACTGACGGTGATGATGTTGTCACTCGCGGGCATCCCGATGACCCTCGGCTTTATCGGCAAGTTCTACCTCATCGGCGTCACCGTCGAGGCGCAGCTCTGGTGGCTCTCCGGCGCCATCGTGCTCGGCAGCGCACTGGGTCTCTACTACTACCTCAAGGTGATGGTGACCCTCTATCTGCGCGAACCAGGCATGCAGCAGCGGGATGCCAGCGCCGACTGGGCACTCTCCTCCGGTGGTGTGGTAGTGCTGCTCTCTGCCGCACTGGTGGTCTTGCTCGGCCTCTACCCACAACCCGTCATCTCTCTGGTACAGGGTTTCCAGAACGTGGTACTGCAGTAATATCAAACAACCTCTCAATCAAAACCGGTCCATGTGGCCGGTTTTTTATTGCCACATAACCGATACCCCCTGCCACGACTCAAATTTGCCTGTCTTTAGAAAGGCTTATACTGACACATCAAATATTGATGGGTATTCAGCCAGCCCCCTTGCTGATATATTGATGACTGGCAGGAATGGAGTTCCGAGCGATGATGCAGCCTACTTTTCATCAATTTGATGCGCATCCACTGACCGATACACTGCTTCCCTATCGAGGGGGACGACTCGATGTGTTGCTGGCCGAGCGGGATGCCGCACGTGTTGCCGAACTGCAACAGCAGTGTCAGCGCCTCGATATTCAGCTCTGTGGCGCCATCTTTCCAAGCCTGGTCAGCCGACATGGTTTCCACGAACGGGGGGCCTGGCTGTTGCCCAGATCCACATCTCACAACCCTCTGCTGATCCCGCTCTCTTCTACAGCCAGCGCCGATGAACTGGCCGCCATCATCTGCGAGCGACTGGCCTCCAGACTTTCCGAGTGGCCGGATGCACAGAAAATTCCTACCCTCTTTCTCACTTTCGACGCCATGATCCCCAATATCGCCTCCATTCTTGAAGGGCTCTATTTGCGGCTGGCAGATAGGGTCAACTATGCCGGCGTCAATGCGGGCAGCGGTCAGTTCACTGCCATGCCCTGCCTGTTTGATACCCGGACATTGCTGGATCATGGGGTCAGTTGTGTACTGCTTCCCCACCAAAGTTACTCCCTGCTCGAGCACGGCTACCAGCTCACTGCTCAACCCATGCTTGCCACCAGCAGCGAGGGCAACAAGATCTCCTTTATCGACTGGGAACCCGCCTTCAGCCGCTATCAATCCCTGATCCGGCAGCAATTCCAGCAGAACCTCACCCCGGAGCAGTTCTACCAGTACGGCGTCCACTTGCCGCTCGGGTTGCTCAGAGCCAATGGCGATGTAATCGTGCGGATCCCGGTCGCCGTCACCGAAGAGGGTGCCCTGCTCTGCGTGGGAGAGGTCCCTGACCACAGTATTCTCACGCTGCTCAAGGCGCCGCAAAGTCCGACAACCCATGCCATTGAGCTGGCCGGAAAACTCAGCCAGCATGGTGTGCCTGAATACATCGAGCTCTACTACTGCGCCGGGCGTCAGCAGCACTTCGGTACGCAGAGTGCGCTTGAGCTGGAAACCCTCTTCACTCACAGTGGGGCACATGAATTGGCTGGTGCCCTCTCCCTTGGTGAAATAGGGAGCCTGCGACCAGGGGACTACCCGCTGTTTCACAACGGCGCCATTCTCTGCAACGGGGAGGGACCGCGGTGAACAACGATCACGCCATGGCCATTGTCTGCGATCTCGCCCTCTGTATTGGTCGGGAGGTCACACTCGATGCCCTGCTCACCAAGGTGTTGCAGCGTTTTATGTTTCACTGTGCCACACCGGTTGGTGTGGTATTGCAGCAGCAACGGGAAGGATATGAGCTGCTCAAGGTCATTGGTGATGATCAGCTATCCCGGCACTGTGGCTCTCGGCTCTCCTTGCCGACCTGGGTTGGTGAAGGAGATCAGTGTGCGCTGCAAACAACTGTGCCTCTCCCCGGTGGCCGGCCATACCACTTTGCCTATCGGCTCAGGGTTGACGGGGGATATCTCATCTTGCTGCTGGCACCCCACCCCCAGCAGCATACTGTACCGGTCTGCCATCTGTTCAGCCCGGTACTTGGTAATCTGGCTCGAGCCATCCAGCTATGCAAGGACAGCGAACAGCTCGCCAGGCGCCAGCAGGCCGAGCTGGTCGACATGCAGCGCCTCAACGAGTCCCTGCTCAAGGCCATCCCCATCCCGGTATTCTACAAGGATGTTGAAGGGCGCTTTATCAGTTGCAACCCTGCCTTTACTCAAGTGACCGGGATCAGCAGGACCGATCTGCAGGGGAAGCGAGTAGACGAAATCCTGCCGCCAGAGATGGCGGACGAATATACCCAACGTGACATGGAGGTGCTGCGCAGCAGGCAGCCGCAATATTTCGAACATACGCTGTTTGATCGCAGCGGCCACCGCTACCAGGTGCTGAACTTCAAGGATCTCTTCTATGACCATCAGGGCGAGGTGGCAGGTATCATCGGCGCCCTGGTCGACATCACTCATATCAAGGAGAGCGAGCAGCGCCAGCGCACCCTGCTGTTTCAGACCATAGCGGCCCTCTCCTCCGCGATTGCCCACAAAGATCCGGTCACGGCAGGACACGAACGGCGCGTGCACGATCTCGCGCTGGCCATCGGTCAACAGCTGCAACTGCCGCAGGAGCAGCTGGATGGGCTGGGCCTTGCGGCCATGGTGCACAACATCGGCCTGTTGCAGATCCCAGCAGAGATCCTCACCCGCCCACGGGAACTGAGACAGGTGGAGTTCGAACTGATCAAACAACATCCGGAGACAGGTCGCGAGATCCTGCAACAAATTGACTTCCCCTGGCCCATCACCACCATAGTGCAGCAGCACCATGAAAACATGGATGGTAGTGGCTACCCGCAGGGGCTGCTGGGGGATGCCATCTCTCTGGAGGCGAGAATTATACGGGTCGCCGACTCCCTCGCCGCCATGACGGCCCACCGTCCGTTCCGGCGTGCCCTCCCCCTCACCGAAGCCTTCGCCGAGCTGACGCGCTATGCCGGAGTGCATTACGACGAACGGGTGGTCGATGCCTGTTTCGCCGTCTGGCAAGCGGGCTACCGCTTTACTACCACCTGACTCTGGTTGCACCAAGATGATGTTTAAAAATATACCGCCATCCACTCAGCCACCGGGCGTCAGCGATCACCCTACCGCAGCCCTGCTCCATCAGGTGATGGAACAGCTGCCCTATCGCGTCCTGCTGAAAGATACCCGTTCACACTTCATCGCCTGCAACCGTCTCTTGGCCAACGATCTTGCCCTCACCCCGGCAGAGCTGGTTGGCAAGTGTGATGCCGACTTTTTTCCGGCCGAACTGGCACAACGCTATCGGGATGATGATCTCCAGGTCATGGCCAGCGGCAAAACCCGGCATCACGAAGAACCCTATCTGAAGGGAGGGGAAGGCCGCTGGCTCAGTACCACCAAGTTTCCCCTGTACGATGAGCTGGGCAAGGTGATCGGCGTCGGTGTCTTTTTCGAAGATATTACCGACCAGAAGCAGCAGCAGGAGCGTCTCCAGCAATATACCTGGACGCTTGAAGCCATTACCCGCGCCCACCATGCCATGCTCAAGCAGGGGGACGAGCAGACACTACTGCAGGAGATCTGCGATGCCATCACCTTCGATGGTCGCTTTCCTCTGGTGATCGTGCTGCAGGCCGCTGATCAGGACAGAATGCAGATCCTGGCGCAGGCAGGTCAGGCTATCTGGTTTGCCAGCGATGACTGGCTCACCCGGGATGTGGCCCTGATCCGGGCCATCAGCTCAGGCGAGATGCTTAACGAAGCACTCGGCATCGAACTGGTTCACCACTCCGCCACCCTGAGGGGCCGGCTGCTGCTGCCATTACCGTGGCAAGCCGCAGTGCCAGGTGGCCTGCTTATTCACAGCACGCAGGCCAGAGCCTTCACCGATGAGGAAGTACACCTCTTCAACGGACTGGCTGACTACCTGACATATGGCCTGCAAGCTCGTCGTACCCAGCAAGCCTATCTCGCCGCTCAGCGAGAAAAAGCCATGCATGCCCGCCAACTGGAGCTGGCCCTGGAGGATGCGCTGGGAGCCATCGCTGCCGTGCTGGAACAACGCGATCCCTACACCGCTGGTCACCAGAAGCACGTCGCTACTCTGGCGTTGGCCATCGGTCGGGAACTGGGGCTGGGTGACAAACAGTTACGTGGTCTTTATCTGGGCGCCATGGTGCACGATATCGGTAAAATCCAGGTGCCTGTCGAGATCCTGACCAAACCGGGCAAGCTGACCCCCCAGGAGTTCAATCTGGTCAAGGAGCACCCGACGGCAGGTTATCTGGTGCTCAAGGATATTGCTCTACCCTGGCCCATCGCCCGGATGATCCACCAGCACCACGAGTATCTGGACGGTTCCGGCTATCCAGGGAAGCTAAAGGGGGATGAGATCCTGCTGGAGGCCCGCATCCTCACCGTCGCCGATATCGTCGAATCCATGTCCTCGGATCGTCCCTATCGCGCCGCCCTCGGCATTCCCCAAGCAAGGGAGCAGATCATCCAGATGCGTGGCCATCAGCTCGATGCGGATGTGGTGGATGCCTGTCTGCGGATCCTAGACCGGGGAGACTTTATCCCCCAACCGCTCGGCAAGCCGTAACGACACGGATAAAAAAACCGGCCAATTGGCCGGTTTCTGTTTTTATGCGCTGGTGCTGTCTCTATTAACCCAGACGAACCCGGGCGTTGCGGAACATCCGCATCCAGGCGCCGTCCTCGCCCCAGTTGTCGGGGTGCCAGGAGTTGGCCACGGTACGGAACACCCGCTCCGGGTGCGGCATCATGATGGTGGCGCGGCCATCGGTGGTGGTCACGGCGGTGATACCATCCGGCGAGCCATTTGGGTTGGCCGGGTACTGCTCGGTCACGCTGCCGCGGTTGTCGACAAAGCGCAGCCCTACCAGACCGCTCTGCTGCAGTGCGCTCAGGTGAGCGGCATCGCGCACCTCGACACGCCCTTCCCCGTGGGAAACGGCGATGGGCATCACGGAGCCTGCCATGCCGGCGAAGAAGGCCGACGGGGACTCCTGTACCTGCACCAGACTGAAGCGGGCCTCGAAGCGCTCGGAGCGGTTGCGTACAAAGCGCGGCCAGAGATCAGCACCCGGGATGAGATCCCGCAGGTTGGACATCATCTGGCAACCGTTGCAGACACCCAGAGAGAGGGTATCGCCGCGCTCGAAGAAGCGCTGGAACTGCTCACGGGCGTTGTCATTGAACAGGATGGACTTGGCCCAGCCTTCACCGGCACCCAACACATCACCGTAGGAGAAGCCGCCACAGGCCACCAGGGTCTGGAACTCCTCCAGCTTGATGCGACCGGAGAGAATGTCGCTCATGTGCACGTCCACTGCCGCGAAACCGGCACGATCGAACGCCGCCGCCATCTCCACGTGGGAGTTGACCCCCTGCTCGCGCAGCACCGCCAGACGGGGGGAGACCCCGCGGGCAATGTAAGGTGCAGCCACATCCTCGGACGGGTTGTAAGTCAGCTTGGCATGCAGACCCGGATCGGTGGCGTCCTGACGGGCCGCGTGCTCACTGTCGGCGCACGCCGGGTTGTCGCGCAGGCGCTGCATCTGCCAGCTGGTCTCGCCCCAGATGGTGCGAAGTGCGGTACGGCTGGCACGATAGACCTCCTGACCGCCCCGCTGCAGGGTGATGAGATCCCCTTCGCGCACGGTACCGAGCACATGGGAGCAGGCCGCCAGACCGTGACCGGCCAGCAGGGTCATCACCGCCTCTTTGTCTTCACGGCGTACCTGAATGACGGCGCCCAGCTCCTCGTTGAACAACGCAGGCAGCAGCTCGCCGCCGATGCGATCGAGCTGGATGTCGAGGCCGCAGTGGCCGGCAAACGCCATTTCGGTCAGGGTGACGAACAGGCCACCGTCGGAGCGGTCGTGATAGGCGATCAGTTTGCGATCGGCCACCAGCGTCTGAATGGCGTTGAAGAAGCCCTTGAGCTGGACCGGGTTGTCGAGATCCGGCGCCTTGTCACCCAGCTGACGGTAGACCTGCGCTAGCGCCGAGGCGCCTAGGCGCTGCTTGCCATTGCCAAGGTCGATGAGGATAAGGTCGGTCTCACCGAGATCGGTACGCAGCTGCGGAGTAACCGTGTTGCGCACATCCTCGACCCGGGCAAACGCCGAGATGAGCAGGGAGAGCGGCGAAGTGACGCTTTGCTCCTTGCCATCCTGCTGCCAGCAGGTCTTCATGGACATGGAGTCCTTGCCCACCGGAATGGTGATGCCAAGGGCCGGGCAGAGCTCCTCGCCCACCGCTTTGACCGCCTCATAGAGACCGGCATCTTCACCCGGATGACCGGCAGCGGCCATCCAGTTGGCGGAGAGCTTGACCCGCTTGAGGGAACCGATGTGGGCCGGTGCCAGGTTGGTAAGCGCTTCCGCCACCGCCATGCGAGCGGAGGCGGCGTGGGAGAGCAGCGCCACCGGGGTACGCTCGCCCATGGACATGGCTTCGCCGTGATAGCTGTCATAGGTGGCAGCGGTGACGGCGCAATCGGCCACCGGGATCTGCCAGGGGCCAACCATCTGGTCGCGGTTGACGAGGCCCGTTACGCTGCGATCGCCGATGGTGATAAGGAAGGACTTCTCCGCCACGGTCGGCAGACGCAGAACCCGCTCGGCCGCATCACTCAAAGTGATGCCATCGAGCTGGAGCGCTTTGCCTTGTGCCGGCAGGGTCACCACGTCGCGGTGCATCTTGGGCGCCTTGCCCAGCAGCACATCCAGCGGCAGATCGATGGGCTGATTGTCAAAGTGGCTGTCAGAGAGGGTCAGATGCTTCTCTTCGGTCGCGGTGCCGATGACGGCATAGGGTGCGCGCTCGCGCTCGCACAGCGCCTTGAACAGCGGCAGCTTGTCCTGCGCTACCGCCAGCACGTAACGCTCCTGGGATTCGTTGCACCAGATCTCCAGCGGGCTCATGCCCGGCTCGTCGCTCTGGATGGCGCGCAGATCGAAACGACCGCCACGCTCACCGTCGTTGACCAGCTCCGGCATGGCGTTGGAGAGACCACCCGCCCCCACGTCGTGGATAAAGACGATAGGGTTGTCGTCACCCAGCTGCCAGCAGCGATCGATCACCTCCTGGCAACGGCGCTCCATCTCGGGGTTGTCACGCTGCACCGAGGCAAAGTCGAGATCTTCGGCTGACTGGCCGGAGGCCATGGAGGATGCGGCACCACCGCCCAGACCGATGTTCATCGCCGGGCCGCCCAGCACGATCAGCGCCGCGCCGACCGGGATCTCCCCTTTCTGGACATGTTCGGTGCGGATGTTGCCGATGCCGCCTGCCAGCATGATGGGCTTGTGGTAGCCACGCACCTCGACGCCATTGTGGCTCGGCACCTCCTCTTCGAAGGTACGGAAGTAGCCGAGAATGGCCGGACGGCCGAACTCGTTGTTGAAGGCAGCGCCGCCGAGCGGCCCCTCCTGCATGATGTCGAAGGCACTGACGATACGGCTCGGCTTGCCGAAATCCTGCTCCCAGGGCTGCTCGAAGCCGGGAATGCGCAGGTTGGAGACGGAGAAACCGACCAGACCCGCCTTGGGCTTGGCACCACGACCGGTGGCTCCCTCGTCGCGGATTTCGCCGCCGGAGCCGGTGGCTGCCCCCGGGAACGGGGAGATGGCGGTCGGGTGGTTGTGGGTCTCCACCTTCATCAGGATGTCGACCTGTTCCTGGTGATACTGGTATTCGCCGTTGGCCGGGCTCGGGAAGAAGCGGCCACCCTGGCTCCCTTCCATCACGGCGGCGTTGTCTTTATAGGCAGAGAGGACATGATCCGGCGTCTGCTCGAAGGTGTTCTTGATCATCTTGAACAGCGACTTGGGCTGCTGCTCACCATCGATGGTCCAGTCGGCATTGAAGATCTTGTGACGGCAGTGTTCGGAGTTCGCCTGGGCGAACATGTAGAGCTCGATATCGTTGGGGTTGCGACCCAACTTGGTGAAGTTCTCCACCAGATAGTCGATTTCGTCGTCGGCCAGCGCCAGACCCAGCGCCACGTTGGCTTCGGCCAGGGCTGCGCGACCACCGCCCAGCACATCCACCTGGGTGAAGGGGCGAGGCTCGTGGTGAGCAAACAGGGCGGCAGCTTCGCTCATCTCGGCAAACACCACTTCCATCATCCGATCATGGAGCACGGCGGCAATGGCGCTGCGCTGGGCGGCACTCAGCTCACCCGGCCCCTTGATGGTCAGGTAATAGGCAATACCACGCTCCAGCCGCTTAACCTGTTTCAGGCCGCAGTTGTGGGCGATGTCGGTTGCTTTGGAAGACCAGGGGGAGATAGTGCCGGGGCGGGGGGTAACAAGAAACAGCTGACCGCTGGGGGTGTGTTCGGGGATGGTCGGGCCGTAGCGCAAGAGCTGGCCCAAGGTCGCTCGCTCGGGGGGAGAGAGGGGGCTTGTCAGCTCGGCAAAGTGCACATACTCGGCATAGACATCCTCTATCTCTACTCCGCTCTCTACTCCACTCTCGTTTTTCATCTGTGCGAAGCGTTGCAGCAGTTTTTGGACACGAAAATCAGACAGTGCTGGGGCACCACGCAAGATATCCATATGACCTTTCTCACCAAGTTTTAAAGTGGGGGGGAATTGAGACGCGCGTATTATAGGGATCTGGCTCACAGCGGACAAACGTTTTTCTCACTTCACGCAGTGTGACTCTGCGCACACTCTCTGGTATAAAGGTGCCTCTTTTTTGACAAATGCCGATTTTTTCAACAAAGGTACTCACCTACTTGCGCTGCATTTTTCGACTGTTTATCGGGCTGTTGTTGACGCTGACGCTGGTTGGCTGCGACTTCTATACCCCCTCCAGCCAGCTGGAGCAGATCCGCCAACGAGGCGAGATCAGGGTTGGCACCATCTATGGCCCCACATCCTATTACCAGCGTGACGACCTCGCCCAGGGGTTCGATTACGAGCTGGCGCAACATTATGCCGAATGGCTGGGGGTCAAACTCACCATCATCCCGGTCAACACCACTGACGAACTGGTTACCCTGCTGAAAAAGGGTAAAGTCGATCTGGCGGCAGCCGCCATCATGGTCACTCAGGAGCGGCGCGAGCTGTTTCGCTTCGGCCCGGGCTTCTACCAGGTCTCTCCCAAGCTGGTATACCGTAATGGCAAGCCCAAGCCGGCCT
This sequence comes from Aeromonas sp. 600479, assembly GCF_049175515.1. Classification (NCBI taxonomy): domain Bacteria; kingdom Pseudomonadati; phylum Pseudomonadota; class Gammaproteobacteria; order Aeromonadales; family Aeromonadaceae; genus Aeromonas; species Aeromonas sp. 600479. Next base: position 503,977 of record NZ_JAAKVF010000001.1, read on the forward strand.
CGTTGAACGATATCAAGGGCAAGCTGGTGGTGGCCGCCGGCTCCACCGGGGAAGATCTGCTCAAAGAGATGAGCAAAGAGAATCCCAAACTGACGTGGAGCACCAGCCACAACGCCGATGTGGAAGAACTGCTCAAGCAGGTGGTGGATGGCAAGATTGACTACACGGTGGTGCAGGATACCGTGCTGGCCCGTACCCAGCGCTACTACCCGGAGCTCACCGAGGGGCTGACCCTGGCACAGAAGCAGACCGTTGCCTGGGCCATGAGCAAGCTGCCCGATGACAGCCTCTATGCCAGCGTCATCGACTTTTTCGGTCAGCGCTTTATGGACGGCGCTATCGCCAAGCTGGACGAGAAGTACTTCGGCCACGTGCAGAACTTCGACTTTGTCGATACCCGCACCTTCCTCAAGCGCGCCAAGAGCCTGCTGCCCAAGTACCAGCCGCTGTTCCAGACCCACGCCAAGAATATCGACTGGCGCCTGCTCGCCGCCATCAGCTATCAGGAGTCCCACTGGGACCCGCAGGCGCGCTCCTACACCGGCGTGCGTGGCATGATGATGCTGACCGAGCCCACCGCCAAGGCGATGGGAGTCAACGACCGGCTTCATCCGGAAGAGAGCATCAAGGGTGGCTCCCTCTATCTGCAACAGATGATGGAGAAGGTGCCGGATTCGGTGCCCGAGGACGAGAAGGTGTGGTTTGCTCTCACCGCCTACAACATCGGCTACGGCCATATGATGGACGCGCGCCGTCTGACCAAGGAACTCGGCAAGAATCCCGACGCCTGGAGCGACGTCAAGGATGTGCTGCCGCTGCTGCAGCAAGCACGCTGGCATCGCAAGGTGCGTTACGGCTATGCCCGCGGCAGCGAGGCGCGCAACTATGTCAACAACGTGCGTCAGTACTACCAGAGCCTGCTCTGGCTCGATAACGAGCAACAGAAGGCCCACCAACGGGAGAGTCTCGACAACGACAGCGAGCCGGAGATCGCCGAGCGCCCGACTATCATCGCCGAAGTGGTCAATCAGATCACCATGCGCTAACCAGCCATTATTCGGCTGTTTTCACGCAAACTTCTCTGTTACCATCGATTCACATCGGAGCCTATCCGAAATCGCATTGTTTTCATTATGTTGAGAGAGTAAATAACAGCAATTTCGGATGGGCGCCATCAATGACCCAAGGCCGGGATGGCCACCTGAGTTGGGAGGAGACCAAGATGCAAAAACGTAGAAAAATCAGTCTGGTCAGAAAAGCGAAGTGCAGCTGGAGCCCCAGACGCAAACTCAAGCTTAATGACATCAAGCGCAACCTGTGGCGCAGAAATCGATCCTATACCCTGCTTATTGCAGAGCACACAGCATAAACCCGGCATTCGCCGGGTTTTTTTATCTTCTTTCTCACCTGAATACTGTCTTACACCAGCGCCGCCTTGAACTGTACCGACCGCTTGGAGATCAGCGAGTTGCAGTGGTTGCAGAAGTAATCCACCGCGCCGCACGCCTTGAGACGCTCCAGCTCCTGTTGGCAGGTGGGGCAGATGGCCGTAACGTGAACGTTAGCCTGGCACTGACCACAGGTTTGCTCCTTGCTGCGGGTATCCAGTTCAGCCTGGCATGATGGACAAAGCAGGGCTTTCATAATCAACTCCTCGAAAGTGGATCTGCCATGGTCTTGTTCCATGGCAGATCCCCCTCCCCTTATTCCTCACCTTAATTCCTCACCTTATTCCTCACCTTAACATGGCGAGGATAACAAAGCGGCTGCCGGTGAGGGCAGCCGCAAGGGCTTATTTCTTCTTCATCTTCAGCAGGCGTTTGCGCTGACGTTCCTGACTCAGGGTCATGGTGTTCTTCTTCCCTTCAAACGGGTTGATCGACTCCTGGAACTCGACCCGGATTGGCGAGCCCATGATCTTGAGGGACTTGCGGAAGTAGTTGATCAGATACCGCTTGTAGGAGTCCGGCAAGTCGTTCAGCTGGTTGCCGTGGATCACGATACGCGGCGGGTTGTAGCCACCGGCGTGAGCATATTTGAGCTTGACGCGGCGACCATTGACCATCGGCGGCTGGTGATCTTCCTGCGCCATCTGCATGATGCGGGTCAGCATGGCCGTGCTGGTACGACGGGTGGCGGACTGGTAAGCCTCCTGAATGGATTCAAACAGATGGCCGACGCCACTGCCGTGCAGGGCGGAGATGAAGTGGACGCGAGCGAAGTCGATGAAGCCCAAGCGACGATCCAGCTCGTTCTTCACATCCTCTTTCACCTTCTGATCCAGACCATCCCACTTGTTCACCACCAGCACCACGGAGCGACCGGCGTGGAGCACATAGCCAAGGATGCTCAAGTCCTGATCGGTGATGGTCTCCTGGGCGTCGATCACCAGCAGGCAAACGTTGGCATCTTCGATAGCTTTCAGGGTCTTGATAACGGAGAACTTCTCCACCGTCTCGTGCACCTTGCCACGACGACGCACACCGGCGGTGTCGATAACCACATACTTCTGCTCGTCACGCTCCATCGGAATGTAAACGGAGTCACGGGTGGTGCCGGGCATGTCATAGACGATGACCCGATCTTCACCCAGCATGCGGTTGGTCAGGGTAGATTTACCGACGTTGGGACGGCCAACGATGGCGAACTTGATAGGCAGGTCGGCGAACGGGGTCTCCTTGGTGTCCTCTTTGGTATCGAGTTCACCGGCAGCCACCATGCGCAGCAGGGCTTCTTCGTCGAAGTCCTCCTCTTCCTCATCCTGCGCATCTTCATCGGTAGCGGAGTCGACCAGGGTCTCCAGATGGGGAGCCAGGGCCAGTTCCAGCAGGCTCAGCACGCCACGACCGTGGGCGGCCGCGATCTGGTAGACCTCGCCCAGCGCCAGACCGTAGAACTCGGAGACCGCGGAATCACCGTCGATACCGTCGGTCTTGTTGGCTACCAGAAACACCTTCTTGTGGGTCTTGCGCAGGTGCTCGGCGATGGCCTGATCCGCAGCAGTCAAACCGGCACGAGCATCCACCATGAACAGCACCACATCGGCTTCTTCGATGGCCAGCAGGGACTGCTCGGCCATCTTCAGCTCGATCCCCTCCTCGGTGCCATCGATACCGCCGGTATCGACCACGATAAATTCCAGCTCGCCCAGCTTCGCCTGGCCATATTTGCGGTCCCGGGTCAGGCCGGGGAAGTCGGCAACCAGAGCATCCCGGGTACGGGTCAGGCGGTTAAACAGGGTGGATTTCCCCACATTGGGGCGGCCCACCAGGGCAACAACAGGAGTCATAAAAGCCTCATTCTCAAGACGACAAAGGCTCCGGGTCCGAAGACCAGGAGCCGGATATTCAAATTAACGGACGATCAAGGACGCTTTAGCGCGTACAGCTTGCCGCCACGGCTCTGCACATACAGGGTGTCACCATCCACAAGCGGGGCGGCATACAGACCACTGCTGTCGAGCTGCTGCATCGCCTTGATGGTACCGTCGGTACGATCAAGCCAGTACAGGTATCCTTCCACATCACCCACCACCACATAGTCACCGAAGATAACAGGTGCAGTGACGGTACGATTCTCCAGCTGGGTGTTGGACCACAGCTCCAGACCGTTGCGACGGTCGATGGCAAACAGGTGGCTGCGGCTGTCGGTCAGCACGATGGCATTGCCGGTGATAGCGAGATCGCGATAGCCGGAATACTTGCGCTTCCACACTTCATCGCCGCTCATCAGCTTGCGCGCCATCAACTGGCCATTGTAGGCGATGGCGTAGAGCTCATCACCGGCAATCAGCGGGCTGGCATCGACGTCCACCATGCGGTCAAGCTCGGTAGCACCGCGCGGATCGGCCACCTTGGATTGACGTACCGGCTGGCCGTTGCTCAGCAGGGCAATGCCAACCTTGCCATCGGCGCGGCCATAGATGACGGCGCCATTGGTGATCACCGGGGCACCGGCACTGCGCAGGGTCAGCGGTGGCTGCTCTTCGGAGAGCGTCCACTGCATCTTGCCTTCGTCGGTATCGAGCGCAATCAGGCGACCGGAGGTAGTCAGTACCACTACGCGACCATCTTCAACCGCAGGGCTGGCGACCACTTCGCCGGGCACATTGGTCTGCCACAGCACTTCGCCGTTCTCTTCGTTCAGGGCGTAGACCACCCCGTTCTCGGAGCCGAGGAACAGCTTGCCGTAACGGGAGACCAGACCGCCGGAGAGACGGGCGCTGCGCTTGTCAGCGTTGACCGGCAGGTCGGCCAGATCGACGGTCCAGAGGCGATCGCCACTGGCACGGTCAAAGGCTGTGACATCGCCATCGCGCGCAGCGGCATAGATGCGCTCATCTTCCACTGTCGGCTTGAGCTGGGAGTAGAAGTCACCGATACCGTCACCGACAGTGGAAGACCACTCGGTATCGGCACTGAAAGCGGATTCGACCTTGGGCAGCGGTGCCATGGGGTTCAAATCCTCTTCCGAGCTGAACAGGGAGCAGCCCTGCAGGGCGAAGGAGACCGCAGCCCCCAGCGCCACCATTTTGAATAGATTACGCATCCGGTGCCTCACCCGTGGTCATGGCCGGCAGGGCCAGATCGTCCATCTTCAACTTGAGCTCCTGACTGCCCTGCAGGCCGCCGGCATCGGCCGCTGCCTGATAGGCATCGCGAGCCTCCTCAATCTTGCCCTGCTTTTGCAGGATGTCACCGCGCACTTCGGCCACCTGGGCCTTGAAGGCGTCGCTATTGATCTTGCCAAGCTGGGCCAGCGCGTCATCGGCTTTGCCCTGATCGTTCAATACGCGAGCCAGACGCAGTGCAGCGATGGGACGAATGCTCTCGTCACCGCTGGTTGCGACCTGGGTAAGCTGCTCGGCAGCCAGATCCAGCTTGCCCGCCTTGACGGCGGCGGCAGCCAGTTGCAACGCGGCCAGCTCGCCGTAGGAGTCGCCCTTGTTGGCGGAGACAAACTGCGCTGCCTGCTCGAAACCGGCGGCATCGCCTTTAGCCAGCTGGGTAATCACCTGGTTGTAGGCGTGGGAGGATGCCTCCATGGTCTGTTGCTGGTACTGGTTGTAGTAGCGCCAGCCAAACAGGCCGACCAGACCGATCACGGTACCGGCGATCACCGAGGTCCCGTTCTCTTTCCACCACTCCTTGATAACCTCAACCTGTTGTTCTTCGGTGGTATAAACTTCCACAGCTTACTCTCCTTTGGCTGCCAGCAGGGCAATGGCGGCGTCAACCTTGACGGTCTGTTGCTCGGCCTGACCACGCAGATATTTGATAGTGATCTCCCCGTTTTGCACCTCGGTCTCACCAAGGATCAGGGCGATGGACGCGCCGCTCTTGTCGGCACGCTTGAGTTGTTTCTTGAAGTTGCCGCCGCCGCAGTGGCTCATCAGGCGCAAATCTGGCAGCGCATCACGCAGACGCTCGGCCAGCTGGAAGCCAGCCTGCTCGGTCCCCTCGCCCACCATCGCCAGATAGACATCGACCGCCGGGCGAATGTCGCCGTTGAGCTCAAGGGTCTCCAGCATCAGCACCAGACGCTCCATGCCCATGGCAAAACCGACCGCAGGCGTCGGCTGACCACCCAACTGCTCCACCAGACCGTCATAGCGGCCACCGGCACAGACAGTGCCCTGGGCCCCCAGGCTGTTGGTCACCCACTCGAATACGGTGAGGTTGTAATAGTCGAGGCCACGCACCAGACGCTCGTTTACTTCGTACTTGATGCCGGCAGAGTCGAGCAGGCGCTTGAGCCCCTCGAAGTGAGCCAGACTCTCTTCGCCCAGATGGTCGAACAGACGGGGGGCACCGACCAGCACGGCCTGCACTTTTTCGTCCTTGGAGTCGAGCACTCGCAGCGGGTTGCTGTACATGCGACGCTGGCTCTCTTCGTCCAGCTGATCCTTGTACTGCTCCAGATAGGCAACCAGCGCATCGCGGTAAGCGGCACGCTCCGCGCTCTGGCCCAGGGTGTTGAGCTGCAGGGTCACATGCTCGCTGATACCGAACAGGCGCCACAGGCGGTTGGTCAGCATGATGAGCTCGGCGTCGATATCCGGCCCGTTGATACCAAACAGCTCGACACCGAACTGGTGGAACTGGCGATAACGGCCCTTCTGGGGGCGCTCGTGACGGAACATGGGGCCCATATACCACATCCGGCGCTCCTGGTTGTAGAGCAGGCCGTGTTCGATACCGGCGCGGACGCAGCTGGCAGTCCCTTCCGGACGCAGGCTCAGGCTGTCGCCATTGCGATCTTCAAAGGTGTACATCTCTTTTTCGACCACGTCGGTCACTTCACCGATGGCGCGCTTGAACAGATGGGTCTGCTCGACAATCGGCATGCGTACTTCGCTGTAGCCATAGCTGGCAACGACCTGGCGCAGGATCTGTTCAACCTTCTGCCATACCGGGCTCTGCTCCGGCAGGCAATCATTCATACCGCGAATAGCTTGGATCTGTTTTGCCACGTTGATACTCGAGAAAAAGAGGTAAAATTTGGCCGCATTATAGGGATTTTCACCCCCGAGGTAAAATCAGGGAATCCGCAAGCGGGGTGTAAAATCAGTCACCTGGAAAGAGGGCCACCCGAAGTGGCCCCTGTCCGTTCAATCCTTGTCCACCATGATCCGGTTAACCGGGTCCAGCATGGCGGCGCGGGCACGAATGCGGCGCTCAAGGGTCGGGATGAGATCCTTGTTGTCGAGTCGGTCAACCCGCTGGCCTCCTTCGTAGAAGGCACTCTTGTTGGCCGCACCGGCAAGACCCAGATCGGAAACCAGCGCTTCGCCCGGCCCGTTCACCACACAGCCGATGATGGAGACATCCATCGGGGTGATGATGTCTTCGAGCCGCTCTTCCAGCGCATTGACAGTGCCAATGACGTCGAACTCCTGACGGGAGCAGGAGGGGCAAGCGATGAAATTGATGCCACGGGAGCGGATCCGCAGGGATTTGAGGATGTCAAAACCGACCTTCACTTCCTCTACCGGATCAGCCGCCAGCGAGATGCGCAGGGTGTCGCCGATGCCATCAGCCAGCAGCATGCCAAGACCAATGGAGGACTTCACCGCACCGGCACGGAAACCGCCCGCTTCGGTAATGCCCAGATGGAGCGGCTGCTCAATCTGCTTGGCCAGCAGGCGATAGGCGCCCACGGCCAGGAATACATCAGACGCCTTGACGCTTACCTTGAAGTTCTGGAAATCGAGGCGATCAAGATACTCGACGTGACGCATGGCGGACTCCACCAGAGCCTCCGGGGTCGGCTCGCCATACTTCTCCTGAATATCCTTCTCCAGCGACCCGCCATTGACCCCGATACGGATCGGGATATTGAGGTCGCGCGCGCAATCGACAACAGAGCGTACACGCTGCTCGTTGCCGATGTTGCCCGGATTGATACGCAGGCAGTCAGCGCCATACTCGGCCACTTTCAGGGCGATGCGATAGTCAAAATGGATATCGGCAACGATGGGGATGCGAGTCTGCTGTTTGATCAGCTTGAAGGCTTCCGCCGCTTCCATGGTAGGCACGGAAACCCGGACGATATCGGCACCGACCCGCTCGATCCGCTGGATCTGCTCGACAGTGGCGGCGACATCGGTGGTCTTGGTGTTGGTCATGGTCTGCACCGTAATGGGGGCATCGCCCCCTACCGGTACATTGCCAACCATGATCTGCCGTGATTTACGACGAATAATGGGAGATTCGTGTGCGGACATGACGAACAAATTACTCCTGCGGCAGTGAGAAGCGGGCAGTACGACCGTTGTTGTAACGGCTCATATCAAAGGATTTGCCCTTGTAGTCGAGCTTGACGGCCATCGGCGCGCCAATGATGAACTTCAGGGGCTCGGCACCTTCCAGTACCAGCTCGTCGTTGGCCTTCTTCAGACCGCTGAAGAGAGTCTTGCCCTTGGCATCCTTCACATCCAGCCAGCAGTCGGCAGTAAAGCTCATCTTGAGTTGCGGCGCAGTTGCCGGATCAACGACACTCTCTTCAGATTCGGTCGCAGTGGCACCGGAGGCGGCAACATCAACTACCGTGCTGACGGCGCCGCTGGCGTCGGTCAACGCCACGGCAGCAGAAGCCGGAGCCAGGGTGGCAGCAGCGTCGGAAACAGCAGCAGTCGGGGCAACGATGGTAGCTGCCGCGGCAGAGACATCCTGAGCCGGCGCAGTTGCATCATTGGCCACCGCAACGGTTGCGGTGTCGGCAGTTGGCGCTGCGGTTGTGCTCATTTCGGTCGCGGCCAGCGCCTCATCCCCGGCAGAGCGGCGGGTCGTGCTCTGCCACCACCATGCAACGGAGAGCGCAATCAGCACCAGGATCACCAGCCAGGTCACCACTTTCAGACGGCTGTCGCTCGCCTGCTGGCGAGAGCGGCGCGAGAAGCTCTGCATGTCGATATTGTCGGGCGGCGTCAGCCCCAGCTTGTCATAGGCGGCAAGAATGGTCTCCTCCGGGATCCCTACCAGCTTGGCGTAGGTGCGCAGATAGCCCCGGATAAAGGTATGAGACGTATGCTTGTCGTACGTATCCGATTCGATAGCGGCAATCAGGGTCAGACGAAGGTGAATGCGGGACGCAACCTGTTCTCGTGTCCAGCCGAGCTGTTCACGGGCGTTGCGCAGCAGCTGGCCTGGGCCCACTGCCTGGGTGTCGTCTTGAAAATCGTGTTGCTGTTCAGTAGTCATTGGCTAAATAACGCTTGGCTTGTTGCGAAGTGGGATATTGCCTTACCAGCTCAGTCCCGAATTGGTGAAGTAATGCCGGCTTGTCCATCGCCTGTGCCAGCCGAAGTCTCAACCAGAGACTCTCCTCGTTCTCGTCTGACACATCGGCAAAACGGGCGAGGTAGGACTGCACATCAGGCAGCTTGCCATCTTTCATGGAAAGCTCGGCCAAGTCCAGCAATAACCCTGGATTGCGGGGATTATACCCCAAGGCCAGGCGATAGTACTCGCCTGCTTTATCATTTCTGCGATTTTGCAGCGCACAAAGTGCCGCATTTTCATAGGTATCGGCAATTTTTACGTAGCCTGGCTGAATAACAGCCTGGTTGAACGCCTGATCTGCCTCGGCATACCTGCCGCGATCACAGAGGAAGGCACCATAGTTGTTCATTGCGTCAGCATTGGACGGATCCATGGCAAGGGCGTTCTTGTAATGGGTCTCGGCTGCCTTGAAATCTCCTACCTTCTGGTAAAAGTAGGCAAAACCGATCTGGATCTGGGGGTTGGAGGGGTCATACTGGAGGGCGCGGTCAAGATTGAACTTGGCCTGCTCGGCATTGCCCTGACGCAAGTACTGGATACCCAAGTCGAGGCGGGTTTGGGCAGCCGCCTTGAGGTCAGGACCCACTTCACGCTGGGTCGAGTTCTGGCCAGCGTAAGTGGTCTCGGTCACACAGCCTGGCAGCGCGCAGAGCGCTGCCACTACGATCAATGTACGTGTATCCATTCCCTGTCTATACAATGGCTTAGCATTTAAACCATTTTGACGGAAATCCCATCCTGTTGCATCCGATTTTTGATAGTTCGCTTGGTACGGTCAATCACGTCCCCCACCAGCTGACCACAGGCGGCATCGATGTCATCACCACGGGTCTTGCGGACAATCACGGTGAAACCGTACTCCATCAGCACCTTGGAGAAGCGATCGATACGGCTGTTGCTCGGCTTGCCGTAAGGGTTGCCCGGGAAGGGGTTGAACGGGATCAGGTTGATCTTGCTCGGAGTGTCCTTGAGCACCTTGGCCAGCTCGTGGGCATGCTGCATATCGTCATTGATATGATCGAGCAGCACATACTCGACGGTTACCCGACCACCGTTGGCATTGGACTTTTCGAGGTAACGACGGACACCGGCGAGGAACTCCTCGATGTTGTACTTGTCGTTGATCGGCATGATCTCTGAACGCAACTTGTCGTTCGGGGCGTGCAGGGAGATAGCCAGCGCCACGTCGATCTGGTCGCCCAGCTTGTCCAGCGCAGGTACCACGCCAGAGGTGGAGATGGTCACCCGGCGCTTGGAGATGCCAAAGCCGTAGTCATCCATCATCAGACGCATGGCGGGCACCACGTTGGCGAGGTTGAGCAGAGGCTCGCCCATCCCCATCATCACCACGTTGGTGATGGGACGCTTGCCACCGACCACACGGGCAGCACGCCACACCTGACCGATGATCTCGGAGACTTTCAGATTGCGGTTGAAGCCTTGTTGAGCCGTGGAGCAGAACTTGCACTCCAGCGCACAGCCAACTTGAGAGGAGACGCAGAGGGTCGCGCGGTCATCTTCCGGGATGTAGACGGTCTCTACCTCCTGATCGCCCACCTGCAGAGCCCACTTGATGGTGCCATCGGCAGAGCGCTGCTCGCGGCTGATCTCGGGCGCCTTGATCTCGGCGATTGCCTTGAGGCGCTCTTTGAGCACCTTGTTGACGTTGGTCATCTGATCGAAATCATCACACCCAAAGTGATAGATCCACTTCATGACCTGATCTGCCCGGAATGGCTTCTCGCCCAGTTCGACGAAAAAGGCACGCATGGCATCCCGATCAAGATCCAGCAGGTTGATTTTTGTTTCGCTCATCAATGGCCTCAGTTCAAACACTTCATCAATTATTGGCTGACGACGTCAGGGGGCGGCATTGTACAAATAATGGGTCTGGCTTTCCACCTGGAGAATAGAGGGATATTGCGTAAACGGCGAAAACAACAAAGGGAGCCGAGGCTCCCTTGGGTCATCATCCACGTAAATCAGCCGCGCGGGCAGATCTCGTTGTCAGAGAAGAAGTAGGCGATTTCACGTGCAGCAGAGGCCGGTGCATCGGAGCCATGGACGGCATTGCGATCGATGCTCTCGGCATAACAGGCACGCAAGGTACCAGCCAGGGCCTCTTTCGGGTTGGTAGCCCCCATGATCTCGCGATTGCGACGGATGGCGTCTTCCCCTTCCAGCACCTGCACCATGACAGGGCCAGAGGTCATGAAGCTGACCAGATTGTCATAAAAAGGCTTGCCCTGATGCTCGGCATAGAAACCGGCAGCCTGTTCACTGCTCATGTGCAGCATTTTGGATGCCACCACTTTCAAGCCTGCGCTTTCGAAACGGCTATAGATGGCACCGATCAGGTTCTTGCTGACAGCATCCGGTTTAACGATAGAGAAGGTACGTTCGATGGCCATTGATATCTTTCCTTAACTACAGAGTTTTATTGTTAGAATCCATGTTCGCTGGCGATTATACGTAAACAAAAACCGGAAAAACACACAAACAAGCAACTTTTTATTAAACATCACTCCCTTGCAATCAACATCCACACTCATCTTGACCGAGCAGAGCCGGAAAATATGTGCGCTTGCGCACGATAGTTACCTTAAGCCGCCAAAACCCCATCTTTTGTTCACAATTCGAACAGCATGAAAAAGGCACCTGAGGGTGCCTTGTCTCGCCTATTTGGCTTCCGCCAGCAGGGCCCGCGCTATGGTGCGCATCCCCAGGGTATTGGCCCCCGGCGCCCAGAGGGCATCGCCGTTGTCACTGAAGCAAGCTGCCAGATCGATATGCAGCCAGCCCATCCCTTCGTTGGCAACGAAACGGGAGAGGAAACCCGCCGCGTTGGAGGCGCCACCCGGCCCACCCCCCTTCACCGGACGGCTGTTGGCCGTGTCGGCGTAATGGGAAGGGCACTGCTGGCGGTGCCAGGGCTCCAGCGGCAACGGCCAGGCTGGCTCATGCTCGGCATCGGCATAGGTCATGGCCCGGCTTACCAGCCCTTTATCGAGGCCAAACAGGGCATTGTAGCGCCCACCCAGCGCCATCACGGCTGCGCCAGTCAGGGTCGCGGCATCGATGATCAGCGGTGCGCCGGACTCGCTCGCCAGTTGCAGGCCGTCGGCCAGCACCAGCCGCCCCTCGGCATCGGTATTCACAATCTCGACCGTGGTGCCATTCTTGTAGGTGAGGATGTCGCCCAGCTTGTAGGCGTGGCCGGAGACCAGGTTCTCGGCGCAGCAGAGGATCAGCTTCACCCGCTTGTCGAGCCCGCGCAGCATAGCCAGCGCCAGCGCACCGGTGACAATCGCCGCGCCCCCCATGTCACACTTCATGGTGAGCATCCCCTCGGAGCTCTTCATGGAGTAGCCGCCGGAGTCAAAGGTGATCCCCTTGCCCACCAGCGCTGCCGCTACCGGCGCCTTGGGGTCCCGCCCCGGATTGAAGTCAAGCTCCAGCAATACCGGCTCGCGCTCGCTGCCGCGGCCTACTTGGTAAAGGCCAACCCATCCCGCCTGTTGCAGCGCTTCGCCTTTCAAAATGCGATGACTCACCTTGTCCGGCGCCAACTCGGTAATAAAGGAGGCCGCTTCCACCGCCAGCTCCAGCGGGCCCAACTGCTCCGGGGTGGCATTGGTCATCTCGCGCACCCAGCGGCCACAGAGCCAGCGCGCTTCCAGCTCCTCTCGGTCCTCTTCCGAGGACATGGCCCACTGCAGTTGCACCTCCGCCTTGGGGGTTTGCAGCCCTTGGGCAAATGCCCACTGCTGTTCACGCTCCCAATGACCAGCCAGGGTCACTTTCTGGATCCCTTGCTGGCAGAGGCGACGGGCCGCTTGCTGGATATCGAGCAGCGGATTGGCCGTCACCAGATGGATCACCATGCCGTCGGCACGGTGAGAGAGCAGCGCCCCCTCCCCCCACTCGGCCGGTGCAAATTCACGACTCAGCCAGACATTCATGCGGTCACCTCCTGCAGCCAGCGGGCGATGGTGCGCAGACCGTGCCCCTTGGCGCCGGTTGCCCAGAGATCGTTACCCGATTTCTGATAAGAGGCTGCCAGATCTAGGTGCACCCAACCCTTGCCCTCATCACGTACGAAACGGGAAAGGAACGCAGCAGCCGTGGTGGCACCGGCCGTGCCTTCGGCTGAGGCGACGTTGCCCAGATCGGCAAAGGCCGAGGTGAGCTGGCTGGCATGCCAGGGCTCCAGCGGCAGCGCCCACGCCTGCTCGTTTTCCACCTTGGCGGCGGCCAGCGCACGCAGCTGTTCGCTCTCATCGAGGGCAAACACCGCATTGTAGTCGCGCCCCAGCGCCATCTTGGCGGCGCCGGTCAGGGTGGCTGCGTCAAGGATAAAAGCTGCACCGCTGTCGGAGGCCGCCATCAGGCCATCGGCCAGCACCAGACGCCCTTCCGCATCGGTGTTCTGGATCTCGACCGAGATGCCGTTTTTGTAGGTGAGGATGTCGCCCAGCTTGAAGGCGTGGCCGGAGACCAGGTTCTCGGCGCAGCAGAGAATGAGCTTCACCCGCTGGTTCAGACCGCGGCTGATAGCCAGCGCCAGCGCGCCAGTCACCATAGCCGCGCCGCCCATGTCGGACTTCATCGGCAGCATGTTGTCAGAGGACTTCATGGAGTAGCCACCGGAATCGAAAGTGATCCCCTTGCCCACCAGCGCCGCCACCACGGGCGCATGGCGATCACCGGTCGGGTTGTAGTCTAGCTCCAGCAGCACAGGCTCGCGCTCGCTGCCACGGCCAACCGACCAGATCCCGATATGGCCAGACTCACGTAGCGCTTCACCGGCGGTGATGCGGGCAGTAACCTGATCCCCGGCCAGACCACGAATAAGCAACAGAGCCGATTCCGCCAGACTCATGGGGTAGATCTCTTCCGGACAGCCATTGGTGATGTCACGTACCCAGCGAGCCGCCTTGAGCAGCGCATCTAGTTCACGGGCTTCAACGTCGCTCTGCTGGCCAAAATCCAGTTCACGCGCTCCCTTGGCGGCGTAGAAACCCTGGGCGAACGCGTAGCGACGCTCCAGATCCCAGCCTTCACCGACCAGCGTCACCCGCTTGATCCCGCTCGATTCGAGGCGACGGGCGGCGCGCTGAACGGTGCGCAGAACATCCTTCTCCTGACCGGCGGCACCAAGATGGATCAGTGCCTCGTCGCCATTGAAACTGAGCTGGGCGCCCTCGCCCCAATAGGCAGCCGCAGCCTGGGTGGATAACGCTACCTTCATCATGTCAGCCATCGTGTTTGCTTCCTTTTTACTGGCACTATGTATAAGCACTCTTTATGGGAAAGAGCTTATTAGCAAAGAGAGAATAACGAATACAAAAAAGGCCGTGCCCCCGAGGGTCACGGCCTTCCACCATATCACTGAAGCACCACAGGATGCTGCACGTGCAATTCACTCATGTGTAATTAATGGCGTTCAGAGGCAAGGTTCAGGGTGTACTTGGGCAATTCCACCACCAGATCCTCGTCCGCCAGTTTTGCCTGGCAGCTGAGACGGGATTCCGGCTCCAACCCCCACGCCTTGTCCAGCATGTCGTCTTCCAGCTCGTCGCTTGGCTCGAGCGAGTCAAAGCCCTCGCGCACCACGCAGTGGCAGGTAGTGCAGGCACAGGATTTCTCGCAGGCATGCTCGATTTCGATACCATTGCGCAGCGCCACATCCAGAATGGTCTCGCCGCTTTGCCCCTCGAGGGCGGCGCCATCCGGACAGAGTACGGGATGAGGAAGAATGATCAGTTTTGGCATATTACACCTTGTTGACGTTTTGTCCGGTCAGCACCTTGCGGATGGAAGCATCCATCCGGCGGGCTGCAAACTCGCCACTGACAGCATCGGCTGCCTCAATGGCTTCTTTGATTTGATGGGTTGCGCCGCTGTTGCGCATGATCAGCAGATGGGCGATGGCGGCATCAATCTCGGCACGCTCGGCTGCATTGAGCAGGGCATCACCATCGGCGGCCAGCGCCGCATTGAGACTCTCGACCACCCGATCGGCTTCAACCTGCTGCTCGGCCAGCATGCGGGCATCCATATCCTGCTGGGCGTTCTCGATGGAGGCACTCAGCATGTTGAGGATATCCTGCTCCGTCAACCCGTAAGAGGGCTTGACCTGGATCTCGGCCTGCACGCCGGAGGATTTCTCCATGGCGCTCACCGAGAGCAGACCATCCGCATCCACCTGGAAGGTGACGCGAATATGGGCGGCACCGGCGGCCATCGGCGGAATACCGGTCAGGGTAAAGCGTGCCAGGGAGCGGCAATCGGCGACCAACTCGCGCTCACCCTGTACCACGTGAATGGCCATGGCGGTCTGACCATCCTTGAAGGTGGTGAACTCCTGGGCGCGGGCAACCGGAATGGTGGTGTTGCGCGGGATCACCTTCTCGGCGAGGCCACCCATGGTCTCCAGACCCAGCGACAGGGGGATAACGTCCAGCAACAGCATCTCGGCATCGGGCTTGTTGCCCACCAGAATATCGGCCTGGATGGCGGCGCCGATGGCGACCACCTTGTCCGGATCGATGCTGGTCAACGGCGTGCGCTGGAAGAACTCGCCCACCAGTTCGCGCACCAGCGGCACCCTGGTGGAGCCACCAACCATCACCACTTCCAGCACTTCCACCTGCTCAAGGCCCGCATCGCGCAGGGCGCGGCGACAAGCCAGCAAGGTCCGTTTCACCAGCGGGGTGATGAGCTCATCAAACTGGCTACGGCTCACTGAACCCTGCCAGCCCGCAAAGGTGCACGCCACCTGCTCGGCATCGGTCAGACCGTGCTTGACGGCAGCGGCCACATCCAGCAGCTCGCGCTGCAGATGAGCATCCAGCTCACCGGTGAGGCCCGCCTGTTCCTTGATCCAGTCCGCCAGCAGGTGATCGAAGTCATCACCGCCGAGGGCGGAATCACCGCCGGTCGCCATCACTTCAAACACACCGCGATGCAGACGCAGGATAGAGATATCGAAGGTACCGCCCCCCAGATCGTAAACCGCGATCACCCCTTCCTGACCGGAGTCAAGGCCATAGGCAATCGCGGCCGCAGTCGGCTCGTTGAGCAGGCGCAGCACGTGCAGACCAGCCAGACGGGCGGCATCCTTGGTGCCCTGACGCTGGGCATCATCGAAATAGGCCGGCACGGTAATGACCACGCCATCGAGATCGCCCCCGAGAGTCTGGGCGCCACGCTCGGCCAGCTTTTTGAGAATTTCGGCCGAGACCTGCACCGGATTGACCAGCCCCTGACGGGTTTGCAGTTGCGGCATGCCATTGTCGGCGGCAACAAACTGGTAAGGCTGCTGGCGGGTATCGATATCGGCCAGCGCCTTGCCCATCATCCGTTTGACCGAGACGATGGTGTTGTGAGGATCGAGTGCCGCTTCGCGCTTGGCATCAATTCCGACTCGAATAGCGTCGCTTTGATAGTGCACCACCGACGGGAGCAGGTCGCGCCCTTGCTCATCGCAAAGGGTATCGGCGTGACCGCTGCGAACCGCAGCGACGAGAGAGTTGGTGGTGCCGAGATCGATGCCGACGGCACGTTTGTGCTGATGAGGAACAGCGCTCTGGCCGGGTTCGGCGATTTGCAGTAATGCCATGGGTAATGAAACTTCCAGCGTTAAAGGATCAAGACTCGAGAAGCGAGTCTTCGAATCGTTCCAGCTCTTCAAGGAGCTTGTCGACAAACTTGAGTTTGCGAACGCAATCAGCGGCAACGAGATCTTTACCGGCGGCAAGAGACTCGGTCAGCTGCTGCATCAACATCTGGTGATCATGCCTGATCTCACTGCGAAAATCCTTGATGGCGCGCTCAGGGTCGGCGTCATCTTTCAGATCGGCCAGACGCTCGCGCCACTCCAGCTGCTGCATCAGAAATGCGGTATCTTGCAGGGTCTGCTGTTCACCACGGATATCAGTGCCACGCAGGGAGAGCAGATATTCTGCACGGCGTAGCGGCGCCTTGAGGGTGGTGAATGCTTCGTTGATCTGGGCGGCACGTTGCACCGCAGCCAGCTGCTCCCGTTCGGGGGCGGTGGCAAAACGATCAGGATGGAATTGGGTTTGCAGCTGGCGGTAGGTATCAGCCAACTGACGGGTATCGAGCTCGAAGCCTTCAACCAGCCCAAACAGCTCGAAATGATTCATGCAAACCTCTTGGGAACATTCGCCACAACCTCACTCGCCCTTGGCAAATGAGATGTGGTTGAACGGGTCATGGGCAACCCGCTCAACCACAGACGAAGGATCATTGACGTCAAACAACTCAGACACTGAAGCTTTCGCCGCAACCACACTCGCCTTTGGCGTTGGGATTGTTGAACTGGAAGCCCTCGTTGAGGCCCTCCTTGACGAAATCCAGCTCGGTGCCATCCAGATGGATCAGGCTCTTGGCATCGACAATAATCTTGACGCCCTGCTGCTCGAACACCTGATCCTCATCGGTCAGTTCATCAACGAACTCAAGCACGTAGGCCAGACCGGAGCAGCCGGTGGTTTTGACGCCGAGGCGCAGGCCAATGCCCTTGCCCCGGTTAGCCAAAAAAGAGGAAACCCGTGCCGCGGCGGCATCTGTCATGGTAATAGCCATACTGCTCTCCGGCGCTTAGAGACCTTTCTTCTGCTTGTAATCGGCGATGGCAGCCTTGATGGCGTCCTCGGCCAGAATGGAGCAGTGGATCTTCACCGGTGGCAGAGCCAGCTCTTCGGCGATATCGGTGTTCTTGATGCCAGCCGCTTCGTCCAGGGTCTTGCCCTTGACCCATTCGGTCACCAGGGAGCTGGAGGCGATGGCGGAACCGCAGCCGTAGGTCTTGAACTTGGCATCTTCGATGATGCCTTCGTCGCTGATCTTCAATTGCAGCTTCATCACGTCGCCACAGGCGGGCGCACCGACCATGCCGGTTGCAACGCTGGGATCATTCTTGTCGAAACCACCGACGTTGCGAGGATTCTCGTAGTGGTCGATTACTTTTTCACTGTAAGCCATATCTCACTCCTGCTAATTCTGTTGCTCACTGACCAGATAGATCAGTGATGAGCCCATTCGACCGTGTTCAGATCGACGCCGTCTTTGTACATCTCCCACAGAGGGGACATCTCGCGCAGACGACCGATGGAGTCACGAATAAGCTTGACCGCGTAGTCAATCTCTTCCTCGGTGGTGAAGCGACCCATGCTGAAACGGATGGAGCTGTGTGCCAGCTCGTCGTTCAGGCCCAGTGCGCGCAGCACATAGGAAGGTTCCAGGCTGGCGGAGGTACAGGCCGAACCGGAAGAGACCGCCAAATCTTTCAGCGCCATGATGAGGGATTCCCCTTCCACATAGGCAAAGCTGACGTTGAGGTTGCCCGGAACACGCTGCTCAAGATCGCCATTGATGTAGACGGCTTCAATATCCTTGATGCCATTCCACAGACGCTGGCGCAGTGCCAAGATACGCTCGCCTTCACTCACCATCTCTTCTTTGGCGATGCGGAAAGCTTCGCCCATCCCGACGATCTGGTGGGTCGGCAGAGTACCGGAACGCATGCCGCGCTCGTGGCCACCGCCATGCATCTGGGCTTCCAGACGAACGCGGGGTTTGCGGCGAACAAACAGCGCACCGATCCCTTTCGGACCATACACCTTGTGCGCAGAGACGGAGAGCAGATCCACTTTCAGCGCTTCCACATCGACCGGGATCTTGCCCACACTCTGAACGGCATCCACGTGTAGCAGGATCTTGCGGGAACGGCACAACTCGCCGATGGCGGCAATGTTCTGAACCACGCCGATTTCGTTGTTCACATGCATGATGCTGACCAGGATGGTGTCATCACGCATGGCATTCTCGATCATCTCGATAGTGAACAGGCCGTTGGGCATCGGCTCAAGGTAGGTCACCTCGAACCCTTCACGCTCCAGCTGGCGACAGGTATCGAGCACCGCCTTGTGTTCGGTCTTGGAGGTGATGATGTGCTTGCCCTTGCTGGCATAGAAGTGGGCAACACCCTTGATAGCCAGGTTATTGGATTCGGTCGCACCGGAAGTGAAGACGATCTCGCGGGGATCGGCACCGATCAGATCTGCCACTTGATTACGGGCCAGATCCACCGCCTCTTCGGCTTGCCAGCCAAAGCGGTGAGAACGGGAAGCCGGATTGCCGAACAGGCCATCCATGGTGAGACACTGCATCATTTTTTCTGCGACACGCGGGTCCACCGGACAGGTTGCCGAATAATCAAGGTAAATAGGCAGTTTCATGTTTTTCTCCGTCACAGTCCGGGTCATACAGAGTCCCGCTGTGGAAAGCACGTTTATAGTTGGACTTTCAAGCTCACATCGCCGTGTTCTGCCCGATCAACCAGGGACAACACGGTCTTCATTTGTTCATCTTGCTTGCCGGCAATCCGGCGTACATCGGCCTGGCGTACCAGCTCGGCCAGGGTGATATCCCCGAGGAAGCTGGAGATCCGCTCGCTCAGATCGCGCCACAGGGAGTGCGTCAGGCACTGGGTACCACCGTGGCAGCCGCCCTTGCCGAGACACTTGGTGGCATCGACCGACTCATCGACCGCGGTGATCACCTGACCAACCGAAATCTCGCCTGGGGCCAACCCGAGGCGATAACCACCGCCCGGGCCACGCACGCTGCTCACCAGACCATGTTTACGCAGGCGGGCAAAGAGCTGCTCGAGATAGGACAACGAGATGCCCTGGCGCTCGGAAATATCGGCAAGGGGGACGGGCCCCTGCTCTGCATGCAGCGCCACGTCGAGCATGGCGGTTACAGCGTAACGTCCTTTTGAAGTCAGTCTCATGTGCCTTACCGTCTTGCGAAGCAATTTAATGGGGCACATGGTCACATACCCGACCAAATCAGTCAAGTATATGGTTGAGTAAATCAGTCGGATTAATCCGGTACGCGCGCTTTCTGCACCGAGGTCAGAATACCGCGCAGAATGTTGAGCTCCGCCGCTTCCGGCCGAGCCCGATTGAACAAGCGACGCAGCTTGCTCATCACATGACCCGGATGATCATCAGCAATAAAACCGGTCTTCATCAGAGTTTGTTCCAGGTGCTGATAAAACCCTTCCAGCTGGGCGGCACTCGGATAGGCCATCTCATCTTCAAGCTCGGCGGCCTGCCCCTGCAGCCAGCGCATCCGCACTTCGTAACAGAGGGTCTGTACAGCCATGGCCAGATTGAGAGAGCTGTAATCAGGATTGGCCGGAATGGCCACGTGGTAGTGGCACTTTTGCAACTCGTCGTTGGTGAGACCGGTGCGCTCACGACCAAACACCAACGCAACCGGGTGCTGCATCCCCTCAACCACCGACTTTTCGCCGGCCTCACGGGGATCGAGCATCGGCCAGCTCAGGGTTCGAGAGCGGGCGCTGGTGCCAATCACCAGACCACAATCGGCGATCGCGTCGTCCAGTGTCGGGACGATACGGGCATTTGCAAGCACATCGCTGGCACCAGCCGCCAGGGCGAAGGCATTGTCATCCGGCAAGGCTTGCGGATCAACCAATACCAGCTGGGTCAACCCCATGGTCTTCATGGCGCGTGCCGCAGACCCCATGTTGCCGGTATGAGAGGTGTTTACCAAAACGATACGAATCTGATCCAACATACCCAGTCAATCTTCAGTCAAAAATGGCGCGCAATTGTAACATAAGAGTACGCAATGTTGGCACCGTAAAAGCCGAGCCATTTCAGAACAAAACCACCTGTTTGTATAACAAACCAGCATGAGGGAAGTGAGAGGGGGGGACTAAACTTGATGGATATCCGATAAACGGCACAGGAGACACAACGCCATGCTTCCTCCCTTTATCTATGAGAGATTGCCCAGCCTCTACCTGCTGGCAGCCATTGCCATTATTACGTTGAGTGAACAGCCCCTGCTCTGGTTTGCAGGCGCCTTGCTGTTTATCGCCGGAGCGGTGACCTGGATGATGCGCTCCAGTTACCGGCGTACCGACCTGATTATCTTTCCAAGCAAACGCTGGCTACAGCCGGAGTGGCTGTATGAAGCGCAGCCCTTCATCTGGCTGGCTGTGGGGCTGGCCATGTCACAGCTGCCCGCCCCTGCGGCACTCATCGCCTTGGTGCCCTGTCTGTGGGCCTGTCGTTGTCTCTGGGCACGGCACCATTATCGTCGCCATGCCCATGGGGTGATTGTCCACTTAAGACGGGATCCCGCCCGGCGCCGTCTGCACCGGAGCCTGCGCTGACTCGGTACGGGCGCGTTCGATAAACGTCGCCAGATCCATCAGGGGATACTTCATCAGGCTTGGCAAGCCATCGAGATCCAGACTGTCCATCAGGTTTTTCACCTCAAGACCCAGTTCGGTATCCCCTTCTATCTTCAGCTTGCGCTGGAAAAAGAGCGAATCCGGATCCTCTTTGCGACCGGCAATCAGGATCAGGTCGTTGGCGGTACCGCTGAAGCAGACATCGGCCTTGTCACACTCGCGAGCCACCACCAGCTGGCCATTCTGCTCACTGATAAACCAGCACAGCTCCAGATCAGAGACTTCGACTTTCAGCCACTTGTCTGCCAGAAACTCGAAATCGCCATCTTCGATAGCCTCTTTGAAAACCCGGGCCAGCAAACTCTCCATCAGCTGCTTTTGCAGATTGAAGGGAACCAGCTTGAGGGGATGGCGCAAGAAGCGCGGAGCCTGTTCGACCAGGCGGCGTTGCAGTTGTTGAAACACGATAGACTCCCTTTTTTGCGCATTCAAACACAGGGAGTGTGGCAAGATCCTGTTGGAAATCAAACTTGTGCAGGGTTACCTCAAGAAGGGTAAAGCCACACAAAGCTGCCTCAGGTCAAAAAGCGGGAGTGCATGGCTGCATACAATCAGGGCTCGTTTGCCCTTCATATGCACTCTCGGAGCGTACCAATGGAATTACTCTGTCCGGCAGGCAGTTTGCCGGCACTGAAAACCGCCGTGGATAACGGGGCCGATGCCGTTTATATCGGTTTCAAGGATGACACCAATGCCCGCCACTTTGCCGGTCTCAACTTTACCGACAGCAAACTGGAGAAGGCGGTGGATTATGTGCATCAACATGGTCGCAAGCTGCATATTGCCATCAATACCTTTGCCCATCCCGGGGCCGATGCACGATGGAAACAGGCGGTTGATCGCGGAGTAGCCCTCGGCGCCGATGCGTTAATCATCGCTGACCTCGCCGTGCTGGAATATGCCAGCCGCCACTACCCCAAGATGGAACTCCATGTCTCGGTGCAGGCCAGCGCCACCAATGCCGCCGCCATTCGCTTCTATCAGCAGCAATTCAATGTCACACGGGTAGTGCTGCCCCGGGTGCTCTCCATGCATCAGGTCAAGCAACTGGCCCGTGAGACCGATGTTGGCCTCGAGGTATTCGCCTTTGGCAGCCTCTGCATCATGGCCGAGGGGCGCTGCTATCTCTCCTCCTACATGACTGGCGAAAGCCCCAACACAGTCGGCGCCTGCTCACCGGCCAAGTTCGTCCGTTGGGAAGAGACCGCGAACGGCCTCGAGTCGCGACTCAACGAAGTGCTGATCGACCGCTATGGCCCGGGCGAAAATGCCGGTTACCCGACCCTGTGCAAGGGGCGTTTCGACGTGGATGGCCAGACCTACCACGCGCTGGAAGAGCCCACCAGTCTCAATACCCTGGGTCTCCTGCCCGAGCTGTTCAAGACCGGGATCCAGTCGGTCAAGATTGAAGGGCGCCAACGCAGCCCTGCTTATGTGGAGCAAGTGACCCGAGTGTGGCGTGCGGCCATCGATGCCTATCAGGCCAATCCCGAGGCCTATCAGGTCAAAGCTGAGTGGGATGCCCAGCTCGCCCGCGTCTCCGAAGGTAGCCAGACTACCCTCGGCGCCTACCATCGTCAGTGGCAATAAGGAGTCCACCCATGCAATTTTCTCTCGGGCCCCTGCTCTTCTACTGGCCCAAAGCCGATACCGAAGCCTTTTACCATGCCGCTGCCGACAGTCAGGCCGACATCATCTATCTGGGGGAGACCGTCTGCAGCAAGCGGCGCGAACTCAAAGTCGATGACTGGATTGCGCTGGCCCGTCAGATGGCCTGCTCCGACAAGCAGGTGGTGCTCTCGACCCTCGCCCTTATCTCCGCCCCCTCCGAACTCAAAGAGGTGAAGCGGCTGGTCGACAATGGCGACCTGATGGTCGAAGCCAACGATCTCGGTACAGTGCAACTCGCCTGGGAAGCAGGGATCCCCTTCGTCTGTGGTCCCGCCATCAACGCCTATAACGCCGATGTGCTGCGCATGTTGCTCAAACAGGGGATGAAACGCTGGGTCATGCCGGTGGAGCTCTCCCGTGACTGGCTGATCCAGCTCAATCAGGATCTGGGCTCCCTGCGCGACCAATTTGAGGTGGAGGTGTTTGCCTACGGCCATCTGCCGCTCGCCTACTCGGCGCGCTGCTTCACTGCCCGCTCCCTCGACAAACCGAAAGACAACTGCGAGCTCGCCTGCATCAACTATCCCACCGGACGACTGGCCAACAGCCGCGAGGGGCAGCGGGTGTTCAATCTCAACGGGATCCAGACCCAGTCCGGCTACTGCTACAACCTGGGTAACGAGCTGGCTGGTATGGAGGGTCTGGTAGATGTGGTCAGGCTGTCGCCGCAAGGGATGGATACGTTGGAGATGCTGGCCCGCTTCAAGGCTAACCAGCAGGGCAATCAGCCCCTCGTTCTGCAGCAGGATCGCGATTGCAACGGCTACTGGCGCCAGATCCCCGGCATGAGCTTGGTGGAATAAGCCCAAGGGCAAAACATAAGATAATAACGATCAAAAGGGGGCAATTAGGGCCCCCTTTCTAATCTACTCATGTCGATAGTGGCTTACTTGGCGCCATGCTGCTCCGCCAGATAGATCCAGGTATCGACCACGGTATCGGGGTTGAGCGACACCGAGTCGATCCCCTGCTCCACCAGCCAGGCGGCAAAATCCGGGTGATCGGATGGCCCCTGGCCACAGATCCCCACGTACTTGCCCGCCTTGCGCGCAGCCTGAATCGCCATCGCCAGCAGCGCCTTGACCGCCTCGTTGCGTTCGTCGAACAGATGGGCGATGAGCCCGGAATCCCGATCCAGCCCAAGGGTCAGCTGGGTCATGTCGTTGGAACCGATGGAGAAGCCGTCCACGTGTTCGAGGAACTTGTCTGCCAAGAGGGCATTGCTCGGGATCTCGCACATCATGATCACCTTGAGCCCCCGCTCGCCACGGCGCAGACCGTTCTCGGCCAGGATGTCGATCACCTGCTCCGCCTCGCCCACGGTGCGCACGAAGGGGATCATCACCTCGACGTTGGTCAATCCCATCACATCGCGCACCCGCTTGATCGCCTCGCACTCGAGGGCAAAGCAGGGGCGGAAGCTGTCGGCGATGTAGCGGGATGCGCCACGAAAACCGATCATCGGGTTCTCCTCGTGGGGCTCGTAGCCACGACCGCCCACCAGATTGGCGTACTCGTTGGACTTGAAGTCCGACATCCGCACGATCACCCGCTCCGGCCAGAAGGCGGCCCCCAGAGTGGCGATCCCCTCGGTCAGCTTGGCCACATAGAACTCCCGCGGGCTGTCGTAACCGGCGATCATCTTGCCGATGGTGGCCTGCAGCTCTGGGGTTTGCTGGTCAAACTCCAGCAAGGCCTTGGGGTGCACGCCGATCATCCGGTTGATGATGAATTCAAGGCGTGCCAGTCCTACGCCAGCATTAGGCAACTGGGCAAAGTCGAACGCCCTGTCCGGGTTGCCGACGTTCATCATGATCTTGATGGGCAGGCGTGGCATATTGCCCACCTCGGTCACTGCCACATCGAAGTCCAGCTCGCCGTCATAGATAAAACCGGTATCCCCTTCCGCGCAGGAGACGGTGATCCGCTGGCCCGGCTGAATATGGTCGGTGGCGTTGCCACAGCCCACCACTGCCGGAATGCCCAGCTCGCGGGCGATAATGGCAGCATGGCAGGTGCGGCCGCCACGGTTGGTGACGATGGCGGAGGCCCGCTTCATGATGGGCTCCCAGTCCGGATCGGTCATATCAGTCACCAGCACGTCGCCGGGTTGCACCTCGTCCATCTGGCTGATGGAGGAGATGACCCGCGCCGGGCCCGCGCCAATCTTGTGGCCGATGGCACGCCCCTCGATCAACACCTTACCCGCTTGCTTGAGTGCAAAACGCTCGAGGGTGTTGGCCTCCTGACGGCTGCGCACGGTTTCCGGGCGAGCCTGCACGATATAGAGCTGGCCATCCTGACCATCCTTAGCCCACTCGATATCCATCGGGCGGCCATAGTGCTGCTCGATGATAAGGGCCTGTTTCGCCAGCGCCATCACCTCCTCATCTGTGATGCAGAAGCGGCTGCGCTCGGCCTCATCGGTGTCGACAATCTTCACCTGACGGCCGTGACCGGCATCGTCCGAATAGGTCATCTTGATAAGCTTGGAGCCGAGGGTCTTGCGCACCACCGCCGGGCGCCCCCCCTTGAGGGTCGGCTTGTGCACATAGAACTCGTCCGGGTTGACCGCCCCTTGCACCACCATCTCGCCAAGACCATGGGCCCCGGTGATAAAAACCACGTCGTTGAAGCCGGACTCGGTATCCAGAGTAAACATGACGCCGGAGGCGGCGAGATCGGAACGCACCATCCGCTGCACCCCGGCCGAGAGGGCAACGCCCTTGTGGTCATAGCCCTGATGCACCCGATAGGAGATGGCGCGATCGTTGAACAGGGAAGCAAAAACATGCTTGACCGCCGTCATGACGGCATCAATGCCACGTACGTTGAGGAAGGTCTCCTGCTGACCGGCAAAGGAGGCGTCCGGCATATCCTCGGCGGTGGCGGAGGATCGCACCGCAAACGAGGCCTCGACTCCTGCACTCAACTTTTCATAGGCAACCCGGATCGCCTGCTCCAGCTCGGGCTGGAACGGGGCTTCGATCACCCAGTCGCGGATCTGCTGACCGGCCCGGTTGAGGGCGGCGATATCGTCCACGTCCAGATTGTCGAGAAGATGGTGGATCTTGCCGTTGAGGCCGCTTGACTCCAGAAACTCGTGAAACGCAAAGGCGGTGGTGGCAAAGCCCCCCGGCACGGATACGCCGGCGCCAGAGAGGTTGCTGATCATCTCGCCAAGGGATGCGTTCTTGCCGCCAACTCGTTCTACGTCCTGCATTCCGAGTTGTTCGTACCAGAGCACGTACTGTTGCACTTGGATGTCTCCAGGTTGGTGGGCACCGATGCCATAGCACCTCGTGCGCCCGATTTAATCGATGAGGTTATGGGTAAGTCAGGTGCGTTATTGTCTGTTTCTTCTGTTGCCAACGACCATGAAAACGTTTTCCATTGGTTTTCAAAAAAATCCCCGAGCAAGCATTGGGGATGGTCGAATGACCGGAACATTCTACAATGGCGACACAAAAAGATAACGATTCAGGTTTGCAAGCCACTTCACAACTTGGGCACAGCAGACTGGTTGACAAAACTGATATGGTTTCGGGAGATACTTCTCACCCTTTACCCCATGCGATCCCACCCGCGGTATCACAGGAGCCCTACGTGCACACCGTATTTTATGTTTCAGACGGCACCGCCATCACCGCCGAAGTGTTCGGCCACGCGGTACTGAGCCAGTTTCCGCTGGCCTTCGAGCAGATCACTATCCCCTTTGTGGAGACACTGGAGAAAGCCCGTCAGGTACGGATGCGGATCGACGAGCAGTTCCGCCAGACCGGGGTACGCCCCATCCTGTTTCACACCATCGTCGACCCGCTGGTACGGGAAGAGGTACTGAAATCGGAGGCGTGCGGCCACGACTTTCTCAATACCTTCGTCAGCCCGCTGGAGCAGGAGCTGGGGGTAAAAGCCGAGCCCCGCCTCCACCGCACCCACGGTATGGAGAATCGCAAGCTCTATGACGATCGCATCGAGGCGGTCAACTTCGCACTGGCCAACGACGATGGCATCACCACCAAAGAGTACGATGAGGCGGACATCATCCTGATCGGGGTCTCCCGCTGCGGCAAGACCCCCACCAGCCTCTATCTGGCGCTGCAGTTTGGCATTCGCGCCGCCAACTACCCCTTTATCGAGCAGGACATGGGGATGCTGGAGCTGCCCGCCCCCCTCAAGGCCAACCGTCACAAGCTGTTTGGCCTCACCATAGCGCCGCAGCGGCTGCACGAGATCCGTAACCAGCGCCGCGCTAACAGCCGCTACTCCTCCATCGAACAGTGCGAGCAAGAGCTGGCCTGCGTGGAAAGGCTGTTTCGCCAGGAGGCGATACGCTTCCTCGATACCAGCTCCCACTCGGTGGAGGAGATCAGCGCCAAGGTTCTCGAGGCGACCGGTCTGCGCCGCCAGCTCTGTTAATCCAGCTTGACAGCTATCGGCATCAACAAAAGATAAAAGTTACAGTGTCTCGGCGAAAGTCAGCTGTTGCTAACTGCAATTCACATAGATGACAGTGAAAAGCATGGATAAAAAAGGGATAAGCACCACAAATGCTTATCCCTCTTCTTGTCGACCTTGCCGTTGTGCCCTTGTCACCCGCTGCCAGTTAGCTGCTATTCGATTCCGTTCTGCTGCGCTCGGCAAACAGCCAGCGTTAACTAACGATTGAGCTCAGGGTTGTTCATCAACCGGGCATAGAAGGCCAGCAAACCGTGGCGCAGGCGAACCCGCTCCGCCAGCCAGCCGCCAACGAGCGCCCCCGTTACCCCACCAACCAGCAACAGCGGCTGCCAGTAGTGCAGCAACTCCTGATCACCGAGTAACAGCCAACCCAGCAGCATGGTGGCGACCACCAGCAACAGCAGCGGACTGGCAGCTATCGCCAGCCAGAGCGTCACCAGCACTCCCCGAGCAACCCCTTGTTGCAGCACGCTTTCGCGTTCCCTGTGCTCCAACTCCCTGCACTCTTCCCTGTACTCTCGTTTGTTTGGCATCATTTGCATCCATTTGTGGCTTGGTACCACCAAAGCACACCAATAAGACAAAATGTCAATAAAACAGAATTCGATTGCACAAATATCAACCAAAAACTACCAAGAAGCCTCTTCAGATCATGAAAAAGCTGCCTTTGGTACAAAACACGGCCATTAGAGATGGAAAACAGGTGCATTCATGGCGGATTATCACTATTCTGCTTCGGTTGCCAGCCAACACTAAAAATTGAAAACGGCATGGCGTAACGAAATAAATACAGCTTTCGTCAGGTTTTGGCTACGCACTGCGTGCCTGCTCAGGATGAGCCCAACACCGACCAGAGACAACAGAGACGTAAGGACAGACCCATGGATTTGAAACAAGACGGTGAGGAGCTGAAGCGCGGCCTTAAAAACCGCCACATTCAGTTGATTGCTTTGGGCGGCGCCATCGGCACCGGCCTCTTTCTGGGCATTGCCCAAACCATCAAGATGGCAGGCCCCTCAGTCCTGCTGGGGTATGCCATCGGCGGCTTTATCGCCTTCCTGATCATGCGCCAGCTCGGTGAAATGGTGGTTGAAGAGCCGGTAGCTGGCTCCTTCAGCCACTTTGCCTACAAATACTGGGGCGAGTTTGCCGGTTTTGCGTCCGGCTGGAACTACTGGGTGCTCTACGTGCTGGTGAGCATGGCCGAGCTGACCGCAGTGGGCATCTATGTCCAGTACTGGTGGCCCGAGATCCCGACCTGGATGTCGGCAGCCTTCTTCTTCGTGCTGATCAACGCCATCAACCTCTCCAACGTCAAAGCGTTTGGCGAAATGGAGTTCTGGTTCGCCATCATCAAGGTGGTCGCCATTATCGGCATGATTGGCTTTGGCGGCTATCTGCTCCTCTCCGGTGCCGGCGGCCCCGAGGCGAGCGTCACCAACCTGTGGGCTCAGGGCGGTTTCTTCCCCAACGGCATCAGCGGTCTGGTGATGGCGATGGCGGTGATCATGTTCTCCTTTGGCGGTCTGGAGCTGGTTGGTATTACCGCCGCCGAAGCGGACAATCCCGAGAAGAGCATTCCCAAGGCCACCAATCAGGTGATCTACCGCATCCTCATCTTCTACATCGGTGCTCTGGCTATCCTGATGTCCCTCTACCCCTGGGGTAAAGTGGTGGAAGGCGGCAGCCCGTTTGTGATGATTTTCCACGCACTGGACAGCAATCTGGTCGCCACCGTACTCAACATCGTGGTGCTGACGGCGGCACTGTCGGTCTACAACAGCTGCGTCTACTGCAACAGCCGGATGCTGTTCGGTCTGGCCAAACAGGGCAACGGCCCGAAAGCCCTGCTCAAGACCAACAAGAGCGGCGTGCCGCTGGTTGCCCTCTCGGTCTCGGCCATCGCCACCCTGCTCTGCGTGCTGATCAACTACCTGATGCCGGGCAAGGCGTTCGGCCTGCTGATGGCGCTGGTGGTCTCCGCACTGGTGATCAACTGGGCGATGATCAGCCTCGCGCACCTCAAGTTCCGCAAGGCCAAGGTCGCAGAGGGCGTCCAGCCCAAGTTCAAGGCGTTCTGGTACCCCTTCGGCAACTATCTCTGCCTCGCGTTCATGGCCGGTATTCTGGTGATCATGTATATGACCCCCGATTTCCGCATCTCGGTCGAACTGATCCCCGCCTGGCTGGTGGTACTGGGCATTGGCTTTGTCATCAAGCGCAAAGGACAGGCCCAAAGCAAGGTTGCAGCCAATCTGGGTTAATACCCGCAGCTGAGAAAAACAATGCAAAACGCCGATCGGATGATCGGCGTTTTTTTATTGCGAGCAGCACGACTAGCAGCCGTAGCCCTCAGGAAGGCAGCCCTTGCCTTTGATCTTGCCGATGCTCCGGGCTGTTGACGCAACACTCATCGCGGAAAAAGGCGATGATCTCCTCCAGCACCGCGTATTGAGAGACGCAAAGCAGGGTGCGACTCTCCCGGTTTTGCTTCACCAGCCCCACTGAGACCAGCGCCGCGATATGGTGGCTGAGGGTGGAAGCGGGGATCACCAGCTGCTTTTGCAGCTCACCCACCGGCAACCCCTGCTCTCCCGCCTTGACCAGATGCTTGAAGATAAACAGCCGGGTCGGATGACCCAGCTCTTTCAATGCCTTGGCGACCTCTTCCAGTTGCATCTCTGCGCCCTCCACAAATTTGATATTTCGATAATACCAGAAATATCTTGACCGGCCATTCATTTCGATTATTTTGGAAATACAGAAACCAAGTGAGGATACGACAATGAATGAGTGGTTAACCATGCTGACCGATGCAGCCCAGATGTTCCTGTTTCTGGCTGTCGAGCTGTCGGTGCTGTTTCTGGTCATTAGCGCCGGGGTCAGCCTGATCCGTCAGAAGATCCCCGACGAGAAGATCCAGCGGATGCTGGGGGCGAGACATGGCAAGGGCTATCTGCTCTCGGCCCTGCTCGGTGCCGTCACCCCCTTTTGCAGCTGCTCCACCATCCCCATGCTGAGAGGGCTGCTCTCGGCCAAAGCTGGCTTTGGCCCCACCCTCACCTTCCTGTTTATTTCGCCACTGCTGAACCCCATCATCGTCGGCTTGATGTGGGCCACCTTCGGCTGGAAAGTGACCCTGCTCTACGCCGTGATCGCCGCCAGCGTCTCCGTCATGGCGAGCATGCTGCTCGACAGATTGGGGTTCGAGCGCCATGTCATCGACCCCAAAGAGGCCACCCCCTCTTGCGGTAGCGGCTGTGGCCCGGCGACCCGCGCCACCACTCAAGCACATTGCAGTGACAACCAACGCAGTGCCATTCGCGCAATCAAACCCCTCAACGGGGCAGCGTGCTGCCCGGCTCCGCAACCAGAGATGGCAGAGCAGGCCACCCTCTCCTGCTGCGGCGATGGCACGGCAACCCTGACCCGTGCACCACAGCTCCCCACCGCCTGGGTCAAAGCTCGCATAGATGCCTGGCAGCAGTTCAAAGCGGTATTGCCCTTCCTGCTGCTGGGGGTGCTTATCGGCTCGTTTATTTACGGCTTTATTCCGGCCGAGTGGATCGCCGCCCATGCTGGTGCCGACAACCCGCTGGCCATTCCATTCAGCGCCATCGTCGGGATCCCGCTCTATATCCGTGCCGAGGCCGTGATCCCGCTGGCGTCGGTACTGCTGGGTAAAGGGATGGGAATGGGCGCCGTCATGGCGCTGATCATCGGCAGTGCCGGTGCCAGCCTGACCGAGGTGATCCTGCTCAAATCGATGTTCAGAACCCCGATGATTGCGGCCTTCCTTACCGTGATCCTCGGCATGGCGATCCTGATGGGCTACCTGACGCAACTGCTGTTTTAAGTCGCCCATCTTTAAACAGGCAAAATGCCAAAGCAGCCGAGTGTGAAACCATCAGGCTCCCATAGACAAAACGCCGATCAACTGATCGGCGTTTTGTCTATTCCGTACGGCAATCTGCTACCGGCGTTACAGATATTGCCCGACGATGGGGAGCAGATCCTCGACGTCACGGGCGATATGGTCGGGTTGGTGTTCCCAGCGCTCCGGGGTCGCGCGGCTATAGGCGACAGCCACCGATATCACACGGCTCTGCTCGCCAAGCGCCGCTTGCAAATGACGGGCAAACTGCACATCCGCTTCATGGTCACCGATATATATCAGCGACTGGCACTTGGCTGGGCCGAAGATAGACTCCAGACATTTGAGGCCACCGTAAGGATGGGGTTTTTGCTGCTGTCCGGGCACGTCATCATAGCCGACTACAGCCTTGAACTGGCTGTTCACGCCATGCTGCTCCAGTACCCGGCGAATGTTCTTTTGGGAGTTCTGCGAACAAATTCCGTGGGGAATGGCAGAGAAATGGTCAATCACCGCCTCCAGCCCGGCAAAAAAACGCACCTCGGTCCGGTTCATCTCCTGATGTTTGGCCCACAGACTGCCAGCCAGCACCATCTCGTCCCGCGACAAACCGTAGTAATCCATATAGAGCGCCTGCCAGTTCTTGGCGGCGTGATTGGCATGGTGATATTCCGCTTCGCTGCGCAGATAGCGCGGCAAATGCTCTCCGGTCAGATGGGGGGCGACCTCAGCCAGGATCTGCTTGGTGATATCGATATTCTTCGGCACCGAATTGACCAGACTACCGTCATAATCCCATAAAATCGCATCCAACTTCATTGCGTTACCTGTCTCGCTGCACAGCCATAAGTCACGCCATGTTACTTGGCTTGCCTTTCCTCGCCAAACCGCGCTGTAAAAATGTGAGACCCGTCCCGTCCCCACGCAGTAGCACAAGAGTTAATGTGTAACAACACAATAAATGAACATCCTCTGCCATACTCAGGCGAAGCATTCCGTTATGGCAAAACCGGAGCCTGAACATGGTAACCAGTACACTTCACACCACAGATACCGAGGTTGAATTTACCGATAATGTGCAGTTGGTATCGACGACCGATCTCAAAGGGGACATCACCTATGCCAATCCGGCATTCTGTCAGGTGGCAGGCTATCGTCTGGAAGAGATGCTGGGGCAGCATCACAACCTGGTGCGCCACCCCGACATGCCCAAGGCAGCATTTGCCGATCTCTGGGCCCACCTGAAGGCGGGCAAGCCGTGGCGAGGCATGGTAAAGAACCGCTGCAAGGATGGCAGCTATTACTGGGTAGATGCCTACGTCACCCCGATTTATGAAGATGGCAAGATGGTTGGTTATCAATCCGTCCGTTGTCGCCCCACTGCGGAGCACAAAGAGCGGGCCAGCAAGATGTACAAGGCTCTTAAAGCCCGCGAAACCGGCTCTGCCATTCACATGGGACAGCGCCTGATCACGCCAACCATGATGACCATCCCCCTGCTGTTAGTTTGTGTTATCAGCGCAGGCTGGCTACTCCCACCACTGCAAGCGCTCTGGATCATCATTCCCCTGTTGACCGCCATCTGGTTCAACCGTAATTCTCTCTTCCGCACGCCGCGATACTTGCAGCAGCTCGAGCAAGACTACGACAGCATTAGCCGCCTCATCTTCTCGGGGGATGCACCCCATAGCATTGCCGATTTCCATATCAAGCTGTGGCAAGCCAGAATCCGTACCGTGCTGGGAAGAGTCGATGACACGACTGTCTCGCTCAACGCCATGGCCAACAACTTGAGCGGTTCGGCAGCATTGGCCAGCCAGGATATCTCCGCACAGGATATGCAAATTCAGCAAGTCGCCACCGCAGTCACCCAGATGGCATCGGCTGCCGAAGAGATTAGCCGCAACATTCAGGACAGCAGCAACCAGATCGAAGAGGCCCGCAGCCACTGCATCACCACCAGCGAGCAGCTTTCGGAAGCGGGAGAAGAAATGTCGGCGCTGGCAACCCAGGCGGAGCAAGCCTTTCAGTCAGCCGTCGAACTGGCAAGTGAATCCGAGCGTATCGGCAGCATAATGAGCGAAATTCGCGGTATTGCGGATCAAACCAACCTGCTGGCGCTCAATGCCTCCATCGAAGCTGCGCGGGCTGGCGATCAGGGGCGCGGCTTTGCGGTGGTTGCAGACGAGGTACGCAGCCTTTCGACCAGAACCCATAAGGCGACAGAGCAGATCCAGAACAGCATTGGCCATATCCAGCAAACCCTGGGGGAATGGAAAGAGATGATGCATCTCAATGTGACCAGAACCAACGCCTGCCTCGCCACCACCCAGGCAAGTACCGGCAACCTCAATCAGGTTGTGGTCGAGATAGACAAGGTCTCTGATTTTTCCAACCAGATAACCGCCGCAGCTACCGAGCAACAAGCGGTCATCGAGGAGATCAGCCGCAATATCAACCAGATATCCTCGCTCTCTCACGATAATAGCCTCAAAATCGATCAGGTCAGTGAAACCAGCGCCAACTTGCAGACCAAAGCGAGCCAGCTCAAGGACTTAAGCCGGACCTTTGGATAGCCGTAGCAATCAGATGACATATAAAAAGGGCCACCCGTTTGGGTGGCCCTGTTGTTTAGTATTGTTTAGTACGCGATTCTGAACACGCCTTTACTTGGCGTATTCCTCGGTCGGGATGCAGGAGCAGAACAGGTTGCGATCGCCGTAGACGTCGTCGATGCGGTTGACTGACGGCCACAGTTTGGCGGCACGCACGGCGTCGGACGGGAAGACCGCCTCGGCGCGGCTGTAGCCACGGGACCACTCTGCATCCATCACGTCATCCTGGGTGTGAGGCGCATGGACCAGCGGGTTGTCGGCGAGGCTCCACTGCCCCTCCTGCACCTTGGCAATCTCGGCGCGGATGGACGTCATAGCCTCGACGAAGCGATCCAGCTCACGCTTGGATTCCGATTCGGTCGGCTCGACCATCAGGGTGCCCGCTACCGGGAAACTCATGGTCGGTGCGTGGAAGCCGTAGTCCATCAGCCGCTTGGCCACATCCATCTCGCTGATGCCGGAAGCCTCCTTGAGCGGACGGATATCCAGGATGCACTCGTGGGCCACCCGACCGTTGCGCCCGGAATAGA
This sequence comes from Aeromonas sp. 600479, assembly GCF_049175515.1. Taxonomy (NCBI): domain Bacteria; kingdom Pseudomonadati; phylum Pseudomonadota; class Gammaproteobacteria; order Aeromonadales; family Aeromonadaceae; genus Aeromonas; species Aeromonas sp. 600479. Next base: position 538,236 of record NZ_JAAKVF010000001.1, read on the forward strand.
GCACCGGGAAGGATTCGCCCAGCTTCTTGGCCAGATAGTTGGCGTTAAGGATGGCGACCTGAGTGGCTCTCTTCAGTCCCTCGTCACCCAGCATGGCGATGTACATCCAGCTGATGGGCAGGATGCTGGCCGAGCCGAACGGTGCGGCCGACACGGCGCCGTTGTTGCGGCTCTCCTTGTCGGTCTTGACCACGGCATGGCCGGCCACGAACGGCGCCAGGTGTTTCTTCACGCCGATGGGGCCCATGCCCGGGCCGCCACCGCCGTGAGGGATGGCGAAGGTCTTGTGCAGGTTGAGGTGGGAAACGTCCGCCCCGATAAAGCCCGGCGCCGTCAACCCAACTTGCGCGTTCATATTCGCACCGTCGAGGTAAACCTGACCACCGTGCTGGTGAACGATGTCGCACACCTCCTTGATGGTCTCCTCATACACCCCGTGGGTCGAGGGGTAGGTCACCATCAGACAGGAGAGCTGCTCCCCCGCCTCGGCCGCCTTGGCGCGCAGATCGTCGAGATCCACGTTGCCGGATTTGTCACAGGCGGTGACGATCACCTTGAGCCCCGCCATCTGGGCAGATGCCGGGTTGGTGCCGTGGGCAGAAGCCGGAATGAGGCAGATATCGCGATGCCCCTCACCACGAGACTCGTGGTACTTCTTGATGGCCAAGAGACCAGCGTACTCACCCTGCGCCCCGGAGTTGGGCTGCATGCAGACCGCATCGTAACCGGTCACTTTCACCAGCCAATCTTCGAGGTCGGCCAGCAGCAGCTGGTAGCCCTTGGCCTGCGCCAGCGGCGCAAACGGGTGCAACTTGCCAAACTCGGGCCAGGTCACCGGGATCATCTCGGCAGTGGCGTTGAGCTTCATGGTGCAGGAGCCCAAGGAGATCATGGCGTAGTTGAGGGCCAGATCTTTCGCTTCGAGACGATGGATATAACGCAGCATCTCGGTCTCGGAGTGGTACTTGTTGAACACCTCGTGGGTCAGCACGGCGTCGGTGCGCAGCAGATCCTGCGGGATGGCGTGATGGGTCTGGGCCGCCTTGTCGAGTGCTTCGATATCGAGCCCGTGACCTTGACCGAGGAAGAGATCGAACAGCTCGGCCACATCGCCGCGGGTGGTGGTTTCCGAGAGAGACACCCCTACCGCGCCATCCAGATCGGCGCGCAGGTTGATGCCCAGCCCCTCGGCTTTGGCAATCAGCGCCGCCTTGTCAGCAGTTTGCACGGTCAGGGTATCGAACCAGCTGGCGTGCTTGAGGGCCACGCCCTTGGCCTTGAGGCCGAGCGCCAGAATGGTGGTCAGACGGTGTACGCGGGAGGCGATGGTTTTCAGCCCAACCGGGCCGTGGTAGACGGCGTAGAAACTCGCCATGTTGGCCAGCAGCACCTGAGCGGTACAGATGTTGGAATTGGCCTTCTCGCGGCGGATATGCTGCTCGCGGGTCTGCATCGCCATGCGCAGGGCGGCCTTGCCGCGGGCATCCTTGGAGACACCGATGATACGGCCCGGCATGGAGCGCTTGTAGGCATCGCGGGTGGCAAAGAAAGCGGCGTGCGGGCCACCGTAACCCATGGGCACGCCAAAGCGCTGGGCCGAGCCCAGCACCACGTCGGCCCCCAGCTCGCCCGGGGATTTGAGCAGCAGCAGGGAGAGCAGATCGGCGCTGACGCAGGCCAGCCCTTTCTGGGCCTGTACCGCGGCAATCAGGGCACGCAGATCTTTCACCTCACCTGTGGTGGTGGGGTACTGGAACAGGGCCCCGAACACCTCTTCGCTCACTGCATCGCTCGCAGCGCCAACCGCCACGTCGAAACCGAAGTGAACCGCGCGCTCCTTGACCACGTCGATCACCTGCGGGTGCACGTCGTCGGCCACGAAGAAGAGGTTGGATTTGGACTTGGCCATCCGTTTGGCCAGCGCCATCGCCTCGGCGGCAGCGGTCGCTTCATCCAGCAGGGAGGCACTCGCCAGATCCATGCCGGTGAGATCCAGCGTCAGCTGCTGGAAGTTGAGCAGGGCTTCGAGACGGCCCTGCGCCAGCTCGGGCTGGTAGGGGGTGTAGGCGGTATACCAGCCCGGATTTTCCAGCACATTGCGCAAAATAACGTGGGGCACATGGGTATCGTGATAACCCATGCCGATGTAGCTCTTGGCAATCTTGTTCTGAGCGGCATAGCCCTTGAGCTTGGCCAGCGCCTCCACTTCGGTCATGCCGGCACCGATCCCCAGCGGACCCAGCAGGCGAATGGCGGCGGGCACGGTCTGGGCAATCAGATCGTCCAGGCTTTCGGCCCCGACGGTCGCCAGCAGCTGGCGCAGCTCTTCCTCGCCCGGGCCGATATGGCGGCGGACAAAATCGGTTTTTTGCTCGAGTTCAAACAGTGACTGGGTCATTTCCCTATTTCCTGATAAATAAGTCCTGGCATGACATCCTGATAACCAAGACCTGATGTTCCTGATCGTCGGCTGATACCGACTCCACTCATGTTCTGGGTCCCGCAGACAGGGTGCGGCACCGGATGCTGCGGCAGCATCGAGAGGGGATCGCCTTGTTGCGATCCGGCCTGTTTACCCCTAGGCTCCCAGGCTGGCAAACGGCAGGCGCGGACGACTTCACCCTTCCACCAGCCGGTGCTTGCCCGGCTGGCGGTCATACAAAGGGGCCCTGCTGTGTTGGCAGGGCCCGGGGGCATTACTCTTCGTCCACCACGTTCTGGTAGCCTTCGGCATCCAGCAGGTTGGCCAGCTCACTCTCGTCATCGAGCTTGATGCGGAACAGCCAGCCAGCGCTGTAGGGGTCGGAGTTGACCAGCTCGGGGCTCCCTTCCAGCTCTTCGTTAACTGCAATGATCTCGCCGCTCACCGGGCTGTAGATATCAGAGGCCGCCTTGACCGACTCGGCCACGGCGCAGTCGTCACCGGCACTGACCTGCTTGCCCACTTCCGGCAGCTCGACAAACACCATGTCACCCAGCAGCTCCTGGGCGTGCTCGGTGATACCGACCACGGCCTCGCCGTTGGCTTCAACACGGATCCACTCGTGGGAAGTGGCATATTTCAGTTCGCTCGGGATATGGCTCATTTGTGCTTCCTTTGATCTTTGAGTCGCGTTTAAAAACGAATATGAAAAGGGATGGAGGGAGGCACTGCCCTCCCCCAGGACGGTATTAAACCAGCTTCTGGCCGTTACGGACGAAAGCGGGCTTGGTGACCTTCACGGTGACCAGCTTCTTGCGGATCTCCACCTCGGCCAGCTCACCGATATCACGGGGCACCCGCGCCAGGGCAATACTGTAGCCCAGGGTGGGGGAGAAAGAGCCGGAGGTGATCACACCTTCCCGCTTCTCACCGTTTGCCGCGGTGAAGGTAACGGGCATACCGGCACGCAGCACCCCTTTCTCTTCCATCACCAGACCCACCAGCTTGGGCTGGTTGCCCGCCGCTTTCTGCGCTTCCAGCACGTCGCGGCCGATGAAGTTGCGATCGCTCGGCTCCCAGGCGATGGTCCAGGCCATGTTAGCGGCGAGTGGAGAGATTGACTCGTCCATATCCTGACCGTATAGGTTCATGCCCGCTTCGAGGCGCAGGGTATCGCGGGCACCGAGGCCGCACGGGGCGACGCCGTTATCCAGCAGTGCCTGCCACAGCTCGCAGGCTTTCTCTTGCGGCACCACGATTTCATAACCATCTTCGCCGGTGTAGCCGGTAGTGGCGATAAAGAGATCGCCAGCCTGCACGCCGAAGAAGGGTTTCATCCCCACCACGGCGGTACGCTGAGCGGCGCTCAGCACGGCTGCGGCCTTGACCTTGGCGTTGGGGCCCTGCACCGCAATCATCGCAAGCTCGGGACGCTCGGTCACTGTGATATCGAAATCGATGGCGTGATGGCGGATCCAGGCCAGATCCTTCTCGCGGGTAGCGGAGTTGACCACCAGCCGGTAGAAGGTATCGGTCAGGTAATAGGTGATGAGGTCATCGATGACGCCGCCTTCCGGATTGAGCATGCCACTGTAGAGGGCCTTGCCGGGGGCTGTGAGTTTGGCCACGTCGTTGGCCAGCAGGTGTTGTAGAAAGGCTTTGACCCGTTCGCCGGTCAAATCGACGATGGTCATGTGGGAGACATCGAACATACCGGCATCGCTGCGCACCGCGTGGTGCTCTTCCAGCTGGGAGCCGTAGTTGATGGGCATTTCCCAACCGTGGAAGTCCACCATCTTGGCGCCGGCTTCCAGGTGTTTGGGATGCAGTACAGTAGTCTGGATCATCGCATTCTTTCCTTAGCAAAAAGCCTTTTCGCTTTGGCGACCACCCTTGCGACCCGCGCCACCGCTCTGACTGCACTACGTACAGCAAAAAGCGACCGGATCCAAAAGTGTGTGCTCGCTCCTGCCCTTGCCAGGCAAGAGGGATTCCTTGAACGGAGCGGATTATATGACAAGCAGGCGAGCGTGCCGCTCAAAAAAAACTAATCCCCTCCCGTAAAACTGACTCCAGACACTAAGATAAATGCAGTGATAAAAACAGCTATAAGCCGACTCAGGCGAGATTAAATTTTGATTTTTACCGTTTCGTCACAATTTGCAGAAAAACGTTTCGCTCCAGAGCAAAATTAAAGGCTGACACCCAAAACGGGTCATCAGCCTTGTCGGATTACTTTTGTTGTCAAAAAACGCGAGTAATATTAGTTTTTTTCACCCTTGGCCTGCATGGTACTGCCCTTGGTCGCAGCAACAGCCCAGTCAGGACGGGCCAATGCGGGCAACTCGCCCTCCAGCCCCATAGCGGCGCGGATCACCCCCTCCTTAAAGGGCGTCAGCAGATTGGCCGCGCGCAATCCCACGCCCCGCACCAGCTTCTTGAGCGGGTTGGCCCCGCTGAACAGCCGCTTGAGCCCCTCCATCGCAGCGAGCATGCGAGCCGCTTCGCTCTTGCGCCAGCGCTCGTAGCTGCGCAGGTTGGCGAGCAGGCCGATATCCTCACCCGCGGCATCATTTTGCAAGATCTGCTCCGCCAGCGCGGCAGCATCCAGCAGGCCAAGGTTGACCCCCTGCCCCGCCAGAGGGTGGATGGTGTGGGCGGCATCTCCCACCAGCACCAGCCGCTCGCGAGCAAAGTCGCGGGCATAGCGGGCGGTAAGAGGAATCGCGCTGCGCGGCCCCTCCACCTTGCACAGACCGAGCCGGGCATCGAAGGTGGCAGTAAGGTGGCGATTGAACTGCTCGTCATCACAGGCACAGAGCGCCTCGGCGCGGGCCGCAGGCAGCGACCAGACGATGGAGCAGAGGTTCTCCTGCCACAGCGGCAAAAAGGCGAGCGGGCCATCCGGGGTGAAGATCTGGCGAGCAACAGCTTCATGGGGTTCGGCGCAGCGCACCGTCGCCACCAGGGCATGGTGGCCATAATCCCAGCTGGTAAGCGGGATATCAGCCTGACGGCGCACCCAGGAGTGGGCGCCATCGGCGGCTACCACCAGTTTGGCCGAGATGGCCTGACCATCTTCAAGGAGCAGCAGGGCGCCCGCCGGGCCGCTCTGCAGGCTCTTGGCTCTGGCGGGGGTCAACAACTGGATATTGCTGGCCCCTTCAATCGCGTCGAGCAGCGCCAGCTGGATCACCCGATTCTCGACAATATGACCGAGGTTGTCCTGACGCAGGCTGGCGGCATCGAAGTCGATATGGCCGAAACTGTCCTGCTCCCACACCGCCATCTTGTCGTAGGCCTGCAGGCGGCGCGCTTCAATGCCGTCCCAAGCGCCGACATGGCACAGGATCTGCTGGCTGGCCAGACTCAGGGCGCTGACCCGATTATCGGCCACCTCCCCCAGCTGCGGGTCGGGCAGTTGTCCCTCCACCACCAGCACCTTGAGGGCGCTATGTTTCAAAGCCGCAGCGAGCCCCAGCCCCACCATGCCGCCACCGACAATCACCACATCCACATTTTGCATCTGCATCATCTCATCCTTTCAGGGCTGACCGGCTGGCCAGCGAGGGGACGCCCGCAGGCATCACCTCTTTATTCAATAGGTTTTGATCAACGAATGGCAGTCAACAGGTTCCACTCAACAAGTGCTGGCTAGTTGCCGCACACATCAGCGACAAAGCCCAGGGTGCGCGAGGTAAGCGGCGCCTTGAGGCACGGGAATCGCCCCATCAGGGTGAGCGCCAGATTGCGCCCCGCCACCAGCGGATCGTGACCATTGGAGAAGAGCTGGGCCAGCGAAGAGGTGAGCCAGACAGTCTGCGCCTGATCGCGCTGACGCTGCTGCCAGTAGCCACTCAGTACCTTGAAGCTGCCGATATCCTCCCCCTCTGCCAACGCCTTGGCTACGGCGCCGGTAAGCAGGTCGAGATCCCGCATCCCGAGGTTGAAGCCCTGTCCGGCAATGGGGTGCAGGGCGTGGGCGGCATTACCGACCAGCACGGTACGCTGGGCCAGCGGGTAGTCGCAGGCTGTCAGAATGAGCGGATAGACGTGACGCACGCCACATCGCTCGAAGCGGCCGAGCCGCCAGCCAAAGGCCTGCTGCAGACGAGCAAGAAACGCCACCTCATCGAGGGCCATCAGCTCATCCACCTCATGCTGCCCGACGCTCCATACCAGCGAGGAGAGCCCATCCTGCATCGGCAGCAGGGCCAGCGGCCCCCCTTCGGTAAAACGCTCGAAGGCGCGTCCCTCAGGGTCTTGCGCCGTTTTGACCGTGGCGATGATGGCGTGCTGCTCAAAGTCGTGGCGGGTCACCGGCAACTTGAAGTGCTGACGCACAAAGGAGTTGCCGCCGTCTGCCGCCACCAGCAGGCGGGTCTCAATCTGTTCACCGTCCTCAAGGGTGAGGGTCACCTTCTCCTCATCGGGCACAATCTCGCTCACCCGTGCCGGACAACAGACCCGGATATTGGGAGAGGCCGCCATCGCCCGTTGCAGCTCATGACCGGCAGCTGCAAGCTCGATCACCTGGCCCAGCGCGGGCAGGCCGTATTCAGCGGCCGACAGGCGAGCCTGACCGAAGTGGCCCCGATCCGAGACATGAATCTGGGTAATGGGAGCGCAATGGGGGGCAAATAGCGGCCAGAGTCCGCGTCGCAACAGCGCATCACAGGTACCGGCCGAGAGCGCAATGGCGCGGGCGTCGAACCCTGAATGGGTGTGCTGTTCGGGGACGCTTGCCTCCAGCAGCAGGATCTCGAGGGGGGAGCCATCGGATCGAAGCAGGGCTGCCAGCGAGAGGGCCAGCACGGCACCGCTCATTCCACCGCCGACCAGGGTGACATCGACCTGTCGCACATCAGATTGAGACATAAGCAGAGAGGAAGAAGTGAAAAAGGTGGCCTCATGCTATCACAAAGCCGCAGGCCGAATGCGAGGTCACCGGCAAAAAACCGGTTGTGCCTCACAGGGTTAGCCACAACAGCGCCATAAAAAAGAGCGCCATCAGGCGCTCTTGCAGATTCAGTAAGGGTCGCGTTGACCCGCACCTCAATGAAGGGTCGGCGGCGCGCTCGGGGTATCGGGGCGCTTGCCAAACTCTTCGAAGGCCATCATGACCCCCAGCTTGACGTGTTCGTAGAGCACCAGGAAGGAGGCTTCGTTCTCGTCATCTTCCTGATCGAACTCGGCAGAGACCTGAGTGATGCTGGCGATATCCTGGATCATCTCCTGCAGCTCTTCCGACGCGCGGGAGAGCTCCTGCTGCACCACGCCGAAACCGGCCAGAAACGCCTGTGACCAGTCCACCAGCGAATCGATGCGCTCGTCGAGGGGGGCATCATCACTTGGCAGCAGCAGCTCGACGCCTTTCTGGGCCATCAAGCTCTCGACTACATTGTGATAAAGATCGGTCATCACCTGGCGCACCGGGGCCGGCAGGCCGAAACCGTCGTTCACCAGATCGTTGAAATGGGGCACCCAACTCTTGTCGTCCAGTGCCACACCGCCGCACACCAGACCGCAGATCACACCATGGGCCTCTACTGCGCTGGCCATCAGCTCATGTTGTTCCATGATGTCGGCCACTGCCGCATATTTAAGGGGGTTCGTTTTGCTCATCGAGGATCCGCTCAAAGTTCAGTCAAATTTGCAGAATTAATGGTCAGGATCCTAGCATTCTCCCTCTTGCAGAGCCAGCAAGGCCTTGAAACTTATGCATCTGCGCTATATAGTCCCGCCCAGTTGTCCACGTGGATAAAGGCGGAAATCAGCTCCGCCGTATTGAGGAAGGCATGAGCACAGAGGCCGTAGAAATCGTCATTTTGGGACGTCCCTACAAGGTATCCTGTCCCTTGGGACAGCAGGATGCCCTGCGCCAGGCCGCCGAGCAGCTGACCGACAAGTTGATCGACCTGCGTCAACGCTCCAAAGTCTCCAGCAACGAGCAATTGGCTATCATGGCGGCGCTCAATTTCTGTCATGAGCTCTGCCTTGAAAAAGAGAAGAACCACCAATACTCTGAGACCATGGACAAGCGGATCAAGATGCTGCAGCGCACCATCGAAGCGGCCCTGATCGAGCACGGACAATATGGTGATTCCAGCGAAGAGGGGCAGCAGCCCTAATCGCAAACCGTTTTAAAATTCCCTGGGATGTTTGTCAGCCGGTTCAAGTCCCCGAGCCGATATTCATACCAAACAGGGGATCTGCCTTCTGGCTATTGCGCATGCTCGGCACGACCGAGAAGCCTGCGGTCAGATCCGATCCCCGCCTTGAACCGACGGTTCAAGGGCCCAAACCGGCAACGGCATCTCGGGGTACCAACAGCAAAAGCCCGTCACCAGCGTGACGGGCTTTTTCTTTGCCTGATGATCAACGCCCCCTACCCCTTTCAGAGCTGAAAAAATGCCCCGGATGAAAAGCTCACCCGGGGCATCACCGCATTCACAGTGCATGCTGTGTTAGCGCAGCCAGTCGCGTTAGCGCTTCTATTTGAGCAGCAACAAGTTCTCCTGCTGGCGGGAGGCCGTCACCAGCACCGGGATGGACTTGGAGGTGGGGGTAAACGACCCGGCCCCGATACTGTCGATGGGCACCAGCGGGTTGGTCTCCGGATAGTAGGCCGCGATGTTGCCACGCGGGATCTCGTAGATCACCACGTTGAATCCGGTAACAATGCGCTCGCGCCCATCGTTGCAGATGGCCGCCATGTCGACCCGATCCCCTTCGGCAAAGCCAAGCTGGCGAGCATCCGCCTCGTTCATGAACACCACGTTGCGCTGGCCCTTGATGCCGCGATAGCGGTCATCCATGCCGTAGATGGTGGTGTTGTACTGATCGTGGGAGCGCAGGCTCTGCAGCAGCAACACCGGCTGGTCGTTCATCTGTTCGGCATGGCGGGTACACTCCGGCAGCACTGATTGCGGCAGGGTGCTGGCACGAAACTCAGCGCAGCCACTGGCGGTATTCCAGGTCAGCAGCGCCGCGGAGTTATCGAGATGAAAACCGCACGGCTGCTGGATGCGGGCATTGAAATCGGCAAAGCCGGCGATGGTCTGCTCGATGAGATCACGGATACGGGCATAGTCATCGCGCAGGGCCAGCCAGTCGACCCGCTCACTGCCCACAGTGGCATGAGCCATCCGCGCAACTATGTCGGTCTCAGAGAGGCAGAGCGGCGACACAGGCTCGGCTGCGCCGGTCGAGGCGTGCACCATGCTGAAGGTGTCCTCCACCGTGATCTTCTGGTTGCCGCTGCGCTGGATATCGAGCTCGGTACGGCCGAGGCAGGGCAGGATCAGCGCAGCCTTACCCACCTGCAGATGGCTGCGGTTGAGCTTGGTGCTGATCTGCACGTTGAGCTCGGCCTTTTTTATCGCCCCGTAGGTGAAGTCGGTATCGGGCGCCGCTGCCGCCAGGTTGCCGCCCAGGCAGATAAGCACCTTGCTCTTGCCCTCGTCCAGCGCCTTGAGCGCTTCGTAAACATTGTGACCGCGGGCCCCCGGCAGGCTCACCTGCAGGTGACGCTCGAGCCGCTCGATAAAGGCGGCGGTGGGCTTTTCGTTGATACCCATGGTACGGTTGCCCTGCACGTTGCTGTGACCCCGAACCGGACAGAGCCCCGCACCCGGCTTGCCAATCTGGCCACGCATCAGGTGCAAGTTGACGATTTCGCGAATGGTATCAACCGAGTGCAGGTGCTGGGTCACCCCCATGGCCCAGCAACTGATAATGCGCTGGCTGGCGGCAAAGACCCGGGCAGCCTGCACGATGTCGGCGCGGGTCAGGCCGGATTGCTGCTCGATCATGGCCCAGTCGGTGGCACGCACCTGCGCCTCGTACTCGGCAAAGTGGCGGGTGTGGCGGGCGATAAAGTCGCGATCCACCGCCTCCGGCGCCTCTTCCAGGATGTACTTGGCCATGCCGCGGATGGCGGCCATGTCGCCACCCAGTTTCGGCGTCAGGTATTGGTGGCTGATGGTGGTGGCAGCCGGAGTCAGCAGCTCCAGCGGGCTCTGCGGGCTGGCGAAGCGCTCCAGCGCCACCTCTTTCAAGTTGTTGAAGCTGACGATCTTGCAGCCGCCGCGCGCCGCCTGGCGCAGGGCATTCATCATGCGCGGGTGGTTGGTACCCGGATTCTGTCCATAGACGAACACCGCATCGGCCTGGTCAAAGTCATCCAGCACCACAGTCCCCTTGCCGATACCGACCGACTGGATCAGCGCCACCCCGCTCGCCTCATGGCACATGTTGGAGCAGTCGGGGAAGTTGTTGGTGCCAAACAGGCGGCCAAACAGCTGGTAAAGATAAGAAGCCTCGTTGCTGGCACGCCCCGAGGTGTAGAACTCCACCTCGTCCGGGCTATTCAGCCCATTGAGGGTGTCGGCAATCAGGGCGAAGGCGTCATCCCAGCTTACCGGCTCGTAGTGGTCGGTCGCCGGGTTGTAGCGCATCGGCTCAGTCAGCCGCCCCTGATACTCGAGCCAGTAGTCGCTCTGGGTGGCCAGCTGGCGCACCGAGTGGGCGGCGAAGAACTCGGCCCCCACCGTCTTGCCGGTGGACTCCCAGGCCACCGCCTTGGCGCCGTTTTCACAAAACTGGAAAGTGCCGTGGTCGTTGTCACCCCAGGCACAGCCCGGACAGTCGAAGCCGTCGGTCTGGTTGACCCGCAGCAGGTTCTTGATGTTCTGACGGGTCTTCTGGCTGCGCAGCACCTGTTTCATGGTGGATTGCAGGGACGAAAAACCGCCGGCTTTGGCGGGCTTTTCAATATGACTCATGGCACTCTCCGATGGGATCCGCCGGGCGATAGCTGGAATAGCTGACCGGGGCATCAAACTTGGGAATATGAACGACGTTGAGGTTGTATTTGAGGGCCAGCCTGACCGCCAGCTGGCTGGGCGATGCCAGGCAGATAAGATGACGGGCACCGAAACGGGCGGCTTTTTGCACCAGCTCGCTGCCGCAGCGGCTGGTCACCACCAGGGTGTCGCACGCACTGTGTTGACGCAGCAGCAGGCCGATCAGCTTGTCGAGGGCATTGTGGCGCCCGATATCTTCCCGGCAATGCAGGATCCGGCCCTCGGCATCCAGCGCCAGCGCCGCATGCAGGGCGCCATGCTGCTGACCCTTGAGCTGCCACTGGGCGATCTGCGCACGCAGCCCCGCCAGCAAGGCTCCATCCAGCGGCGGCGTCAGCGGCAGCACCGACAGTGCGGGCAGCGCCTGCTCCACCGCCGCCACGCCGCAGATACCGCAACCGGTCGCCCCGGTCAGCCGGCGCTTGTGCTCGGTCAGGGCGGCCAGAGAGCGGTTGGCGATGGTCACATCCAGTACAATACCCTGTTCGGCTGGCGTGACCTGGATATCGTGAACTTCGTGGTTATGCCGGATAATCCCCTCGCCAAACAGAAAGCCGACGGCAAAGTCGTCGAGATCGTCCGGGGTCGCCATCATCACCGCGTGGTTGATGCCATTGATGTTGATGGCGACGGCTACCTCTTCCACCAGATGATCCAGTGCGGGCGAGGCAGGCAAATTGACGGGCGTGTAGGCAGGCATGCAGGTTGGCCTAAAAATGCAAACTGCATTCAAGTTTAGAGAGGCGACTGACGCAAAACCAATGAAATAAATCTATATCCTGATAGAGTTGTTCTATCAGATATGTCTTTTCAATTGATTGATTCTTCAGCGGCCCGTTTCACTACAACCAGATGAATATCAAGCAACTTCACTACTTTCACGAGCTGGCCAAACACCGGCATTTTGCCAAAGCGGCCAAAGCCTGCCACATCACCCAACCCACCCTCTCGGCCAGCATTACCGCGCTGGAAAAGAGTGTCGGCACCGATCTGGTGGTACGCACCAGCCAGTTTGTCGCCCTGACCGAGGCTGGCGAGTTGGTACGCCAGTATGCCGAACGGATGCTGCTGGAACAGGAGGCGCTCAAGCAGGAGCTGGCGCTGTTCCAGGGCGAACTCTCCGGCACCCTGCGTATCGGCATAGTGCCCCAGTCCAATCTCGACATCATGCCGTTTATCGCCCGCTGCAAGCAGCGCTATCCCGACATCATCATTCGCCTGTCGGTGCTCAGCAACGAAGCGCTGCTATCACAGCTGGAGCTGCATCAGTGCGATATCGGACTGGGATTTGATGAACCCGCCGGCGGAGCTGGCCGGCGCGCCTTTCATGTCTACCCGCAAGGTGCCAACCAGATGGCGGTGCTGATGAACCGTGACGAAGCGGATCTGTACCCCCACAGCGGCGACATTGCGCTTGCTGAACTGCAGCAACAGCCGTTGGTGCTGCCCAGCCGCACCATGCAATTTCGCCAATATCTGGATCGCGCCGCCGAGCAGGTGGGGACCTCGCTCAACGTGGTACTGGAGACCGACTCGCTGTTCCATCTGGTCAGCGCCGTACGCCATCGGCTGGGCTGGGCCATCGTCAGCGCCGGCCTCGCCCGCTCTGCCAGCAAACTCTCGGATCTCGTTTGCCTGCCACTCGCTCCGCTGGAGAATATCGGCCATACCGCCTTTTTGACCCGCCAGCAGAGCATCACCCCCGCCATGCGCGCCTTTCTTGAACTGGTGGCAGAAGGTGAACCGGCAAACGCGCCTTGACGCAGGCCGAGCAGTAGACCGCATTAGGTTCTGGCAAAGAAAAAGCCCGCCAGAAGGCGGGCTTTCAGAGAGCAAGCGCGGGCATCAGATCGCCATCTGCTCGTGCGGCGAGCCGTGGTGGCGCAGCCAGACAAAACTCAGCGCCACGATCAGCACCATCAGGGTCATGATGGCCCCCAGAGTCACCTGACCGGTCATCGGGAAACCGGCCGCCAGCAGGGTCACCACTCCGGCTCCCAGATTCTGCATCCCGCCGAGAATGGCACCCGCGGTGCCGGCCTGACCCGGGAAGGGCTCGATGGCACAGGAAGTGGCGGTCGGGTAGAGAATACCGCTACCGATGAAGTAGACAGCCGCACCACCGACCAGCGAGGCGGCACTCACCACCCCGAACAGCCCCGGTACCAGAATGATGAGGGAGCCGAGCGCCAGAAAGGCGATGCCAAGACGCATCAGTTTGCCCTGAGTCAAACGGAAGCTCAGCTTGGCAGAGAGCCAGGCACCGAACAGATAGCCGGGCAGCGGCAGCACGAACAGCACACTCACGGTACGGGCGCTCAGTTTCAGCACATCGCCCAGCAGCACACCGGCTGCTGCCTCGAATACCGCCAATCCGGCAAAGGTCGCCATCAGGCAGAGCAGGTTGCCCTGAAACTTGGGGTTACCCAACACATGGCGATAGGCAGCACCGACACGCAGCGGCTGACGAGCTGCGGCAGGCAGGGTTTCACCAAACCAGGCCATGATCGCCAGAGTGGCTACGGCACCAAAACCGAACAGGAACCAGTAACCGGCGCGCCAGTTGAACAGCTCGGTCAGCCAGCCACCCAGCACAGGCGCCAGCAGCGGGGAGAAGATCACCCCCATGCTCACCAGACTATTGGCGCGGTTGAGCTCGGCGCCATTGTAGCGATCGCGCATCACGGTCCGGCTCATGGCGCCACCGGCACCGGTACCCAGCCCCTGAATAAAGCTGCCCACCAGCAGGGCGGCAAAATGGGGGATGACCTGAATGATCAGCGTGCCTACCAGAAACACCATCATGCCGACGATCAGCACCGGACGACGACCGATGCGATCCGACAACGGCCCGTAGACAAACTGGGAGAGGCCATAGGGGATCAGGTAACAGGCCATCACCGCCTGCAGCTGACCCGAGGCCACATTGAAGTCCCCCGCCATCATGGGAATGGAGGGAACATAAAGGGTCTGGGTCATCTGGCCCACAGCGACCATCAGAATGGTCAGTAAAAACAACGGATAAAAACTGTGCCGATCCATATCAGTCCCAAAAAATCGAAAAAATGCTGCCGCCCTCTGGCACAAAATGGCCCAGAGGAATCTGATCACAGAGGCTGTGATGCAATCAAAACAGTGTTGGAAACAGTAGGCGGGGAGCCCGCCAGACCACCGCACAGGACGCTTGGTGGTATGGGGGCATCATAGTGATTCAGCTCACAAAAAACGAACGAATCTTTATAATCGGCTTGCCTTAGTTTTTCTAATATTACGGGGCGACACGCCCCGTCTGTGGTTCAAAATCAACGTGTTACCATCTGTTGCGCCTGTTTGATCAGCTCATCCGGCTGCTCTTTGCGCGGCGGTATGGTGATCCCCTTCTGGCAGGCAGGCTTCTCGGCCATCCGATCCATCCAGGCTTGCAGATGGGGTAACCCCTCGATGGAGATGCCGCTCCAGTCATAAATCCGCACCCAGGGCCAGGTGGCGATATCGGCAATGCTGTACTCGTCCGCCAGATATTCGTGATGAGCCAGATGGCTATCGAGCACCTCGAACAGGCGGCGCCCCTCCTTCTGGTAGCGTTCGATGGCGGCGGGGATCTTCTCGGGGAAATAGCGATAGAAGACGTTGGCCTGCCCCATCATGGGCCCTACCCCGCCCATCTGGAACATCAACCACTGAATGGCCTGAGAGCGGCGTTTGGGATCGGCCGGCAACAATTTGCCCGCCTTCTCAGCCAGATAGATAAGGATAGCGCCCGACTCGAATACGGCGAAATCGTCGTTATCCCGATCGACGATGGCCGGAATGCGGCCGTTGGGGTTGATGGCGAGAAACTCGGGCTTCTTCTGATCCAGTGCCGACAAATCGAGGGGAATGACCCGATAGGGTAATCCCAGCTCTTCCAGTGCAATGGCCACCTTGAAGCCATTGGGGGTTGCGGCGGTATAAAAGTCGATCATCCTTCACTCCTTGCTGATGTAGTCACACTCAAGAGTGAGCATCCTGATGCCCACTCTTTCACCAAACATGGTTTTACCATAAAGAGTGCGGCGCGCTATCTGTCAGTGATGACAGATAGCGCGCCGCTTGCATAACTTGCCGGGGCAATCAGTTCAAGACGACGGCCGACTTGCGCTGACGCAGCAGGATAAGACGAGAGAGCAGCGGGAAGTAGGATTCCAGCTTGCGCAGCAGCACCCGGCTACATGAGGGGTCAGCCAGCTCTGACTCATCCAGCATGATGCCGTTGGAGACAAAGTAGAAACGGGGGTCGCGCACATCGGGGCCGCAGATGGTGAGCTCCTTGTCCCCCTTGCGGATCAACAGCGGCAGTACCGGCAATCCGATGGCATCGTCTTCGCCACGGATAAACCCGGCATCCTGCCAGGGGGTATCACCATCGATCAGCAGGATCGCCGCCTCGGCCTTGGCCGGTTGCCACTCGGTCAGTGGCGTCACGCTGATGTGGGCAAAGTGGTCACCATACTCGGGTGATGACCGCAAAATGGCCAGCAGACCTTCACTGGCGCCAGACACGTTTTGACTCACTAATGACAAATTCATGGCTCATATCCCTATGCTCATGACAGCCTGTATCCGGCTGCCGGGATAAGACTAGCGCAGATCTGGTCTATATTGGAGCCGTCAGATCTGGCAGTCACAATCAATTGGTCGTAGGGTGATAACAGTTGCCATCGCACAAAATACTGGTACTATACCGCGTCCTTTTGTCCCCCGTTCTTTAACATCCAGTGGTGAACCTATGCATCCGATGCTGAATATCGCCGTGCGCGCTGCGCGCAACGCCGGTCAAGTTGTAGTAAAAGCCTTCTCCCAGCCCGAGAATATTGAGGCTATCCAAAAAGGCAGCAATGACTTCGTGACCAACGTTGACCGTGAAGCTGAAGCGGCCATCATTCACACCATCAAAAAATCTTACCCGGAGCACAGCATTGTTGCTGAAGAGTCTGGTGAGATTGCCGGTACCAATCCGGACTACCAATGGATCATTGACCCGCTGGATGGCACGACCAACCTTGTCAAAGGCATTCCGCACTTTGCCGTATCCATCGCCCTGCGTGTGAAAGGCAAAACAGAACAAGCCGTTGTTTACGATCCGATCCGTGACGAACTGTTTACTGCTACCCGTGGTAGCGGCGCCCAGCTGAACGGCTACCGTATCCGTGTCGGCAAAGCCAAAGAGCTGGCTGGCACCGTACTGGCCACCGGTTTCCCCTACAAGCAGAAGCACCACATCGAGCCGTACCTGAAGATGTTCCAGAGCATGTTCATCGAGTGTGCTGACATCCGTCGCTCCGGCTCTGCTGCACTGGATCTGGCCTACGTGGCTGCCGGTCGCGTCGACGGTTTCTGGGAAATTGGCCTGAAACCCTGGGACACCGCTGCTGGTGAACTGCTGGCCAAAGAAGCTGGCGCCATCGTCACCGACTTCGTCGGTGGTCATAACTACGAAAACTCAGGCAATATCGTGGTTGCCAACCCGCGTGTGTTGAAAGAGATGCTCGGCAAAATCCGTGAAGAGCTGCCGGAGTCCCTGGCCAAATAAGCCAGCTCCCCAGCATTCACCAAGACAAAAAAACCGGCGCAAGCCGGTTTTTTTGTCTCTGTTATCCGAACACCAAGGCAGACATCTACAGCTGATTTAAAAGAGTTAGCGATGCATCCCCACTTGCCACTCAACATCCACCTCAGTCATTTGCAGACCCCCTCTTGCCCCCGCCTTTGGCTTCCGATAAGAGTTCCCATGTGGTTGCTTGGATAAACTATTTCCAGATTTTCAGATAGTGGCAATCGCCTTGCAGGCATGGACAAGGGGCGGCCAAGTGGATGTAATGCCATTATCCGCTTTGCTCACCTTGAGGCCATGCCATGGACCATCTCTCTGCCCTTCCCCCGTTATCCTGGTCGCAGCAACTGCGCAGCCAGATGCAAAGCCGGCCACTCACTGCTCTCGGTCTCTTTATCGCGCTGGCTGCCGTCTTGTTGCTGCTGTTGCAGAGTCTCATCATGCTCGCTACCGGCGAGGTGACCAGCGGCGTGCGCTACGGCCTGATCGGTGGTGCCGCCGGGTTTGCCGCCACCGCCATCGGCGCCCTGCCCGCCCTGTTTCTGCGCTCGGTACCGCAAAAGGTTGAGGACACCATGCTGGGCTTTGCCGCCGGTATGATGCTGGCGGCCAGTGCCTTCTCCCTGCTGCTGCCGGGGCTGGAGGCCGCCGAGGGGATTACCGGCAACGGCTTTAGCGCCGCCGCCGTGGTGGTGGTAGGCATGACCCTCGGGGTGCTGTTGATGCTGGGACTGGATCAGTTCACCCCGCACGAGCATGACAAAACCGGCCCCTGCGGCCCCGGCCACGAGCAGTGCTCCCGGGTCTGGCTGTTCGTCTTTGCCATCGCCCTGCACAACCTGCCGGAGGGGATGGCCATCGGGGTGAGCTTCTCGCAGGGGGATATGTCGGTGGGGCTGCCGCTTACCACTGCCATCGCACTGCAGGATATTCCGGAGGGATTGGCGGTGGCGCTGGCCATGTGCGCTGCCGGTTTTCGCCCCTCGGTGGCGGTGCTGGTTGCCATCGCCAGCGGCCTGCTCGAACCGGTTGGCGCCCTGCTCGGGGTCGGGCTCTCCAGCGGCCTTGCCATCGCCTATCCCATCGGACTGGGGCTCGCCGCCGGCGCCATGCTGTTTGTGGTCTCGCACGAGGTGATCCCTGAGACCCACCGCAACGGTCACCAGACCTATGCCACCCTCGGCCTGATGGCAGGCTTTGCCCTGATGATGACCCTCGATACCGCGCTCGGCTAAAGGCCTTCTCCCTGCCTCATCAATGCTTTTTGTCACCTGCGGCGCTCCCATATGGAGCGCCGCGTTTCATCTCTCCTTTCGCTTGCGCCTCTCGGCGCCGACGACATCTTTTGTTATGATCTACAGCAACTTAAATTCAGCCACACGGCTATCAAGACGAGGTCAGCAATGAAAGTAGGTATTATCGGCGCCATGGAGCAAGAAGTAGCCCTGCTGCGCAGCCAGATGAGCAACCCCACTACCCTGCAACTGGGCGGCTGCGAGTTCTATCAAGGGATGCTGGCAGGCAAAGAGGTGATCCTGACCCGCTCCGGTATCGGTAAGGTTGCCGCCAGCGTGGCCACCAGCCTGCTGCTGGAAAAATTTGCCCCCGACTGCGTCATCAATACCGGCTCTGCGGGCGGCTTTGCCCAGGATCTGCACATCGGTGATGTGGTGATCGCCAGCGAGATGCGTTTCCACGATGTGGACGTGACCGCCTTTGGTTACGAGATGGGCCAGATGGCGCAACAACCCGCCGCCTTCCCCTGCGACGAGAAGCTCATCGCGGTCGCTCAGGATTGTATCGCCGAGCAGGGCAAGCACCAGACCAAGGTCGGCCTTATCTGCACCGGCGATCAGTTCATGTGCAAACCGGACGCCATCGCCAAGGCTCGCGCCGACTTCCCGCAGATGCTGGCGGTCGAGATGGAAGGTGCCGCCATCGGTCAGGTGTGCCACATGTTCAAAGTGCCCTATCTGGTAGTACGCGCCATGTCCGATATCGCCGGCAAGGAACAGGTTGAATCCTTCGATGCCTTCATCGAAGTGGCCGGCAAGCACTCCGCCGAAGTGATCATCAAGATGCTCGGCAAGCTGTGATCGAAACTGGCTCGCTTGATTTGATGGCCGACGCCCTCCTCTCGACGACGGCGGTCATTCTGGTGGGGGCAGCCCTGCTGGAGACGGTGATCCCGTGGCCATCCCATCTGCGTCTTTCGGCCGTCACGCCCCTGCTGACCCGGCTGGGGCACAAGGTACACAGACCCGATGGTTCACCCGGCCAGCAAATGCAGGCCGGCCTGCTGGCAATGCTGGTAGTCTGGCTCCCCTGCGCAGCCGGGCTCTGGTCGCTGCGCAATCTGGCCCTGAGCGAACCGATCTTCGATCTGCTGTTCCTGCTGCTGATGCTCGAATCCCGCCCGCTGCGCGAACTCGCCCATGCCACCCGCTCGCTCGCCACCCAGGAGACCCTGCCGCTGGCGAGATTGCAGTCCACCCCCTGGCTCAAACGGGAGACCGGCAAACTCTCGGCCATGGGTCTCGCCAAAGCGGTGACGGAGAGCTGCGCCCTGCGTCTGGTCGGCCAATGGGCTGGCCCGCTGCTGGGATTTGCCCTGGCTGGCGTACAGGGCGCCCTGCTCTGGCGGCTGGTACAGCTGATGAATCAGAGCTGGAGTCGCAAAGACCCCGCCTTCGACCACTTTGGTCGCGCCGCCAGTGCCCTCTATCAGGGGCTCAATGCCTCCGTCATTTTGCTGCTGGGGCTGCCACTGCTGGCAAGCCGTCTCAAACATGCAGCACAGCTGCTGCGCAGTGGCGCGCTCTGGCCCTATCCCGCCATGGGGATGCTGCTCACTCTGCTGGTAGACAAGTGCCGGATCCGCCTTGGTGGCCCTCGCTACTATCAGGGAACCTTGCAACGCTGGCCAGTACTTGGCAGCAGTGGTGACCCCGGTGGAGAGTCACCACGCAAGGTCCTCAATATTCTGCAAGCAATAGGCTGGGGCTGGTTGATGCTGGCGCTGCTTGTCACTGTTGCGGGGTTATTTCATGGTTAGATGGTTGCGCTTGCCGATCTGGCTGCCCTGCGTGCTGCTTGCCTGGTTGCCCGGTGCCCTGCTGGCCGCCACGCCGACTCGGGTGGTGAGCGTTGTTCCTCACCTGACCGAATTGCTCTACGAGATTGGCGCCGGCGACAAACTGGTGGCCATCGACGATGCTTCAGACTATCCCCCCGAGGTCAAAACCAAGCCAAAGGTGGCGAATTATCGCAGCATCAACGTCGAGGCAGTGCTGGCGCAAAAGCCGGATCTCATTCTCGGTTGGCGCTCGGCTCAATCACGGATGCTGGCCCCGTTGGAGCAGCTGGGTATCCCGGTTTTCTACTCGGAGCCCACCGATTTTGCCTCGCTGGCCACCGAGATGCGGGCGCTGGGCAAATTGCTGGGGGTGGAAAAGAGCGCCAACGAAGCCGCCGATCGCTATCTGGCACGCCTGCATTCCCTACAACAGCGCTATGGCCAACCAACCGGCGTCAAAGTGTTCTACCAGCTCTGGTACCCGCCGCTCACCAGCGTGAGCGGTAACGCCTGGCCTGCGCAGGCCATCGAACTCTGCGGCGGGATCAACATCATGGCGAATGCCAAGACCCCCTATCCTCAAGTTGACATGGAACAGGTGATCAGGGCCAACCCCTCTCTGCTCCTGGCCGGGAGTCAAGATCCTGACGCCCTGCGTCACTGGCGAAAGTGGCCAAATCTCGACGCGGTGCAGCATCAGCGACTCGATTTGATCAACTCGGATGAGCTGCACCGCTTCACCCCGAGAGCCCTCAAGGGGGTTGAAGAGGTTTGCCAGGCTATTCAGCTAAGCACACAGAGCTCCAGCACATCTTGATAAAGCTCTACTGATGCGAGCCAATCCGAGGTGGTCTGGGTGCGCCCAAATCTTTAAAACTGTTTTTGTGAATGGATCACACTCTTTGCCAAAAAAGCTGGTACTTTATTTGCTAGCATATGATTCATCTACTGTTTTTATGACGAGATGCCCACAATGTTCAACGATAAAACGCTACTGATCACAGGTGGCACCGGCTCGTTTGGCCAACGATTGGTCAAGACAGTACTGGAACGTTATAAGCCGAAACGGCTCATCATCTATTCTCGTGACGAACTGAAACAGTTCGAGATGCAGCAGGAGTTTAACGACCCCTGCATGCGCTATTTTATCGGTGATGTCCGAGACGCCAACCGGCTCACCATGGCAATGCGTGGCGTCGATTACGTGGTTCATGCAGCAGCACTGAAACAGGTTCCAGCCGCTGAATACAACCCCATGGAGTGTATTAAAACCAATATCCATGGTGCTGAGAACGTCATCCAGGCCGCTTTGCTCAATCAAGTCAAAAAAGTTATTGCCCTCTCCACTGACAAAGCTGCCAATCCAATCAATCTCTACGGTGCCACCAAACTGGCATCAGACAAGCTCTTCGTGGCAGCAAACAATATCGCGGGGCAGGATCCCACCCGTTTTGCAGTGGTTCGTTACGGTAACGTGGTGGGTTCTCGCGGCTCTGTCGTCCCCTTCTTCCAGAAGCTGATTGACCAGGGTGCAGATGCGTTGCCCATCACCCATGAGGAGATGACGCGTTTCTGGATCACCTTGCAGCAAGGGGTGGATTTCGTGCTGGACAATTTTGGCCGCATGAAAGGAGGAGAGATTTTTGTTCCAAAATTGCCATCGGTCCGTATTACCGAGCTCGCCAGCGCCATGGCCCCTCACCTGCCACACAAGATCATCGGTATTCGTCCGGGAGAGAAGCTCCATGAAGTGATGTGTCCTGCCGATGACTCTTATCACACCTTCGAGTTTGATGACTTCTTCGTGATTGGCCCAACCATCAACTTCAATAATCGCAACAACGATTTCTCCAAAACAGCGGCGGGCGAAAAAGGAAAAATGGTAGAACAGGGCTTCGAATATAACTCTCGCAGCAACCCTCACTTTTTTACCATTGAACAGCTTTTGAAAATGAACCAAAAGGGGAGTGCTGAATGATCCCTTATGGCCGCCAATCCATCAGCCAAGCAGATATCGATGCTGTTGTGGATGTTCTCAAGTCCGACTTCCTGACCCAGGGGCCCGTTGTCCCCCGCTTTGAGCAAGCAGTAGCTGATTACTGTGGCGCTAAATTCGGGGTTGCGGTCAATTCAGGTACAGCAGCACTGCATATCGCCTGTCTGGCACTTGGCGTTGGCCCCGGCGACTGGGTCTGGACATCCCCCATCAGCTTTGTTGCATCCGCCAACTGTGCTCTCTACTGCGGTGCACAAGTCGACTTCGTCGATATTGAGCCAGATACCGGCAACATGTGCGCCTTGGAGCTGGAAAAGAAACTAATTGTTGCTAAAGCGGCGGGTAAGTTGCCCAAAGTCGTTATCCCGGTGCACTTTGCCGGCCTCCCCTGCGACATGCAGGAGATCCGCCGCCTGGGACAAGAGTATGGCTTTCGGATCATCGAAGATGCCTGCCACGCCTTGGGAGCTCGCTATCACGATGAACCAACCGGTAATGGTCGCTACAGCGATATAACCGTTTTCAGCTTCCACCCGGTGAAGATCATCACCACCGGTGAAGGGGGGATGGCCATGACCAACGACCCTGTGCTCGCCAAGACGATGCGCATGCTCCGCAGCCACGGCATCACCCGCGAACCGGAAGACTTCATCAATGAACCGGATGGCCCCTGGTACTACGAGCAGCAGATGCTCGGCTTCAACTACCGCATGACCGACATTCAGGCTGCACTGGGGGTGAGCCAGATGGTACGCTTGGAGGAATTTCTGACCAAGCGCCGCACTATTGCCGCACGTTATCAGGCCAAACTGCCTAGCCTGGGGCTTGAGATCCTAGCCAACCGAGAGGGGCGTCTCTCGGCATGGCATCTGTTTGTAATAAAGATACCCGCAGATGATCGAAAGGTTTTTTTTGAACAACTGCGTTCTGCAGGACTCGGAGTTAATGTGCACTACATGCCAATCTATTCTCAACCATTTCACCATATGGTAATCAAAAAACACCCAACATCCGAAATATTTTATCAACAAAGTATATCAATCCCTATCTATCCCGATTTGACCAAGCAACAGGAGAAGGTCATATACCATTTGAAAAATATCAAATCCAAATAAGTCGAATACCATCAAAAATATGAAAACTATATGTTGATTTCGAATTTTATAATAGGGTTAGTTATTTTAAATTCACGACGAAGCATATGATATATCTCATCGATTGACTTGGATGACAACGAAGCTATTAATACTTTTTGACTTGGATTATTTTTTAGCACATCAATATTTTCAACTTTATGACCTCTAAAAAATATATTTTTTTCTACAGACTGCCCATGAATTACACCATTCACATTAAACAATTTATTGTTCAAAAATGAGCCAAATAAGGCATCGGCAGTTTCACCCGTGCCATACACATATATATCCCCCCCCATCTGTTTTTCGTTGCTATCGTAATCAACAACGCTGAACAACTCGCCATACAGCCTGAGGAAATCAATAATCCCAATCGAATTATGGCCTATATAATCAATAGCAAGGGATGTACATTCATCACAAATGGTCATCTCTCTCTTTCGTTCTTGGATGTCGTTGAAATCCATCTTAAATAAATCACCAACGAGTCCCCTATCGCCACATGTTTTTTCCATCCCGCAACACATAAGTACATTGCAGCTTTCATCGATCGAAAGTCGTTCGAATTGTGGGCAAATATAATCGGTAGGTCTTTGTCGCTGCATCTTCCCCAGATGTTCTGTGAAAACTTCCGTCGAAATCACCTCAATTTGGTTAGGTTTCATAGCCTTTGTCAGAAAGTGGCGAAACATGTTGTAACCATTTAAATATGCAAGTGACGGAACGAAATTTATGCAAACTTCCTTTGCAAAATTTGCTGCCAAGCTTATTTCATGCAGATTAAACTTGTATATATGATAAGCAAGATTTATGGGGCCTGTATAGCGACTAGAACGAAGAGATAAAACCATATCAGAGATATTATTTTTGATCCTGTCAAATTTGAAACCATGAATCCTATCGTATGAGTCCTGACTAAAGCCAGGCATTGAAAAGGTTATATTTTTTAGACGAGATATCTGTTCCTCATTAAATGATATACATATAGATGCATTAGTACTGAGGCTATAAAATAGCTCATTGCGATTTAATATATCTATTATCATTTTTAGATCTTTGTGTAAGAATGGCTCCCCCCAGCTATATAGAATAACCTCACAGTCAGGAGCAATTATTTTTTTGCTCAGCATATGAGTGATGGCCCCAGAAAAGGTCTCAATATCGATAAACTTTCCCTGTTTACGATGTTCAGAGCCAGATATTGAATCTTTACCACTTACACAATATCGACAGTGTGCATTACAAACCCCAGAAATGTCGAAATAAATTCTTTTATACATATAGCTCCTGTATTTTATATCTGATGTTGTAGTGTCGCTGATTATTTGAGTCGCTTCAAAAATCCACTTGGAGCTACAGTTATAAGCAGCTTATGGGCAATATTCTCGTCGATACAAAAATCAGAGCAGTTTTTCATAAACTCGAAAACAGCTGTTTTAGGATTATTACCTTTCCCCCACGGTCGGTCTGGAAACAGACTATCTGGCATATCTTCAATGATGGTATCAAATACAACACAGTAACTACCGACGCTGACCAATGATGCATACGCGTTTAACTCGGCAAGAACATGGTCATGCGTATGGTTGCTATCTAGACAAACGAGTACTCTGTTATATTTCCGTGCAAGCTCTCTGACTTCAGAAATCACCTTTTCATCCGTACTTGATCCTTGAATCATGTGAATCCTTGATGACATTGGATGTTTTTCAATCGCTTCTCGATTATGACTCCGAATATCAATATCAATTCCAATGACTTTCCGTTCTGATCGTTTAGCATCAAATTTTTCATCACGTTCAATGGCTTCGCACAAATCTAGTTGTGCCAGCATCGAAGCACTAAATATAAGTGATCCACCATGAGCAATGCCGGTCTCAATAATAAGATCTGGACGTATTTCCCAAATCAACTCCTGCATTGCCCATGCGTCATTCGGAAACTGTATAGCAGGCCTTCCCATCCATCGAAAGTTATATGACCATTTATGGGGGGCTATCTCCCTAATCCAGATCCTTGATAAAGCTTGTAGATCCATATCTGACGCGAGAGAGCGAATATTTGTCTCAACTTCTTCTTTGAATAGATCATTATGATTCATCAGCAAACTCCTGCCAAGGTATAGTTCCAGAATGGATAAATTTTTTCCCATGAGCCCCACAATTTGCAATCAGATCAAGAGCTGACACGTAAGGAGTAAAGTTTCCGAATAATTGGGGGTATGCTGCTTTCTGATAGTTCATATATTCAACAGAAATACCAGATGTTAAAAATTGCTCATGGTTTAAGTAATTTTTAGCACCGTGCCCAGTGACATATATATTTCCACCAAGTCTTTTAACAATTCCAAGTAATCTGTCAGTGCTATTGCCGGACACATTTAATTGGCTAGATTCATAAAAAATAGTGGATGGAACGAGTTCAAAGTACTCGGCCAATGCGACAGTCGAACGTCTTGATAGGTCATTTAATGTATTACAGGGTAAAGAGAAAACTCCATCTACAATATCCATAACATCTTGGCAATAGGGAGCAAATGAAAATGCCTCCTTGAGAAGGATTTTGTGTTGTCTTTGCCAATCTATTGAGTTGTCAATTTCTATTTCATTTATTTTTTCTTTCTGATGATGTTTTTTTAGAGGAACAGTCATCCAGACAATGCCTCTTGACGTTTTAATTTGTACACGGTTGAAAAAACCACGAGAAAACTGAACATCATCATAGTGTACAAAAATATCAGCTAGACGGATTTGCTCAAGCAATCCAACCCATGGGAAGTACATGGATTGTGATATGACAACTCGTTTGTTATCGACCATTACCGTATCCAATATATTTTCTCACTTTTCAAAAAGTCTTCGAAGGCATCTGCTAATTTTTTACTCCTGAGAGACTGGCTGTTCCATGAATGCGCGGGGTATGTGTTTAAGTTGTCTTTAGACTTGTATAAATAACTAACGCCATCCAGAAGTACTGACTCACACAAAACAAGAAATATATATAGCTTCTGCGCAAAAGAGAGCCGCTCTAATTGCTGTATATCATGCATATTGACTACAGAGCCAACCACTTGAGCCACGAGCTCGCCACCATCCGTACTTCCATCAACAAAGTGAGCTGTTGCGCCAACAAATCGGACCTTTTTTTCAAAGGCCCGCTGCAGAGAGTTAAATCCAGGAAACGCAGGCAACAAAGAAGGATGTATATTTATGCACGGTTTAAATGAATATATCGACGAGCTGATCAGCCTGGTAAAAAAAAGACAAACCCAGTCGACATTATTTTCAAAAAATAACCACTGGCTGGCTTTACATGAAAAGCCAACATTATCATTATCAATTATTCTAGTGTAAGAGACACCTAACTCGTCACAGGCTCTTTCTATCCCACATTCACGATCCGTAACCACATATGCAGATACTTCATAGCCACACGACTTTAGCAAGTTAATGCCTGTCGCGAATACAGAACCACCGCTTGAAGCAATAATACCAAGCCGCATCATACTGAACTTATCGCCGAATTATATTTCATATCACAATCCTTATCTTTATTATCCACATCCCGATATAAATAAACAGTGTATTCGAATAAAGGATAAGAATGATCAATTCTAACTTTCGATGATAACTCACTCATACACCAGGCGAGCAATTCCGCCGGGTTTCGGTAATACAAATTATCAACTTGAAAGTTAACATGGGTTGTCATGACATTGAAGGCAATCCCAACACGACACAAGCTAAACATTTTTTTTATTAGTTCATGAGCATAGCGATCCATTAGTTTATGACTGACATTCAGTTTTTGCGTCAAAATACCATTGCAAACGACATAATCATATTGCCCAGAACACGAATCATTCAATATATCAATACACCTCCATTCATCGTTAGGATGGAGGCTCTTTGCTGAATTAATCATGGGCAAACTGATATCGATTCCAGTGTATTTTACGGGCATTTTTTTTTGTCTGATCAACTCAAGCAAACTTCCATATCCGCAGCCGACATCCAAGATTGAGCTGGCGGTTGAAACACTAGTCACATCTATGACATTCAGCATTTTCTCAAGGCGCAATAAATGACCTGTTTTATTATCACCCCAATCAACCCCTTTGGAGTTTCGGCCATGCTTAATGAATGTATTTGAATAGTGTTCACATAACAACTGACTAATTTTTTGATTATTCATCTCTCTAATTACTCTTCAGCACGGAACGAATGATTTTGATGATTTTCTCTAGAGATTCATCGCTCATATCATGATAGCTTGGAAGATTTAGCGCACTTTTAGATATAAATTTCGCGAGAGCATTACAGTTATTTTGCATGAACATGGGCAGAGATGACAATGGATGAAAAAATACTCGCGCATCTATATTTTCAGTGCTGAATTTAAATTTCAGCTGTTCAACTGCCTCCGAACCTGATTTTTCAATCAGAATAGTTGGCATCCAGGCACCGTTAATCGTACCGATCGGTTCTGGATTCATTCTGACTCCATCGACACACAATAATTCACGCCGATAGCAATCTAAAATATATCTCTTCCGCGAAACTAACTCTTCGATTCGTTCCATCTGGCCACAGCCAATCGCAGCCTGAATGTTCGACATCTTGTATTTATAACCCACAACGTCAGGCCAGAACTGACGAGTCTGTCCACGAGCCCGGCCGTGGTTGCTGAGCGTTAACACACGTTCATAGAGGTCAGCATCGTTGGTAACAAACATGCCACCCTCCCCTGTAGTCAGGGTTTTGGTTCCATGGAATGAGAAAGCACCAAAACAGCCCATGGAGCCAGCTCGCCGTCCGTGATACACAGAGCCAATCGCCTCAGCGGCATCTTCAATCACCGGAATGCCATATCTCTCACCAATAGCCAGCAACTGATCCATATGGCAGAGATTACCATACAGATGTACTGCTAGGATGGCCTTGGTGCGCGGCGTAATTGCCGCCTCAACCAATTCAGGATCAAGGCACCAAGAGTGCGGCAAGATATCGACAAAAACAGGCGTCGCCCCCAGATGGACGACGGGTGCAACACTGGCAATCCAGTTGCTATCCGCCAATATCACTTCATCGCCAGCTCCTATTCCTAACGCAGCCATCCCCATATGCAAGGCGCCGGTACAACTTGACGTGGCAATCGCATATTTCACTCCCAAATAGTTACGAAAAAGCAGTTCAAAGCGGTCAATATATTCGTAACAGCGCTCACCCCAGCCGTTAGTCGCCGCATCGGTGGCGTAGCCAATTTCTAGCTCGGTGATAGATGGTTTGGTATATAAGATACGCTCACTCATAGGAACTCCAGATGAGGAACCGCAACAACGAAACGAGTTCCTGCTGCCCTCAGGGGTGCCAATTGACAACTAATTTCATCAGCCAAATTCCAAGGTAAAATCAGGACAAAATCTGGTGGATTAGCCATCAGTACTTCCGGCGAGAAGATTGGAATATGGCTGCCAGGCATAAATCGCCCCTGTTTCGAGCCTGCAGCATCGCAAACATAGGGCAGCAGATCGGGACGAATACCGGCATAGTTCAACAATGTATTGCCTTTAGCAGCAGCACCATAAGCAGCCACCGTCTTCCCCGCTTGATGCTGTGTTAATAAGAAAGAAAGTAGTGAATTTTTTACTCTGTCCACCTGCGCTTGAAATTCCAGATAGAGATTCAACTGATGTAATCCAGCTACAGCCTCCTGATACAAACAATCAGCGACAGCCAGAGTATCCGGTCGTTGTTCATCGGCATGACAGGCAAATACCCGTAAACTTCCACCATGGGTCGCTAATGACTCGACATGAAACACTCTCAGGCCCACCGAAGCCAACATCCGCTGCACAGTCTGCAGCGACAGATACGAAAAATGCTCGTGATAAACCGTATCAAACTGAACCTGCAGCAGTAATTGCAGCAGATGAGGAAACTCCAGCGTCAGCGTTCCACCAGGATTAAGCAGATACTTCAAGCCACGACAAAAATCATTGATATCCGGCACATGAGCTAGAACATTATTACCGATCAGTAGATCCGCCCCTTGTCCTTTTCCTCTCATTTGTTGAGCTA
The DNA here is from genome assembly GCF_049175515.1 of Aeromonas sp. 600479. Taxonomy (NCBI): domain Bacteria; kingdom Pseudomonadati; phylum Pseudomonadota; class Gammaproteobacteria; order Aeromonadales; family Aeromonadaceae; genus Aeromonas; species Aeromonas sp. 600479. Next base: position 567,406 of record NZ_JAAKVF010000001.1, read on the forward strand.
ACTCGGAACCAAAAAACTCCCGGATAATCGGAATATCCAGCGATTCAGCCGCAGCGGCAGTACCAGCGGTAGGTTCCACTCCTAGGCAAGGAATCTCTGCGGCGACAAAGTTCTTCAGCAAATACCCATCGTTGGCTGCAATCTCAACCACATGACTCTTGGACGTAAGAGACAATTCGTCAATCATACGCGCACAATAACGGGCTGCATGAGCTAACCAGCTGGTCGATGTACTTGAAAAATATGCATAATCTGCACAAAAAAGCTGATCTGCCGAAGCAAAATCCTCCGTTTGTACCAGCCAACACCGGTCACACACGCACAAGCGTAATGGGTAGGTTACTTCTGGTCGGGAGAGATCGCTGGCAGACAGATAGGCATTCGATGGCGGAGCAAAGCCCAGATCGAGAAAACGATGGACCAGCAGGGTACCGCAGTGTCGGCATCTCATCGAACTATCACTCCCTGAAAACTGTCGTTTAATGCAGAATGCTGGCGATCTCGTGCGGAGATTTCTGTTATCGGCATCGGCCATGAAATCTGAAGATACGGATCCAACGGATCGAGTCCTCCTTCTGCTGCTGCAACATAGGCTGCCGAATGACAATAAAGCATTTCGACATCATCACTCAGAGCCTGAAAACCGTGCGCAAATCCTTCTGGAATCAGCAAAGAACGGTGGTTATCACCCGAAAGCTCCTCCGCATGCCACATCAGAAAAGTCGGTGAACCAGCCCGAATGTCGACAATTACGTCCCAAACCCGACCTCGAGTACAAGTCACCAACTTTTTCTCGGCATGCGGTGGATATTGGAAGTGAAGACCACGGACAGTGCCGCAACGGGACGTACATGTCAGATTGACCTGTGCCACGTATGTCCCCCACCCCAGCACAAACAACTCTTCGACACAGAAGAGTCTGCTCAAAGCACCGCGTGAGTCACCATGCACTTCACGCTGCAACAATCTGGCACCAAGCGGCTCTGACAATAGGGTAAAACGATTCATGGCTGAGCCTCGTAGGCTTTAATTTGTTGCTCACACAAGTCTCGGGCCCTCCCCCCCTGATACCAGTCGCGATACCAAGACATGGTCTTCTCAACGGCCTGTGGCAATGACCACCGAGGTGAAATGTTCAGAGTATGTCGCGCCTTGGCTGTCTCCAGCGCCAGCCAACTGGTCTCATGAGGGCCTGGTTCACCCACCAAACGCCAAGCCTTATGACTGAGCCCATAACTTAAAGCCGCCAAATCCACCACCTGCGCCACACTCGCAGCATCCCGACTATCTGGACCAAAGTTATAAGCCCCCGCCAACCGAGGCTCTTGATACAGACGTTGTGCCAACACCATATAGGCAGCAACAGGCTCCAAGACATGCTGCCACGGCCGAACAGCCTCAGGGCGCCGAATGGATAAAGTCTGACCGCCTTGCCAGGCCCGTATTGCGTCAGGAATCAAACGATCGACGGACCAGTCCCCTCCACCGATAACATTGCCTGCTCGCGCGGTTGCAATCGCAACGCCTCGTGCTGCCAGAAAAGCATCACGATAACTGGTAATAACCAGTTCGCTGGCCGCCTTACTCGCACTATAGGGATCATGTCCTCCCAATAGGTCGGTTTCGCGATACGGCCAGATGGACTCCTGGTTGTAATAGACTTTATCCGTGGTCACCATGACAACGCTCTTAACCGAATCCAACGTACGGAGCGCTTCTAATAGATAAACAGACCCCATCAAATTGGTTTCAAATGTCCGCGCAGGCTCACGATACCCCTCGCGCACTAATGACTGCGCCGCCAGATGGAATACCACTTCAGGTTGCGATTCCTGAACCAGTGGCACGAAATGTTCCGGTGCACAGACATCACAAATATGGTGTCGACATATCTTCGCAACCTCTGCAGCCTCGAACAGATTTGGCGTTGAATGGGGCAGCAAGCTAATTCCCGTCACATCCGCCCCGAGGCGATGCAACCATATAGTCAGCCAACTCCCCTTAAACCCTGTATGCCCGGTAACGAGCACTCTCTTTCCTGACCAAAAGGATGCATCGAGACCTCGTCTCATTCCCAAACCCTCCAGGGAGCCTTGTGACTGGCCCATAGCTCCTCCAGTTGATTTTTCTCGCGCAACGTATCCATCGGCTGCCAAAAACCTTGATGCTCAAATGACATCAACTGCGACATATCGGCCAACTCAACCAAAGGTTCTCCTTCCCAGCTACAGTGGTCGCTATCCAACAACTTGAACACGTCAGGAGAAAGCACAAAAAAACCGCCATTAATCAGGCCCCCATCACCGCGCGGTTTTTCAGAAAAACCTGTCACCAAATTTCCGTCTCGAGTCAAAGCCCCATAACGACCTGGCGGTGAAACAGCGGTAACAGTCGCCAGCTTGCCGTGGCTATGGTGAAACTCTATCAGTTTTCCAATATCAACATTGCTGAGACCATCACCATAGGTAAAGCAAAAAGCCGATTCACCTTTCACATACTCTTCGACACGCCGCAATCGTCCACCTGTAAGCGTATCTTCACCGGTGTCGACTAATGTCACTCGCCAAGGTTCTACATGGTTATGATGGACCTCCATTCGATTATTCGGCATATCAAACGTGACATCAGACATATGTAAAAAATAATTTGCGAAGTATTCTTTTATCACATAGCCTTTATAACCAAGACATATTACAAAATCATTAACACCATAGTGAGAATATATTTTCATAATATGCCAAAGGATCGGTTTACCACCAATTTCAATCATGGGTTTAGGTCGAAGATGAGACTCTTCGCTGATCCGGGTGCCTAAACCACCCGCTAGAATAATTGCTTTCATTATTTTCACCGATCATCGTTAATCATCAGGCTATGTATACCTCGGTATTGCTGCAAGGCATGGATGATTTCATATTCTAGATATTGCTTTATTCGCGGGTCTCCATCATATAAATTAGCTAATGAATCTAACTGGTAAATGATGAAATCATAATTACTCAAATATATATCTTTTTGACCAGTAACTCGCTCATCCGAGGTTTCCGACGTTGCAGAAAAAAAGCGGGCATAATATTTATACCCTTCAACAAATTTAATATTTCCATACCAAAGCAAGTGACAAATCATTACGAAATCCGCACCAAGCTTCATTCTGAAATCAAAGTTTTGCAACAGTTCTCGTCTAAATAAAGCCTGACACATAGCACACAGAGTTATGTTTTTTGTCGCTTGAAGAAAACGAGCAATTCGTCTTTTTGAAAACGTATGGATAGCCTTTTCCATTCGACCATAATCGATGCCATCTAGGATCTTATGTGGTATACCAAATGCCATTGACAGTGATTCATCATGATCGAGGGTTTCTTTCATCGCAGACAGGTAACCATCCGAAATATAGTCATGCCCCCCAAGCCACATAAAATATTGTGAGTCAGAAATATCATATAACTGTTTGAAGTTTTCAAATGCACCTACATTTTTCTCTTGCCTAGTCAGGATAAATCGTTTATCGCGAGCACAGATATCATTGATAATGTTCCATGTATTGTCGGTTGAACAATTATCAGACACGTGAAAGCAAACATTGTCTTCATCTTGCCTAATTAAAGAAAGTAGAGTCTGCTCTATATATTTTTCTTCGTTGAAAACAGGAACACCAACATAGCATTTGAATTTTGGCATCTTTCAACCACCATTTAACTTTAATAAGATTTAAATCTGTGCAAATGGAAAACAAACTCATCTACGTTGGTAGATGTAAAAGTCCGAGAACGAACCAGTTAAATGGTCTCCTGTATATGGATATATATTATTTATTTTATTAGTCTGCAACCAATTCGGGAAATGCCTGGAAATATATTTTTCAATGTTTCGATGCTTAATATGCTTCGGGGATGACTCGTTATCATCCGTATTGCTAGAATATATAACAACATATTTATCTGCTACACTAAAAAGCTGTTTCATGTAATTAAAGAACACAACATCCTCAACTAAATGAAATATTACATCAAGCGATATAGCCAAATCTGCCCGATGTTCTTTCAGCTCATCAGAGATTAAAAAACTTTTTCTTACATCATTTATGAATTTTTGCTTACAGATGTTTATAGCTGACGGACTGACGTCAACACCTATATAGAAATTATAATCTGCATACGACAATTGATTCCCATCGCCACACCCAAGTTCGATAACGCTATCAATATTGTTAACCTTTACGAATTCGTTCAATACTGCAGATTTGAACTCGGCAAATTTTTCATATGAACCAGCGCCAGAATTTCCACCAGTTGCATATCTTTTTTCCCAATATAGTTTTGAATTAAACTCCTCCATATCACCCCCGATTAAACTCACTAACAACGTCATCATAAAATGACTCTAGAATTTCGGTCTGCCTGACGATGTCAAAGTTATTCTTTACAAAAGCATACCCTTTTTTCCCCATGGCATGGGCTAGCTCATCATCCATCAGAAGCCGATATAAATATTCTGCTAACGATTTATCATCTCTTTCATCAAACGCATATCCGGTCTCCCCATGAATCAGTCCCTCCCCCTTCCCCCCTCTGGATGATGTGATGACAGGCACCCCTAAACTCTGAGCCTCCAACAAAACCAACCCGAATGCCTCCGATTCCCCATTACCGATAGTGATACTGGGCAAGCATAAAACCTTTGACTCTGATATTTCTCTCATCACATTAGCACTAGGTAGCACGCCTAAAAAAGAAACATTTAGATTGTATATTTTGGCAAATTCTTCCAATCCATTACGCAGAGGACCATCACCGATGATTCGCAGATGCACACCATCAATCCTTTTTTGCAAGATGCGCATGGCCCTTAACAAAAAAATACAGCCTTTATTTTCTGTCAGTCTACCAACAAATATAACTTCCTTGTTGTGCTGTTTGAACTTAAGATTAAATTTTTCAGCATACGAAACATCCACCCCTATCGGGATATGGGTCACTTTGGATGGAGATATACCAAACTCTATGGCTCTCTGATGGATAGCCTTTGAGACGGCAATAAACCTTACTTTGGGGTCTGTGGACATTTTCACCAGTTCTTCGGGATAAGTAATCATGCTCCGACCACCGAGCCCATTCTGCCACCAATCATGATTTCTATTAATATCATAACCATGTAGTGTTACAACCAATGGAACATCCATTTCCTTAGCTAATGGATAAACGCGCAGTGCATCGACAGCAAAATGCGCATGAATTAGCTTATAACCGGCATTCTTAAATGAATTAGCCTTTGACAACAGGGACGAACGAACAAATTCATTTACAGCCCGGTTCATTGATAAATTTTTATAATGCTCCTCGTTTTTCAGCAACGTATCAACCTCCAGCCCCTGAAGCGACAAGCCGTTATCTAATCTGACCTCTCCCAAGATGGCTGCATGCCAACGTTTCAAATGACAAACCTGAGCCAAGACAAATGTTTCAGAATATGGCAGAAGATGAGTTCTAAAAACCAGAAGCTTGTTCATTATCAATTAACCACCATAATTAAAATTCCGCCGCAATGGCTTAATCATGCAAGGGCATAAAAGTGACAATAAAATTCATCAAAAAGCAACAACAGGTATATTTTCTGCATATACCTTTATATCACCACTCATGCTTTCATGATGTTTATCAGTCATAGTTACCACGCAATCTAAACTTTCCCATAATACTGGAGCGAGATCTTTCACGGAAAATACACACCAACCATAAAAAGACTCTCCATGCTTATTTTTATCAATCAGTCTTTGAATTGATAAATACGAAGCATAGTTTTTGATAAAAAAACATGTGTAATCATTGCATCCCATTAACGCAATATTCTTTTTGTTGTGCCAGCGACACCACAAAACCAACCGTATACAGCGCCAATGTAGATGCAGCTGTTTTATTTTCCAGTTTCCGATCAAAATTGGGTAAAACAGCATAGCCAGCCATTCATAGCGATTAAATGCTTGAACATTAGCTGTCATTTTTTTAGGTAACAAGATATGGGCCGCATACCCGGCCTGAGCTTGCCATGAAAAATAGTGTTGGTTCTCACGTAGAAAGGCCAACGAGTATGCGTAGTCAAGAGAACGGGACACCATGCCAGTCGCTGCGTCAGCGACATGACGCAGCGTCAACACCTGATCGATAAACAAGAAGCGATCCGTTTCTGCGCCAAGCCGCAATGCAAAATCCCAGTCCTGATGCCCTCGCAACTTGTCATTGAAACGTACCCTCTGCGCGAGTTCACGCTTGACGATGAGACAGCTCGATTGAATACCCCCGACACGATTAGTACAGAACGAGTATTCAGCAACGCTCTCATCGGTGCGGCGGGCCTCCCGAGGAAAGGGTGCACTACGCTCACCATGGCTCACGTTCTGATACGGATGATGAATCACCTGCCAATGTGGCTCAATCGCTAATATCTGGTCGATGCGCTCCAGTTTCTCCGGTAACCACTCATCATCCGAATCCAAAAAACATAGATACTCGCCTCGAGCAACCTCGATGCCACGATTACGCGCATAAGCGCCATTTCGGTTAGGCTGGTAGCAGATCAGCGAAAAGCGAGAATCAGATAAAGTGGTCACTAAAGCTTGTATTCGCTCACCAAACTCGGGAGTTGAACCATCATCGATTATGATGACCTCAAAGTTTCCGAATTTTTGCCGAGAAAGTGAATCCAGCGCCCGCTGTAACGGCTCATCCCGGTTATAGACCGGAATAATAATACTAAACCGCACAAATGCTGCGCTCATCCCGACCTCACACCTTTTCCGCGATAACGATCATGAAACAGCCATCGCTGCCAGGAACAATCTCTGGATTCTGGAGGTTTTGCTGCTTGCTGACTTGCTGGAGGCGGAAACCACAGCGCGTCAGCATCGACTCCAATTCGGCATAGGTATAGTGCTTCACGTGATAGGGAAATTGTGCGGCACTAAAAGGCATGACACTCTCGTTCGGCGTCGACATCACTAGCTTGCCCCCAGCACGTAGCCATTCATGAAACTGACCCAGTAGGGCTTCATCAAACGTCACATGCTCAATGGTTTCAAAACAGACAACCGCGTCAAAGGAAGCTGAATCCAGCTGCAGAGTTCTAGCATCGGCACACAGATGAGTAATCTTCGGCGAACTATAGTGTTTTCGCGCATAAGCAAGCGCTTCGGGTTCAATATCGACGGAGGTGACCTGACAATTAAGCTGGTTAGCCAGCAGTTGGCTGCCGTAGCCGATCCCGCATGCCAAATCGAGCACTCGTTGTGGCATAGCTGCGCGTAGGCACTCTGCCGCGAACCGATAACGATTCAGGTGGTCCTGGCGGATATTACGCAAATCCGGTGCCACTTGTCGCTCACCACGCACCATCGACTGCCGAGCCGAAGCCTGTAATAGGTGGGTATCATCAGTCACGATGTTGATGTCAACCAACCCCTGGCGGGCAAGCAAAAAAGCCAGTCGTTTACTGTTATAACCAGACTTGTTGCAGCCCGAATAATGCGTCGAATAGCCCGGTAGCATGGGATTACCATCGTGCTGGGGGCCAAAGAGCCCGGCGAAGCTCTGACGAGCGACTGAGGTCACATCGCGTAAAGTCCCTTCATCCCACTCAGCCTGTAGCCATTGGCCCACGACATAATCCAGATCGGGGACCGTAACCTGTAAGTGACCATTAACTGCAAGTTTATCGACTAGACGTGTTAACAGTGTATCTGCTTCCATACTGGTCAAAAATTGCAAATCCAGTACTTGGATCAACTCAAATTCGCTATCCAACTGATGTGCAATTTCAGGGATCGGACAACTCACCTCGGACTGTCCCTCGACCCGCAGAGTGACCTGCCCACAGGTTGCACGGGTTACCACCAGCGTTCTCATTTTATACATCCTTTAACTGTCCGATATTGAATAAACATCGTTATATTTCAATTCCAAACTGCTGCATGTAAGGCCCTATTTTTCGTACTAAATCGCTCCCATCAACCCGGAACTGGTTTTGAACCATTTGCAGCATCACCTCTTGCTCATCGGGACACTCGCTTAACAATGAACGACCGTAAAAGTGCACAGGAATTCCAACCAGACGAGCCTCAAACAGAGTGCTGGAGTTGATACCGCAAATAAACTTGCTCGATAGCGCCAGCGTCATGAAATCGCCACTAACAATTTCACGGCCATGAAAATCATATGTGTCTCCCAGAGGATCCAACGGGTGGGGCTTAAAGAGCAGTCGTTCGTTTCCGTAATCGCGGATCACATCGTTAATAAACTGCTGCATTTTGTCTCCATAGTTGGAATAGAGACGCACATTGGTGTCGGTAGCAATCTGTAAAGGCACAAGAACGGCATCCCCAGGAACCCATAGGCGCCCGCCCAGAAGCCGTTCCCTCACTCTCACCAACTCCTGCTCAGCGTCATCTTTCTGGCATGGCATTAGCCCCATGCATCGCCCCAGGTTGACGCCTTGTCTATCGAGATAAACATGCTCCCTTTGCGGGAAAAAACCCAGTTCGGCATAGAGATATTGCTTCCCCATATCCTGAAGATACTGTTTTACGCTGTCATAGTAGGCCGGTGTACCATTCCAGATGATGGCGCCAAGTAGGCGTGAAGGGGGAATAGCCATAATCGCATGCGCATCATAAGAGCGGACTACTCTGCACAAAATCTGCCGCTGATGTAGCCAAATCATAAGACTAGCCAACTGCTGAACATGGTGATCCAACATGCAGACAAGTAACAACACCGGCCAACTCTCTGTATCGGCCAACGAATCGGCCAAAGGATCAAGTAAGGGTGGCAGGATCTCTTCTGGCTCAAGAGCCACCAGCCTATGGCAGCCATGTTGCCGCAATTTGGCCATCACCTCCTGCTCATAGTCATAGGGAGAAGAACCAATGATGATGCTCAGATCATGCTGGCTCGCCTGCGTCATATCGATCACCGGAAGACCGAACTTTTCCGAACAATCGCTCGTCATGGTATCGATCAGTGCAACAGGCAGTGGACGCTGCATCTCTTGTAACCGTTGCAGGATCAGTTGACTGTAATTTCCCATACCAGCCAACAGGTACCCTGATGAAGGCAGCTCAGCAATAGATAATGAGCAGACCCCTTGCCGACCGACGATCTCAAATCTCACGGCAACCCCCAACCATAGCTATCTCTGATCCTGGGGGAATGTTTTTAACGACCATGTCCATCTTCCCTTCATTACGCAGACATCGGTGGAAGCCAGCAAATATCGAACTCTGCGTGATAGCGCTTATAAATATCTAGGCGGGCTCGGTTCTTTTGACATAGTTGATGCCAGCGCTCGGCCAATACACCATACTCATCTGGCAGCGCACTATGCTTGAGTACCGCAATATGGTTCAGCCAATTGGCCAAGCGATATAGCTGCGAATCCGACAAGTTAGTCGGTTGATCCACCAGCCATTCATGAGCCTCCATATCTTGCTCAGCAGCTGAAACACCTAGCGAATCCAGATACTTGCTGACAATACGCCGGTAAAGCTCTCGTTGTCTGACTTTGCGCAATATGGACGATTGGGCGCCATGAATACGATACAGCACCAACACCTCACGCAAGTTGGCGAAACGAACTTCGGGCTTGCTGATAGCCATTCTGGTCCACAACTCGGTATCTTCAACATCCGTATATTCGGGGTCATATCGAAAACGCTTGTAAACATCAGCACGCACCAGAATCGCGTTGTGTCCAACTCCATTACTAAATAGCAGAATCGCATTTTTGATAAAGTTATCATAAGGTCGGTAATGCCATACCTCATCACGGGCACCGAACAGTTTGAGCCAACACCCCACCAGATCTATATGCGGATGTTCGTGTAAAAATGCCATCTGTTTCTCTATCCGCTCTGGTAACGAAATATCATCCCCATCCATCCTGGCTATAAATTCTCCCCGAGCTAGCAATAGCGCTTCGTTCAGACAATTGGCTATTCCCTGCTGCCGCCGGTGATAATGAAGGATGCGACTGTCCTTTGCTGCCATCCTGCCAATGACGGTTCCAGTTTCATCAGTTGATCCGTCATCAAATATTATTATTTCCAGATTCTTATAGGTCTGCCTCAATATGCTATCTAGCGCATCTTCGATATAGTTAGCACAGTTATGAACAGACATAATGACCGAAACCAAGGGTTTACTTGGTATTTTCTCAATATTTTTACCAAAAATATTTAATGCATTACTCACCGCATCATCCATATCGAAATAGCGATACTCGGCAAGGCGGCCCAAAGCAAGCAGTTGTGGGAACCGTGCCAATTCATCGCGGCAAGCCTGATAGTTCTGTTTGGCTGCGTCGGTAAACAACGGGTAGTAAGGCTCCAGCCCCTGCTCTGGCTGATAGTCACAGGGATATTCGTACACTATGCTGGTACCGGGATGCACCTGCCCACTGAAATGCTTGAACTCGGTGATCCGGGTAAAGGCTTCTTCATTCGGATAATTGACGGTGGTGACAGGTTGAAATTGCTCTTGCGCCAGATGGCGATGTTCAAAACGCAGTGAGCGGTATGGCAAGCAATCCCCTTCCGCCGGCATCAACTGATCCAGCATACCGGTATAGATCAGTGGACCATCGAATAGTGCACCATCCAACCACACCAACTTCTGCAGCCAATCCAGCCTGACGTGCTCTGCCATTGGGGTCGACAGTCGCACGTCAATCAGCGGATGCGCGAGCATGCGCTCAAACATGGCGGTATAACCTGCGGCCGGCACTGCCTGCCAGGGGTCGGTGAAGTAGCGATCATCCCGGCTGACCACCACAGGTACCCGCGCCGTCACCTCGGGGGAGATCTGCTCGGGGGGGATTCCCCACTGTTTGCTGGTGTAGTTGACGAAGGCTTTCTGATAGATGAAATCCGCCAGTTCACCCAGCAGGGGATGCTGCTCTTTGCGCAGCTCCAGAATCGGCACTCTGGCGCCATCCCCGAACCGGGTACGCAGGGCCTCAATCATGGCGCCGGCCTTGTCTGCGGGGAAACAGCACTCGATGCTGGTCAGGTTGAACGGGATAGGCACCAGTTGCCCGTCGATACGTGACAGCACACGATGCTCGTAAGGCAACCATTCGGTAAACTGCGACAGGTAATCCCACACTTCCTTGCTGTCGGTATGGAAGAGGTGCGGCCCATAGCGATGGATCAGCACACCATGCTTATCATACTCGTCGAAACAGTTGCCCCCGATGTGGTCGCGCTGTTCCAGCACCAGCACCTTCCAGCCAAGCTGGCTGGCCATTCGTTCAGCCATGACGGCGCCCGAAAGCCCGGCGCCGATGACAATCGCCTGATAGCTCACGCTCTATCTCCAAACAGTTGCTGCATGACACGCGCGGGATGGGACCGCTCTGCCCATGCCAACTGATGTCGTTCATCGAAGAACCAACCGGGGGCTAGCCTGGCCACAGCATCGACAGACAGCTCGATAAGCTGCGTGAAGCGGGCGACATCATCCTGCCGCAAAAAGTAGAGCGCGGCAGAGTAGTAGTGATGGGCACGCCCCTGAGCAATGATCACGGGATCAGCACCGAATGCCGCCGCATTGTCACAGGCACGCAGCAGATCGCGCAGCGACTGTTCACGACGCTCAGCCGACTTGCGGGTTTGCCCGCCAAAACTCTGGGTATGGAAGCGATAGCGGCCCAATAATTCGGGGATAAAATCCAGCGTCCCCGGATTGTGGGAGAGGTTCAAGATGTGCCAGGGATAATCGAGGATGATCTTGCACCCCTCATCGATGGCATCAGCCATGCCGTCATAACGACGGAACATGATGGAGCTGGCATTGACGAAGACCCCGAAGCGGATCAACGCCTCCCGCGTCATCACGGGTTCGAGGTAACGGGCGTTGTAGTAATCGCGGGTGAAGAGCTTGATCCGAGCATCGGTCTCATCATCAAACATCTCCGCCTCGTGATAGCAAAGTGTGCAGCCGGGGTGTGCGTCCAGATAGTCGGCCTGACGCTGCAGCTTGCCCGGCAGAGCCAGATCATCCCCGTCGACATAGGCGATATATTCACCGTCCGCCTCTCTCAACAAGCGTTTCTGGGTTTTAGCCAACCCCATATTTTGCGCGTTCTGTAGTGCCCGTAGCCGAGGCCACAGTGACGCCAACCGCTGCATAATGGACCAGGAGTCATCGCTCGAGCCGTCATCAATGGCGATCACCTCGAATTCGAAATCCGTTTTTTGTTCCAGCAGGCTAAGCAGGCAAGGTTCAATGAAGCGCCCGAGGTTGTATACCGGCACCAGTACGCTGATTTTCATAAGGAAACCCAGGATTTGAGTAAAAAAGAAGCAAAACAAAGAAAATGGACAAGGCTACCGCACGGTCTCTGTCAACCTTTCCTGCCCTTCATCACAATAATTACTGCAAGAGCTGTGCCTGACCAAGCTAATTGATTGATATAACTTGATTTATGTGACCTGGAATCCACTATTCAATGCGGGCAAGCTGACGGCTGCAGGCCACCAGCATGTCGATGCCGTCCCAGAGCCATTCGAATGCCAGCGCTTGTCCCGGACTTGCCACCCTATCGATACGACAACCTGGCGATACCAGGAGCGCATGCTCAAGCTGCGTTTTATCCGGGCCAACCCAGACACAGGTCTGCATATCCCAAGGTTGTAACAGCAACTCATCAAGGGTATCGGCAACAAATTCGGCAACTGTACCTCCTCCGATGTGTGCAAGCCGCAAAGAGGCGGTGGGAGTCAATAAGGTGACGCCAGAAAAGGTCTCCAGCTTCATCTGGCCATCATGGGCGGCATTTTGTTGACTATTGATAAGGCGTTCCATCATCAGGGAGGGATTATCTGCAAATGGAGCGAAGATCCCTTCAAGCAGACAACGGCGCAACGCACTGGTGGGAGTGCCCAGCCAGCAAATGGTGGTGGGTGAGGCGCAGGCTTGTTGATTGAAACGGGTAAAGTCTTGTTGCAAAGCCGCGACCACTTGCCGCCACGCAGCAGCATCAAGGCTGGCGAGCCATTGACTATCCAGCACCGCCATGGAACGACGATCCGGAAACACAATTTCCTGAGCGCGAGGTGAAAGCGGAATAGCCCGTACCCGGCCGATGGTTTCATCACCGCCCCAAATGATGCGAAGGCGGCACCGGGCCGACAGCCAAGCGGTGACGCGCTCGTCATGGTCATAGCGGATGAAACGGGTACGGGAGGCAATCTCTTGCCACTCAGACAGAGAGAAAAGCTCGTTCAGGATGGTCAACATGGCCTCTTGCACCGGATCGATACGCGATGAGAGACGTACCACGGACCCATTGCCCATCAGCAGCGCCATGATCCAGGAGTAGAATGCAACGGTCGGCACGTTGGAGGGGACCAGATGAAAAACCATCCCCAAGGGTGCACGCCCTGCCATGCGTTTGTGCTGTACCTCAATCTGGCGCGGCCGCAACCAAAAGCCAAAGGCGACCAGATCCGGGTTCTCTCGCCCCTCCTTCAGCAGACGTGCAGAGAGCGCAGCCACAAAATCGCAGATGACGGGCGCAAAGCTTGGCAGCGGGCGAGTGACAAAACCTTGCCAGCCGCTGACGGGAGCCGCGAAAGCAACCTCTGGCCCCGCTTGCCACACGGCATCTTCTACATCTGACCGGCTCACTGGAAAGTGTCGCTGCATCCCCTCACCTCTGCGCCTTGCTGACGTCCTGATACCTGAAAATAACGGCCACGACGGCCGCAGGGGCAATCATCCTCCCCCAGCAGCACACCAAGATCCTCGCTGAGCAAACTGTGGCCGGGATAACTTTGGGGAATGGCGGAGATCACCTGCAACAAGCCTGGCTGGCCGACCACGAGTGGTCGATGAGTCAGCGGATCCCGCACCAGCAGATCGGCAAAAAGGGGGGCGTGCAGATGGCCCTGCTCACACTCGACAAACACCGACCCCACCTGCTCCACCATGCCGTAGAAGTTATGCACCCGCTTCAGCCCCAGCTGTTCATGGCAGCGCTGCTTGAAGGCAGGATTATCCACCGCGAGGTGTTGCAGCTTCTTCCAGCCACCGCTGTGAAAAAGCGTGCCCTGCGTCAGCTGCAATTGCAGACCGCGCTCACGCAGCGGTTCCAGCAAACATTGCCATACCATGAAGGTAAAGCCGAACAACAGGACCGGCTGGCCCGCATATTTGTCACAAAACGCCTCGATGACCGGCCAGTTGGGCCGCATCTGCTCATCGAGAGCATAGGTATGGTCACGGCCAAGGAAGGAGAGGCCCAGCGCACCGGCTCCGCGGGCTGAAAAGCCGCTGCGGTTTTGAATCAGGGCAGGCTGCTCCACCAGCAGCATGGGCAACCGTTGCTTGCCGACAAACTCTTGCAGGATCTTCACCAGCACCTTGCTCTGTAACGCGGCGGTATCCCGATCCAGCACAATGCGTGACGGCGTTCCGGTAGTGCCAGAGGAGGTGAGCACCTTGAACACGTCTTCTTGCGGCACACTCTGCCATTGGTCCAATTTGAACAAGCGGGCGGCCAGATAGGGAAGCTCTTGATAAGTCGAAGCCTGCCCCCAACCAAACGCCGACAGAATATTGGCAAAAGCTGGACACCCCTGCGCATGGCGCTGCGTCAATTCATTCAGGCGAGCAAGGAGCAGCCCACTTTTTTCCTGTTGGGGCAGCCCGAAAACCGGCGCATCAAACAGCCTGTTCATAGCTGCTCCAGTTGTGTTAACAGGGCAGGATAATCAATCTTCATATTGCTGCGTCGTGGCAAATGATGCCGATAAATGCGAACGCTTGATGGCGGCACCATCAGCCAGCGGGCCAGCTCCAGCTGTAGTGCATCACTGGGGCACGCGTCTGCCTCGATGGCTACCAGCAGGCGATCATCGCGGCCGGTCGCAGCGCAGGAATAGCCCCTCCCCTGCAACCAGGCTTCCACTTCAGCCAAGCTCACCCGTTTGCCAAACAGCTTCAGGAAACGGTTGAGCCGTCCGGTCAAATAGAATCGGCCCGCCTCATCACAACGAGCCAGATCGCCAGTAAAGAGCGCATCCATATCACGTCCCCGAGCCAGATCTTCAGTGCGCTCGGCATAGCCCAGCATCACGTTTGGCCCTTGGTAGACTAACTCCCCTTCCCCGTCGGGAAAGCAGGGCTCATGACGCAGAGAGAGACGCCCGCCCGGTACGGCACGGCCGATGGCATCCGGGGCAATCATCACTTCATCGTGCGCCAGCCAGGCGATGCGTGGTGCCGCTTCGGTCTGGCCATACATCACGAAAAAACGGCGTCCCAGCGCAGCTGCCTGTTCGGCAAATTGCTTTGCCAGTGCTGGCTCAAGTCGTCCTCCCGCCTGGGTCAGTGTCATCAGGCTGGGATAGCGGGCCCAGTCAAAACGCAAGCGGTTTAGCATCTGAAAGGTAAAGGGTACCCCTGCCACGCTGGTGACCTGATGGCGATTGACCTCATCCCAGAAGTGGCGCTCAAGGGGACTGGCAGTACATGAAACCAGCGAGGCGCCAGCCAAAAGATGGCTGTTGAGCACCGACATACCGAAGGAGTAAAAAAGTGGCAACGAGGTGATGGCGCGCTCACGCCCGTTCAGCGCCAAGTATTCGGCGATGGCCGCGGCATTGGCATCAAGATTGGTTCGCGACAATCTCACCCATTTGCAGGACCCCGTGCTGCCCGACGTGGGCAGCAGCATGGCCAGCTCAGGGTGAAGTGAAGGCGCATCGCCAAGATGCGCAACTGCCCCATCCTCTAATACCCGCAGACTGACACCAAAGCGCTGGCACTGCTCATGGTGCAACCGGGCATCCTGTGCAGGATCGGCCAGCATGATGGCGTGGCCATCACGCAGGGCCAGCAAGTAGTGCAGCAGATGCATGGTAGACGTCACAAATGGCAGGTAGACCAAATGGCGGCCAGCAGGATAGATGGTGGCCAACTGCGCCACACGCCGAGCCAGCTCACCATAACTGAGCCACCCCTCTTGCGGGTCTCGCCAGGCGGGCTCGCTGTTACCCTCAACCAGATGGGCCAGCAAATCAGGCCGGTTCAAATCACCATCCCCCCATCGACCCCAATCACCTGCCCGGTCACATAGCTCGACAAGTCGGACGCGAGAAACAGGGCCACTTTGGCCACTTCATCTGGCGTGCCAATCCGTCCCATGGCGATGCTGGCCACCCGCTCGGCAAACTTCTCTTGCGGGATAGCATGCGCCATATCGGTATCGATAAACCCGGGGGCAATGGCATTGACCCGGATCTGGCTGGCGGCCAGCTCCTTGGCCAGTGACTGGGTAATACCGATCACCGCCGCCTTGCTGCCGGCATAGCAGCTTAGCCCGGCGGCCCCCACCTGCCCCATCAGGGAGGCGAGATTGATGATGCTGCCACCACCACTGCGCCGCATCAGGCGGGCGGCATACTGGCTGCAGTAGATCACGCTAAAGGTATTGTTGCTGAATGTCTTTTGCAGATGGGTCTGGTTAGCCATCCCCAATAACGCCTCTTCCAGCATGCCGGCATTGTTGACCAGCACATCCAGCGATCGGCTCTGGGTAAAAAGTTGTTGAAAGGCCTGCTTGACCGCCGACGGGTCAGCCACATCAAAACAGAGAGGCTGGCAGGGCACGCCAAACTCGGTACCAATCGTGGTCGCCAGCTGGCTCATCGTCACCTCATCACGGCCTCCCAGCCACAGTTCAGCCCCCTGAGAGGCAAACTGACGGGCGATGGCAAGACCGATGCCACGCCCGGCACCGGTGATCAACACCCGCTTGCCCTGCAACAGCCCCTGCATCAGAAAGCGACCCCGTACTTGACCAGGATCTCGCGTGCCTTGGCGACTGAACTCATGTCGATAATGTCATCGGTGTCGAGCAACACGCCGTAGTTATCCTCCAACTGGGCAATCAGCCCCATGTGGGCGACAGAATCCCACTGCGGGATGCTGTTGTAGGCCAACCCATCGCTGACGCTGCCGATATCAATACCCAGCGCCTCGGCAAAAACCTGTTCCAATGCGATTGTCATCTGAAAAATCTCCGTAGCCGCTCACGGGCTGCATAGTAATTCGCCGGCAGCAGTTCCAATGCAAAAAATCCGTTCTCTTGTCCTATCTGGCTATAACCCAGTTGTTCATTCAAGCGTAGGGCAGAGCGATTGTTCTCCCGAACCAGAGTGCGAATACAACCGATATGCAACTCATCAAAACCCTGATCAAGCTGGGATAGGGCAGCAGCAATGGCCAACATGGGATGCCGCACGGTTGAGTTGCCCAGATAGAGCCCCGCATCGGCGATCGCCTGACCCTGCAGCTCGCCCTGAGACTCACCTTTCAGATTGACGTAACCCGCTCGCACGCCCTTGCACCAGAGCACCCAGTGCTGCTGATCCCGCCGCTCACGGGTGGCGGCAAACCATTGGCGCTGTTGCCGCGGTGAAATACGCGTCTGGGATACCATCTGCATTCGCACCTCATCCTGATTGCGCCAACGCCGCAAAGCAGGAAGATCCCACAGCGCTATCGGGCGTAGCTCAACGCCATAACTCATCTTCAACGCCATCCAGTTCCATGACCCGTCTCTCTTATCGACCACACTGCTGCCATTCCGTAGCAAAAATCGATAATACAAGCAGAAAAACCAGTATAATATCAAAAATAATCAAAGAGTTGTCATCGATTATCCTGGCTTTGGCCAGTCATTAATCCAGCAGAGAGAGCCCATCATGGCCATCGCCATTATCCCGGCCCGGGGTGGCAGCAAACGCATTCCACGCAAGAATATCCGCCCCTTTTGTGGCCAGCCCATGCTCGCCTATTCCATCCTGGCGGCGCAACAATCAGGCTGTTTCAACAAGGTGGTGGTCTCCACCGATGATGAGGAGATTGCCGAAGTTGCTCGTCAACTGGGCGCGGAAGTGCCATTTCTTCGGCCTGCAAGCCTCGCCGATGATCACACAGGTACCACCCCTGTGGTGATCGACACCATCCAGCGGCTCGACCAGCTCGGCAGCCAGGCAAAGCACTACTGCTGCATCTATGCCACGGTCCCGCTTATTCAAGCCGATGACTTGAAGGCCGCCCATCAGCGACTGAGCGCAAGTAATGCTCCCTTTGTCTATACCGTGGCCGAGTTTGGCTTCCCTATCCAGCGCGCCGTGCGCATGGATGAGCAGGGCCGGGTCACCCCCTTCTGGCCGGAGCAGATGGCGAAACGCTCTCAGGATCTGGAGCCCGCCTATCAGGATGCCGGCCAGTTCTATTGGGGGACGCGGGACGCCTGGTTGGGTGGTATAAGCCCGGTGGGGGGAGAAGGGATTGGCCATATTCTGCCAAGACACAGGGTAGTCGACATCGACACGCCGGAAGATTGGCACCTGGCCGAACTGCTCTATCAAGTGCTGGCCCAAGATGACGTTTAGGGTTGCCTTCCGGCTCGACGCCGGCGCCGAGATCGGGCTGGGCCACCTGATGCGTTGCCTGGCCATCGCCGATCGGCTGCACGCCGCCGGGGCCGAGTGCCACTTCCTCTGCCACGATCTGCCGGCGCACCTGCTGTCGTTGCTGCGGCCCCATCACCATCATCCCCTGAGCGCGCTGGACGCCGCCGGCCCGTTGCCTGGCTTGCAGCCCGATTGGCTGGTGTTTGATCACTACCAGATTGACCAGCGGCTCGAAACCCAGCTGGCCGCCCACTGCCGCCGCGTGCTGGTGATCGATGATCTGGCCGACCGACCGCACCACTGCCAGCTACTGCTGGATCAGGGCCCCTTGCGCCGCACCGCCGATTACCAGCCGCTCACCCCAGCCGATTGCCGGCTGCTGCTGGGCACCGACTATGCCCTGCTGCGCCCCGCCTATCGCCGGCTGGCGCGGCCACACGCCAGTCAGTGGCAACGGGGCCTTGTCTGCTTTGGCGGCGCCGATCCCGCCGGCGCCTGCCTCGTCACCCTCAACAGCCTGGCCAAGCTGCCCTGGGCCCGCACCATTAGCTGGACCCTGGTGGCGGGTGGCGCCAACCCCTTCTGGCCCGAGCTGGAACAGATAGTGACCGAGCTGGCCGACCTCGATTTGTTGCTGCTGCGCCAGAGCGACCAGATGGCCGACCTGATGAGCCGGCACGACTTCGCCATCGGCGCCGCCGGCGGCATGACCTGGGAGCGGGCCTGTCTCGGCCTGCCGACCCTGGCGGTGCCCATCGTCGACAACCAACAGTTTAACGATGAGGTGATCGCCCGCTTTCAGCTGGCAGAGCGGCTGACCCTGAGCGAACTGGCCGAGCCTGAGCGGCTGATGCAGGCCCTGCAACGACTTGAATTGCAAGCAGATAACTATCGCTGCCGCGGCCAGCAACAGGTGGATGGGCTGGGGCTGGATCGGCTCACAGCCTGGCTGCTACCACAATCCGATTATCAACTGTTGCCAGATGGCCAACAGTGGCAACTACGCCATGATGACCAACTGCTGCTCACCCTGACTCTGGACGGTCAGCATCTGACATGGCAGGCCGCCCGGCCACTTCAACCAGCGGAGTGGCAAGAGCTGGCACATCGCTTGCAAACAATTTTCTCCCAATTTCCCCTCTATCTTGCCGAGCCACCGCAGATAGCGCCCCCTGCCCCCTGGCAGCCGGCGCCGCAAGGCTGGCAACTTGGCACAGGAATCTGAACACAGATGCAGATCGATCATCGCCCCATCAACCAGGAACAGGCCCCCTATGTGATTGCCGAACTGTCGGCCAACCACAATGGCAATCTGGACCGCGCCCTGGCCATCATGACCGCCGCCAAAGCAGCGGGTGCCAGCGCCGTCAAGCTGCAGACCTACCGGCCCGACACCATCACCCTCAACAGTGATCGGCCCGAGTTCCAGATCCACGGCGGCCTCTGGGATGGTCGCAACCTGTACGACCTTTACGAGTGGGCGCACACCCCCTGGGAGTGGCACCAAGCACTGTTTGCCAAAGGGCGCGAGCTGGGGCTGACGGTCTTCAGCAGTCCGTTCGACTTCAGTGCGGTGGATCTGCTGGAATCCCTCGACTGCCCGGCCTACAAGATCGCCTCCTTCGAGCTGGTGGATCTGCCCCTCATCCGCTACGCCGCCCAGACCGGCAAGCCGCTTATCATGTCCACCGGCATGGCGAACGAGGCCGAGATCGCCGCCGCAGTCGAGATGGCACTCAAGCACGGCAACGGCCAGCTGGCCCTGCTGCACTGCGTCAGCGGCTATCCGGCGCCGGCAGCCGAATACAACCTACGTACCATCCCCATGTTGCGCCAGCGCTTCGGGGTCGAGGTGGGGCTCTCCGATCACACCCTGGGGTCGACCACGGCCATCGCCGCCACTGCGCTCGGGGCGACCCTCATCGAGAAGCACTTCACCCTGGCCCGCGCCGACGGCGGGCCGGATTGCGCCTTCTCCATGGAGCCGGCCGAACTCACCGAGCTGGTAGCCTCGGTCAATACCGCTCATGCCGCCCTCGGTGTGGCAGATTACCAGCTCACCGCCAGTGAACAGGGTAACCGCGCGTTTCGCCGCTCCCTCTATCTGGTCAAGGAGATGGCCGCCGGCGAGCAGCTCACCGCAGCGCATATCAAGTCGGTGCGCCCCGCCCTCGGCCTGCCCCCGGCCGATTACGATCGGCTCATCGGCAAGCGGGTCAACCGCAGCCTGAGTGCCAATCAACCGCTGAGCTGGGAGTGGATAGATAACGATGAGTGATGATCTCTTCAACCAGCACGGCAGGCTCATCAGCCAGCGCTGGCCCGCCCTCTGGCCCCGCTTGCTGGCACAGGACGTTGAAAGCCTGCCGGCCGAGCTGACCGAAGGGCTCGGCTCCACCCTAAGCCTCCACGGCATCCAGCTCACCAGCCGGCACGATCGGGTGAAAGAGGCCGAGCTGCAGGCCGCCAGCCTGCCCGAGCAGCCGGTGCTGCACCTCTACGGCACCGGGCTCGGCGATCTGCCGCGCGCTCTGCTGGGGCGCAGCAGCCTCAAGCGGCTGGAAGTGAAGATCATGAATGGCGCCCTGTTTGCCCTGGTACTGCGGCTGCTAGACCAGCAGGACTGGCTGACTGACCCCAGGGTCGAGCTGATGATGGCCGGCGACGAAGGGGAGGTGCGGCAGCCCTTCTTCGCCCTGCCGCCCGAGCTGCTGCTGGTGGAAGATGCTGCCGCCCGCATCCGCGACCGGCTGGTGAGTGAAATCGATTTGCCGTTCGCCCGGGCCAGGTTCGACGCCGAGCACCCCGACATCACCCGGCGGCTGGCCGAAAACCGCGATCTGCTGGCCGGCGACGGCGATGTGGCCTCCCTGTTCGGTCTGGCTCAGGGCAAGCAGGCGCTGATCGTGGCGAGTGGCCCAACCCTGCAGCACAACCTGGCCACCCTGCAGGCCCAGTTGCAGCGCCGTCGGCAGGATTACCTGCTGATCAGCGTCGATACCGCGCTGGCGTTTTTGCTCAGCCACGGTATCCGGCCCGACATCGTCGTCACCATCGATGACGCCATCCACGGCAACCGGCTGCCCGCCGCCCAGTCGGCCCAGACCACCTTGGTCTATTACCCCACGGTTCCCACGGCAGCCCTGCTGGCCTGGCAGGGGCCACGCATGACCGCCTACTCCCGCAGCCCCATGTATCAGCAGCTGCGACAGACGCTCCCCAAAGGCGTGCTGCACTCGGGCGGCAGCGTCATTCATCCCGCCGTGGATCTCGCCGTGCTGATGGGTTGCCGCCAGGTCATCCTGCTGGGCACCGACTTCGCCTTTCCCGGCGAGCTCACCCACTCGGGCTGGGCCGACGGTGCCCTCGGCCCCAGCGCCGCGCTGGCACTCAGCTGGGCCCTCGACGGCCATGGCCGGCGGGTCAAGACCAATCCGAACTTTTCCGCCTACCGCACCGAGCTCGAGCGCTACATAGCGCGCCACCCCGAGGTGCAATTCTGGAACTGCAGCAGGGAGGGGGCGGAGATCGCCGGCTGCCACTATCACCCGGAGTACGTGCAATGAAAAACGGCCAGATCACCCGTCTCACCGCCCTGGCGCACCAGTTTCGGCTGGGGCAGTCGGTCGCCGCGAGTCAGGCACTGCCGGAACTGCTGCAAGAGGTGCTCACCGAGCAGGGCAACCTGCCGCCCGGACTGGTAGCCGCCCTGCTGCAGTGCCAGGAACGCCAGGACTGGCTGGGGCTGGCCGACTACCTCGAATATGAAGTGGTGCACTGCCTGTCGACCCCGGCCGGCGACACCAACACAGGAGACCATTGATGATCAAGGCCATTTCCAACGCCTCCGATGAAGAGCTGTCACGCCACCAGACCTTCAGCGAGTTGCTGCACACCAGCCCGCTGCCCGCGGCCGAGTTGCAGAACAACCTGGGCCTCTACCTCAAGCGCCAGTCGCTCTCCCGCATCCTGTTCATGCACGAGCTGTATCAGAAGATCGTGCCGGTCCACGGCGTCATCATGGATTTCGGCACCCGCTGGGGTCAGAACCTGGCGCTCTTCTCCTCGTTTCGCGGCATGTATGAACCCTACAACTACAACCGCAAGCTGGTGGGGTTCGATACCTTCAGCGGCTTCCCTTCCCACGCCCCGCAAGATGGCAGCGACGCCGCCATCCAGCCCGGAGCCTACGGGGTGACGCCGGGCTATGAGCAGCATCTGGCCCGGCTGCTCGCCGCCCATGAGGCGGAAAGTCCGCTGGACCATATCGTCAAGCATGAGCTGGTGAAGGGAGATGTGACCGAGACGCTGCCGGCCTATCTGGCTCGTCAGCCGGAGACCATGGTTGCGCTGGCCTATTTTGACTTTGATCTCTACGAGCCGACCCGCCGCTGCCTCGAGCTCATCAAGCCGCACCTGACCAAGGGATCGGTGCTGGCATTCGATGAGCTCAACTGGCCCGCCTTCCCGGGGGAGACCCTGGCCCTCAAGGAGGTGCTGGGGCTGGATCGCTACGCCATCCGTCGCACCCCGCACAACCCGGGACCGGCCTATCTGGTGATCGAGTAGTCCGGTTGCGGGCTGAGGCGACGCAGCAGCCCGGCCTCCAGCAGCATCCGCGCCAGCGGCTCCACCCGCCAGAACGGCGCCCCTATGGTCTCGGCGATCTCGAACAGGGTCAGCTTGCCGTCGCTGTAGGCCAGCAGATTCATCATCTCCCGCACCTGCCAGCCCGAATAGCGGGTCGACAAATCCGGGTAGAGCCCCCGCTTGCCGAGCTGGGGTTCGCCCAGCACGGTGACCTCGCAGCGCTCGTCCAGCTCCAGACACTCGATGGCCCGGCGCAGCGCCATGAAGCCGCCCGCCAGACCGGCCGGCGTCACCAGCGAGAGGTCATCGAGCGAGGTGTGGTACTCGGCATAACAGCCGTATCGGCTGCGCATCACCGAGGTGACCGGCAGATCGATGCCGGGCGCGCACAGCTGCCGCTCGTTGGAGCCCCGCTCCAGGAAGCTGTAGGCTTTATAGCCCGGTGCCAGATGGCCGAGCACATGGCGACCGATGCGATCCGCCAGCGTGTTGCCCTGGCGGGAAGGCAGGAAGGAGTAGCCACGATCATCGCCAAGGCAGGTCAGATTGAACCCGGCCAGAGTACGCTGCTTGAGCTGGTCCAGATGGCGGGAGAGATAGACGATGGCCCCCAGGGTTTCAGGGACCAGCATCAGCCGGTAGCTGTAGCGACGTGTTGGCAGTGACGCCAGCCAGGCCATCAGGAAGACGCCAACGCAGGGGCCGGAGAGCTCGTTGTTGGCCATGGAGGGGTGGCAGGTGTAGCTCGACAGCAGGATCTCCTGCTCGCTCTCCCCCGGCAGCACCCAGTCGCCATAGGTGAGCGAGCCCGGAGCCAGGGTGGCATCGATCACCACCTGATATTCCCCCTCCGGCAGCGCCTCTCGCAGCCGATGGGGCAGACAGAATCCCCAGCGACGCTTGTAGTAGGAGGTCACATAGGGAATGGCGTCTGGCTGCTCGGGCAGAGAGTGAAGATGGGGCTGCAGCTCGGCCAGCGAGAGGGTGCAGCGCACCGGCTCCGAGTAACCGACCAGATGCAGGTTGTGGTCCTGGAAATCCACCACCCTGCGTCCATCCGGCCCCACTATGTAGGCCTCCCGCACGTTCCACTCGTCAGGCACGGTCCAGTCGAAACACTCGGTGCCGCTGGCCACTTCATGGATCTGCAGCTCGGGCAGGCAGTGCTCGCGCCACAGGGCCAACGACTGTCGAACCCCGTCCCCGGTCAGGCTGCGGTTGAGCGGAAACAGCAGGGTAAGCAGCCGATGCAGCTGTTCACCGATCTGTGCCTGGTCATCCCAGTCGGTGGGCAGATAACCGCTCTTGGGTGAAAAACTCATGGGGTAGGTGCCTCGATCAATTCGACAATGTGGCCAAGGGGGCTCAGGAAAAACTGGACATGGGCGCCGCCAAAGGCGATGGCAGGCTGGCTGGGCCCTAGGGGAAGATGACGCTGGGCCCGCAGTTTTTCGGCAGCCATTGCCAGGTCTGCCACCTCATAAGCCAGATGATTGAGCAGGTTATGACGGGTACGTAGCGCCTGACTGACGGGGCTATCATCACTGGCCGGTGCAATCAGTTCATAGCAAATCCCCGCATCATCATAAGCAAAACAGATATGCACCCGCTGCAACGGATCGAGCACCGGCTCGCTAAAGCGGGAAAGCCCGAGGGTCTCGCAGCAATAACGTACGCCAAGATCCAGTTCGGCCACCACCAGTCCAATATGGTGCAGTTTCATCTCCTCTCCCTGATAAGCGCATGGGGGTGGACAGCGATCAGCTCTTTTGCCACCGCGGCAAAGTCGGCGCAGCGAACTGCCCAGACAGGTAACCGGCCAAATAACCCCTGGTGCCATTTGTCCTGATTTTTAAGGGCTTCAACCAGACGGGAAAGATCTATCTCGCTGGCCAGATCGAGTCTTCGCACAAAGTAGTCACAATACCAGGGGCGCACCATTCCCTGCTCGCGGACATCCCCCTCAAAACGTTTCATAAAGCGATAATCGACACCTAGTTGCTGCTCGACATAGTGGGTGAAGGTAATGCGATCGGGATGACAGGCAAAACCGGCAATCCAACCATCGTGAGCCGCCAACCAGGCGAAGGGGCTCTCTTCACCAAAGCAGTCATGACCCCCTGCTGCAACCACCTGGTCACGCCCCGCTCCCCATACCGCAACGCTGAAGATAGGATCGCGGGTCCGCGCAACCCCTGGCAGAGTGCGAAACAGCTCCGTCATCAGGCCCACTTCACTGGGAGACGTCGCCCTGTCGAAACAGGTCTGACGAGTCAGGCTATACGTGAATGTTGGCACCAGCAGAGTGCCCTCGTTTCCAAGCCACTCCTGCATTCCGAGCCAAAAAGCATGTATGCCGGCTTCATTGCCCCGTCCTGGAAACTGGGCCACAGCCATGGCGTCAGAGTGAACCATGATAGCGCTCCCTCGCGCGATCCCAAGGGAGCCAAGAACATGAGAGAGAGCTTCAATCACAGCACAAGACCACGCCGCAACAGCGCCTCACGAATATCCTGAAGCTGTTTCATCGTCGCCAGCTCTTCAGGCTCGAAGCGTACCGAGAACGTCTGTTCAACCAGTAACAGAAAATTGAAATGGCCGAGCGAATCCCATTCCGGAAAGGCCCCAAGTCCCAACTGATAGTCGTCTCGCGTGACGGTTGCAGAAGGAAACTGCTGTTCCAACAGAGTGAAGAGATCAGTCATGGTGATAAAACTCCAAAAAAGGCAAATTCAGCTGTTCGAGCGCCAGACTATGGTAATGCTCATGGGAAAAACGGGCGGGATCTGGATTATCACAGGGAGTCAACGACAGGGATGCCAACCATGTCAGCGCAGGTTCATTACGAGCACAACGGTTCGAGCCAATAACCAAGCGCTCGATCCCCGCCTCGCGCAATGCAGCCGAGACTCTATCCAGTAACCAATATTCGAGCCCTCTGGACAACACTCTGCAACTCAGAGCCAGCGTATCGAGCAATGCCAGTTTGGGCGTGAGGTTTATGATCAGCACCAAGCCAACCAAACCATGATCGGCAAAGCGATCCTGCAACGACACTAGCCAGCACCAGCCAGACTGCGCCAGCCGTTTGAGCTCGCTCGCCTCATATCGCTGACAGGAGAGATTAAACTGGTTGGTTTTATGGATGATCTGCTCGGCACGAGCAAGGTTATCCACCGCCAACGGCTGTATCGCCGCACGCAACGACAAGGAGGCGAGAAAATGTTGTTCACTGCCAACCTCGCTACGTAACCGGGCGGCGTCTGCCAATGCCAGATAGGAGGCCTGACGAACAGCGTCATCACCACTGAAGGTACGCGAGAACCCCCCATAAGTGAGCAAGGTTGTAGGCCATGCCCAGATATCTGCTGGTGGTTCAATGACATCGACTTGTGGCAGGGCATGGCGAACTTCGGCCCTTTCCAGGGGGGAATCATCCCAGAAGACCAAGGCCTCAAGCCCCAGATTGAGGCTGGCAGCAATATGTCGCAAACCTTGAGATTTAGAGCCCCAACCAATGGCAGATGCTGCAATATTTCGCCTTTTGAGTCTCATGGCGCCATGCTGCTCAAACACCAGCCAAACATCTGCAGGCTCGTTTTTAGAGCACAATGCCAACAACACGCCGCGCTGATACCAGTAAAGCGCCGCATCCTGAAACGACTGATAGAGTTTGCCGAGACCGTCCTGACCAAGGTAAAGGCCAGTCAACCCCTCTTCACCCACTACCCCCCCCCACAGGGTATTGTCACAATCGAGCACCAGCACCTTGCGTATTGGCGCCTGATCAAGCATCCAACGCGCGGCAATCCAGTCGGCAAGGCTGGTCAAGCCGTGCATCGAGAGAGGACAAGAAAGAAGGTAACGATTACGCTCGTCCACACAATGGGCTCGCCCCTGCTCAGAGAGCCAGCGACCCAGCCCCAAATCCCTAATGTGGTGACGTGCAAGCGCTCGGGTAAAGCAGACATCCAGCTGCATCATCCAGGGATGAAGAGCGCTACTCACACCGCCGCCTTGCAGTGAACAGGCACCGAGATAAAGATGAGGGAGCCCCCGCAGTGGCGAGAGCAATGCTTCCAACCAGGTGTCGATGGTCTCGGACAATGCGGGTTCAGCCAAGGTGTACCAATGCTGGCATTCGCTGTCGGTCAGCAGTTGCTCCCAAAACCAGAGCACCAGATGTCCGTCACAAGCGGCCATCGGCTGCCATTGACCTTGAGGACAAAATTGCAACTGTGCATGTCGGGCCAAAGGAGCCCATGCCACATTACCGGGCATGAGAAATGCGGTGGATGCCAGGGAAAGGGTGGCCATATATGCACCTGAAAGGATTAAATACTTCTATATCATACTGTTAGGGAATGGAGATGAACAGAGTCATCCCCATCCGATTCAAGGACTAGCGCTTGAACACATCCAGGCCGGTAAAGTAGGTGGTATCATGGCCATCGAACGCATCGGCATACATCACTTTGCTGTCCTCGAAAAATAACTCCAGGATTGCCTGCGCCTCTTTTATCTTGACCGCCAGTACCTCGGGTTCTGCTGTCACCTGCGACATCATCAGGCTGATGATATTGGCGTAGAAATAGTTCATTGAACCGATCAAGACCCGATAGAGATGGGATTCGCGGCTCATCAACAGATAAAGCAGATAGTCGTGATGGCGTTGCATCATAGCCAGCACCGCGTTGTGCTCACAGGCTACCTGGCTCCAGTCATCACGGAACTTGTCCACAAGCTCAACGAACAGCGGCACCTGCAACGCAGCGGCAAAATCAAAACTGGCCATGTCAAAAGGCTGGAAACAAGTCGCCATCACTTCATCCATGAGTGCGATCTTGTCAAGTACCGGCCATTCTGGTTGCAACGATTCAACACGGCGAGGGATCGCCCCTTCGATATAAGCGCCGTCACTACTGTTGACGCACTGCATCTCGGGATAATCACGCAATACACGGGCCATATTATGAATGGCCAGTCCAAATAGATGGTTGATACGCACTTCGTCGCCAAAGTTACCCGGTGCCGGGAAAGTATTCTTTAAGTTTTCCTGGTATTTAGCCTCTTGCTTGTCGTTGTAATAGAGACTCAGGCTGGAGTGATGCTGTCCGGCTGTTTTATAGCCATTGTCGATACCAAACAAATACACCTGCTTGAAGCCAAGCAAGGCCGCATAATTGAGGCCGGTATTACCAACGAACGGATTGGAAAATTCGATATTATCGTACTCGAATGCCTGACCAAACGCGCTAATCAGCATGGAGAACATCGGCTCATTGGGCTTGAATGCCAATCCTGTTTTGCGAAAAAAACGCTTGCATTCAGGATGGATGACATCAACGCTCAGAAACACCGTATCCTTGATAAAGTCATCGGCATTGAGAATATTCAGAAAATCCGCAGAGCTTTTAGTTCGCTCCACTGCAACGTAGATATCCGGTTTGACGCCAGCTTTATACAGCGCACTGACCGCCGTACCACATGCGATGATGATGGCCTGCTGCTGATGCTGCCGGATGAACTCGATGCTCTGATCCAGTGAGGGACCATTGCCAACCACAAAGACCGGGACCTGTTCGAAGGGGCGGCTATCCCGCCAGCGTTTCAAAAAGGGGGTGCCATCTTGCAGATGGGTGTGGCTATGGGCAAGTGCATAGATGTTGTCATCAAAGAACCCCCACCCCGTCTTAAGCAGATAAAACTCCCTTTCTACCTGTGTTATCAAGGCGTCTAGCTTGGGAGAGTGGTAATGGCAGAAGGAGAAATAGCTTGCCGACCAGAATGCGCCCTTGCGATGCAGCGCCTCCATCATGTCAGCGACCAGTAATTGCTCGTCAACACCGATAAAGAGATGAAGGCTGATCGACTCCTCATCCATGTAGGCGAGCAGCTGATGCCAGTCAAAGCAGAAAAGCGAGGCATAAAACATGTCAAGATCAGGCTCAAAAGCAAACAGATTCTTGATCTTGCACTGTTCATACAAGCAACCGAGCTGGTAGCCCAAACCAATGCCATACATCAGTGCCAGAGGAATATCGGAATGTAATGCCGCGTTGAGACGCAATCCTTCCAGCGCTGACTTCTCTTTTAATTTGGAGATTTCATTGTTGTATTTGATATGGATTTGGCCGTCAATATACCACTGAGGCACAAAATCGATGCACTGCAAAACGCTTTGTTCAATGACCTCGGCAATCTGCGACTGAACCTCGCTAAATGGATCGTCCCCATAAAGCGAGACGCCCTCGTCAAGCCACAGAATATTGGGAACGCCATTTTCATTACAGAAGAAACGAAAAGGCCTGGCAGGCTGGTATGCTTTGAAAAAGTCATGAATGGCGGGCATGAATTTGGCAAATGCAGCCATATTGAGATCATAACGAACAGGGAGTACTTCCAGCATGGCGGCTTCCTGCTGCTTTTGCAGAGCCAGGCGTGCCAGTTCACTTTCTACATCATGAATTTTGTGATGGATATCCATGTCAAACTAACCTGCATTCAGCTTGTAGAGACCGGATGCACGTCCAGCCTGGGAGAATTGTCGTAATTGTGCTTCAGCCTGCTGCTTTTCCTGACCCACCCAATCATGAATAAGCTGGAACTGCAGCAGTGCCTGCCGCTGTTCCACATTGATTGCCTCTTCCCGAGGCAGTGACCCGAACACCTCTTCCAGATCATGCAGATAACGTTCAGCCAGCTGTTCTGCAGCAACCAGCTCACCTTGTACCAGTAGAGACTGCAACTGTTCGCCCAGTCTCATCAAGGCTGACACAGAAGTGTCGTTGACCTCATTCATGCCGGTCTGCCTACCTTTTGCTGTGCCAGCGCCTTGTCGCGCTCATCGACAGGGATGGCATCCCAACCGCTCTTGACCGTCAGCATGAGGTTCATAACTTCATCAATAGCGCCTACATCCATGTCACGGCTGGCATCCATCATGCGCACTTTCATATAGTCATAAAGTGCGAACAGATCTTCGGGTACCTTGCCATAAGAGAGATCAAGTGAATCTTGCAGACCATTGATAATGGCCAGCGTCTTGGAGATAGATTGGGACTTACCCTCGAAATCGCGACGCTCGACTGCACCGCGGGCCTGAGCGAGACGCTCGAGACACCCTTGCATCAACAACTGGATCACGCGATAGGGATCCGCCACAGCCAGCTCAGACTGCAAACTCTGGGTTGTATAGGCCTTGATCGTTTTTCGATACATATGAGACACCGCTCCTGACTACAAATTAACTGGTTTTGGTGTTGGTATTGAGCAGGTTGAGATAGGAGGCAGACTTGTTCATCTTGGCCAGCAAGGTATCCAGACTGCCGTAGCGGGCCCTCAACGTCTCTTCATATTTGGTGAGCTGCGCCGCAACATCTGCTTGTTTGCGGTTGACATCACGCAGGTCCGAATTGAGCGTCTCTTCCCGCTTGGCAAGTAGCCCCCCTGTCTTGGAGTAGGTCTCAAGCTGGCTAGCCAACTTACCAGCAACTCCGTCCTTGCCACCAAACACAGCCACTACCTGGTCGAAGTTCTTCTCGACCGCTTCATCGAATTTCGTCGAATCAAGTGAGAGCACTCCCTTGTTGTCCATCTTGACCCCCAACTGAAAGATGGTCGAGAAGGTTGAGGAGTTGTTCGAAGGCTCAGTGACGGTGCCACTCATCAGGTTGGTCACTGCCTTGGTCGTTGCATCCCCCGCCAAGGCGCCACCATCATTCTGACTGACGCCGGCT
Source organism: Aeromonas sp. 600479 (assembly GCF_049175515.1). Classification (NCBI taxonomy): domain Bacteria; kingdom Pseudomonadati; phylum Pseudomonadota; class Gammaproteobacteria; order Aeromonadales; family Aeromonadaceae; genus Aeromonas; species Aeromonas sp. 600479. Next base: position 598,216 of record NZ_JAAKVF010000001.1, read on the forward strand.
ACGATAGAGCTGCGTTTGCCCAGATCGTTGCTCTTCTTCACCAGAGCGTTATAGCCATCGATAAAGCTCTGCACCATGGTCTTGATGCCAGCCTTGTCTGTCGTCACATCCACTCTGTTTGGCTTGTAAGTGGTCGTCACGGTACCATCACTCGGGCTCGTGGTAGTGGTGCTCTCAGACTCTTTCAACACCGTAATTTTGAGACCCACAATGGTGCCATCGAAGGTGTTGGTCGAACTGGTCAATTTATTGCCATCCACGCTTATCTCAGCATCACGGGCTTGTTGCTTCTGGGTCAGCTTGGAGATGAAATTGTCAGCCAGCTCTGGTGTACTGCCGGTTATCTGCAGATCCTTACCTGTTCCACTGACACCAGAGTCAATCACAAGTGCCGCCTTGCCATCGGAGGTATTCATGATATTGACGCTAAGACCAAAGTTGTCACTATCATTGTTGATGCGCTTGCGAATGGACTGGAGTGAATCTCCTGCTTTAACATCTACATCAAAGGTCTTGTCGCCAGCCTTAAATGTCAGGGTGCCATCTTGAGTGATCATAGATGTGGTCGAAGAAGCGAAACTGCCTTCAAATTTGCTGGTCTTCGCCAATTTTTCGACACTGATGTCATATTGCCCGTTTGAAGCGCCGCTCTTACTCTCCACCTTCAGGACCGGATTATCTTTATCCTGGGTGATGTTTATCGCACGTTTGTTAAACGCATCATCCTTTGACATCGCCTTCAGAGTGGTGACAAAAGTCGCGATTGCTGACTTCAGCTGTCCTACCCCTGAGAGAGTGATCTGGGCGTTGGTCTTTTTGGTGGTAATTGGCTGCAAAAGCTGCGCTTTCTTGGCATCAACACTTGCAGCGATGACAGACTCCAAGTCCAGTCCAGAGCCCGCACCAGCAGACGTAATAGTGGCCATACTCACTCTCCTCGCAAACGTAACTATTAAATCTCTTTATCAAGCAATAACCCGACTCGGGAGCCGCCACCAATCACATCCCCTTCGCGGAGATCCTGGATTCGTTTGCTGATAGCCAGCAACTCTTCGCTTGGTATCTGACGGATCATTGATTTGGTATTGGCATCCATTACCTTGATAACAACCTGCTCCAGTTCCTTTTCGACACTAAAATTGACGGTCCATCCTTGCAACTGACTGAACTCTTGCAAGTTTTGTACCCCTTTCTCAATTTCCTTGTCTGAAATCTTCGGCTTGCCCGCCTTCTCCTGCTCAGGCAGTCCCTGTTGCTTTTCAATATCCTTGGCCGCCCCCCGCTGCTCTTCTGCTGTGCCAGATAGCACTTGAGCGGCCGATTGGCCGCTCTTGCTACTTGACTGAAGAGAAGAAGGAGTGACCGATGACGGAATTCCAATTTCATTGGCCATATCGTCGCTCCTTTTTTATCTCATCACAGCCTGTTAACCCAACAGGGACAGGGCTGATTGCGGTCTTTGGTTGGCTTGGGCCAGGATGCTGGAGGCAGCCTGCTGCAAAATGTTCTGCTTGGTCAGGTTGGCTGTCTCGGTCGCAAAGTCTGCGTCACGGATACGGGAACGAGCTGCGCTCAGGTTCTCAGAGACGTTGGACTGGTTGCGAATGGTGGAGTCAAACCGGTTCTGCACAGCACCCAGCTCTGCCCGTTTGCTGTCCACAGCCTTGATCATGAAATCAAGGTTGGCCATGGCTGTCTGAGCATCTTTAGCGGTTTTAATACTGCTGACACTAGTTGTAGTAACTGCTGAAGTTGCTTTGCCAATCGTATACGGCTCACCTGTGGTAGTGGTCGTGACTGTTGCACTTCCTTTTGTCGCAGATGCAATACCCTTGATGGTGAAAGCCGATGTCATCTTGAAGGTAATTGTTTGTCCTGCATCTGCACCGACCTGGAAGGACCCCTTATAAGTACCATCAAGCAGCTTTTGACCACCAAAAGTGGTATCGCCAGAGATACGATTTATCTCAGTCGTCAGTTGGTCATATTCCTGCTGCAAAGCAACACGATCATCCGTGTTGTTTGAACCGTTCGCCGATTGCTGAGCCAAAGTGCGCATCCGTTGCAACATGGTGGTCACTTCATCCATCGCACCTTCTGCAGTTTGTGCTACTGAAATACCATCGTTAGCGTTACGGTTACCTTGATCCAACCCGTTAACCTGTGAAGTCAAACGGTTAGAAATCTGCAAACCGGCAGCATCATCCTTGGCTGTATTGATACGAAGACCGGATGCCAACCTGGTATAGGAGGTGTCCAGCGACTTGTTGGTGTTCATCAGGTTACGCTGGGCGTTCAGTGATGAAACGTTGGTGTTAATGTACATAGCCATAAAATATTCTCCCGAAGAACATGCGACTGCGGGTTGCGCCAGCAAAGCGGCATCCCACCGTTAGAAGAACAGGTTGAACAAGCCTGATCCTTCTGGCGGGTGTCTGTTTGAACGGACAGGTCACCCGCAGTAGTGCAAACGTTGGATTCCGAACACCCCTCGATTGCTTCACTTTGTTTAACGGCAGTACAGAGACAAGCTTTAGGAAAATTGTTGCCTAACGCGGCAATTTTTCTCCGGTATATGGCAAGGAAAAGCCAGATGGCCAACACAGCATAAGAGGAGAGAGAGGAATTGCCGGATGGCATGACCGAATTATGTATGTGGCACGGTTTGTGCTTAGGTTGTGTAGAGTGACGTCAATTTGGCGACACAATAAAAAGAGGCCGGTAAACCGGCCTAAAGATGAGCATATGCTCAGGAGAATATGACCAAGCGTGACAGAACTGAACAGCTGGACAACACTTGGCATTACTAGTAGAGAATTATATCTCTCCCGATAGAACAGAGTGCGAACCGAACACCCCTTTGTTCCATCTCTTGACCAGGGCGGCCTGAACAACCGCCCTGTTTTCTTTTGTTAGCCCTGCAGCAACGAAAGGGCTGACTGGGGACGCTGGTTCGCCTGTGACAGGATTGTCGAGGCAGCCTGTTGCAAAATGTTCTGCTTGGTCAGGTTTGCAGTCTCGGTGGCGAAGTCCGCATCACGAATACGTGAACGCGCAGCACTGACGTTTTCAGAGACGTTCGCTTGGTTGCGAATAGTTGAATCAAACCGGTTCTGAACAGCACCCAGTTCCGCACGCTTGCTGTCCACCACCTTGATCATGTAGTCAAGATTAGCCATGGCGGATTGTGCATCTTTGGCTGTGGTAATAGTACCAATGCTTGTGGTCGTCACTGTCCCGCTCGCATTTTTCGCTATCGAATAGGGCTCACCTGTTGTAGTTGTTGTTACCGTAGCATTACCTTTCGTAGCCGATGCCATACCGGAGATACTAAAAGCGGTGGTCATCCTGAAAGTAATTGTTTGACCAGCATCAGCCCCCACCTGGAAAGAGCCAACATAACCACCATTAAGCAAGGTTTGACCACCAAAAGTGGTATCTTTGGCTACCCTGTCAATTTCTGTCATCAACTGGGTATACTCTTGCTGCAACGCGGTTCGGTCATCAGTATTATTAGAGCCATTAGCTGATTGTTGAGCCAGCGTCCGCATCCGTTGCAGCATGGAGGTGATCTCCTCCATGGCCCCTTCAGCAGTCTGCGCCACAGAGATGCCATCGTTGGCATTACGGTTACCCTGATCCAGACCGTTGATCTGGGAGGTCAATCGGTTTGAGATTTGCAGACCGGCAGCATCGTCTTTGGCACTGTTGATACGCAGACCGGATGCCAGTCGGGTGTAGGATGTATCCAGTGATTTTGTCGTATTCATCAGGTTACGCTGAGCGTTGAGTGATGAAACGTTAGTGTTGATATAAAGGCCCATGACTATTCTCCTAAGCTATTAAATTTACTCTTCTATTTACTCAGGCTTTATTATTTTCTGTGCCCGATGCGTCTTATTTAACGGCTCGTTTTTGGATGTCTTTAGCATTTTTTTCAACGCTTCATCGCATTAACGCCGCTTACCCTATATATCGACAGGTCGGGGATAAACTTAAGGAAAAAAACGCCCACTAAAACGTGGCAGAAACTCATCGCGCCCCTCCTCCAACAAGGAGGTAAACAGGCACACTCGAGCCCCTCCCTGTCCATGATGCGAGAAAAAAGCGGTGTCGACTCTCAATTTTGTCGAGCACAGTTGGCGATTGGGCTCTCCAGCCCCTAAAATCGCGGCCCCATCAACAATTTGGCGTGAGTTGTTTTCCATGCAGACACTGGTTGAGCAGATTGTTTACATCAGCGACATGTTTGGTACTGCGGTATTCGCGTTTTCAGGGGTTCTGGTGGCGGGCCGGCTCAGAATGGACGGATTTGGCGTCATGGTTTTGGCGGCAGTCACCGCCATCGGCGGTGGTACCATACGTGACATGATCCTGGGAGCAACCCCGGTGTTCTGGGTTCGCGATCCTCTCTATATCTGGGTGGTCATTGCAACGGCGCTGCTCGGGATGTGGATGGTCAAACTGCCCCGCAGAATGCCCTGGTATGTACTGCCCGTCGCGGATGCATTCGGGCTGGCTCTCTTTACGGTGATCGGAGCCCAAAAAGCTCTCAATTTTGGCACCTCGGGGCTAATCGCGGTGCTGATGGGGACCATGACTGGAGTAGCTGGCGGCATGATCCGGGATGTATTGGCACGCGAAGTGCCTATGGTGCTGCAAAAAGAGATCTATGCAACAGCCTGTATTCTGGGTGGAATCCTCTACACTCTGGCCCTAGAGGCAAACATGGACAGGGTAACAGCCATGCTCATCTGCATGACGGCCGTATTTGGTTTGCGGGTGGCAGCCATCTACTGGCACCTGTCACTGCCCACCTTCTCGCTGCAACGCAACTGAAAAAGCACACCCACAGGGGCATATGCCTCCGTGGGTTGTGCGTTGAACCAAATGGGCTTTTCTGTTGTCATAGAAGCAGTCGTTGTTAGCCGGATATTCTCATGTACAAAATCGGTATGCTTACCACTCTCCTCCTGGCGAACGTGACAGCAGCACATGCCGAAGCACAAGCCGTTTTTGGACGACTGGCCTCGGCGCCAGTGCAGCAGTTCAACCAGCAGATACGTCAGGCGAGCGAGCAACATCAAAAATGGGTCAATGACTACCGTGAGGTAGCGCTCCGTTTTGTCGGCCATAGCGACATCCCCAGTCGCATCCATGCACAGCAACTGGATAATGACTTGGTGCTCTCGGTTGCGCTCGATGGAGGCAAAAGCGACATGCTCTATATTCTGACTCTTTATCGCAGCGATAATCTCTGGCAAATGAGAGGAGCGGAAATGGGTTGGCGTTGCCTGGGAGATCACTCCTTCACTCCCGTACCCTGTCCATAAACTCGCTCTCTGACTTGTAAAATGAAAATCCGGCACATTGGCCGGATTTTTTATGGCTCTGTCCCACTACAGTGTTCATCTGCTGAAGAGGGAAGGGGTTACTCCAGCAGGAAAACAGCCTCGATATTGTCAGTGACCGTAATCTGCTGTTGCTGATAACTGCTATCCGCCATATCCGGCACCGGAGCAGCCGCCATTGCCATGGGTTGTGCCATCTTGAAGTTGCGACTATAGCCGGTGATGGGCGATGTGTTGCGATACTCCACGCTGTACACCTTGCCAAGCTTCATCCCGAATGCCTTGGCCAGAGATTCAGCCTTGGTTTTTGCATCCTCAACGGCATTAAGTCGAGCCTGTTCCTTGATAACCTGTGGAGATTTCAACCCGTATTCAATCTGGGATACGGACTCCAACCCAGCTTTGAGTGCGGTGTCCATCAAGGGGCTCAACTTGTCGAGCTGATAGAGCTTCACCGCCAATTGTCGCTGGGCACGGTACCCCAGCAAGACCGGCTTTTTGTTATCACCATACTGATATTCCGGCGAGACCATCAGGTTACCAGCTTCGACATCGTTGCGCTTGATGCCCAACCCTTCCAGCTTGCTAAAAAAGGCGGCCACCTTGGTATCAACCTGCTGCTTGGCCTTGAGGCCCTGCTTGTCCAACGCACTCACCGCCACATTGAGGGTGAGCATATCGGGCTCGGTCTTCTGTTCAGCATAACCACTCACCACCAGATGGGGCGCTTGCGGAACTTCAATCGCCAGCAGCGGAGCACTGACAATCAGAGCGGAAAGAGTAAGAAGGGGACGCCACATAGAAAAAACCTCTATCGGAAAGATTGAGGTCATTATGCCCGTGCAGCCAATGGATTCATATATCGTGCAAGGGCGGGAGCTGCTCCAGTATCTGATTGGTCAAATCGAGACTGATGGTGACCACACTGCCGGTATCTGGGGTCCGCTCTACTTTATCCAGTGGTGATGTCGCACCACAGACCAGCACCTCATCATCAAAATGGAAGGAATCCCACGACAGAACATGTCCCTGTCCCCCTGCGCTACAGTCACGGCCTTCACCGCGATATCCCTCTGTGGACCAAGCAATGGTATCTGACTGGCCCAGCAAATCCTGCAACAAAGGAGCATGAAAACTGCTCAATGGATACTCCTGCTGCCCCAGATCATGGCCAACCAGAATCATGTTCTGAGCTGACTCGGCCCCCATCAAGGGCACATAGGAAATAGATGCAGAGGCAAAATCAACATAGAGTGATCCGGCTACATCTCCGGCATCATTCTCTATCTCCATCCCATCCAGCCTGTCTCCCGCGATCGAGGCCTGATAGCCAAACTGGCCTGCGCAGGTAATATTACCCTGTCCATCCCAGCTATAACGGATGCCATCAATGTCGACCCAGTTGAATGACTGCATGATTACCCTCTCCTCTACAGCCGCTATCTTATCCATCCACCTTGAGAAAAAACAGGGGCCAGGCCAGCCCGGCCCCGAGACAAGGTTACGGATCGACCTTCAGATTGCCCTGATTCAACAGGTCTTCAATGATGGTCTGATCATTACGTGTACCTCCCAGCGTCAGATCGATGTTGTCAAACTGGATAACATGGGTCGTTGTGCCACTACCCGCGCCATCAAGGTCGATCGTGAGCGTAGACTTGCCAGTACCCGGACCGCTGGTGAAAGTGAGATAGGCATCTAGCGACTCCTTACTGGCATGTTCGCCAGTGAGCAACTCACTGATATCCAGCACATCTCCTCCAGTTCCAGTGGTGAAGTCCTTGATCACATCGGTCCCCCCCACATCCCCAGCCAGCCACTTGAAGGTATCGCTGCCAGCACCCCCGGTCATGATATCGCTTCCCAGACCGCCGAGCAGGATGTCATTCCCCAGCCCACCGATCAGGATATCGTTGCCCGCGCCCCCAATCAGAGAGTCATTTCCTGATCCACCATCCAGGTAATCATCTCCATCACCCCCATCGAGGATGTCGCTCCCTTCCTGACCGAAGAGAAGGTCATTGCCACTGCCTCCTGACAGAGTGTCATTGCCGCCACTACGACCACTCTCCTCACTCAGCTCGGTAAGATGGGTTCGGATGTAATCCACAGTCTGTGCTCGCGTCCAGCCATGATTGGTTTCCAAGGTTTCAAAAACCAGCCAACCGGAGCCAACTGGCAGACTCAAACCAAGCTGGGTAGCCAGTGCGTCTGTATTGAGCACATCACCAAACAGGATATCATTGCCTGCACCGCCATCGACTACATCATTGCCAGCCCCCAGCAGCACAGTGATCTGATCCCCCTCGGTCAGAGCTGCCGTCAGCTGCTCTGCACTGGTCACAATCTGGGCCTCTCCAATCGGGGCGTTGAATCCCTGCTCGATCCGGATGTTGTCTATCCGCACTTCAGCAGTCCGTGAGCTGGAGCTATCGAGCAGCTCAAACACAAACCCGTATTGCCCAACCTCCAACCCATTGGTAGTAATGGTGCTGGAAGAGGTAGTACCAGAATTACTGATACCTGTGACAGTACCGCTTTGCAGAGGGTTGGCCAGATCCCAGACCCCGCCATCCAGCCTTACAAGTTTCCATGTGAAACTGTCACTCGCATTGACAGAACTCAATGCGTACTGGAACTGCAGGCTTGCTCCGGCTTGCGCAGCTGAAATCTGGATCGCATTGGCCACGGCCAGCGCCAGCACAGTGCGATCCGTATCGGAATTTGTGCGATCCTCACGGATTCGCAAATAACCGTCGGTAACCGTGTGCGTTCCCTGTTGATCACCGCTACGCACCCAGCCAGCAGCCGCATTGATGCCACTGCCTCCAGAACCAAAGGTAGCCAAATCAAGGTAACTGCCGGCAGAGTAGAACTGTGAGCCGGTTTCCGTTGTGTTGTCAAAGAACTTGAGCAGTTCCTGGTTGACGCTGCTGGTTACCCCGATGGCATTGACCTGACTGATGCCACTTAGCGATTCAAACGCATCGACAGACTCCTTGATCACCGTGTAGGTCGTGCTATCGCCCGGACCGGCAACCTGATTGCTGTCGTTGATGTAGTAGGTCGGATTGCCATCCGTGACGAAGAAGGTCAGATTCTCATAGTCGGGATCTGCCTGAGTGCCGTTGTTGAACCACTGCACGGCCTGATTGAAGGCTGCCTCATAGTTGGTCCCGCCGTTGGCAACCAGGGCATCAATGGCATTGGTCAGATTGATCACGTTGCTGGCGTCCAGACCTACAATGGTCACTCGTTCACTGGCATTGGTGGCAAAACTGATCAAGGTGACATTGATCTCGCCATCATGCTCCTTGAGCTGATTGGCCAGATGGGTCAGGGATGCCTTGAGCATGCTCAGGCGGGCCCCAGCCATGCTGCCAGATACGTCGACCAGGAGGGCGATATTGTAGTTCTGACCTGGAATGAAATTGGTGGTGGTACCACCCACATCTCCTACCAGAATATCGTGACCTGCACCGCCAGCCACAACACCATCAACACTACCATCCGAGTTGGGTACTTTGTGATCATCCCCGGTCGTCGGCGTCCCCGTACTGTCTGGGATATCCGAGGTATTGCTGCCAACCACCAGAATGTTTGAGGCAACAGGGGGCTCATTGCTCTTGACCGATACGGTGAAGTTGGCGCTGGCCTGATCGCCATCACCGTCCGTCAAGGTAGCGCTGAAGTCGAGTTCAATGTCGGGGGGAGTTATCTTGTCTATCACCCCGAAGTTTTCGATGCGCACCGAGTCATTGCCATCCAGCACAAAGCGCACATAGAGCTGACTGAACTCTCCATCTGGTTCTATGCTGGCCAACTGCATAGCTCCTTTGAGTCCCGACAGGACAAGCTCGCCGGAGTCAATGACGGTCACTCCATCGGCGGCATAAGCTACCCACTGTATGGTGCTGGTATTGGTGTTACCTACCCCATAGACATTGAAAGAGAGCCCGTCAACAGCCGTTGTGGTGGATACCTTGAACCCTTCGTTATTGTCCAGATTGCCATTCTTGATCCCGAACCCGTTATTGTTAGGATTAAGATCATCCAGATCACCGCTCGGCAGATTCTGGGGGTTGTTCACACTGCCATTGAACAGCAAACCATCAAACAGAACTCCAATGCCGCCAGCAGTCACCCCGATAGTCTCGACTGGCCCACCGGCACCAAACTGTGAGCCGATCGCAAATGTTTGCGTTGGCTGGGGTGTAACCAAATTGAAGCTGTAGGTATTGTTCTCATTGAGTGTCAAGGTATAGAACACTTTAGGTGGCAGCCCGCTGTCATCTATAGTAGCCACCAGAGTCTTGCCATCTGCTGACAAGGTCTCGGTGATCCCAGCCAAATCAGGCCATCCGGTCAATTTCAATCCACCGGTAGCCAGGGGACCATCTGCACCGAAAGAAACGCCAAACAGCCCACCGGTGGTGATGGCGGCGACATTCATCACCTCCAGACTTTCAATGCCGGTAATCACGGGCATATCGTCTTCAATCACCACGTTGACCTGCTTGGTATCACTCAAGTCACCGTCGCTGACCGACAGATTGAAGGTAAATGTCTTCAATCCTTCCTGATCGTCTCCAAACGTATGGTCGACAGGGCCCAACAAGGTGACTGTATATTTGCCTGTGAGATCCACAGAAACTTGAATAACAGGATTACCTCCCACAGAACCTACCAGGGTTGTAGATCCCATACCGCTCCACACAACAGGCTGCCCACCGGAGCTCAAGCCAGATGGTGCAGAGAGAGTGAAGGTAAAGGCACTGCTGTCTATATCCGTCACACCTGCCGTGGCCTCTGCGGATGTGCTATCAGTGGTATCGCTCGGATTGGGTGAGTTATCCGGATTGGCTCCAAGCAAACCCTCTTCAGATATGCGCAGATCCGAAACGGTCAGCATGGGCGCGTCGTTGGTCGCATTGACGGTCACGGTGAAGGGCTTGTTGTCTGCCCCGCCCTCGTCCGTGGTCCCCGCCACATTGCCATTCACAACCCCGCTCCAGTCCGCCGGCAAGGTGAAGGTCGGCACTCCCGCTGTGCTCGCACCGCTCCAGCTGTAGCTGCCCGCCACCGTGCCAGCCACCCAGCCTGCCCCCATCACCGCACCTTCCGGCACATTGCTCAGGGTCACCGTGACACCAGTCACCTGCTCCGAACCATCCGCGTCGGTCGCATTGACACCCAGCTGCGCCGCCAGCGATACCGACACCGGTGCATCCGTTTCTGCCAGCACCAGGTTGGTGGCGCTGACACTGATATCCCCTTCCACTCCGATAGTGA